>NZ_JBDWIU010000010.1:0-562284 GCF_039974535.1 Litoreibacter sp. | reverse complement strand
GCGTCTTCGGAGGCATTGGACTTTGCCAACTTAGGTGACATTCCTGAGCCAGAATTGCCCTTCGATGACTGCTTCATCATGTAGATCATAAAATTCACGGTGCCCGGCGATATCAATCTGCGCCGGGCATCATTCCTTATTTGATATCTGCCTCCAAGAGGTCCTTTGTTGGACGGAACGACACTCAAAGCGATTTCGACTAAGCTGTCGTTCGTACTTGGTACAGCGAGTTCAACGAAAGAGCTCACTTTTAGACTTTAAACTTGTCAAAGTTTGACCCTGACATTGAGCCTGCCGAATGTCAGAAATGCGAAAGCTGCACCGCAGCGCCACTTCTTTGCGCCAATGCCCGGAATGGGAAGTAATTTCAGGATTAGTTTTTGAACTATCTCTCGGAACCGGACTTTAGCTGCGATGCAGAAAAACGGCAAAATGGGCCCTTTGCTGCATGATGCACACAGGTCAGCCTTGCCGTTTCAATTAGGTTGACGACGCGGTGGCCAAAATCACCTGACGTTCAATAGGTCGACGGCCAAACCGCTGGGCACTGTATTGGGCACACCGAACTCAGGCCTGTCCAACGAACTGCCGGTGAGTGCCCCCAAGAAAGCCACCAAATCCGCGATCTCCGCCTCGGATAGCGTGGGCGTCACAGAGGCCAGAACACGCGATTGGCGTTCAATCTCGGCGCGGTCCTGCCAGATCAGAAAATCCGCATGTTGCAACCATTCGACCTTGGGCAAGTTGGCGGAGGCCGGCGTCCACTCATCGAACATGCCCTGCGGGTCCATATGTTGGCGGATCATGTCCCCCAGCGTTTTATGCGCCCCATTGTGACCATAAGGGGCGCTCAGGGCCACATTGCGCAACATCGGAGTGCGGAACTTGTAGGCGTCTTCTATCCGGTCGCTTTCGCCCAAACGCCCAACATCGCGCGCCATCAAGTCGAAACGGCGCGTACGGCCGGGCCCAAAGGGCGGCACACCGATTGCATGGAATTTCTGGTCCGACATCAGCTTGCCACTATGACACGACGCGCAATCCGCCTTGCCGTAAAACAGATCAAGCCCACGCTTTTGTGCCCTGTTTATTGCGGCAGTGTTACCCGCTAGATACTGGTCAAACGGGCTATCGATACTTTGGAACTCTAGCGATTGAAACGCGGCCAAAGCGTTGGCGATCTCGACGATTGTAACTTGCTCGGGTGCCGTGATGTGGTGGAAGGCGTCGACGAACCTTTGGCCGTACTGTGGGATCGTGCGCACCCGTTTGGCGATGATTGGCCAGCCGTTGTCGATGCGGTCGGTCACCGCCCCTGACACTTGGTTCTCGCCGGTGCCCCCCGCCATTTCCGTCTCGGAGGTCAGCGGGAAGAACGCCTGCGCAGCCAACACGCTATCGACGCCGTCGGGCAGCCATTCCTCGGCTGGGGTGTTGAACAGATTTCCGTAAGTATCCGCCGCGCTGATACGTCCGTCATGCATCAACGTATGCACGTCGCGTGCGCCAAGGTTCCACAAGGCTGGCGCGTTGCGGGGGACCCGCCGTTCGATACGCGATTGGCCGGTGCCTGCGTGACGTTCCGTCCCTAGCCCGACACCGCCTTCGCCAATCCCCAAGGACAACCCGTCAGAGGTTCCAAACTTTGGATGATGGCAGGTGCCACAGCTGATATTCTTGTTCCCAGACAGGATTTTATCGTAGAATAATAGTTGACCGAGAGCCGCCTGTTTGCGGTCCACAGGTAGGAAATCATCGGCCGTCAAAGCGGCCGGAAGGGGCTCAGCACTGAGTGATGCTGGAACCAACCCTGCGACCAGAAGGAGGGCTTTGCCCCAATGAGAACTCTTATTGCCTTGCTGATGACGGTAAGCCCCGCCTTTGCCGATATTGAACATGCCCGTGACCTTATGGAGAGCAACAAGTTCGAGCAGGCCTACACCGAATTGACGCCCGCTGCCTTGGCCGGAAATGCCGACGCCGAGGAGTTGATCGGCATTATGTATGCGATGGGTTTGGGCGTCGAGCGCGACGACGAGCGGGCGTTTGAATGGTATCTGCGTAGCTCCATGAAGGGGCATCCGGGCTCGCAATCCGCCGTGGGGTGGTACTATGAGGTGGGTCGTGGCATGCCTGCGCCCGATCTGACCCGCGCTTACATGTGGTACACACTGTCGGCCATTGGCGGCGACCCTGATGCGGCGATCAGCCTTGAGGAAGTGGTCAAAAAGATGACGCCGGAGATGATCGATAAAGCGCATGTGCTTGTCGCCGATTACAAGGGCTGGATGTACCCGTTTAAGTAGCATCCCAAAGATCGGGGCCGCACGGAACATCCGCGCGGCCCCAAGTGATTTAGTTCAGGTCTTTGGCGTAGTCAGCGGCAAGACCAGCCTCGGCCTCACCCACGGCTGCGACCAATGCGTCCAGAATTTCATTACCGCCATCTACGTTGCCACGGAACCATTCTTGAACTGGTTTCGCCGCTTCTGCGAAGGCTGCTTTTTGCTCTGGGGATGGGACGTACAGATCGCCGCCACCTTCAACGAAGGCTTGGTAAGCCTCGATGGATTTACGCTTTGGCGACGCGAATGTAGCCTGCTGCAACTGGCTGAAGCCATCTACAACAACACGGCGCATGTCTTCCGGCATGGCTTGGAAGTTCGCGTTGGACATCCACCACAGCGCACCCATGTAGGCGTGACCGTCAAGAGTTACGTACTGCAGACCTGCATCAGGGAACTTCATGCCCATGATGTCGGTGATGCCGTTTTTCGAGCCTTCAACAACACCTGTCTGGAACGAGGTGAACAGCTCTGGCCACGGGATCGGAGTTGGAGACGCACCAAGGGCTTTCACAAGCTCTTGCGGAAGGTCAGCAACCACCGTGCGGATTTTCAAGCCGTCCATATCCGCAGGCTCTGCCACGCGGCGTTTGGTGTTGGCAAAGTTGCGCCAGCCGCCAGTGTTGCCGATGGTCATCAAGCGGATCGCATCGTCGGATGTTTCCAACGCCATGTCGCGCATCTTGCGAGTGAAGTCGCCGGTTAGAACGGCCTCTGCCACGCGGTCATTTGCCATCAGGTATGGCAGGTCGAGAACCTGCACATATGGGAAGATGCCCGCGGCACCACCAGAGGTGGAGATGTAGACATCAATGGAGCCTTCGGCCACGCCCTCAAGGCATTCTGCACCGGTTGCGCAAAGCTGTGTGCCGATGAATAGCTCCACTTCAATGCGACCATTAGAGGCTGATTCAACGTAGTTTTTGAACACGACTAGACCGTCATAGTCTTCGTCGTTCTCATTCGAGTTCGCAGTGGCACGGATCGTGAAATCCGCAGCCCAACCCGCAACAGGTGTCGCCAGCAGTGCGGCCGTCATGGCCACTTTGGTTAGAGTCTTAAGCATAGTATCCTCCCTATGGATTCTAATGGAACGCTTGAAGGCGTCCTTTGTGGTTACCACCGTGCTTACGGCGATGGGCTTATGCAAGCCGAGAAACCGACCTCTGGGCCGCAACCCAAGAAACCGGCAAGATATGGCACCGTCATAGAAATGGCGGGGACATAGGTGATGAGGAAGATCACGACGACCTCCACTGCAAGGAATGGCAAAATGGCGCGAGAAATAGTCTCGACCTTTTCGCCCGAAACCGATGAGGCCACGAAGAGCACCAACCCCATGGGTGGCGTCGCTAGCCCCACAGTCAGGTTCACCGACATGATGATGGCGAAATGCACGGGGTGCACGCCAAGGTCGACGAAGATCGGGCCCAAGATCGGACCAAGGATGATGATCGCGGGGCCCGCGTCCAAAAACATGCCGACGATGAACAACAAGATGTTGATCAAGAACAGCAAGACCAGCGGGTTTTCCGACAGCGACAAGATGTATTCCGACAGAATTTGTGGCGCGTAGGATAGCGATACAACGGTCTTGAACGACACCGCCGCGCCCACCAGCAACAGCACCGCCGATGTGGACACAGCAGAACGCGTCAGCACCTCGATCAGATCACGGCTGTTCATCGAGCGCAGCACAAAGAAGCTGATGATCAACGCGTAAGCGACGGCCACGGCGGAGGCCTCGGTCGGAGTGAAGACCCCAATCAAGATCCCGCCCAGAATGATGATGGGGGTTTGCAACGGGGCGACGGCCTTCTTGCACACCAAACGGAAGTCATTGGACACCCGCGCCTTGGTTGCCTGCGCCACCGCATGCGCAATCGGCAAGGCAACCAAGAAGATCAGCCAGCCGTTCACCTCCATAGGCAGCACCCACGTGACCAAGCCCGACACCGCATAAAGAACCGCCGCGATGTTGATGCGGATCAGCACGAAGCTGACACCTGCCTCTAGTGGGGTAATTGACTGATCCTTGCGCACGATACGTTCTGCCTTGGGCAGGTCGTAGCGATCCGCCATTAGCCGCACCATGACCATCAAGCCGACGCCCACAAGAACACCCGGCACAATCCCCGCAAGGAACAGGGCCGCCACGCTTTCACCCATCACATAGGCATAGATGATCATAATGCCCGAGGGCGGAATGATCGGCCCGATGACCGAACTTGCCGCCGTAATCGCCGCCGCGAATTTTCGGGTGTAGCCGTTTTTCTCCATCGCGGGGATCAGGGTCGAGCCAAGCGCAGACGTATCGGCCACAGCGGAACCAGACAGCCCCGCAAACAGGATTGACGCCAAAATATTCACATGCGCCAGACCGCCACGCAGATGCCCCATGAAGGCTTGCGAAAACTCCACCAACCGCAAGGTGATCCCGCCGCGGTTCATGATCTCACCGGCCAACATGAAGAACGGCAGCGCCATCAGCGGGAAGCTGTCCATGCCATTGTAGAGATTGCGATAAAGGCCCGCGACCACGTTGCGCTGGTCGCCTTCCAGCATGATCAACGCGATGGGTGAGGCCAGCAGTGCGAAAATCACCGGCAGGCCGATCATGATCAGGAGCAAGAATATCGGAAGGAACCAAAGAAGCATCAGTCAGCCCCCGCCAAATCATCATTGGTGATCGCAGGAAGCTTATCGCCGTGACCCAGCAAGGTCGTAACTTGGCGCACAATCAGCTCTAGGTTCACGAGGATCAGCAGGTTCACCCCAACCCAAAGGGCGGAATATTGGTAGTTGTTCTGGAACTTGGCCCCGCATTTACCGATCTCAATGCCGAACGGCCAACGCAAGGATGATGAGCAACCCCGCCCCGACAAGGTATCAACGTGGTTGTTCAGCCCGCGGTCCCACGCGATAAACAGCACCCAAAGCGAGATAGCCAACAGCAAAATGCCCAACAGCCCCGCAAGCAGTTTTGGCAGCGCCTCCTCAAGCATATCGATGGCGACGAAGCCCCCCATGCGGTAGGCCAGCGGCGCCACCAAACCGGTCATCCACAACATGCCAAAGCGCGCGCCCTCTTCTGTCCAGTTCGGCGCATCATTCAAGGCGTAACGGAAAAAGACTTGCCCCAAGATCAGGCAGACCATTATCGCCAGGGCGCTGATCCCAATCCAGCGGCCTACCGCCAAAACGCGGCTGTTGACCCAATGCAGCAGACCGGCGGTCGCTAACAGTATCTGCATGTCTTCCTCCCCTGAGAACGCTGCGCCCTCCTCGACGCATCGCTGTCAGTGTGCTGTAAAACTCCCCACTTGCCCTTTAAAGAACGCGAGCGGATCGCCCTCTTCGCGCATCTCCGCGCGCAATACTTGGCCAAGCATTATAACGTGATCGCCGCCCTCATAGACGGCTGTTTTGGTGCATTCGAAACGTGCCAAACAATTCTCAAGAACCGGCACACCTTCCGCGTTTAAATTCAGATTGTGATCGTTCAACGCGTAAACATCCTTTGCAACCGCCCAGCACAGATCGCTCTGCTCCGACGACAAAACATGCACCGCGTAATTGGTCGCCTTCTCAAAATGCGTATACCTGCGCGAGGTTCGGTCTGGCGACCACAAGACCAGTGGTGGGGTCAAGGATACCGATGAAAAGCTGTTCGCCGTGATCGCCGCCACGCCGCCCTCAGTTGCCGCCGTCACAATCGTCACCCCTGTTGTGAAGCGTCCGAATGCATCACGCAGCAAGCGCGTATTTGTCTCATCCGGGACAAAGGTATTGGAGGAAGGTGGAGTCGCGTGAACGGTCATTAAGCGACCTCGCGCCCCAAAGCCGCCTCGTAAAGCGAGAACCATGCCTCACGATCCAGCTTTACTTTCAATGCATCGGAAATTTTGGAAATCCGGTCCAGATTGTTGGTCCCCAAAACCGGCAGGATATTTGCAGGATGGCGCAGCAGGAAAGCCACCGCCACCGCTGCGCGGTCCACGCCTTGCTCGGACGCGATGGCATCCAAACGGTCCGCCACGTCGCCCGTGCCGGTCATCAACTCGCCGCCGCCCAATGGCGACCATGCCATCATCGGGTTGCCTTGGCGTTGGTGAAAAGCCATATCGCCATTGGTGAAGGGGGCGACCTCGGCCAGCGAAATTTCGATCTGATTGGTGGCCAGTTTGGTCTTCATGCCCGATTGCAGCAGTTCCCAATCGTAGGGACGGAAGTTCGACACGCCGACCGCACGCACCTTGCCGCTTTGCACCAAATCATCAAGGACAGCGCCCGTCTCAACGTGGTCCATCAAAGGATCTGGGCGGTGGATCAGCAACATATCAATGTGGTCGATCCCCATGTCACGCAACGAGCATTCAACCGAATACTCAATGTGTTTGCGCGAGGTATCGTAGTGCTTCACCTTCGCATCAGAATAGCGGCCGGCGGGGGCCACGATATCGCATTTGGTGACGATCTCCATCTGGTCACGCAGCTTTGGGTTCGCCTTCAACGCGCCGCCCAAAACGGCCTCCGCAACATAACCGCCATAGATATCAGCTTGATCGAACGTGGTGATACCTTGGTCTAGGCAGGCCTGAATTTTGGCCTCCACATAGGCGGGCGATGTGTCGGCATCATCGGCCACACGCCACATGCCGTAAACAAGACGGCTGAAAGTAAGATCGGTTGTAAGCGAGATGCGGTCCATTAGCGGCGGACTCCTGCGGCAAGTGGGGTTGAGGGAGGCTGCGCGGGAACGCGGCCGTATTCTTCGGGCAAGGAGCAAGTTTTCATCTGCGGCAGCACGCGAGCACCGAAATGCTTGGCCTCGTCGATATGAGGGTATCCGGACAGGATAAAGGCGCGGATGCCCATCTTTTGGTAGGCTTCCAGCTTGCTCAACACCTGATCGGTGGAGCCAACAATCGCCGCCCCACAACCCGAACGCGCACGGCCAACACCAGTCCACATATGTGGCTCAATATAGCCATGGTCATCCGCCACATCGCGATTCTTAGCTTGATGGCTGACGCCAAGCGACTTGGCGTCAAGGGCGCGGTCACGGATGGCGGTGCCTTGCTCGTCGTCCAGTTTAGAGACGATGTATTCAGCGTATTCCTTGGCCTCAGCCTCAGTGTCGCGCACGATCACATGTGTGCGCAGCCCGTAATCCAACGTGCGGTTGTGACGCTTGGCGGCTTCATTCGCGGCCTTCATGCGACCTTCCAGCTCTTCGACTTTCTCCGGCCACATCAGGTAGACGTCGCAGTATTCACCGCAAAGCTCCAACGCATCGGGGGAGTAGCCGCCAAAGTACAGCATCGGACCGCCCGATTGATAAGGGCGCACCGGATCAGTCGTTAACCCTTTGAAGTCGTAGATGTCGCCAGTGTGGTTAATCTCGTCTTGCGTCCACGCCTGCTTGAGAATTTGCACCACTTCGCGCGAACGTTGGTAGCGGTAGGGGCTTGGCTCTTTTTGACCGGGGAAGTCCGAGGAAATGATGTTGACCGTCAAGCGGCCTTCCAACATGTGATCCAACGTGGCAAGCGTGCGCGCCAACATGATCGGTTGCATCTCGCCACACCGCACTGCGGCCAACAGGTTGATCTTGGAAGTGATCGGCGCGCAGCCAGCGACAAAGCTGAGCGTATCTTGGCCAACTTGGTAGGATGACGGGCACAGAATATTGCGAAATCCCTGATCCTCTGCGGTTTTTACGATGTCAGAGCAATGCGCCCAAGACGAGCGCAGGTCGCCGTCTGGCACACCCAAAAACTGGTAATCATCTGAGCAAAGCGCCGAGAACCAAGAGACCTCAACCGCGTCCAAATCTGGTGATGTCACCGGAACAACTGTCATCTGATTCCTCCCAAACCGTGTCGTAATTTCTTCTTGCGTAACCTTGTCTTTGATGTAGATCAATGGGGTATCAATTTTGCGAACGGGAGGGGCTCGCACATGTACGAGCGTCACGACAGTCCCGCCGCCCTGCCGATCTATGCCCAAGTCAGTGAAGTCCTAATCCGCGAAATTGCGGCTGGCCGGTTGGCTGACGGCCAACGTTTGCCACCTGAACGTCAGTTGGCCGCGACCCATCAAGTGACCGTGCGCACCTTGCGAAAATCCCTAAAAATCCTAGAGGAAAAAGGGTTGCTGGAACGGGTGCAAGGGTCAGGCAATTACGTGAGTTCCAATTCGGCAGCGCGAAGTATCTATTCGATGTTTCGCATTGAACTGCTAACTGGTGGCGGGCTTCCCACGGCGAAATTCCTCGATATTCGCGAATGCGATAAGCCCAGCGACTTGCCGGAATTTGGCACGTCCAATCGCGGCACTCGAATGCGCCGATTGCGGTTTTTGAACAAGGTTCCTGCCGCGGTCGAAGAAATTTGGCTCGACGCGGACAGCGGAACGGTCCTAACGGAGCACGCGTCGGATTCCCTTTATCACTACTACCAAGTGAAACTGGGATTTTGGATCACCCGCGCCGAAGATTACGTCAGCATTGGACAGGTTCCCAACTGGGCCCCACCCGAATTTGGCACGCCCATCGGCGACACATCAGGATTTATCGAACGCTTGAGTTGGGGGCAAAAATCACGCCCCGTCGAGTATTCGCGAACATGGTATGACACAGACACCGCACGCTATGTGCAGCGGTTAAAATAGGAAAACGACATGGCGAAACTGGTCAACTACGGCGTCATCGGATGCGGGATGATGGGGCAAGAGCACCTGCGCAACATAGCCCTTTTGCCCGACACCCGCGTCAGTGCAATTTTCGAGCCGGATGCGAACATGGCGCACGAGGCATTGGAGTTTGCGCCAGACGCAACTTTGGTGGACAGCATCGACGCCCTGTTGGAAGTCGCGGATCTAGATTGCATCCTGATCGTCAGCCCAAACTTCCGGCACATCGAGCAACTGGAGGCATTGGCCGCCAAACGCCCCCTGCCCGTTCTGGTTGAGAAACCCTTGTTCACCGACCCAAACGACGTGGCCCGCATGGAGACGTTTCGCCAAAACTACCCCGCCCCCGTTTGGGTCGCGATGGAATACCGCTACATGCCCCCCATCGCGACGTTCTTGAATGAGACCGCCGAGGCCACTGGCGGGGTCAAAATGCTCACCATCCGCGAACACCGCTTCCCCTTCTTGCCCAAAATTGGCGACTGGAACCGCTTCAACGCGAAGACAGGCGGCACATTTGTTGAGAAATGCTGCCACTTCTTCGACCTGATGCGCCTCGTCATGCAGTCGGAGCCGATCCGCGTCATGGCATCGGGCGGGCAGGACGTGAACCATTTGGATGAGAGCTACGAGGGCGAGACACCGGACATCTTCGACAACGGCTATGTCATTGTCGACTTCGCCTCCGGCGCGCGCTCCATTCTGGAGCTATGCATGTTTGCCGAGGGCGCGCGGTACCAAGAAGAGGTCAGCGCGGTGGGGCCCAAGGGCAAGATCGAGGCATTGGTTCCTGGTCCCGGGCGTTTCTGGCCGGAACATCTGGGCGCCCCACCAGTGCCCCAAGTCATTGTCAGCCCACGTGATCCCAAGGGGCCATATGTGCGTGAGGTCCCTGTTGACCCGACCATTCTGGATGCGGGCGATCACAACGGATCGACCTTTTACCAACACCAAGGCTTCGTGGATTTGGTGCGCGGGGTTCGTGATGAGGCCGAAGTCGGATTCAGCGACGGCATGATCTCGGTCCTGATGGGGATGGCGGCGCAACGCTCCATGACAGAGCATCGCGCAGTACGCATTGACGAGTTTATCGCGTAGCGACGAAACTCATGGGGAGAGGTCTACCGCGAAAACCCTCTTGAGGAGCGGAACGTGCCCTTGCGGTTGTGGCCTCGTAGAGAATGACGGTAGCCAATAAATCCATGGCGACGTGCAGACCTGTGATGGGTTCGGGAAAAGCGGTGGTGGCGTGAAAACCCGTGGTGACGTGAGGCGCGGTGATGGCGCGAAGCGCGGTGGTGCCGCTTATGACCGTGGATTTTCGACTTTGCCTGTACGACAACTGCGTCATCGACGCTGTGCGATACAGCAGGCACAACATGTGCGTTAAAGCTGTCGGCGGCGGCGGGGCTTACGAAAACCACGCCCGCACCAATAACTACGGCGAAGAGTGCGGAAACCGTTTTTCGTTTTGCAGTGTAAGTCATGATGTCTCACTTCCTGTTTTCAGTGTTTCGATTAATTCGCATGAGACATTGTTGCCCGATCGAGAACCCTGAAGATAGCAACGCGCGCTCACACAACCTGTCGAACCCGTTACTAGATCAGAGATTCACGTGATGCGGGCTGTAGAAAGCCGACCTAACCATCTGAAAACCATCACTTTAAAAAATTAAAAACACAGCTTCTTACGAGATTAACAACCTTGGTGCAAATGCGCACAATCATAACCATGGATACGTCGTGGCTTTCGCGAAGCCTTTGGAACGCCTGCCTTTCCAATAAAACCCCGCCTGCAAGGCAGCGACTAAAGCAAAGCCGATCTTCGTGTAAGTTACAGAAAATGACACCTTCGGTGGCAGAGTGAGCGCTTTGGCGAAATCGTCAGCTTCACAGCACTCGCGACGCGCATGAGCTGTTTGAATTCCCAAGTGTGCACATCTGCGAGAGGGGGGCTTGTCCTAACGGCCCCATACCGAACACACTCGATTTGATCCAACGAAAGGAACGACAATAATGCTGCGCCCCCTAATAATTGCCACACTTGCCGTCAGCCTCGGCGCATGTGCATCCGTCGAGCGTCTCGCCTTGCCACAGCCGACCTTGTTGTCCGAAGACTTCGCCTTCCAAACTCCAAGGAAAACTGAACGAGTGAACTACGCTGTCTATAACCAGTTCTTGGCCAAGTATTGGACCAAGGACGCAAATGGCATCGCGCGATTGGACTACAAGGCTGTTGGCGCAACAGATCAAGCCAATTTGGCAAGCTTCATCAATCAGCTTCAGCAGAGAGATCCAAGCAATCTAACGCGTGATGATCAGTTGGCCTATTGGATCAACCTGTACAATGCGCAAACCATTCGCGTGGTGCTAGATGCGTATCCCGTCACCAGTATCCGAAAGATCAAAGATGGACCGTTCAGCATTGGCCCGTGGAACCGCAAAGACGTTGTGGTCAATGGCACGGCGCTTAGCCTCAACGACATTGAACATCGTATTATTCGCCCGACCTTCAATGAACCGCGTATTCATTATGCCCTAAATTGCGCCGCAGCCTCTTGTCCCAATCTAGCCCCACAAGCGTGGCAAGGGTCAGGACTTGATGCCGCATTTGAGGTGGCGGAGCTTTCATATCTGGCGGATGATCGTGGGATCAGCATTGGGGACGACGGACGCGTGCAAGCATCCAAGATTTACAGCTGGTTTCGCGAAGATTTCGGGGCCACTGAAAATGAGGTCCTTGCACGTTTGATCAGCAAGTCTCCTGCGCCCAAAGCCGCCGCATTGCGGGCACGCGGGCGCATTGATGGATATGACTACGACTGGTCTTTGAATGAAGTACAGTAACGACGCGCCATAGGTTGGTTGACCTTTGCTAATTGGGTGCGCGCTGACATGACGCGATGTTGAAAGACCTCACGTCATTGTTGGGAGACGACCTCTGGCGTGAGGGCCGAATGCACGACAACGTAAGGCGGAATTTAACCGCGGGAACATCCTATGGCGAACGATCTAGACATTCACGGCGATCCGGCTTTTGCCGCGCGAGGACGCACCTTTGAGGGAACCGACCAGAAAGCCCCTTTGCGCGACGGCCTGGCTGCAGCGGGGCAATATGATGACCTGCAAACTGCGGGGCGGTTTTATCCAATGGCCTGCGTGTCGTTGGAAATAACGCAGCGCTGCAATCTCGATTGTTCGCTATGCTACTTGTCGGATCGCGCGGAGCTTGCCCACGACATACCATTGCCGATCTTGTTCACCCGCATTGCGATGATTGCGCAGCATTACGGGCCAGGTACGCCTGTGCAGATCAGCGGTGGCGACCCCACATTGCGCTCCGTCGAAGATCTCGAAGCGATCTGTACCGAAATCCGCCGCTTGGGTCTTCGGTCTTGTTTGATGACAAATGGAATTCGCGCCACACGCACTATGCTAACGCGTCTTGCACGTGCCGGATTAAATGACGTCGCCTTCCATGTCGATCTGACGGAAGAACGCAAAGGCTACCCAACAGAAGCGAGCCTGAACTCTGTAAGGCGTGACTACATTAACAGGGCGAAAGGCCTTGGGTTGCGCATTCTGTTCAACACGACTGTGTTTGACGGCAACATCGACGAATTACCCTTAATGGCCCGTTTCTTTCGCGATCATGCGGCACATATAACACTCGCGTCCTTTCAAATGGGTGCTGACACAGGGCGTGGCGTCTCGGATCATCATGCCAGTGCCTTGTCCCGCGATATCGTCTCAGACGCGCTTTCAAAAGGGTTTGAAACGGATCTTCGCGCGACACTGGCCATCGGGCACCGCGAGTGTAACAGGTACGACATCTTGCTCGTTGCAGGCAAAAAAGCGATTTCGGTAACAGCAGATGCACCATTCCTGCGCCAACTCATTCCGGCGCTGGAAAGCCCAGATGTAGAACGCAATGCACCAGTGATCGGGCGAATGATCCGCCGAACGCCAAAGATTGCTTTGAAAGGGCTAATCAAAGGACTTGGCCTTTTGTGGAAAATCCGCAGTGGGTTAATCGCAAGCCGCGGGCGCGTGCACCGGATGAGCGTTTTGATCCACAGCTTCATGGATGCAGAGCAATTGGACGCGGAGCGCTGTGCCTCCTGTGTCTTCATGACGATGACATCAGATGGCCCCATGTCCATGTGCGCCTTCAACGCCAAACGTGACGCGCTTATCTTTAAGCCCGTCCCTGTTCAAAAGGGGCAGAGCACTGAATGGTGGAGTGCGGCAACAGGGAACGTAACCAAGTTGCCAGATCAAACTGAGCCAAACCCTGCACCATATAAGCTATTAAAGGGGCGCCAGCGCGCGTTGGCCGCGCGCGAGCGAATGCTTCAAAAACCGTGAGGTCAGCCCTTGGCTTCCGCTTCCTCATAGGCCTCGATGATCCGTGCAACGAGCGGGTGGCGCACCACGTCTTTTGAGGTGAAGTAGTTAAACGACACGCCCTTGACGCCTTTGATCAAATCCTCCGCCTCGCGCAGACCCGACTGCACCCCACGTGGAAGGTCCACCTGCGAGCGGTCCCCCGTAATCACCATGCGAGAGCCCTGCCCCAAGCGCGTCAGGAACATCTTCATTTGCATCGTCGTGGCGTTTTGCGCCTCGTCCAGCACCACGAAGGCATTGGACAATGTGCGCCCGCGCATGAAGGCGAGCGGCGCAATCTCGATCTGCTTTTCTTCGATCAACTTGGCGGCTTGTTTGCCCGGCAAGAAGTCATTCAGCGCATCATAAAGCGGCTGCATGTAAGGATCGACCTTGTCCTTCATATCTCCCGGAAGGAAGCCCAGACGCTCGCCGGCCTCTACCGCTGGACGTGACAGGATAATCTTGTCGACCTTGCCCGTGATGAACAGCGACACACCAACGGCAACCGCAAGATAGGTTTTACCTGTACCGGCGGGACCAATGCCAAAGGCCAGTTCGTTTTTGAACAATGAGTTGACGTAGTCCTTCTGCGCCTGCGTACGTGGTTCCACGGTTTTCTTGCGCGTTTTGATCTCAACGTCGCCGCCGTTGAACATCTCGATCTGGTCGCCCTCTTGGGCCTCAACCATATCAGCGGCGCGCCCCATGCGGATCTCCGCTTCGATGTCGGCCATCTCGACAGTTCGCCCACCTTCCAGCCTCACATAGAGGGCCTGCAACACGGTGGCCGCCTTATCCATCGCCTCGCCCATCACGGCAAGCTGGTTGCCTCGGCGCACAATCTGCACGCCCAGCACCTGTTCAATTTGCGCCAGATGTCGGTCGAACTCTCCACATAAGTCAATCAGCAACCGGTTGTCGGGAAACTCCAGCAGGGTTTCAGACGGGGCGGTATTCGTGGCGGCCACGGTCATATCACTTGTGGACAATGAGTTCTCCTGAGTTGGATATTACCCCTTTAGGGTGCATGAGCCAGCATGAGCACGCAAGGGGGAGAAGTCATCTTTCACGTGATTGGAACGAAAAAGGCTGTCCCAGAGGACAGCCTTTTCCAATTGCTTATATGCTAGGCGCCTAGATGGGGTCGCCAATGTCTTTGGAACCACGGTAGTTGCCAGTTGCGTAGCCGGGAGGGGCTGCACCGGAACATACTGGCTTGCCATTGCGGTCAAGACGCGCAGACAAGTAACCCTCGATGCCATCATCGATGATCCAGTGATCGCAACCGCGTGGATCAACCCAGATACCAGCTTCAAGCTCGCTTAGGTCTTTCTTACCACGCCCAAAGATGGAGTGGCCGTAATCACGCGTTTTGTCATTTTTGTTCGAGCCTGTGCCACCCTCGCAAGCGACGAGTGCGCCAAGAGCGATAACGGCGGTGAATGCTTTTACCAATTTCATGTCATCGTCCCCTTAGCGAATGCACTGAATTTCAACGCGACGGTTCGCGGCTTGACCTTTGGTCGACGCGTTAGACGCCTTCGGCACACGCTCACCATAACCACGGGTAGACACCACTCGCGCCCCAACGGAACGGGCAACCTGAGCCACGGCTTGTGCGCGGCGCTGCGACAGGTTCAGATTGTGAGCGTCACTTGCGCGGCTGTCGGTGTGACCTTCGATCGCATAGGCTGTCGCCCCTGCGGACTTGAAGAACTCTTGAAGGCGTTTTTTGTTTGCGCCGTTGATGCTCGCTTGATTGGTAGCAAACAACTGATCCGAGTTCATAACTGCACAGGTGTTACCACGTCGGCAAACCGGAATGCCCTGACGCGTTACATGCGGCGTCATAAATCCTTCGAACCCGTCATCCATAACCCAGTGCTCACAGCCATCGGGATCAATCCAGATGGTTGGAACATAACGCTCTGCACGAATAGTCGTACGACGCGCGATCTTGCCGTTTTTTACCGTACCTTGGGTAAAGCCATCTTCTGTGAATACGTATTGCTGCTGCGCGGATGCGCCTTCTGTTGAAAGCGTCAAGGTTGCCGCCGCTACGGCGCATCCTGTAATCGCTGTCCTCAGGGATTTTACGAGATTAATGTGCACGTTCCCCGTCCCTCTTTTTGTTGTACCATTGAACTGTTTCATTGCGACTTGTCCGAGCTTCGACCCGCCTCTCAATATATGCGTATCTTAGCCAACTTAAGTATAGATTAAAGAAGTTTTTACTACATATAGTTGCCAAGTCGGCGACAATGGCGCAAATTTGACTCACTTTGTGCAAGCCAAACTGCCCCGCACACGAAAACGTTACCTCAAAGATGCAGAAGTTCTGCGACCCTACGTCAACTCACCCGTCAGGGAATTTGTCATACTTGCGACGATGCGCACGGATTGAACCGTCCCGATCATATCTTCTGGCGCCTCGCAATGGACTGCGTGCAAATAATCGGACTTGCCGATAATCTGCCCAGCCTCGCGGCCCTTCTTCTCAAACAGTACCTTGACCACACGACCAACCATCCCACGCTGCGCGGCGTATTGCTGTTCGCTAAGCAAGGCCTGAAGGCGCTGCAATCGATCAGAAGCGACGTCATCGGCGACCGCCTCTTTTTCTGCGGCAGGCGTGCCGGGACGGGCCGAATATTTAAACGAATAAGCCTGCCCGTAGTTTACCTTGCGCACCAAATCCATGGTTGCCTCAAAGTCCTCCTCCGTCTCGCCGGGGAAGCCAACAATAAAGTCGCCTGACAGCAATAGATCAGGCCGAGCAGCACGGATGCGATCGATCAATTCGATATAGCTTGCGGCCGTATGCTTGCGGTTCATCGCCTTGAGTATCTTGTCGGAGCCAGATTGCACCGGCAAATGCAGATATGGCATCAGCTTGTCGCAGGTGCCATGCGCCTCGATCAGAGCGTCTTCCATATCGTTAGGATGGGAGGTCGTGAAGCGAATGCGCTTGAGCCCCTCAATGTCACTCAGCGCCCATATCAGGCGAGCCAACCCCCATGTGCCATCCTCGCCCTCGCCATGGTAAGCGTTAACGTTCTGACCAAGCAGTGTGATCTCGCGCACACCGCGCTCCACTAGGTTTTGCGCCTCCGCGATCAAGCGCTCTGGCGGGCGCGACACTTCGGCCCCGCGCGTGTATGGGACAACGCAGAAGGCGCAGAACTTGTCGCAACCCTCCTGCACGGTCAAAAATGCAGACGGGCGTGCCTTGCTCACCCGCTTGGGTAGGTGCTCAAATTTGTCTTCTTCAGGGAAATCCGTATCAAGCGCCGCTTCGCCCTTGTTCACCTTCGCCATCAGGTCAGGAAGGCGGTGATAAGTCTGCGGCCCCACGACCAAATCAACCATAGGTTGGCGGCGCATGATCTCGCCCCCCTCGGCTTGGGCCACACAGCCCGCGACGCCGATTTTCAAATCCGGCTTTTCGTCCTTCAACGGGCGCATCCGGCCCAGATCGGAATACAGCTTCTCAGCCGCCTTTTCGCGGATGTGACAGGTGTTAAGCAGGATCATGTCCGCGTCCGCCATGACCTCGGTGGTCTCATAGCCGTCAGACCCCAAAGCTTCCGCCATGCGCTCGCTGTCATAGACATTCATCTGACAGCCATAGGTCTTAATAAAGAGCTTCTTAGTGTTGGACATGATGCACCGGTGTAACAAGGGTTGGGGCGGGGCATACCGCAGCCTGCGCGATCTTGCAATTCAAGGCGGGATGACAGAGTTTAGCCGCAAGCAGAAACGATGGAACGGCAGGCATGCGGCACAGCTCACTTAGCGACTTTTTAAGCGTCGCCACCAGCCAACTCTCCCCGAAGGGGCCGTTTGCGCTTTTGTTCATTGAAGATGACACCGAGGTCACAAGCACCATCGATCATCTAAAGAAGTCCGGCTTTCGCGAAATCCTAGCCTTCGCGGCAGGCCATTTGTTGCCCGAGGACAATGACGGTCTTCACCTGATCGAAGCGGATGTGCACAAACAAGATGCCTTCGCCAGCATCACCACCGAGGTGATTAAACTCTTTCCCGGCGTCTGGATGCATTACTGCTTTAACGCCGAATACTTGTTCTTCCCGTTTTGCGAAACCCGCAACGTGCGTGAGTTGATCGCCTTCATCGTCGAAGAACGCCGTCAATCCATGATGACCTATGTCGTCGATCTATACTCCAATGATCTCGGCAAGCATCCCAACGCCGTGTCGCTAGATCAGGCCCACCTAGACAAGTCCGGCTACTATGCCCTTGCGCGGTTTAGCGAGGACGGCGAAGCGCTGGAACGGCAGTTGGACTTCTTTGGCGGCTTGCGCTGGCGCTTTGAGGAGCACATCCCGTGGCTGCGCCGCCGCATCGACCGCGTAGGACTGTTCCAAGCCACCAAGGATCTGAGGCTATACGGCGACCACACCTTTAGCGAGCAAGAGTACAACACCTACGCCTGCCCGTGGCACCACAATATCTCCGGCACGATCTGCTCGTTCCGAACCGCGAAGGCCTTGGTGTCCAATCCGGGGTCAATGTACGAGATCCCGCACTTCTGGTGGAAGAACTCCGCCCATTTTGACTGGCACTCCAATCAACTGTTGGAGCTGGGATTGATGGAGCCGGGGCAGTGGTTTTAGGAGGCAATTCGCCTCAAACTTTCTGTACCTAAAATATGAGACGCCCCCCGTGGGAGGACGAGGGGCGCTCAACTGATGCGAAGGTTTAGGCTTCTAGAACCTGCGCCTTAGCCGTTTTGCCGATCTGGATTTGACGCGGCTTCAACGCCTCGGGCACTTCCCGCACCAGATCGATATGCAGCATGCCGTCAGCATTGTTAGCGGCAGTCACGCGAACATGGTCCGCCAGATGGAAGCGTTTCTCAAACGCACGGGTCGCGATGCCGCGGTGCAGGTAGGTCTTTGCCGCGCTCTCATCCGCCTTCTTCGCCGACACGATCAGCGCGTTTTCGCGTTGCTCGACGGTCAAATCCGCCTCGGAGAAGCCAGCGACAGCCACCGAGATGCGGTAGGCGTCTTCGTCCGTGCGCTCAATATTGTAGGGTGGATAGGTGGAGGTCTGAACCTCCGAGGACAGAACCCTGTCCATCAGATCGGCAACCCGATCAAAACCAACGGTGGCGCGGTGAAGGGGCGTGAAATCATATGCTCGCATTTAGTGCATCCTTATCAATAAGCAATGTTTGCGTGTGCGGGCCTTCCATATGGACAGGCCCATTTGCGTGTACCGAACCCCTATTGGGCATCCGGTAGTATTGATGTGGGAAAGCGGGATCTGGGTTTCAAGACCCTGATGTCTACGGCTTGATAAACAAGGCCCCTGAAGGCTGCACACCGGATTGCAGCGCGACACGAGATGCGCCAGTGTCGACACGGCGAAACACCCCGTCATTGTACTCAATCTCGCTTAAAAGGACGGATAGGCGTTGGTCCAAACCAACCCCAAGCGCCACCTTTTGCTTGCGCCATTCAGCTTTGGCGGACACCACTGACAAGATGACGGGCTCACCGTTTTGAATTGCGAAAATCGGCGCGCCGGAGGAGCCAAAGTCCACATCACACGACGTCACATAGACCCCCGGATCACGTGCAAGAACGTTGCATGTTTCCTGAATGGATGGCGAATCCTCGCGGTTTTTGGCGTAGGAAATCACCTGCACCTCCTGCCCGCGGCCAACCTCGGTGCCCGTGGCAAATGGGCGGATTGAGGGGTTTTTGATCGGCTGATCCAACTGGATCAACGCCAGATCGGAGGACACTTTGTCGACGTTTCCACGCCCCTTGTAGACGTAATCAGGGTGGATCACCGACCGCTTCGCGCCACGATACGCCGAGGCGCGACCGTGCTGCCAGCCTGCTAAAAATTCAATGTCGGCATCTTGGGTACGGTTACCATCGTTATCAAAAAAGCAATGCGCCGCTGTCAAAACCAGATCAGGTGCAATCAACGTACCCGTGCAAAACCCCGAGGTGCCCAAATTGATGCGCCCCACGCCCTGCCAAGCTTTCGTCGCATCAAGTGACCCTAGCGACCGCAAGGCCCCTTCCGCATGTGCGGAGGTCGTCAGTATGATTGCCGTGATCAGTGTTGCCAGTATACGCATCAATCGCCCCGATATGCCCGTTTTGACCCCACTTAGAGAACAGTTGAGGCGAAATTGCGGCTAGGAGCTGTCATTTTTGGCCACCCACGCCCGCATAGCCTAATGAGGCCACAGATAGCAGTCATGTCCAGACCCCAATCCAAGCAACCACGAAACTGAGGGTATTGTGCAGCAGTGACAGGATGAGTTTGTCGCACAATCTTGCTACAAGATTGTGTATCCTATGCTCACGACAGTCAGCGATCCGTTAGCATCCCAATAAACGGCTCCACCGGAACCATAGGATAGAGTTTTCAGCAACCAGTTCTCACTCCACCCAAATGGAGACTTCGCTCCACCATCTTCCCTAATCCAAGTGACAAATAGTGTGACGCTTCCTGCCCTAAAATGCCCAACGGGATACCGCTTGATTAGGGTTTTGAATCCCACGCTTTGGAACCAAGCGGCAGACTTCTCTGGGTCGCCAATAACGCTATTGATGCGGAACAGGCACACCTTCGCCTTGGCGTCACTGCTCATTGCGCGCCAGTTAACCTTGGTCAGATCATACCCGAACTCAGACTTGGCACGTCTCGTCAAACAAGACTGAGCAGTTGGAAACCTATGAGTTGCAATCTGGTAAGTCAGCGCCTCCCAGCGGGAAACGTTGTGGGTATTGCTGTCAGTTCGCCGGTCAATAAACGATTCCGGAAACGCATTCTGGTCCACTACCCATGACAACGGCTCACACGGTTCACCAGCACAACCCAAGTGGAAGGCCGTACCATCTTGGGTATTCGCTTGATCAGTTGATCGCATTAGGAACCCAGACGGAAATACACCCCAGAACAATACACCTAGACCTAGGACGACCCCACAGATTTTATAAATGGCTTTCCTGTTCATTGAATTTAGTCCTGCCTCAAACGTCCATCGTGCTAGCGCAGGACCGGAATGTCCATCGGGCGTACTCCCCCGTTCGCGGCGGCCAGCATTGCGGGGGGCTTTGGGCCACCCGTTGCCCAATCCAATAGCTCAACTGTGTGCACAATCGGTACCTGCGTGGCGGAGCCGATCTGCATCATGCAACCAATGTTGCCCGCCGCGATGATGTCGGGGTTCTTGGCCTCCAAGGTCTTCACCTTCCGGTCCTTTAGCTCCTTGGATATTTCCGGCTGCATCAGGTTATAGGTCCCAGCCGAGCCGCAGCATAGATGCGGGTCCTTTGGCTCCAACACAGTGAAGCCCGCACGCCGCAGCAGGTCTTTGGGGTAGGTCTTGATCTGCTGGCCGTGCTGTAAAGAGCACGCCGCGTGATAGGCCACATGCAGCTCTTGATCCGAACCTTCCGGCAGGTCCAGCTTCATCAGCACCTCGGACACATCCATAGTGATGTTCGAGACAGCCTGCGCCTGCGCCGCAAGGGGGCCATCGCGGAACATATGCCCGTAGTCTTTCACCGTCGTGCCGCAACCGGAGGTGTTGATGACGATCGCGTCCAATCCCCCGCCGTCCATCTCCGCGCTCCATGCGTGGATGTTTTTGGCAGCCGTGGCGTGGCTCTCGTCGGCCTTGCCCATGTGGTGAGTTAACGCCCCGCAACACCCCGCGCCTTCAGCCACGACCACCTCGCAGCCCAAGCGGGTTAGCAGGCGGATGGTGGCGTCGTTGATATCGGTGTTCAGCGCCTTTTGCGCACAGCCCGTCATAAGCGCCACGCGCATCTTTTTGGCCGTCTCAGGTGCGAAGCTTTGCGGATCATCATTGCGCGACACAGGCGGAATATTTTTGGGCGCCATCTCGATCATCGCACGCAAACGCGGATCAGGCATGAACCGCGCGAAGGGGCGCGCGATCTTGGCCCCAAACAGCGCCAAACGGAACCGAGTGGGATAGGGCAAAATCCGCGCCAACACCCAGCGAAGCGCACGATCGGTAAAGGGGCGGTCGTAATGTTGCTCGATATACTCGCGGGCATGGTCGACCAGATGCATATAGTGCACGCCGGACGGACAGGTCGTCATACAGGCGAGACACGACAAGCAGCGATCTACGTGCTTCACCGTTTTGGCATCCGGCTTGCGGCTGTTCTCCAGCATGTCCTTGATCAGATAGATGCGCCCACGCGGGCTGTCCAACTCATCCCCCAGCACTTGGTATGTGGGACAAGTGGCGGTGCAAAACCCGCAGTGAACACAACTGCGCAGCACCTTTTCGGAGCGCGCCATGGCTGGGTCTTTGAGCTGCTCGGGGGAGAAGTTGGTTTGCATGATTTACCCCATCATTCCGGTATTAAAGATGCCGCGTGGATCGAACTGACGACGCAAGCCTTCCGACAAGGCGGCAAGCGCCGCAGGCTCTGGGTGGAACATTTCCGCATCGCCGCGCAGACATGTGGCGTGGCCTGCAACATCCCCTAATGCGCTGCGCACATCCGCCCCTTCAGGCACCACAGCCCAGATCAATCCGCCACCCCAATCAAGAGACACATCTGCGTCGCTTGGCAGGCGCGCCACCACCTCTGCTGCGTCGCTGGGTTTCACGGAAATCCGCCACAGATCACCATTGTCTTGCGCAAACTGAGTTGCATCGCAAACATCCGCCCAGAATTCATCTGACGCGCCTGCTTCCAGTTCCTCCATCTCGCCAAACTCTTTTAGCAGGTCTCGCAAGCCCTTCATGCGGTATGTGACCGATGACGCAAAGCCTTCCAGCCGAAGCGCTGTTAAGCCTTGCTTTATATTTTGCGCCGCACCCGATACCTCGAATGGAGAACCAAGCCCGATGGACATGGCCTGCACCGCGCGGGTGACGTCCAGCCCGTGAAGCAGCAACGTTTTTGTCGTCTCAATCCCGGGCAAGACCTTGAAGCTCACTTCCGTCATAACCCCCAAAGTGCCGTAGGCGCCCGCCATCAACTTGACCAAATCATAGCCCGTGACGTTCTTCATCACGCGGCCACCGTTTTTGATGACCTCGCCCTGCCCGTCCACATATCGCACCCCAATTAGGCTATCGCGGCACGCCCCCGCTTGGATGCGGCGCGGGCCGGATGAATTTGTCGCAACAACGCCCCCGATAGTTGGCTCCCCAGAGGTGCCGAGCAGTTTGCGGTAGTCCCGTGGCTCAAAGGGCAACCGTTGGTTTTCCTTAGCCAACGTTTTTTGGATTTCAGACACGGGCGTACCCGCTTGCGCCACCAACGTCAGCGAGCCTGGCTCGTAAAGCTTGATACCGCTCAGGCCCGCAGTGGACAGCACATTCCCCTGTGCCGCGCCGTGCAATCGCGTCCCCCCGCCTTGAATGCGGAATGGGCTTTTTGCACTAGCGACTATTTCGGCCAATGCCTGTTCACTGTCAGGGTTCATCATATCGGGTCTATCTTCTATTGATCTGTTGTTCTGCGCGCCCAATTAGCCAGCGCGGCGAGACTCTGTGGCAGAAAGTGGAAACACTTTTGAAGGGTTCAAAAGCCATTTGGGATCGAAGACGTCCTTCACCTTCATCTGCGCCTCAAGGTCATTGGGGGTGAATTGGTCAAACATCAGATCACGTTTCTCGATGCCCACGCCGTGCTCCCCTGTCAGGCAGCCGCCGACCTCGACGCACAAGCGCAAAATATCCGCCCCCATGGCCTCGCACAGCTCCAAATCGCCTTCTTTGTTCGCATCAAACAAGATCAGCGGGTGCATGTTTCCGTCGCCTGCGTGGAACACGTTCCCGACGCCCAGCCCGTATTGCTTGGACAATTCCCCAATGCGTTTGAGCACGTAAGGAAGTTCCGACACGGGGATCGTCCCGTCTAGGCACATGTAGTCGTTGATCTGCCCCATAGCGCCAAACGCGGACTTGCGTCCCAGCCAAATCTTGGCGCTTTCCTCGGCGGAGGTGCTTTCGCGCAACTCCACAGGGTTATGCTTGCGAGCGATGTCCATGATTTTGCTAAGCTGGTCGTCGATCTCTTGTGGGGAGCCTTCGACCTCCACAATCAATAGAGCCTCGCAATCTGGGTATCCGGCGCCAGCAAAGGCCTCGGTGGCGCGGATAACGGGGCGGTCCATAAATTCAATCGCCACGGGCAGAACACCCGCCTTGATGATGTCAGCCACACAAGCGCCAGCGACCTCATTGTCGTCGAAGCCCATCAGCACGGGGCGCGCACCTTCAGGCTTGCGAAGGATGCGCAAAGTGGCCTCTGTCACCACTCCCATTTGCCCTTCGGAGCCGCAGATCAACCCAAGCAGGTCATACCCCGGCGCATCCAGATGCGCGCCGCCGATCTCAACAACGGTGCCGTCCATCTGCACCATGGTGACGCCCAGAAGGTTGTTCGTCGTCACCCCGTATTTCAGGCAATGCGCGCCGCCGGAGTTCATCGCAATGTTGCCCGCAATGGCACAAGCAAGCTGGGAGGACGGGTCTGGGGCGTAGAAGAAGTCATTCTCCTCAACCGCGCCTGTCACAGACAGGTTGGTCATGCCGGTTTGGATGCGGATATAGCGGTCGTTGTAATTCGTCTCCAGCACATCCGTCAGCTTGGCCACCCCGAGGATCACGCAATCCGCAGTTGGCAAGGCCCCGCCCGCAAGGGATGTGCCAGCGCCGCGCGGCACCACTGGCACGTTTTCCTCATGGCAGATTTTCAATGCCTCCGAGACTTCCCGAGTGGACGACGGCAACACCACGCAAAGCGGCGGACATTTATAGGCCGTTAACGCGTCGCATTCATATGCACGGGTCTCAAATTCATCATAGATCACTGCATCGGTCGGAAGAACCTGTTGCAATCGCTCCACCAGTTTGGCCTTTTTAGCCATAATTCTTGCATCTGGGACTGGCATTTCCATGGGTTATCCTATCGAAACAGAGTAATTGGTAAAAACATATTACCAATTTACATCTATGGCAAGTCCTAGAAAACGCGGCTAGCATTGCCCCATGAATGTTCAAGATCACCTAACTTTATTAACCCCTCTAGACGCCCTTGCGGTGGCTTTATTGGTGGCTAGCTGGTTCATCATTAGCTGGTGGATCGAGCGTCCGAACGCCGCAAAGCCATCTGTGACCATCTTAATGATTGAGTATCGCCGCGAGTGGATGCGCCAAATGGTGACCCGCGACCCGCGCATTTTCGACGCAGCCGTTTTAGCGGACCTACGCCAAGGCACATCATTCTTCGCGTCAGGCTGTATGATTGCAATTGGCGGCGTGCTGGCCGTGATTGGCAACACCGACCAAATCCAGCATGTCGCCTCTGACCTGACCCTCGATAACATTCCGAGCATCATCTGGCAGTTCAAACTGCTAACCGTTGCCCTGTTCCTCACTTACGGCTTCTTGAAATTTGTGTGGTCAAACCGGCTGTTCGGCTATTGCGCCGTCGTCATGGCATCAGTGCCCAATGATACAACCGCGCCAACCGTTTATGAGCGCGCGGAGCAAGCAGCAGACATCAACATACGCGCAGCTTGGAACTTCAACCGCGGATTACGCGCAATTTACTATTCTTTGGGTGCTTTAGCGTGGTTAATGGGCCCGATTGCCTTGCTCATATCCGCCACGATCGTCACCTACATCATTTGGCAGCGAGAATTTGCCTCCATTCCGCGTAGTATATTAATTGACGGGCCTGCTTTGCCCAAAACAACTGAGGAAACCAAAGTATGAAATCCCTGTTGAATACCGTTATCGCCCTTGGCCTGCTTAGTGCCCCTGCATTTGCTGACCAAGCGTCCATCGAGAAGGTCGCCGCCCGACAAGCTGGCAATGGTTGGAGCTTTGACGTCACCATCAAACATCCTGACTCGGGCTGGGACCACTATGCAGATGGCTGGTCCGTCAACGCCCCTGATGGCACCGAGTTGGGGTACCGTAAACTGACGCACCCGCATGAAAATGAACAACCCTTCACACGCTCCTTGTCAGGCGTGACCATCCCAGATGGGGTTAAAGAGGTCATCATCCGCGCCCACGACAGTGTGCATGGTTGGTCCGACAAAACCTACTCGGTGAAGTTGAAAAACTAACGGCGCCCTTCGCGCAGCCACGCGCCAACCGTCAGCACCATCGCCAGAAGCAAAAACAGCCAAGGCGACACTATGGGCGTGACCGTCACATTGGTGGTGACATAGGCATTGCGCGGGGTTAACCCGATCCAACCGCGACCGGCAGCATTCCGTCCCTCGCCAACCATGCGCAGATCAGGAATGCCGTCTTCTAGGCGCAAGATTCCACCCCGCGTTGCATCCACGATGCCTTCCAGCTTGTCGCCGGACGCCACGGTTTCGATAAATTCTCGGGGGGCTGCTGGCCCCAATGCAACGACGCTTTCATGATCCCCCTCTTTCAGGCGGTACAACCCTTGTTGCGGCCCGACAAAGGTTGTTGTGAAGCGTCCGGGGCTGGTCTCGGTCAAAGGCAGCAGTGTCACGGTCCCATCGGGCGCAGTGATTTCCAACTCGCCCACTTCCAGATCCAAAGTCCGGCGCGTCAGAGACATGGTTTGCCCTTCGACCACCGCCGTAAGCGCCTCTTCCTCAAGATCAGGTTCTTTCATCATCCAGTGGGCAAGGCGGCGCAGCAGTTCCAACTGCGGGCCACCGCCCTCATAGCCGCGATGCCACAACCACGCCTGATCCGACGCCATCAACGCAATGCGCCCGTCGCCCACGCGGTCCAGCGTCAGCAATGGGCGATCCTCGATGCCCGACATAACCGTTTGACCTTGAAGCGCTTCGACCTCGATTTGCCGCATCCAACGCCCCCAACCCGGAACACCGTCAACGGTTGGGTTTGGCGCAAACTTCTCTAGGCCTTCGGTGACGGGGTGGCGCTGGCCAAGTTCAGACACCAACGGCTTGAAGCCTTGATCCAAGACGCGGGCCGTCGGTTGAGCCGGAATGATTTCACCCAAAGGCGAGCGGAAAATACTGTCAGCCGATGCAAAGTCAGGGCCCGCCGCCACCAGCACCGCGCCGCCGCCCTCAACATATTGACGGATGCTGTCGAAATAGAGGGCAGGCAGAATGCCGCGTCGCTTGTAGCGATCAAAGATAATCAGATCGAACTCGTCGACCTTCTCAAGAAACAACTCCCGCGTCGGGAAGGCGATCAGCGACAGCTCTGACACCGGAACGCCGTCTTGCTTTTCGGGCGGGCGCAGGATGGTGAAGTGGACAAGGTCCACAGCACTGTCGGATTTGAGCAGATTGCGCCATGTGCGTTCCCCCGCGTGTGGCTCGCCCGAGACCAGCAGCACGCGCAGGCGGTCGCGCACACCGTTGATCTGCACCACCGCCGAATTATTACGATCAGTCAGCTCTGTCTCGTCTGCGGCGACATCAAATTGCAGCACATTCATACCACCGTGTGGCAGCGTTAGAGGCAGCTCCAAATCCTCATTAACCGGGACTTTGAAGTTCTGCGCCCGTGCCCCGTCTATTGCGATGGAGATACTGGCGAGTTCAGGAATTCCGACTGGAACGCGACCCTGATCCTCGATGCGTATAGTCAGCTTGATCTCTTCGTCGAGAATGGCAAAGGCTGGCGCATTTTTGATGATCAGGCGTCGATCCCAATCGGCTTCTCGCCCTGTGAGCAATGTATGAAGCGGGGCCTCCAACGCCGGTGCGCGTGCCGCATCGTGCAACTGGCCATCCGTGATAAGCAAGGTGCCGGCGAGGCGCGATTTGGGTTCTTCGGACAATGTGTCACTTAACGCGGTCATCAACTCGCTACCCGCGTCGCCCTGCCCGTCAGGCACGGTCACTTGACGCAGCTCCATGCCGCGCGCGGTGATGTCCGCGCTTAACGCATCGACCGCTTGCGCCGTTTGGCTTTCGCGATCGGACAGGCGTTGCGAGGCCGTCTCATCCACCAGCATCACCACGATATCAGACAGTGGATCACGCTCTTCGTCTTGTAGCGACGGGTTCGCCAATGCGACCAGCAGCACAGCCATAGCAGGGGCGCGAAGCCACCAACCTCCAAGGCCACGCCAGATGGCTATAATGGAAAAGATCGCGGCAACTGCCGCCGCCGCATAAAGGGCAACCCATGGCACGAGGGGGTCAAAAATCACATCCATATGCTAATTCCCCAGCCGCTCTAGCAGGGCCGGAACATGGACCTGATCGGACTTGTAGTTACCGGTAAGGACATGCATCACCACGTTCACACCAAAGCGGATTGCCAGCTCGCGCTGACGCTCCCCGCCAAAGCCGCGCCCCACGGGATAACGAGGATTGCCCCGCTCATCACGCGCCCAAGCGGCCGCCCAATCGTTGCCGCCGATCAGCACAGGGGTCACCCCATCGTTCAAATCGCGGAACGGCAAGCCTTCGGCGGCCTCGGCATCTGCGGGGGCAGCTTCCACCCAAATATCGCGCGACGAGAAACGCCCCGGGAAATCTTGCAGCAAATAGAAGGTGCGGGTCAAAACATGGTCCTGCGGGATTGGTTCCAGCGCGGGGATATCCAAAGGTGCTGCCAAGGCCTGCAACTTGCGGCCCAGTGGCGTAGAGGTGCCAAAGCCGCCGATATTGCCATCACGAGTGTCGAACAGGATCATCCCACCGGTGCGCAAATAGCGGTTAAGTTTGGAATATGCTTGCGACGACGGGGTGGGTTGGCTTTCGGTAATCGGCCAGTAAAGCAGCGGATAAAACGACAACTCATCCGTCTCCAAATCCACCTCTAGCGGGTCAGCAGGCTCAATAGACGTCCGCCGGAACAGGCTAACGGACAACCCGCGCAACCCTTCCTCAGACACGCGGTCCAACTTGGGATCACCAGTTTTCACATAGGCCAAAACCACGTCAGACGTGGCTTGCAAGGCCCGCGCGTCATCTTGGGCATTTGACATCTCCGGCATGCTCGTAACCGCAACGAGCACCACCGCCGCAGCAGTAGCCCCACGCAACTTTCCAGACAGAGCCAATGAGGCCAATATATCAGCCAGCAACAAGGCCAGCGCTGCACTGAGCAATGCGCCCATAAGCGGCGTTTCTTCCGCCACAAGTATACCTTCCACAGTCACGCCAGCGGGCCAAGTTGAGGGCGACAACTCTGCATCTGAAGGCAACACATTCATAGCCAAACGGCGGTCTTCGCCGGCGTAGAGCCCCGGCGGCAGATCGGCCCCAATGGGGGTTTCGGCCACCGTCTCTCCCGCAATGCCCGCAAGGTTGCCCGCGTCGCGCACCACCCCGAATGCATCCAATGTCTCCTCGGGAACCCATGTGGTTCCAATCAGGTCTTCAGCGGCGATTTCGGCGGGTCGGGTGGAGATCGCCAAGCGCTCCAGCATTTGCACGAACAGGCCCGACAAAGGCAGGGTGGACCATTCGGCATTGGAGGTGACGTGAAACAAAATGATCTGCCCGTCGCCTAGGGATTTGCGTGTCACCAAGGGCGTGCCATCGACAAGCGAGGCAATTGTGCGCTCTGCCAGTTCGGGGTCAGGCTCGGCCACAACCTGACTGCTCACCTGCACGTCTTCGGGAATGGTCAGGCCAAAAAACGGGCTGTCGCGAGTGAAGGCCCGCAGCGCCTTAGGCTCACCCCAAGACATCGCCCCGCCCACACTGCGCCCACCTGCGCGAAGGCGCACAGGCATCAAGGGGTCATTCCGCTCAATATCCGCCGAAGCGGTTCGCGGGCCCGCAAAGCGGACCAACATGCCGCCCTCGTCCACCCAATCCAGCAGGGCATCACGCTCCGCGCCAGACACCGTAGCGACATCGGCCAACATCAACACGTCAGGACTGGCGAGCAGCATGTCTTGCAATACTCCCTCAATGAGATCAGCGGTCGGGACCAGCGCCTTGTTTAGATAGTAAAGTGGCGACAGCAGGTCCTGCGCCTCTTGGTCGTCGCGGCCAGACAGCAGCCCCACTTCGCGACGTTTTAGCGCGTCGTCGGTCAAAGTCACGGCACCGGCGGAGCGCGTGCCTTGGATCTCGAAACGATTAACGCGGTTGCGCAACTCGGACGGCAGATCAAGCTGCACTTCTGCGCGATCCGCCCCGATGGTGAATTCAGCAGTAGCCGTGGCCAACACTTGCTCAACGCCATTTGGGTCCGGCCCCATGGCCAGCAATGTCAGCTCATGCGCGGCAGATGTCGGGCTGCGTAGGGCAGTGACCGAGATGCGCCCGTCTTTGAACACCGCAGGCGTCAGCGCGTAGATAGGCCGCGCGGTTTCAATGATGGTCACCTCGCCTTTGGCGTCAAAGGCGGCCAGCGTATCCGTGCGCGTTGCGCGGTCCAACCCGTCAGAGAACCAGATCGTCTCAAAGTCCGTAGAGCCTAGGCGGCCATACCAATCCGTCAGGGTCGCCGCGTTCGGCTCCCATGCGCGGGGCTGCACGCCCGCCAGCGTTGCGGCAACAGCATCAGCCGATTGGAACCTCAACTCGCCCGACGTTGGCTCGGACAGCACAACAACTGCGGCGGGGCGACCTTCGCGGCCAGCCTCGGCCAACAAATCCTCGACCCGTGAAATGCGCCCTGACCAGTCACGCGAACTGGCCCATGATCCATCCATCGCAATCAACAATGGACCCGATCCAGCGCGATCCTCTTCAGGGTTCAGAATCGGCCCCGCAAAGCCAATGATAAAGGCCGCGACGGCCAGCATGCGAAGCAACAGCAGCCACCAAGGTGTGGTGTCGGTTTGGCTCTCATCGTCGTTCAACCCCAACAGCAGCGCAATACCGGGGAAGCGTCGCTTGATGGGCGCGGGCGGCACCGCTCGCAGCAGCCACCACAAGATTGGAAGGACTGCGAGGGCGATCAGCAAAAGCGGCGTGGTAAAGGCGAGATTGGCGATCATGCGGCACCTCGCTCAAGGGATTGGTACAGCCACATCAGCGACTTAGCCGCGGGGTCATTGGTGTGATGGCACATGTATCGCCAACCGGTTTTTCGCGCCAAATCCTGCAAGCGGGCTTTGCGTTGCTTCAGGCGATCAAGATAGGCATCGCGCAGGGAGTTGGCCTTGAGTGTTTCGAACTTGATCGCGCCGGACATGCTCTCGAACACCGTGCGGCCATCAAATGGGAAGGCTTCTTCGTCGGGATCAAGCACCTGCACCAAGGCTCCGCGAACGCCGCGGTCCGTGGCGGAGGTCAGGGCCATCTCAACCTCTTTTGGGTCGCCCAAGAAGTCCGAGATAAATACCGCACGCGACCCCGCAGGCAAGACGCGGGCGTTTGGCGTGCCGTAGTCAGCCTCGCCTTGGGCATTCATCAGATGGCCTGCGATCCGGCCCAGCTGGCCCTCGCCCCTGCGAGGTGGGGTGCCGCGATTGGCAAGGCCGAAACGCTCGCCGCCCTTGTTCAGCAGCACGCAAAGCGCCATGGCGATCACGCGAGCGCGGTGACCTTTAGTGGGGCGATCCTTGCCGCCAGAAAAGCTCATGGACATTGCGTCATCCACCCACAGCATCACCGATTGCGCCGCTTGCCATTCTTTTTGGCGCACGAAAGTCGCGTCTGATCGGGCCGAGCGGCGCCAATCCACATCGCGTAATCCATCACCGTGACCTGTCGGGCGGTACTGCCAAAACTCATCCCCCATGCCCGCACGTTTGCGGCCATGATCCCCCAATAGAACCGTTGCGGCCAGATGCTCTGCCTGCGCCAAAAGGGCAGGAAACGCACTGGCATGGGCCTCGGCACGATGCCTAAGGCCAGCCGGTGTGCTCGCAGGATCAGTGGGGGCTGTTTGGCTCACGCGGCAGCTTTCCTTTGGCCGGTTTGGGCCGCGACGTCGGCGATAACATCCGTCAAGACACGCCCTTCCGCACGGGCGGCGAAGCTAAGCGCCATGCGGTGCGACAAGATCGGATCGGCCAACGCCAACACATCATCCGAGGACGGAGCCAAGCGACCCTGCAGCAACGCCCGCGCACGGACGGTCAGCATCAAGGCTTGGGCGGCACGCGGGCCAGGCCCCCATGCAACGGTTTCGCGAACCAAATCTGTGGCCTCGGCCTCATCGGGGCGGCAAGCGCGGACCAGATCAAGGATATGCTCCACCACCGCGTCACCAACAGGCATGCTGCGCACCAGATTTTGCGCCGCCAACAGTTCGTCACCCGTGAACACTTCCGTGGCTTGCGCAGAGGCGGTCCCCGTCGTGGCCAACAAGATGTCGCGCTCTGTATCACGGTCGGGGTAATCCACGTTGATCTGCAAAAGGAACCTGTCGAGTTGCGCTTCGGGCAGCGGGTAGGTGCCTTCTTGCTCCAACGGGTTTTGGGTGGCCAGAACGTGGAACGGCGCGGGCAGGTCGTGGTCAACGCCCGCTACGGTCACAGACCGCTCCTGCATCGCCTGCAACAACGCGGATTGGGTTCGAGGCGAGGCGCGGTTGATCTCATCCGCCATCAGCAATTGCGCAAAAATAGGCCCCTCGATGTAGCGAAAGGAGCGGCTGCCATCATCCGCAGTTTCCAGCACCTCCGAACCGATAATATCGGCGGGCATCAGGTCAGGTGTGAATTGCACACGGTTAGAACTCAGCCCCATCACGGTGGACAGCGTATCCACCAACAAGGTCTTACCAAGTCCGGGAAGCCCCATAAGCAACGCATGGCCCCCTGACAGCATCGCCACCAGTGATAGGTCCACAACATCTTGCTGCCCAATGATCTTTTGGCCGATGCTGGCGCGGGCGGCGCTTAGCTTCTCCGCAAGGGCTTCTATATCTTTTACCAATTCCTGCGCGTCGGCCATATGACAACTCCCTTGGGGCGGCTATACTCATTACAGACATAAAGGCAGAAATGACGGGATAACGGAATGGCAAAAGGCACCGATGCACAAAAGCTTGAGCTTCCATCGGCGGAAAGCATCGCAGCAGCTGCGCAAGAAGGCGCCAAAGGCGGCATGCCCCCCGTAGATAAATGGAATCCGCCGTTCTGCGGAGACCTAGACATGCGCATCGCGCGGGACGGGACGTGGTTCTACCTTGGAACGCCCATTGGGCGGGCAGGCTTGGTGAAGCTGTTCTCATCGATCATTCGCAAAGATGGCGACGACTACTTCCTTGTCACCCCTGTGGAAAAGGTCGGGATCACGGTCGATGACGCACCCTTTGTTGCTATCGATTTCGACGCCAGCGGTGCCGGTGCAGATCAAAAGCTACGTTTTGAGACCCACGTCGGCGACAGCTTTGTTGCAGGGGTTGAGCACCCTTTGCGTGTCTCCTATGACGAACACGGCGAGCCGTCCCCCTATGTGCTGGTCCGACGCAACCTAGAGGCCTTGGTGGACCGCAAAAGTTTCTACAGGCTGGTTGATCTGGGGACGCATCACAATGATTGGTTTGGCGTGTGGTCCTCAGGCGAATTTTTCCCGATAATCCGCTCAAGTGAACTCGGTGATTAGTTTTCGATCCGCCCGCCACTCACACATTGGCGCACAGAAGTAGTGCGTTCGTAGGCTATTTCCGCACGAAGGTATTGGGTAAGCTGCGATCACACTCTGTCGAATCCGAAAGCACCATATGTCCCGTTTTTTCATGGCCCACCTGCTGTTCAGCGCCGTTACGTCGGCACTTATGTCTTCGTTAGTTTGCGGTGTGGCAACGTTTCGAATGGTTGGGGCGTCTGGGGCATTTATGCATGTTTGGACGGGAGCATGGATGTTCGCTTGGCCCGTCGCATTTTTGGTTTTGGTGAGTATCGGACCGTTTGTGCGCAAAGCCGTTTACCGCAGCTGCAACTGCCCAATGACCGTCCCAACGCAACAAGACAAATAAACACATTCCGACTGGACTATCTCCTGCACGCGGTTCTTTACTGAGCACTGCATAAGGAGATCACACCACATGGATGTTTCAGTCTGGCTCACATTTGTCGCCGCTTCCACCGCCCTACTTCTCATTCCTGGACCGACAATTCTGTTGGTGCTTAGCTATGCGTTGAGCCATGGGCGAAAAGTGGCACTTGCGACATCTGCAGGCGTGGCATTGGGCGACCTGATCGCCATGAGCGCCTCACTTGCGGGGTTGGGCGCCATAGTCCTTGCATCTGCCACGCTATTCACCACCTTGAAATGGATTGGCGCTGCATACCTAATTTACATGGGCATCCAGCTTCTGCGCAGCGCGGGGGCCGCTAAATTGGGGAACCTGCAATCCTCACGTGAGCCCTCAGCACGCGAGTGCTTTACCAACGCCACCATCGTCACCGCATTAAACCCAAAGTCGATCGTGTTTTTCATCGCCTTCGTTCCACAGTTTGTGGACCCGCAAGCAGCGCTTCTACCCCAGTTCGCCATTTTGATCGCGACCTTCGTAGGGTTGGCGACCCTCAACGCACTGACTTATGCGCTTCTAGCCGACAAAATGCGCAGCCGAATGCAGCGCCCTTCGGTCATTGTCTGGCTAACCCGCACAGGTGGCGCGGCCTTGGTGGCCATGGGCATCGCCACCGCAGCCGTCAGACGTGCTGCCTAAAGCCTAATGCGCCTCGGCCCAGTTCGCGCCCTGTCCGGCGTCGACCACCAAGGGCACGTCGAATTTCACGGCTGGGTCAGAGGCGTTTTCCATCACGTCGCGCACGGTGCTGATCGTCTTGTCCACGTCGGCTTCCGGCACCTCGAAGATCAATTCATCATGGACCTGTAGCAGCATTTTGCAGGGCAGGTCTTTAATCGCGGCGGGCATTTGGATCATCGCGCGGCGGATCACATCAGCGGCTGTGCCTTGGATCGGCGCGTTGATTGCCGCGCGTTTGGCAAAGCCCGCGCCGGGGCCTTTGGCGCTGATCTCTGGCGTGTTGATTTTGCGCCCGAACAGCGTTTGCACATAGCCGTGGTCTTTGGCGAATTGAACGGTCTCATCCATATAAGTGCGGATGCCGGGGAAGCGTTCAAAGTAGCGGTCGATGAACCCCTGCGCCTCGGAGCGCGGGATGCGCAAGTTGCGTGCTAAGCCAAAGCCGGAGATGCCGTAAATCACCCCAAAGTTGATTGCCTTGGCCTGACGGCGAATGTCAGGCGTCATCTCGTCCAACGGTACATCGAACATCTCGGAGGCGGTCATGGCGTGAATGTCATGACCGTCCTTGAAGGCTTGCTTGAGCGCATCAATACCCGCGACATGGGCGAGGATGCGCAGCTCAATTTGGCTATAGTCGAGCGACACCAAAACATTGCCCTGATCCGCCACGAAGGCTTCGCGGATGCGGCGACCCTCCTCGGAGCGCACGGGGATGTTTTGCAGGTTCGGGTCCGACGACGACAAGCGCCCCGTGTTGGCCCCTACGATGGAATAGCTTGTGTGCACACGGCCAGTGTCCGCGTTGATATGGGTTTGCAGCGCATCCGTGTAGGTGGACTTCAGCTTGGACAGTTGGCGCCAATCCAGAACCTTGCGCGGCAATTCATGCTCGGTCGCGAGGTCCTCCAGAATGTCGACGCCAGTGGAATATGCCCCCGTCTTGCCCTTCTTGCCGCCAGGGAGTTCCAACTTATCAAAGAGGATTTCACCAAGCTGCTTGGGCGAGCCCACGTTGAAGTCTTGGCCCGCAAGCTCGTGGATATCCGCCTCTAGCCCTGCCATCTTTTGGGCGAAGGAATTGGACATCCGGCTGAGCGTATCGCGATCAACTTTGACACCGTGCCGCTCCATTTGGGCCAGCACGGGAACCAAGGGACGCTCCAACGTCTCGTAAACAGTCGTGACGCCTTTCACATGCAATTGCGGCTTCAACACCTGCCACAGGCGAAGGGTGATGTCGGCATCCTCTGCGGCATAGGGCGTGGCGTCATCAATCGGCACGCGGTCAAAAGTGATCTGGCTTTTGCCCGTCCCCAGCAACGTCTTAATCGCGATTGGTTTGTGGTTCAGGTAGCGCTCCGACAGCGCGTCCATGCCGTGGCCGTGAAGGCCAGCGTTCAGGGCGTAACTGATCAACATGGTGTCGTCGAACTGCGTCACTTCCACCCCGTAGCGATGGAAGATTTTGGCGTCGTATTTCATGTTCTGCCCGATCTTGAGGATGCTTTCGTCCTCCAACATCGGCTTCAGAATATCGAGCGCCTCTTGCAGCGGCATTTGCCCCTCAGAGGGCGCATCCGCCCCGAACAGATCATCCCCGCCCTGCTTATGAGCCAGCGGAATATAGCAGGCATGGCCCGCGTTCACACACAGCGAGATGCCGACAAGATCCACCACCATATCGTCGAGGCCGGTTGTCTCGGTATCCACTGCCACGTGACCGTGCTCATAGGCCAAATCGACCCATTTTTGCAGCTCCGCGCCGTCGCGAACGGTGTCATAGACCGCGTCCTTGATCTCGGGCATTTCCGGTGCATCAGCTGACGCAGGGGCCGCGTCTTCGATCACCGGAGCCTCCGCGCCCAGCTTGTCTGCAATGCGCTTGGTCAGCGTGCGGAATTCCATGTCGGCCAAGAAGCCCAGCAGTTTTTCTGGGTCAGGGTCGCGCACCTCTAGATCATCAATAGAGAACTTCAGCGGCGTGGCCTCATCGAGCTGCACCAAGCGTTTGGACAGCTCAATTTGCGCGCGGTTGTCGATCAGGGTCTGGCGGCGTTTGGGCTGCTTGATCTCTTCGGCGCGGTCCAGCAGCTCCTCTAGGGAGCCGTATTCGTTGATCAGCAAGGCGGCGGTCTTAACCCCGATCCCGGGCGCGCCGGGCACGTTATCGGCGGTGTCGCCCGCCAGCGCTTGCACATCAACGACGCGGTTGGGGCCAACGCCAAACTTTTCCTCGACGCCTTCGACGTCAATGACGCGGTTCTTCATGGCGTCATACATCTCGACGCCACCACCGACGAGCTGCATCATGTCCTTGTCGCTAGAGATAATGGTGCAACGCCCGCCAAGTTCGCGTGCCTGCACGGCCAAGGTCGCGATGATGTCGTCGGCCTCATAGCCTTCCATCTCTTCGCAAGCGATGTTGAACGCGACTGTCGCCTCGCGGGTCAGGGGCATTTGCGGGCGCAAATCCTCGGGCATGGCCTCGCGGTTGGCCTTGTAGAGGTCGTACATGTCGTTGCGAAACGTGTGCGATCCTTTGTCAAAGATCACCGCCACATGTGTTGGCGCATCCGCGCCTGTGTTGCCCTCAACGTAGCGCTGCAACATGTTGCAAAAGCCCGCGACCGCCCCGATGGGCAGCCCGTCAGACTTGCGCGTCAGGGGCGGCAAGGCGTGGTAGGCGCGGAAGATAAAGGCAGAGCCGTCGATCAGGTGTAGATGGCAACCCTTGCCAAACGTCACTAGACTTTGCCCTCAAAGTCTTTGTGGATGATCTTCTTGTCGCAGTAAGGGCATTCAACGAAGCCTACCGCAGGGATTTGCAACCAAACGCGCGGGTGGCCCAACGCCCCTTCGCCGCCGTCGCACGCCACGCGCATGCTGTCCACAATTTCGATCTCGGGGGCTGCAGTGGCCATGATGAATCGTCCCATTACAAGAATAAATTAGAGGATGCGATCATAGCGGTCTGGCGCGTACGAACAAGAGGTGAGTCAGTGTGTCATGGCGCGGAATTGCAGATTTCAATCTCAGGGTCGCACTTCGCTCCGTACTCGGCCCTTAAGTGTGATGACGCGCAACGCGCGACCGGTAAAACTGCCAGCACCAGCGCCGAGCACACATGCAAAGATGATCGCGAAGCTAAGCCCTGCTTGGACTTGCGGCGCAACGACCCCCAACACCCCGTTCACAAAATTCGAGAAGAAAATCAGCATCAAAATTAAGATCGTCACCCGATCCCCTTTAAGTGTCATTTTCCAGCCGATTCTCTCTACGACCAAACCATCTTGCCACTTAAATGCGCCTGCTGCACCGATGAGGTAGCTGATCCCAAATGCCGCCCAACTAACCGATACATGGCTAAGCCCACCAACAGCATTGACCGCAGACAGGCCAAAAAGTGGGTAAAAGAAGTAGGGTATAACCGAGCTCTTACGGTCTCGCATTGCCATGACACCGACAATCACCAGCACCACGAACAACGGCCAAACCCACACTGGAGCGTTTTCCCAAATACCGAGAAGAATATTACCCATCGAAATAACCCAAATTTGAAGCCTAGCGGCACAATAGCCGCGATCATCTACGGGTACTTTCTCTATCGGTGCTTCGCCAGTGCAAATTAGCGCCATCAAATCGACAAAACAAAGTTGTTAGTTGAATATTCATCAATAATATCGAAGCAATAACTCCCAACACGCGCCGATTGATTGACCGCTCTTGCACCATACGAGCGTTGAGGTAGCTTACGATTAAAACGGACCTATGCCGCCGAGGAGTACCTACTATGTTGAAAGCCGGTCGAAACTTTCTTACATCCGCCCTATGTGCATTGACGATGAGCGCCCCTGCCCTTGCGGATGACTTCGTCTCGCCGGAGATTTTGATCCTAGGCGACAGTCAGATATCCTTTGGGTCCGGCCCCGCTTTCCTTGAGTTCTTTACTGACATTAAACAGCACTGCAGCCCCTCGCCCAAACAGGCGCAGAACCTCGCCCGTTTGGGGGAAATGCGTGTCGGTGTGATCGGCGTTCGCTCCACATCCATCGGGTCATGGATCGCGCGCAAGGGTGCTGCGAAGAACACGATTTGCAAAGAGGATCGCAAATGGCGTGTGAATGCAGGCACTTACGGCTTCATCAACATGACTGGCAATAAATACGTCCAGATCGGCAAGGGAAAGGAATACCAGTTCTGCACCCCTCAAAAATCCGCCTTCGAGCACATGTTTCGCGAGGATTACTACAACCCCAAGTTGCTGCTGATGTCCTTCTTGGGGAACTCCGCGAAACGCTGGGCAAATGACCCCCAGACTGCGATTGATGACGTCGAAGAAATGATGCGCCAATTGCCCAGCGATACCCCTTGCATATTTATGACCACAGCGCCGGCGTTCTCCAAGAAGATCGTCGATTTACGGCTGAAGGCCCAAAAGAACCTGATGACAGCCTTTGAAAAGACCGGCAGCCGGTGCACCTTCGTGCCGGGCGCTACCCCCAAAACGGTAGCCGCGAACCAAGGGAATAAGCACTACTTCCGCCTCAACAAACAGGGCATGGTGAAGGACCCCTATCACCCCAACCAGCGGGCGGCTAAAAACTTCTTCGCGCTGGAAATGGATGGTATTTGCAACGCAATATTCACCCAAGTTGACGACGCGATAAAGAACCCCTGAGGCGCTGATCACAAAGCTCACGCTCCTTCTGTCGGTTAGTTGATTGGGAGTTTTCCCGCCCTTTGTGTAGACTGGTCATCATCCAGAATTAGCTCAAAGGGCGACCTCATGCGACTAACACGCCGGTTATTTGTTACCAGCCTTCTAGCGACAACCGCCGCTGGGGTGGCGCACGCGAAGACTGTACACGAGTTGAACTTGTCTTCTTCAGGTCTGGCCCTGCGCGGGGTAGACCCAGTGTCCTACTTCGTCGCCGGAGAGCCGCAAAAAGGCAACAAGAGCATAAGCTTGGAGCATAAAGGCGGGACGTATCGCTTCACCTCGGAGGCCAACAAAGCTCTGTTTGAGAAAAACCCGGACAAATACCTCCCCGCGTTCGGCGGGTATTGCGCCTATGGCACCGCCGTGAACAATAAGGTCGATGGCGACCCCTACATTTGGCACATCGTGGATGGGCAACTTTACCTGAACATCACCCGCCCCGTTGATTGGGTCTGGCGCCGCAACGTGCCGAAATACATCAAAGACGCCAACAGAAACTGGAAGCGGATCAAATTCGATCCTGCGTGATCCAACCTAACTGGACGGCCTCAGTCCTGTTAGCGAGTGATAATATATAGATCACAAATCTGAGGCTGAGTTGTCGCGAAAACCCGTTGGCCTGTAATTGGTGGAGCGCCTGCGTCGCCTCATCGAGGCCAACACGTCAACCTAACCTCAGTCGACCTTCGACAACATCCGACCTAGCGGCCTGCCGCCAATAACGTGTACATGCAGATGCGGCACGTCCTGAACACCGTGCTGCCCTGTGTTGGCAATGGCACGAAAGCCGTCTTCACTGACGCCTTCTAGGCGGCAAACCTCACCGATGGCGCGCATGAAGCCGACCAGTTCCGCCTCGGACGCCTCTTGGGTGAAATGATCCATCGACACGTAAGCCCCCTTCGGGATCACCAATACATGGGTCGGTGCTGCAGGGGAAATATCGCGAAATGCCAAGGCGTGGTCGCTCTCGAAAACCGTATCATTCGGGATTTCACCGCGCAGAATTTTGGCGAAAATGTTCTGATCGTCGTAAACGTAGGCCATGGGGGTCAGTCCTCAAACAGGTAGTCGATGTTCAATATTTCACGCGCCTTATCCTCGGATATATCCATGAAGGCCATCAAGGGCGCGATATTTTCTTCACGTGATTGGTTTTCCGACACTTTGAAATAGTTCGGGAAATCCGCGTCCTTGATCTGATCGCTCTCGAACAAGAAGTTCTGCCGCACGGTAGGTAGCAACCGGTCGATGGTGTCTTGCGGCGTCATCTCCCCCGCGAGGCCCACACGTTTGGCGTGGCCTAACAGGTATTCATCCTCAAAGCGGCACTCGACTTCCAACAACCGTGTGGTGGAATTGTCCGAAAATAAATCGCTCAATAGATCCAAATTCGACGGATCAAGGCAGATCACCATTCGGTTTCGGTCATAATGATCATACAAAAGGCGCATCAACGCACGGCGGTGACGGGTCCGTTTGTCCAGCGTCGTCTGGATGCCGCCCAAGTCCGGTAGCACGGTCCCAGCTTCGTCGAACAGATACTCAGCCCCCTTCAACTCGGTATGCTCCAACACTCGGCTGAGCAGGCGCTTGGCGACATGCCACTTTTTGCAGGCAATAACCATCAATTCACGTTCGCGCCCCAATGAGCTTTCGCGTTCCCAAAAGCGCGTGGCAAAGCGGCGTCCAATGCGCCCCCTACCCGTCAAGAACTTGAACAACGTCCGCCCCTCGTTGGAGGTTTGGAAATCCATCCGCTCCGACGCGTAAAGGTCACCCAAGCGCTCCTTCAGCTCCAAGGCGTCAGGGGACACCTTGCGCGCGAACAAGAAGTCCTGACTTAGCAGCAGGTCATAGTGGTCATTATAGAATGTCACCGGCATCCCGTAGTCGGTGAACATCAAGAAGGTCAGCGTGCGTGTTCTGATCTCGGCGGCGGGCACCAAATGGCGCACCAACGTTTGAAAAAAGGTCTCGTCAGGGATCCACGTGGTTTTGAAGAACCGCATGACGTCGGGACGGTCTCGTGTAAAATCCAACACCCATTCCACCGTGCGCCTGCGCAAACACCACCATTGTGACCCGATCATCATTTGCAAATCTGAGGGGATTTCGCGTTTTAAGCCGAACTTCTTTTGCAGCTCAAAGGACGTATAGAACAGCCATTTATGTGCCCGCTCGTTAAACCAGTGGCGATAGATCAGCCGGTCACCCTTCATTCCGGTCTTAATCCAATCCGATGCGAAGAAGTCAAAGCTCTCAATGTAGTCAACATCACTCGAATCGAGCGCTTCATGGGCGTAAGTGGCCGATTTGATCGCCATGCAGTCCCCAGACAGCATGTAAAAATGCGTGGCCCGTGGAAACTCGTCAACCGCCGCACGCATTGCGTGTAATGTCGCTTGGACCAAGGACCATTCACCCCAGCCGCATTTGATGCGTTTTTTGGCGAATGCAACATTGGGATTATCATCCAACGCTTCGCGAATCTCTTTGTAGGCGGCAGGGTCCGCGCTGGCGTCGAAGTGAATGGCCATGCAGTCACCAGCAGCCGTCAGCCTTTCCGCCTGGTCGATAATCGCACCGGGGTCTTTATGACACAGAAGAATGAAGGCGATTTTTGCCATCTGGAATTTGCCCCCGGTCCCGTCTTAAAACTCTTTTAGGTTCACCTACATAACCTTAGCAGCGGTTGCTTAAACAGACCGTAATTGTAATTGTAAGTCCGATTGTGGCTAAAACGTAAACAATCGGCCATTTGGTACTAAAACGAGGACAGTAGTATGGGGTTTCCAGGGACCTGGATGACGGAAAGCGAAAGCATGGTGTACCGCGTGGTACCCAAATGTGCTTGCTCGTCCATTGGCCAGATTATGTATTATTCCGACCACGGCGAATTTTTTGACGGCGACATTCACGACGCGACCGGAAAAATGCACAAATGGGCGATTGAAAAAAGCCAGCCGAGGATCGAGAAAAACGTCACCTCCCATAAAAGCTACGCCTTTACCTGCGTGCGCAATCCCTATGGGCGCATCTTGTCGTCCTTCTTCGACAAAATTTGCGGCATACAACGCAACGGCAAGCGCTACCGCGGTAACTTGGTGCCACTGCTCGTTCAAAAATACGGCATTGAGGTCGGCGACCCCGACACGGGGTTTGAATTCGACCAGATCGAGTCGTTCCGCCGCTTCTTGCTCTTCGCGCGCGACACCATTCGCTGGAAGCGCCCGATGGATCCCGACATTCACTGGTCCGCCATGTCCGGCCACATCTCGACGTTTATTGTGAACGGCGGGCGCTACGACAACATCTTCTTCACCGAGACCTTCAACGACGGCATGCAATCCGTCATGGACTCCGTGGAAACCAAGCACGCCGTAGACGTCGCCAAAATTCCGCGCTTCAACGAAAGCGAAGGGCACGGGCCTAAGCGCGCGCACCCGATTGAGGACTACTTCGACGATCTGTCGATGCATTTGGTCTATGAAATCTACAAGCGCGACTTCAACCTGTTCAAATATGACTTCGATAACCCCGGCAACAAGATGCCTATCGGGGAGATCGACTTGGACGAGGTTCACGCCAAGCTGGGTGATTGATAGCAATTAGGATATGGCTGTGTGGTCTCATACAGCCATTCCAACCTAACCCAATGAGACCCGCGCTCGCTCCATAAACAGTGTTTCCCGACCGCCGTAGACGCCCAAGGTCTCGTTTCCGTAGCCGGCTTTTCTTGCAACATGCACCGAGGCCGAATGCGTCGGGTCGAAAATACATGTAGTTTTCGCGTAGTTCAGATGCGCATCCGCCCAACCCAGCATTCGAGTAACGGCTTCAGTGGCGTAGCCTTTCCCATGGGCGCCAGAGGTGAAGACCCAGCCCGCTTCGGGCGTTTCTCTCAGGCTCGGCTGGGTATCGCGTCGATAGTCTGCAAAGCCAACCTCCCCCAAAAACGCGCCATCGGTCTTGGATTCGACGACCCAATAGCCGAACCCCAACTGATACCAATGCCCCGTGTAGCGCAGCAAACGCGCCCAGGATTGTTCCTCGGTTGAGGGGATTCCGGATATATGAGCAACGACCAAAGGATCAGCCCACATCGATGTGAGCGCTGCGGCGTCACTGGCTTGATGCCCCCGAAGCCGCAGGCGATCAGTCTCAAGGGTTGGGACTAAATCACTCACAGGCATCAGGGTGCTTTCTAATTTCCGGTGCATTCACATGCCCCTATTTCAAGGGCTAGAGCAGCCCCTGTTCCTTAAACAATGCGGTCAGATCAGCTTCTGGACGCGCACCAATATGGGAAATCACCTCGGAGGCCGCGACGCAGCCCATCCGGCCACAAGTTTCCAAATCATGGCCTGCTGTAAGCGCCCAGAGGAACGCACCGGCGAACAAATCGCCCGCCCCTGTGGCATCTACGATTTGCACCGGCATTGCGGGCACATGCCAACGCTGGCCTTGTGACAGCACATGCGCGCCGTCTTCACCGTCGGTACACGCCACAATCGCGACCTCAGACGCCGCCATTGTTAATGCTGCGTCGAAATCTTCAGTTTCATACATCGACAGCATTTCTGCGCGGTTGCAGAACAACAGATCCACGTGATCCTTGATCAACGCGCGGAATGCGTCGCGGTGACGGCCAACGCAGAAAGGATCCGACAATGTGATCGACACGCGGCCACCAGCGCCCGTGCACGCATTAATGGCTTTGTCGAAGGCCGCTACAGATTCCGGCCCGTCAAAACGGTAGCCCTCAAGGTAGATCCACTCGGCCTGCGCCATTTGCTCTTCGTCGATGTCGTCCTCGCTCAGGAACTCGGTCACCCCCAGATAGGTGTTCATCGAGCGCTCCCCATCCGGTGTGACAAGAACGATGCAACGACCCGTTTCGGCCTCGTGAGACGCAGGTGCCAAGGGGGTTTCATAAACCGCACCCTGCGCGCGAAGGTCATGGGCAAAGATGGCGCCCAACTGGTCATCCTTCACCTTGCCAACATAGGCCGTTTTACCACCCAAGTGCGCAATGCCAGCAATCGTATTTGCAGCCGAGCCGCCAGAAATTTCCTTGGCAGGCCCGATCAGGTCATACAGCTCCACCCCACGTGCGCGGTCGGTCAGCTGCATGATGCCTTTGTCGATGCCGTTGTTCGCCAAAAACGCATCTGTTGTGGACGCCAATACGTCCACCATTGCGTTGCCGATACCGACGACTTGGAATTTCTTACTCATGGATTTTATCCTCAGAAGTGCACAGATCACGAATGATACAGTTGTTGCAAACCGGCTTGCGGGCCTTGCAGACATAACGCCCGTGCAAGATCAGCCAGTGGTGTGCGTGTTGTTGAAATTTGACGGGGATGTTGTCCTCGATGGCACGCTCGACCACATCCACGTTTTTGCCCGGACAAATGCCGGTGCGGTTGCCGATCCGGTAAATATGCGTGTCCACGGCTTGCGACGGATACTGCCACCACATGTTCAAAACAACATTGGCCGTTTTGCGCCCCACCCCCGGAAGCGAGATCAATGCCGCCCGCGAAGATGGCACCACACCGTCATAGTCATCCACCAAAATCTGGCTCAGCTTTATGACGTTCTTGGCCTTGTTGCGGTACAGTCCGATGGTCTTGATGTGTTCGGTCACGCCGTCCAGCCCAAGATCGAGCATCTTTTGTGGGGTGTCGGCAATCTCGAACAGCTTCTTGGTGGCCTTGTTGACCCCAATATCCGTGGCCTGCGCGGACAGCGCCACAGCCACGACCAACGTGTAGGCGTTGACGTGATCCAACTCTCCCTTAGGTTCGGGATCAGACGCGGCAAAGCGCGTGAATATCTCGTTGATCGTATGATAATCGAGCTGTTTGGCAGGCTTGGTCATATGCGCGGTATGCCCCGTTGCCCCGTTGGTGGCAAGGTTTTACCACCTCACAAGAATGCGCAAAAAACGGGTCGATACATGCCGCCTTGCGCCCTAAGCTGAGTGCATGGAACACAAAACCGACCACATCACCAACCACGACCAAGCCGCCGCCGCTGAGAGCAGCTACCACTACGGCCTTGTCAAACGCGCCATCGAGGCCATCGACGGCCATCAAGACGGGCCGCTCTCTCTCGACGCCTTGGCCGCCTCAATGCAGATGAGCCCCGCACACTTCCAACGCGTGTTCAGTAAATGGGCAGGCGTTTCGCCCAGCCGGTTGCAGCAATATCTGCGGCTTGGGCACGCGAAGGCTCTGCTTGAAGAGCGCTTCACCATGTTAGAGACATCGGGTGCGGTTGGCCTATCAGGCAGCGGGCGTTTGCATGATCTCTTTGTGAAGTGGGAAGCCATGAGCCCCGGTGATTTTGCCCGCAAGGGTGACGGATTGACCATCTATTGGGGCTGGTTTGAAAGCCCCTTTGGTCCTGCCTTGGTGATGGGCACCGACAAGGGCATTTGCGGCATCGGCTTTGGGGCCGAAACAGGAGAGCTTGCCGCGATGGAAGACTTGGTAAGCCGATGGCCCAAAGCCACCTATGTGGAAGACCCCGACATGCTGCGCCCCTGGGCCTTGGCGGCCTTTGGCGCGGACACACAAAACGCGCCACTCTACCTGATCGGCGCCCCCTTTCAGATCAAAGTCTGGGAGGCCCTTTTGAAGGTCCCATCAGGTCACGTCACCACCTATTCCGAAATCGCCAATACCGTAGGCCACCAAAAAGCAGTGCGCGCCGTGGGCACTGCGGTAGGGCGCAACCCGATTAGTTGGCTGATCCCTTGTCACCGCGCGTTGCGCAAGTCAGGCGGATTGGGTGGGTATCACTGGGGGTTGCCGGTAAAACGCGCTATGCTGGCCTATGAGGCGGCGAAAACCGGCCTATAGCCTGCGCGGATCACCGCCAACGACCCACCCTGTTTCAATGAATTGAACAGACAAGCGGCATCCCGCTTGGGGTAAATTTCTTGTGGGTTGCAACGGAAGCGCCGAGTCCCAACGTTAAAGGACCAAGCGCCGCCCGTTACGGCTCAACAAGGACAAACGACATGAAACCTATTCTTATGGCGATCCCCGCTGCTGCCGTAATCTTGGCGGGTTGCGACGCCACCACCGCTGACCACCGCACCAAAAACGGCGCGTTGATTGGGGCGGTTGTTGGCGGGGCTATCGGGGCCAACACAACCAGCGACAACAACCTTGAACGTGGCCTCATCGGTGCGGCCATTGGTGGGGCCGTAGGCGGATTGATTGGCAACGAGCTGGACAAGCAAGCCGATGATCTGCGCAGTGATCTGGGAAACAACAACGTGGACGTGGTCAACACGGGCTCGGAGCTGCGGGTCACCCTCCCCCAAGACCTGCTATTCGCGACCGATAGCACCTCCCTGCGCCCCGACCTACAGGCGGACTTGCGGGCTGTTGCGAACAACCTCAACGATTACCCTAACAGCAATGTGATCGTGGTCGGCCACACCGACAGCACAGGCGACGCGAGCTACAACCAAAACTTGTCCGAGCGCCGCGCCCAAGCGGTATCCTCGGTTCTAAGCCGCGCGGGCGTCGCTGGATCACGTTTGCGCGTAAGCGGGCAAGGCGAAAGCCAACCGGTCGCATCCAACGACAGCGTGGCGGGCCGCGCACAGAATCGCCGCGTAGAAATCATCATTCAACCGCATAGCTAATCTGTATCGGGCCGGCGGCATGTTTTCGCCGGCCTACGCTTCCCCCTTAACAAAACCACCAAAATCGCCTAATATCTGCCCATAACCCACGCCGAAAAGGCGGGATCCCTATACCGAGGCAGGTACCATGACTATCAAATCTATCGCAGCCTTTGCGGCTGTATCTATTGCTGTAAGCGCGTGCACGACAGACAGCATCTCCGATGTTAACAAATCCCAAACCGGCGCCATTATCGGCGGCGCGGTTGGTGGGCTCATCGGCGCATCCAGCGACGACAACAAATTGCTTAAGGGCATTGTGGGGGCCGGAATTGGCGCTGCCGCAGGCGGAGTGATCGGACATCAGCTGGACAAACAAGCCGCTGACCTGCGCCGCGACATCCCCAACGAGGACATCCAGATCGAGAACACCGGCGACGAGCTGCGCGTGACCATGCCGCAAGACCTGCTGTTCGCTGTGGACAGTTCCGACCTGGGTTATGGCTTGCGCGAAGATTTGCGCGCCTTGGCCAGCAACCTGCAAGACTACCCCGACACATCGGTCAACATTGTAGGTCACACGGATGACACAGGCTCGGACGGGCACAACTTCGATCTGTCAGAGCGCCGCGCACAAGCTGTGGCCTTCACCTTGGAAGATGGCGGCGTCACCCCGTCGCGCATCCAATCCTACGGCCAAGGCGAAACCCGCCCAGTTGCCTCGAACATCACCGAGGAGGGCCGCGCCCAGAACCGCCGCGTAGACATCATCATCCGTCCAAACGCAGCCTAAGTTCACTACACATGTCCCAAACGGCCCCCACCATGCGGGGCCGTTTTTTTGTTGTTTGGCGCTAGTCTTGGTCATATAAATTGACCAATTCAGCAAGGTGAACACATGCCGTTCAACAAAATAGAACCCGAAAAACTGTCCAACGCGGTTGTCCGCCAAATCGAGCTATTGATCTTACGTGGCATCCTGAAACCCGGTGAGCGGCTGCCGTCAGAGCGTGAACTGGCCGAAAAAATGGGCGTATCGCGCCCATCCTTGCGCGAAGCCGTCGCCAACCTACAAGATCGCGGATTGCTGGCGGCCAAGGCGGGCGCGGGCATCTATGTCGCCGAGGTCGTTGGTGCGGCCTTCTCGGACGCGCTGATCCAGCTATTCTCGGATCACGACGAGGCAGTCTTCGACTACATCTCCTTTCGCCGCGACTTGGAGGGCCTTGCCGCCGCGCGCGCCGCACGGTTGGGGTCAGACACGGACCTGAAAGTGGTCGACACCATCTACCGTAAAATGGAAGCCGCACATACGAAACGGAACCCTGCCGAAGAGGCGCAACTCGACGCCGAATTCCACCTCGCCATTATCGAGGCCAGCCACAACGTGATCATGCTCCATATGATGCGTGCGATGTTCCAAATGCTGCGCGAAGGCGTGTTCTACAACCGCAACGTGATGTTCAAACAGCGCACCACCCGCGACACACTACTGGAGCAGCACCGCGCGATAAACACCGCACTATTGGCCCGCGACGAAGACGGTGCCCGCGCAGCCGTGGAAGCCCATCTGAACTACGTCGAGCAAAGCCTGTCCCAAGATGCCAAGGCTCAGCAAAACGAAAGCATCGCAAAGCTGCGTCTAGAACATGAAACAGCTAAGTCTTAAGCGGCGCACCACCTGCGAAGGTATTCCCGTTTTGGTAGTCACAAGGCGCTTCTTGCATCTGCAAGTGCAGGCCTGACCCCGTGAACGGGTGCGCCTCTGCCAGTTCCTCATTTAACGTGATGCCCAGCCCAGCTGTCTCCGGCGGCGTGATGTAGCCATTCTCGACGCTCAACGCGCCACCGATAAGGTCCGCATGGAACGGTGTCTCGATGGTTTCGCACATCAGCAGGTTCGGGATGGAGGTGGCCAGATGGATATTCGCCGCCCATTCCACAGGACCAGCGTATAGGTGCGGCGCCATTTCAGCGTTGAACACTTCTGCCAGCCCCGCCAGCTTTTTGGTCTCCCAAATACCACCTGCGCGGCCCAAAGCGGGTTGCAATATCTTCACCCCGCCCGTGCGCAGAAGGGTCGCAAACTCGGCCTTTGTTGTCAGCCGTTCCCCCGCAGCAATTGGGATGCGCACCGCGTTTGCGACTTGCGCGAACTCCAACGGGTTGTCCGGCGGCAATGGCTCCTCGAACCACAAGGGCGAGAACTTCTCGATTGCCTGCCCTAACCGGATAGCACCCGACGTGTTGAACTGCCCATGGGTGCCAAACAATAGGTCCGCGCGGTCCCCGACGGCCCCACGGATCGCCTCGCAAAACGCCACCGATAGTGAGATGTCGAACATCGCTGGCTGGTTGCCTGAGTGGATCGTGTAGGGGCCGGCGGGGTCAAATTTCACCGCCGTATAGCCGCGATTAACCGCGTCCAATGCCGCCTCCGCAGCCATCTCGGGAGAGGTCCAAAATTCCGTCAAATCATGGTGCGGCAATGGATACAGATAGGTATAGGCGCGAATTTTGGGGTTCATCTTGCCCCCAAGCAACGCCCAAACCGGACGGCCTCGCGCCTTGCCCAGAATGTCCCAACACGCCATCTCCAAGCCAGAAAACGCGCCCATAACCGTCGGATCGGGCCGCTGGGTGAAGCCGGATGAATAGACACGGCGGAACATCAATTCGATGTTTTCGGGATTTTCACCTTCGATGTGCCGCGTGAAGACATCCTCGATCACAGCCCGCATGGCGTCAGGCCCAACAGCGGAGGCATAGACCTCCCCAATGCCCTCAATCCCGCAAGCGGTGGTCAGCTTCACAAATAACCAATACTGCCCGCCCCACCCCGGTGCAGGCGGCGCAGTTACGATGATTTTGAGGTCTTGTAGCTTCATTTGAACACAATCACATTGCGACGCGCGGAGCCTGAGCGCGTATCGGCAATGGCCTCGTTAATCTCATCAAGGGACCAGCGGCCCGACACCAATTCATCAAGCTTCAAGCGACCTTGGTTATAGAGGTCGACCAGCCACGGAATGTCGCGCTTCAGGACAACATCGCCCATCTTGGTGCCTTTCATGCCTTGCGCCATGGCCCCGAAAATCACGGGCTCGTATGTGGCCTTGTCGCCGGAATGCGGCATGCCGACCAGATACATATCACCACCCGACCCAAGGAAACGCGGGGCGCTGTCAAACGCTGGGATCGCGCCCACCGTGATCATCACGGCATCCGCCATCTTGCCGCCAGTGATCTCGGCCACCTTTTTCCACGGTTTCGGGTCGGTGGCCAAAACGCCGTCAGTTGCGCCGAACTCCTTTGCCGCTTCCAGCTTTTCCGGTGTCATATCGACCGCAATGATCCGCGCAGCCCCCGAAATTGCGGCCCCTTGGATCGCGTTCAATCCAACGCCACCCGCGCCAATCACCACAACGTTTTGTCCAGGGCGTACCTTGGCCGTGTTCACCACTGCGCCGACCCCTGTGATGACCCCGCAAGACAACAGGGACGCCGCATCCATCGGAATGCCGTCGGGGATAGGAGCGATCTGGCTTTGGTCAACGACCGCGCGCTCCGCGAAGGCGCCACAGGCCAAGCCGTGCTCCAACGCGTCTCCGTTCGGCATACTCAATGGGCCGGACATTCGATCATAAGGCGTGGCGCATTGCGTGGGCACCCCCGATGCACAGGGCGTGCAGGTCGCGCAGGACCGGATCAGCGTCACAAGAACGGCGTCCCCGATGGCCACTCCAGTGACCCCCTCGCCCAAGGCCGACACACGGCCCGCGGCCTCGTGCCCATAGACCGCCGGCAAATCCCCGCCCCATCCGCCATCGATAAAGGAGATATCCGAGAAACAAACAGCACATGCTTCCAAGTCCACCTCCACTTCGCCGGCTTGGGGGGCGCGAAGCTCTACCTCTTCAATGGTAAGGGGCGCGCCAAATTCGTGGCACACTGCGGCTTTGACTTTGCTCATCTAAGGGTCCTCGCGGAATGTTACCCTTGAACACAAGCTGCGAAATTGGCACTTCGCAAGGGCGTTAAGCGACATTCATGTCCTAAAGCCGCTTTTTTTGACTTCACCCGCAACTATGAGGTGCCTGCCCCGTGTTAATCGATCTTGGACATATCACGCTAAACGTCGCTGAAGATGGCGACCCAAATGGCGCACCCGTAGTCTTTTCCAATTCACTTGGCACATCGCTTGAGCTTTGGGACAAGGTCATCCCGCTGCTTCCACAAAGCTTGCGAATAATTCGCTACGACATGCGTGGCCATGGACTATCCGACGTGCCTGACGCACCCTATTCAATGGGCGTTCTGGTGCGTGACGCGGAAACACTGTTGGACCATCTGGGCGTTCGCGACTGCGTCTTCATCGGACTATCAGTTGGCGGCATGATCGCCCAAGGGCTTGCCACCAAACGGCTGGACCAAGTGCGCGCCATGGTGCTGTCGAACAGCGCCGCTAAAATGGGACACGGGGCGATGTGGAAAGACCGCATGGCCGCCGTCGAGGCAGATGGCATCGAAAGCATCGCGGACGGTGTGATCGAGAAATGGTTCTCTCGCAATTTCGTCAAAACCCCTGAACTGGCCAAATGGCGCGACATGCTGACGAGCACGCCAAAGCAAGGCTACCTCGGGGCTTGCGCAGCTATTGCGGGCACGGACTTCTACACCACCACCGCCAAGCTCACGCTTCCCACATTGGCCATCGCGGGTAGCGAAGACGGGGCCTCCCCACCGGACCTGATCCGCGAAACCGCAGACCTAATCCGTGGCAGCCAGTTTGAGCTGATCCGCCGCGCAGGGCATCTTCCATGCGTGGAGCAGCCAGAAATCTTTGCGTCGTTGCTGACACAATTCTTGAGCGACATTGGCCACACGTAAGCCTTGCCATGCGACAAGTGCATCTCCATCAAGGGCGCTATGAAGAAAAATCTACCCATCACCTTTATCATGATTACCGTCCTCATCGATGCGATGGGTATCGGGTTAATCATGCCCGTCATGCCGGAGCTGATCCAAGACGTGGGCCAGACGGGCATCTCGGGCGCGGCTATTTGGGGTGGTATCCTATCGGCGGTATTCGCGCTGATGCAGTTTCTCTTCTCCCCCACTGTCGGGGCATTGTCAGATCGATTTGGGCGGCGTCCGGTGCTGCTCACCTCCAACGGGGTGATGGCTTTTGACTATGTGCTTATGGCGTTGGCGGGCACGATTTGGTTGCTGTTGATCGGGCGCATTATCGGCGGGATCACCGCCGCGACCCATGCGACCGCAAATGCCTTCATGGCGGATGTATCCCCACAGGAAAAGAAGTCGCAAAACTTCGGACTAATCGGCGCGGCCTTCGGTGTGGGGTTTGTCCTTGGCCCCGTAATTGGCGGCCTGTTGGGAGAGCTTGGTCCACGCGCGCCGTTTTGGGCTGCAGCCATCCTTGCGGGAGCAAATTTTGTCTTCGGCTACTTTGTCTTGCCAGAAACCGTCACTCCCGAAAAGCGACGTGCCTTTGAGTGGCGCCGCGCGAACCCCATCGGCGGTTTGCAAGCCGTCACCGCCCTGCCCGGCCTAGGCTCAATGCTGTCAGTCTACTTCTTCTACCAAATAGCCAACATGGTTTATCCGGCCATTTGGGCCTACTACACCGCCGCCAGTTTTGGCTGGTCACCCGGCATCATCGGCGCATCTTTGGCGATTTACGGGATATCGATGGCCGTGACCCAAGCCGTGTTGATCCGGTGGATCATCGCGAAACTGGGTGAGGTGCGCACCGTTTATTGGGGCCTTGTCTACAACGCGGCGACCTTGGCGATGATGGCCTTCATCACCAATGGCACATGGCTGTTAATCCTGACCCCGCTGGCCGCATTTGGGGCTGTGGTTGGCCCCGCGCTGCAATCCGTTATGTCGGCGCGCGCCGCCGACAACCAACAAGGAGAGCTGCTGGGTGTCATGTCATCAATCAACGCCTTAGGCATGATCTTCGCGCCGCTGGCCTTCACCCGCGTGTTTTCCTATTTCACGGGCGAGGACGTGGCGCTGTTCCTTCCAGGTGCCGCATTCCTGCTGGCGATGGGGTTAATGCTTGTCGCCTGGGTTATGGTCGCGCGAGCGTTTACGCGTCCCACAACCGCAGATGCGCCATGATCTGCCCGTGATCCGACGCCAGCTTGTTGTAAGGCGCTTCCTCGTGGGAGCCGTCGGTCAGGTGGTCATTGAACACCGAGAAATATGACATCTCCCCGATCTGACCTTTGCCACCCGTGAAGTGCCGTGACAGCAATATCTGGTCAATGCTCTCAAACACCCCGCCAAAGGCCGATGTGTAGACCATGTCGCGCAGGGATTTGCGCACAAACAGCTTCTCGCAGCTTTCCAGCCGAACCGCCTCGATCTTCTCTTGGATGATCTCGTTCTCTTCGTCCGTGTAACGGTCGTTAGATTTCTTCGCGTCGTGACGCCGCATCCATGCGTAGTTTTTGAACGGGCGTTCACCCGCGATGATCTCAGAGCTGACCGCGTTTTCGCTGTCGTTGAAGTCGCCCAATACGATGACAGGGTTGCCGCCTTTGATCTCCTCGACGATCAGTTGACGCAGCACCCAAGCCTCTGCCATCCGGCGCGTCGCCGCCCGAAGTGCGCCCAAGGCGCGGCCAACGGGGTCGTAGTTGACCAGATCAACTTCCGGCGCTTGCCCGCCTTCGGGGTGCACAAATTCACCGAGCTTGGATTTCAGGTGACAGTTGAACACCGTGACCACCTGTTTGCCGACGGGAATACGTGCCTTCAGGATCGGGCGCGATAGCCGGTCCAAGCGGAAAGACCCGCCGTCGCCCTCCCCCATCAACCCGAAGGGGATGACCAGATCGGGGTCCACGTCTTGGATCACCTCCGGCGTTCCGACAAAGCCATAGCGCGACAAGATCGCCAAGCCCGGGCGGCGCTCTCCTGGTCCGCCATCGTTGACATTGGGCGCGAAGGCTAAGGCTGCGTCGGTGTAATCCGCATAGGCCAGCTTGCGAAAAATCGCCTTGCGCGCGTAGCGTTTCTTGCGGTCAGGCACCGCGTCCTCGTTGGAGGCTTTGCCGCGCAAGTCCGCCTCATCAATCACGTCTTGAAGCGGGGCTTTGTCAAAAATCTCCTGAAAGCCCACGATGTCCGCGTTCAGGGTAAACACCTGATCCGCCAGCCAGTCTTCCTTCCATGCGTGCTCCTCTGGGGTGTATTTTTCGAAGCGGTAGTATTCTTGATCCGCCCCGATCAGGTTTTTCACGTTGAAGCTGGCAATGGTAAAATCAGTCATGCGTCTTTCCCGTATTTAGTAAGCGCCAATTGGAACACGTCAGCATCGACATTGCCCCCAGAGGCCACGGCGATGACGTCGTCCCCCTCAATCTTGTCGCCATGATAAAGCGCCGCGGCCAGCGCAATCGCGCCCCCCGGCTCTAACACCACCTTAAGGCGGGCGAAGGCCACAGCCATGGCCCGCAGGCAGTCCTCTTCAGGCACCACGATGCCCGAGCCACACAACCGTTTCAGCAGCGGGAAGGTTACATCCCCCGGTTGCGGCGTAATGATCGCATCACAGATAGAGCCTGAAAGATTGGCGTTTCGCTTGATCTCGCCGGCCTCAAGGGAGCGGGCCACATCGTCGAAATGCTCCGGCTCCACAGGCCGCACGCGCATATCAGGGGCTTTGGCCTCCAACGCCAAGGCCACACCGGCGGTCAAGCCGCCACCACCGCAGCACACCAAAACTTCGGACGCGTTGACGCCTAACTCTGCCGATTGCGCGACGATCTCCAAGCCAACCGTGCCTTGCCCCGCAATAACCAACGGCTCGTCAAAGGGTTTGACCAAGGTGAGGCCACGGTCCTGCGACAAGCGCGCGCCGATCTCATCGCGGTCCTGCGTGGCGCGGTCGTATAGCACCACCTCCGCCCCAAGGGCGCGGGTGTTGTCGATTTTCATTTGCGGCGCGTCGGCGGGCATCACGATCACCGCCGATGTGCCGTGCTCCCTTGCCGCCAAGGCCACACCTTGGGCGTGGTTGCCGGACGAAAAGGCGATGACGCCTGCCTTCAACACATCATCGGGCAATGACGACAACGCCGACCACGCCCCGCGAAACTTGAACGATCCGGTGTGCTGCAATGCCTCGGCTTTCACGAACACCCGCCGCCCCGCGATCTTGTCCATGAAGGGGGACGACAGCATCGGTGTGCGCCGCGCGTGGCCGTGAATACGCGTGGCGGCGGCCTCAATCATCTCAATGTTCATCTCATTTCCTCAATCCACGCCTTGATGGTGAGCAGGGACTCCGGTTCGTCTAAGAACGGCACGTGACCCCGACCTTGCACCTCGACCGACAGCATATCGGGTCTGCGTTTTTCCATCGCCATCGCTGTCTCACGGCTCAACAGGTCCGAGTTCCCCCCCCTAAGCAGTGCCAGCGGCAGTCCGTTCATTGCGTCGAAGAACGGCCAAAGATCAGGGGTCAGGTTTTGCGGCACAGAGAGCACCGCCTCGCGCAATTTGGGGTCGTAGTTGATGTCTAGGCCGTCCGGCTTTTGGACGTAGTGCTTGTGCGCCTCCGCGCGCCAACGCTCCTCTGGGACATCCGTGAAACCCGCCATGAGTTTGGCCCGCTGAACAGTCGCCTCGTCGTAATTTTTGAAGCTCGGGCGGCGACCAAGGTAGCCTTTGATGGCCTCTATCCCCGCCTCCGCGATGTCCGGCCCAATGTCGTTCAGGCAAGCCCCCAGCAGCCGGTCTTTCACAGTAGCCGCCAAGCCCATCGCGATCAGACCGCCCCGCGAGGTGCCCAATATCGCGGCCTTCTCAAGACCCAAATGATCCAGCAGGGCAATCGCATCCATCCCCTCTTGCGGCAGCGTGTAGGTGGACGGGTCGGCCCAGTCAGATTGACCACGACCGCGGTAATCCATGCGGATCAAGCGCACGCCTGTCAGATGCGGTGCCACATAATCGAAGTCAGAGCTGTTCCGCGTCAGGCCCGCGAGGCACAGGACGGGAAGCCCCTCGCCTTCGTCCGTGTAGTGCAGGGATATGCCATCTGCGGCCGTGAACTTGCTCATAAAGAGGCCGCCAGATCTGGGATCGTTGTCAGATCACTCAGTACATGCGCAGGTGTCCATGGCAGGCGGTCCACAGGCTCGCCCGCGCGGTTCACCCATGCAGTCCTAAACCCGTAGCCCGTCGCACACGCCGCGTCCCAACCGTTGGAGGACACAAATAGCACCTCGTCCTTGGCGCAGCCAAACCGTTTGCACACCAAGTCATAGACCGAAGAATGTGGCTTGAAGACACCGACATCCTCAACCGACAAAACGTCGTCCAAGGTCTCGCCAATTCCGGCTGAGGTCACAGCACCGTCCAGCATATTCGGCGACCCGTTCGACAAGATCGCCGTGTTCATCCCTGCTGCTTTTAGCTGTGCCAACATGAAGGGCACCTCCTTATAGGCGCGCAATTCCCAATAGAGCGCCAACAGTCGCTCGCGCAGTTCGGCGTCATCCAAGCCGTTGGCCTCCATCGCCCAATCCAGCCCGTTTTGCGTGACGTCCCAGAAATCCGCATGGTCACCTGTGACCGCACGCAACCATGTGTATTGCAGCTGCTTGTTGCGCCAATCGCCCGCCAGCTTTTGCCAACAGGCCGCGAGCTTATCACGTCCCGGCTCTTCAGCTGCAAGGCGCGCGGCGGCAGAGACATCGAACAAAGTGCCGTAAGCGTCAAAAACACATGTGGTGATTGGCATTAAATTTCCTCCGGTTTGCGGTGGCAGCTTTGCACAGCCTTTCGCGGAGGAAAACGGTTAAAGATAGCGCTCCAGCATAGCGAGCCCGCCCCAGAAATGCGCACCCATCGTGAACAGGTAGGCACCAAGCGCCAAAAGCCCACGCCGTTTGGTCAATGGGGTCTTATGCATCGCCGCCTGAGACCACGAAAATAACGATTGAGCCCCAAGGATCGCGAAGAAAAACAGCGCCATCGATTGCATCGCCACAGCCGCAGCCCCCAATGCCGCACTCATGGCCATTGTCACAAACTTAGCAGCCCTCGGCGCGAAGGTTTCCGTCAAAATACGCACGCAACGCCCGCCATCTAGAGGCCAGAACGGCAGCAAATTAAAGAAGTTCAGCGCACCCGTGACGATTGCGAACACATAGAAGAACTCGGCCACAGGCGGCGAATAGGGCTGCACAGCCTCAGACAAAGCATAGGCCAACGCCATTGAGGCGAGACAAATACCGGGCCCCATTAGCGTAATAAAGAAGTCATCGGCTTGCGTGGCAGGTGCCCGATCAGAGATCGCAACGCCCCCCATCAAGGGGATCAGGCGGAACCGCGCATCATCATGCCCCGCGATGCGAAAGGCGGCGACATGGCCAAACTCGTGGATCATCACCGAAACAACAATCGCAACGCCGTAAAGGGGGCCAAAATACCAAGCGGCAGCGATGAAGGCGAGCACCCCCAAGCCAAGACCCTCGACGTCCATGCCCACTATGGTGAAGCCGTTCTTAGAGGACAATCCGCCCTTAAGCACCACCAACATTAAACCACACAGGGTGATTGCGGCGACTAAGGTTAGCATTACGCGCCCGTCACAGCCGTCACAGATTCTCAGGCTGAGGCATACCCAACACGTGATACCCGCCGTCCACGCGGATGATCTCGCCCGTTGTGCAATTGCCGCTGTCGCTTGCAAGGTAGACGGCGGTGCCGCCCACGGCGTCCAGCGTAGCATTGGCACGCATAGGGGAATTTGCCTCGGTCTGGCGGAACGTTTTGCGTGCGCCGCCAATTGCCGCGCCAGCAAGAGTTTTCATCGGGCCAGGCGAGATGGCATTCACGCGGATGCCTTCGGGGCCAAGGTCATTGGCCAGATAGCGCACGGTGGATTCCAACGCGGCCTTCGCCACGCCCATGACGTTGTAGAACGGCGTCACGCGGTTGGACCCTTGGTAGGTCAGCGTCAACAAAGTGCCGCCGTCCGTCATCAAAGGTGCTGCGCGGCGGGCCACATCAATAAGCGAGTAGCAGCTGATGGTCATGGAGTTTTTGAAGTTATCGCGCGAGGTGTTGATGAAGCGCCCTGTCAACTCGTTCTTGTCGGAAAACGCGATGGCGTGGACGACGAAATCCAGCTTGCCCCATTTGTCTTCAAGCGTCTTGAAACACGCGTCCAGCGAGTCGTCATCGGTCACATCAACATCAACCAAAATGTTGGAACCCAGCGATGCCGCCAGCGGCTCCACGCGTTTGCCAAAAGCATCGCCTTGGTACGAGAACGCCAGCTCGGCGCCCTCCGCGGCCATGGCTTTCGCGATGCCCCACGCGATAGAACGCTCATTGGCCACGCCCATAATAAGGCCGCGCTTGCCCTTCATCAAATCCGACATCAATTAATCCTTAAACTTAGAGAGCAGCATGGAGCCGTTGGTGCCGCCGAACCCGAAAGAGTTCGTCATGACCGTGTCCAGCCCTGCGTTCTCGACCAGCGTGGTCGCAATTTCTGCAGGCTTCAACGCTGGGTCCAGCGTCTCCACGTTGATGGACGGCGTAATAAAATCGTCTTTCAGCATAAGCAGGCAGTAAACCGCCTCTTGCGCGCCCGTCGCCCCTTGGGAGTGACCGGTCATCGACTTGGTGGAACTGATCGGCGGGGTTGATCCCTCGCCAAAGACGCGGCGCACGGCCTCGACTTCGCCCACGTCGCCCACGGGTGTGGATGTTCCATGCGCGTTGATGTAGCTGACGTTGCGCCCCTCGGGGATCGTGCCCAGCGCCAAACGCATCGCGCGCTCGCCGCCTTCGCCCGATGGGGCAACCATGTCGGCCCCGTCGGATGTGGCACCGAAGCCCGTGACTTCCGCGTAGATTTTAGCGCCGCGCGCTTTGGCGTGCTCTAGGTCTTCCAGCACCACCATGCCGCCGCCACCCGCAATGACGAAGCCGTCGCGGTTCGCGTCAAAGGCGCGGGACGCCTTGGTTGGCGTGTCATTATATTTGGAGGACATCGCCCCCATCGCGTCGAACAGGCAGGACAGGGTCCAGTCGAGTTCCTCGCCGCCACCTGCGAACATGATGTCTTGCTTGCCCATCATGATCTGCTCGGAGGCCGCCCCGATGCAATGCAAGGACGTGGAGCAGGCCGAGGTGATCGAATAGTTGATCCCCTTGATCTGATAGGCCGTCGCCAAGTTGGCGGAAATCGTCGAGCCCATACATTTTGGAACCGCGAACGGCCCGATGCGTTTGGTCGCGCCCGTTTTCAGCACCGACTGATGCGCCGCAAACATGGCAGAGGTGGACGGGCCACCAGAGCCAGCAATCAGCCCCGTGCGCGGGTTCACAACATCGCTGTCCTCAAGCCCCGCATCGGCAATCGCTTGTTCCATCGCGATATGGGCATAGGCAGCACCCGGCCCCATAAAACGCAGGCGGCGCTTGTCGACATGCTCCGTCACGTCAATTTTCAACGTGCCCGCAATCTGACTGCGGAAGCCATGCTCCGCCATCACCTCAGAGGCAACAATGCCAGAGGTGCCTGATTTCAGGGCAGTGGTAACTTCTTCGGCGGAATTGCCGATAGGGGATACGATCCCCAAACCTGTGACGACGACGCGACGCATGGGCGTGCTCCTCTTTTTTAGCTTGTATTCTGTGTAAGGCAGGGGGGCTGAGGGGCGCAACCAAATAGAAACCAAAGGTCACGGCCGGATGCTCAACTTATCGCCTTCAAAACTTAGAAAACCAGACATTCACCCCGCGAACGCATCCTCTTCCCCAATCACCTCAATTCCCCGCTCCTTCAGGGCCTTGAGCAATTTCGGGCTAGGGTTGCTGTTCTCCAAACCTACAATTTTCTTCAGATTTGGCAGCAAGTCCAAATCAGCAATAGCCTTATTCGTAACCGCTTCTGGCATCTGCCCAGTACCAGCGTCGAAGAACGGGGTAACTGCATAAAGAACATCAGTGGCCGGATGAATTCCGCTTGTTTGAACCAATTTTTCAACCTTAGCCAAGGCGGCCTCTGGGGTCGCCATCGCCTTAAAGTAGGCCTCGACTTCTTGAATTGGGTCGTAGCCGTCATTTTCCACCGAAATTTCGCGGGTATCACATTCTGCGATAAACGTATCCAAGTTGAATTTCGGCGTAAGCTCTGCCTGATCAAACATAAGCTCCTGCACAACCAATAACTTCAACCCCAAATCCTTGAATTGGTTCTGGCCGCGCTTTGCTTTCGGATATGTTTTAGGCGCGTTTTTGCGCAGATCCGCGTCTTGTAAAAGCTGTGACAGCCGGTCACCAACCTCAGGCTGGACCAAAGTCACCACCGACTTAAGCGTCCGCCTGACCGTGGCCGACTTAGCCACAAATTTAACCGCGCTTAGGTATCGCGACGCCTCCCATGCGGGGAAGTCGGTCTCGACTTGGGCGAGCTCGGCTTCGTATTCAGCCAACCATTTCGCGTCACTGTCGCGTTGCCAATCGGCTGACAGCCCCATTGACGCTTCATAGGGCTCCGAAAGACGTTTGTTCGTGTTTGCGACCTTCGCCTTCACATCACACACAACTTGATCTTGGCTCATCGCATGTATGTCCAATGGGCGCAGGATAAGGTCACTGGCAATTTTAGCGTTTTGCGCCCCAGTTGTACCTTTAAGCGCCTGCGGCAGGATGCTCGCTCCCTTCTTGAACCAAAAGTCGTCTCGGTTGGCATGCTTGCTGAAAAACTCATGCCCGAACATCTCATAACTCTCAGCCCCCAATTCAGGGCCTTCGAGAATGCCGCGAAGTATATCCGCAAAGCAACTCACTCCATCACGGTGATGCTCCAAGACAGATAGCGCGGTGCGATCTGCCGCCTCCGGGTATGCTGCGATGGCTTGGGCGACAAGTGGTGCCACTTTTGCGGCCAACGCGTCCCCCTCAGCCCCATAGTTGACATGCCAATAATAAAGGCCAACCACATCCATGACCATGTCGCCCCATTTCCCTGACCGCGTGCGGTAGTCATCGGCAATTATTTCGCGGTTAGGGAAAGCTATTGCGAGCGACAAAAGCTCGGCGATTTTGTCATGGTGCTCGTGCAGGAATTTTTCGGCTTCTTGGCGGGCTTTGTGACCCATCACATAGGGCGCATTTGAGAAGGCGCGAATGAATAAGTAGGCGTCTCGCTCGGGCTCTGGCTGCCCGCCAAAAACCGACGCCGCCCATCCGCGGGGCGGCGCGGGTGCGACCATCCGATCAAACCGCTTTAGGAAGCCATCATACATCTTCGCCATGGTTTTTGGCGTTTCTTCGTATTGCTGCCCTAGAGCCTTTTGCAGCTGGCGACCATGGTTAAAATCCGAAGAGTCAGCGACAAAATACTCCGCCCACAGCGTATCATACGAACTCATCAGAACTACCTTTGCGGGTATTTCAGCAAATGTGCGCCACAGGCAAAGCTGCTGGCAATCTTGGGAGTGGAGGCTGCAGCCTAGCTTTCACTAAGCGCCACCTTCATGTCTTTCACTTCGTAGATAACTTCGCCATCAGCCTCGACGATACCGTCCGCCACGCCCATCGTCAGGCGGCGGGTTTGGATGGCCTTGGTGAAATCAATCTTATAGGTCAGCATCTTGCGATCAGGGCGCACCATGCCTTTGAGCTTCACTTCGCCCACGCCCAACGCGTAGCCACGTCCCTGCCAGCCGCGCCAGCCAAGGTTGAAACCGGTCAATTGCCACAGGCCATCAAGGCCAAGGCAGCCCGGCATAATCGGGTTACCCGGGAAGTGGCAATCGAAGAACCACAGCTCAGGCGTAATGTCGAACTCGGCAAGGATGTGCCCCTTGCCGTGCGCGCCGCCGTCACCGGAAACTTCGGTGATCCGGTCCATCATTAGCATGGGCGGAGCGGGAAGCTGCGCATTGCCTTCGCCGAATAACTCGCCGCGCGCGCATTTCAACAGCGCGTCCTTGTCAAAGCTTGTAGGATATTCGCTCATTCCGCCTGCCCTATATCTCGTGTTGTTACCTTAGGTTCCATCTAGCATTGGCGGAATATGGCGTGCAAGGGTCGCCATCACGCACTTGCGACTGATTTTCAATTGAAACATAGGTGCTGCACCCCCTATATGTAAGGCAAGCATAGGGATTAGACGAATGCAGTCGATAGAAACCAAGCGTGGAACGGAATGGCTGGCGGGTGCGGGATTACGCCCGACGCGCCAACGTGTGGCATTGGCAGAACTGTTGGTCGGAGACGGCCAGAATCGCCACATCACAGCCGAAAGCCTGCACGCGGCCGCAACGGACCATACCGAAGGTGTGTCGCTGGCAACGGTTTACAACACGCTCAAAGCATTCTCCGAGGCTGGATTGATCCGCGAAGTCATGGTCGATGGCACCAAAAGCTACTTTGACACGCGCGTGGACGACCACCCCCACTTCTTCTGGGAAGACGAAGGTCACCTGACCGACGCACCGAAAGAGCAACTGGAAATCGCCGCCCTGCCCGATGCCCCTGAAGGCACCGAGATTGCCAAAGTCGACGTCGTCATCCGGTTGCGCCGCACCTGAACTTTCCACTTCACGGGATGCCTCCATGCGAAATGCTAAGACCGCTATTGCTGCCACCCTTGCCGCGATGCTGGCCGCTGGACCCTCCAATGTCGCGGCCCACCCCCACGTCTTCATCGATACCGGTGTTGAGATCATCTTCAACGACCAAGGCCAATTGACCCACGTGAAGGTCACTTGGCTTTACGACGACCTCTATTCATTGCTGTTGGCCGAAGACTACAAAGTGGATGCCGACAGTGACGGCGAATTGACGGATGCAGAACGCGAAGAGCTAACCGGCTTTGACGCAGATTGGGTCGAAGGCTACGCGGGCGACTTGGCGGCTGTCATCGACGGCCAAGCATTGATCCTGTCGCGCCCGATTGATCCCACTGCCGACATGATAGAGGGCCGCCTCATCTCGACCCACCTGCGCGAAGTGTCCGGCACGCCACTTCTGGCTGGTGATACGGTGTCCATCAAGGCGTTCGATCCCAGCTATTACACCGCCTACGACCTCACGCTACCGGTGAAAATTTCGGGGCGCGATGATTGCCAGATATCGCGCGTAGAGCCCGACATCGAAGGCCAGTTGGCCCAAATGCAAGCGCAGCTTCTAACCTTAGATGCAAACGCGGATCTTGCTGAAAATGACATCCCACTAATAGGCGGTGAATTCGCCACGGACATTCGTATCACATGCCCCGCATTGTAATTGTACCCGTTGCTATAGCCATTGCAGCGCTCCTTTGGCTATGGAGCAGCGGTGGCTTTGACAGCCTCGCCGCATGGGCCGCTGGTGAGCAGCGCGACTTCCAAAACCAGATCGCACGCACGTTGCGCGGATTGCGCGCAGGGGATGCCGGCGCACTATCCCTGCTGCTGACGCTTTGCTTCGCATATGGGTTCTTCCATGCAATCGGGCCGGGCCACGGTAAGGTTTTGATTGGCGGGTACGGGCTTGGGCGCAAGATACCTTGGATGCGCCTGTCGTTAATTTCGCTCATCTCCAGCCTTGGGCAGGCCGTTACTGCCGTCGCCCTCGTCTATGCGGGTGTGTTGATCTTCGATCTTAGCCGCAAGCAAATGGTCGGAGCGGCCGAGAACTACATGGCCCCCGTCAGCTATGCCGCTATTGGGGCCGTCGGGTTGTGGCTGGTATTCCGCGCCTCCCGCAAATTCGTGAGACTTCGCCAACCGGTGGCGCATGATCACGCGCATCATGACCATCACCACGACCACGACCACGACCACGACCACGACCACGACCACGACCACGACCACGACCACGACCACAATGGAGCGTGCTCAACCTGCGGCCACAAGCATGGTCCCAGCATTGATGAGGTGGAAAACGCCACCTCTTTGCGGGATGCTTTAATTCTGATCGGCGGGATCGCGATGCGCCCCTGCACTGGCGCATTATTCGTCCTGATCATCACGTGGCAAATGGGAATAGGGGCTGCGGGCATTGCAGGCGCTTTCTCCATGGCGCTTGGCACGGCGGTGGTGACCGTCGGCGTAGGCGTTGCAGCCGTGACAATGCGGGCTGGGGTATTGGGTTCATTTGCCTCGTCACGCACGGCTACACAGATCGTCCCAGCCATAGAGCTGGTTGCGGGCCTGCTGGTCCTTGTAATCGCATCGGGGCTGCTTCTGCGCGCGATCTAGCGGTGGCAGGGGCTACTTTCAGCTTTCACTTTTAGACAGTTGATTTCGAACCAAACCGTCAAAGGTCACGGCCAGTCGCTCCCCAACGCCCCTCGCGTTTTCACGCCATATCACCTGCGTCCCAACGAAGGCAGCGTATTCCAATTCCGCGAAGGTTTTGGCGTCACCCTCGCTCATGTCAAACCGCTTGATATATATGTTTTGCAGATAGCTCACACGCTCCGCATCAACCTGCGCGACCCAGATCTGGATGCCAGGTCGCGTCTCGCCCAATCGACGCATCCCCAAATCACTAAGCATGTTCAGCTTGCTCGCAATTGCCGCCAAGCGTTCGGCTTGATCATGGGGATCGCGCAAAACCTCCACAGCCTCAATGACGTTCTGCGTATGTGTTTTTCGCCAATGCTTGCCAAGCTCTGTGAAGAAGACGTCCATGTCTTTGAAATGGTGGTAGAACGACCCGATAGTTCGCTCCGCCGCGGCACAAAGATCATGAATTTTCAGCACCTCAGGACCGCCCTCGCCTAGGCGTTTCAACCCAAGCTCAAGCCAGTCTTCACGGCGAAAACGTTTGCGTGTCATTGAAGCAGTCCAGCAAGCCCTATGAGTGCGAGAGGCAAAAAGAGAAGCCCTTGCGGCATATACTGGAACTTTTGGCGGATAGTGACAACCAGCACCATCCCCCAAATAGAGAACGCAAAGGCGGTAAAAACAGCGATCACAGCAACGAGGTAAGCCGAGGGGGCAATGGCCGCCCAACCGAACGATATCGAGAGCTGTAGCAACGATATCGAGACCAGATGCCAGCAGTAGTAGTTCGTCTCGCGCACCACCGGATGCAATTCTTCGCAGTTTCGCATTGGGTTCGCGATATTCGGGCTCCCTGCAAACATATGCAGCAATAAAATGAGGCCAGATACTCCGGCGCAAATTGCAAAAAAGTAATTGATCATAATCTCCATCCACTTGACAAATTTTCAGTAACATAACAAATGTTACTTAATGTTCAAGGCGGAGCTTTAGATGTCCAAAACAATCCACCTCACCCATACCTACCCATACTCCGCCGCCTCAGTTTGGCAGGTAGCAACCGATCTCGATCACCTAAGGCGTGTGACAAGCGGCAAAATCACATTTCGCAACCTTCCCAGCGGATCAATCTTCGAAGGGCAGATGCTTGAGGTGGATGTGTCGCTCTTTGGCTTACTGCCCTACCAACCCTACCGGATGGAGGTTCGCCAATTTGATGCAAAAGCTATGCGGTTTGTATCCAGCGAGATCGGCGCCGGCGTGAAGTCGTGGGAGCATACGCTTCATGTGATCGATCACTCCGACCATTGCCAGATCAAGGAGCACATCAAGATCGACGCCGGTATTTTAACCCCCGCGTTCTGCCTATGGGCAAAATACCTGTATCGAAGCCGCCACCTTCCACGCCTCGCCATTTTAAAAGAGCTATCAGGCGCGAAAAGACCGGCTTGAACCGTTCCTTAGGCTTCTAGCACGCGAATGTTCAATGACGCGCCACCTGCGACAATCTCAAGCAAGCGGTCAATATTCGGGTGCGCGCCGAGGCGGTTCTTCGCATCAGCAGTATGCTCGGCGAATACATCCAAACCATGCGTCGCGGCCTCCGTGTCCAAGGCGGCAAAAACCTGCGCAAGATACCGGTACACAACAAGTGAGCCCTGCTTGCCCGGCTGGTTCTCGATGGAGGCAACAACGCTCCCAGCGTGATCAACCAATTCGATGCGCGCAATGCCCTCAATTGACGGCAGCATTGCTAGATTGTCTTTGAACGAAGCGGTCGGTTTAATCATCGTAGTTTCCTCGCTGAGAGCCTTGTACCTGTGGTCATTCATCATCGCCTCCAAGGCGCGATCATCGGGGGCTATAAACGGGCGAAGCACCCATGTGAAGCGTCACATGACACCTGCCCCTCACTGGCCTAGATCAGCCAATCGGGCCCATTGCCCCGCGATGCGCTGATCTAGGCCAAGGCCTCTTTAACCGCTATTTCTGCCATCTTCAGGACCGCGTCCCGCGAGTTTGCCACCGCGATAAAGCGCCCGTTATGGCAGAACTTAGCCCCCGTCACGCCGCTGGCGGCTTCAAGGTCCGCGTCAGTCAACCCGGCCCAAGCGGCGGGCAAATCCGCGCGGTTGTCAAATGTGTCGTCTCCGATACGGATCGTGGTCAGGGTCCAGTCCTCACCGCGTGGGTGGATAACGAACAATAAATGATCTGCTTCGGCCTTTTCCACACCTGCGCGGAACGGCATGCCCATTGGCAAATCCAAAACGCGCCCTTCGCCCGCGGCCTCAATGGCGGCCATCACCATGTCCTCGGCGCGGAACTTGGCGGCCTTACGTCTGATCTGCGCTTCGACGAATGCGCGCGCCACGGGCAATGCCGCCATGAAGGCCCGATCATCCGCGCCCTCCGTGCGATCATCAAAGACGGTCTTCAAGCTTTCCAACAGGACCGGCAGCGTCATGCCAGAGAACAACGGCCCCGCTTCCGAGGTATTCACCGCGCCATTGTCCACCAAATCCACGGGCAAAACGAACCCTCGATCGAACGAGCCGTGGATCGCGTCGACGTCTTTCTCTGGCACGTCCATCGCACTCAGGTAATCACGGCCATATTGCGCCCAAATTAACCCGAAGGAGCTGTAGGGCTGTCCGTCTTCACGCAGCGGGTTGGGCCGCTGATGGTGGTCAAAAATCTGGGCCGTTGCGTCGAAATCGCCCCCCACATCATAGATGATCCGATCCTCGCTGGGCGTAATCCACGCCTTATCCCGCGTACGCAGCAACTCAGCCTCGGGGAATAGACGTGTCAGGATAACTGAAGACAGCAGCTCATCCGCATGGAAGCCGCCGGAGTGTGTGACGAGGTGGGTGATGGTCATGGCGATTGGCTCCAGCAGCGTTGAAAATAACTTGAGCGGCCAAATAGGCCGCTCTTCGGAGCGTTATTGAATTGGTTTCACCTGATTGTCGAGGTGGACTTGGGCTGCAGCGAAAAAGCTAGTGGGTCCAAACCCCACGACGGTGTGTCGCAAAGTTCTCGCCGTAGCCACCCTGACGGATCACCGGCTTACGGGTCTTAGGGTCGGTCACCGTCGCCTCAATGCCATTGTCCTTGGCATAATCCAGCGCGGCCTCCTTGCTGTCGAACGACAGCTTCACTTGTGCTTGTGTGTCAGCCGAAGAGGTCCAACCCATCAAAGGGTCAACGTCGCGGCCCGTGTCATTCACGTATTCCAGCACCCAATTCTTGGTCTTGGCTGTGCCCGATTGCATGGCTGTCTTGGTCGGCTGATAAATACGTGCGCGCATCGCTATTGCTTCCTTTGGGTAGCGTCACCACACCAATATGCGCAGTGGCTGTCTGGATCAAGACCACAAGCGCTCACACCGCGGTCAGTTTGAGTAGCCTTTTAACGTCCGGCCATCTCTCGTCCCCGCGCTCAATGAACCCCGCACGGTCCGAGTTCCAGGTCTCCTGAACCCCGTCGTCATAGTTCAAGTACAGCTTCCCCTGCACCACAGACCAGTTCTTTGGCTGCGTGGAATACAGCAAACCTTTCTCGGCCACCGCCCAAGCGCAATAGCCGCCGTATTGCGGGGCATAGGCCATCGGGTCGGCCTCAAACGCGTCTCGGTGCGCGCTGGTGGCGAACTGCCATTCCACCCCCGCCCATGTCAGCGAGAAATGCGACGTCCCCATAACCGATTGACCCAACTTGAAATAACCAACCGGATCAGCGCCACGCAAGGCCACACCGCCTTGTGAAAAATACTGGCTGTTACCTGGCGTATCGCGGCCATATCCGGCCCAATATGCTCCGATGCCAACGGTTCCCAAAGCGAAGATGCCCCCTAAGGCCAAGCGACGATCTAAATCCATTGGTACATGTCCTCTCGGCTCGGTTGCTCCTATTCGAGGTCAATTTGCGCCTTATTGCGCCACAGGTCTAGGTCCAGCCAAAGGCCTACCCCCGTTGTGATCAGCTGTGAATGTCGGAACCTCCCTTGAAGCGGCCCGCAAAAGGCGCATCTTATAGGCAAGCCCAAGGAATCGGACGACATGCACAATAACTCCCCCGAACAGATGCCGGATCAAGTACCGATCCTGTCCAATCCTGCACCGGACGTTAAAACCCGCGAGAAGCTGGAAGGTGGTCTAACCTTCCGCCTCGAGACGGAGTTCGAGCCCGCAGGCGATCAACCCACCGCCATCAAAGAGCTGGCCGAGGGCATCAATTCCGGCGAACGGGATCAGGTGCTCCTTGGGGCCACTGGTACAGGCAAAACCTTTACGATGGCTAAACTCATCGAGGAAACCAACCGCCCCGCGATCATCCTTGCGCCGAACAAAACGCTGGCCGCACAGCTTTACGGCGAGTTCAAAGGCTTCTTCCCCGACAACGCGGTCGAGTATTTCGTGAGCTACTACGACTACTACCAGCCCGAGGCCTATGTCGCCCGCTCCGACACCTTCATCGAGAAGGAATCGCAGATCAACGAGCAGATCGACCGCATGCGCCACTCCGCCACCCGTGCGCTTTTGGAGCGCGACGACGTGATCATCGTGGCCTCCGTGTCCTGCATCTACGGCATCGGCTCGGTGGAAACCTACGGCGCCATGACCCAAGACCTGCACATCGGCGAGGAATACGACCAACGCAAAGTCATGGCCGATCTCATCGCGCAGGCCTACAAACGCAACGATCAGGCGTTTCAGCGCGGCACCTTCCGTGTGCGCGGCGACAGCGTGGAAGTCTGGCCCGCCCACCTTGATGACCGCGCGTGGCGGCTGTCATTCTTCGGCGAGGAGCTGGAAACCATCCACGAATTCGACCCGCTCACCGGCACCAAAACCGACACCTTCGAGCGCGTGCGCATCTACGCCAATTCGCACTATGTGACCCCGCGCCCCACCATGCAGCAGGCCATCAAGGGCATCAAAAACGAGCTGTCCATTCGACTGCCTCAACTGACCAACGACGGCAAGCTGCTCGAGGCCCAACGGCTGGAGCAGCGCGTCAACTTCGATCTGGAAATGTTGGAAGCCACTGGCGTGTGCAACGGCATCGAAAACTACTCACGCTACCTGACGGGCCGCGCCCCGGGCGAGCCGCCCCCCACCCTGTTCGAATTCATCCCAGACAACGCCATCGTATTCGCCGACGAGTCCCACGTCTCAGTGCCGCAAATCGGCGGCATGTATAAAGGTGACTACCGACGCAAATTCACGCTGGCCGAACACGGCTTCCGCCTGCCGTCCTGCATGGACAACCGCCCGCTCAAGTTCGAGGAATGGGACGCCATGCGCCCGCAATCGGTCTTCGTCTCCGCCACACCGAAGGATTGGGAGTTGGAGCAAGCAGGCGGCGTCTTCGTCGAACAGGTCATCCGCCCCACGGGCCTTCTAGACCCCGTGATTGAGATCCGCCCTGTCGACACCCAAGTCGATGACGTCATGGACGAAATCCGCCGCGTCAGCGCAGACGGCATGCGCACGCTGGTCACCACATTGACCAAACGCATGGCGGAAGACCTCACCGAATTCCTGCATGAGAACGGCATCAAGGTGCGCTACATGCACTCCGACATCGACACCATCGAGCGCATCGAAATCTTACGCGACCTGCGCCTTGGGGTCTTCGACGTGCTCATCGGGATCAACCTGCTGCGCGAGGGCTTGGACATCCCCGAATGTGGCCTCGTCGCCATTCTCGATGCCGATAAGGAGGGCTTCTTGCGCTCCGAGACCTCCCTCATCCAAACTATCGGCCGCGCCGCGCGAAATGCTGAGGGCCGCGTCATCATGTACGCCGATAAAATCACCGGCTCGATGGAACGCGCAATGGGCGAGACCGAGCGTCGCCGCGCCAAGCAGATCGCCTATAACGAGGAACACGGCATCACCCCCGCCACGGTGAAGAAAAACGTCGAGGACATTCTAGCCGGCCTCTACAAAGGCGACGTCGACATGAACCGCGTCACCGCCACCATAGACGCCCCTGCGGGTGCAAACCTGCAGGCCGTTCTGGATGGCTTGCGCGACGACATGCGCAAGGCCGCCGAGAACCTAGAGTTCGAAGAAGCCGCCCGCCTGCGCGATGAGGTGAAGCGCTTGGAAACCGTCGATCTGGTGATCTCCGACGACCCCTTGGCACGCCAATATGCGGTGGAGAAGGCCGTGCAAGACGGCAAGAAAAACAGCGGGCGTTCAACGGCTGGCAGACCGGGCCAACGTGGTGGTGTAAAGAAGCGGGGGCGGGGGTAGTACGATGCTTATAAAATTATTTTCTCAATGGCTACACAAGAAAGCAGTCACAACCCTTCGAAGTTCAGTGGATACACTGCTAAAGCGGGAACAAGAAAATCCCGAGGAATTTGCAGACTGCGGTATAATTTTACCAGCAGTTCTCGCGGGTTTACGTGAAAAATTAAAACGGCCTGTGGACATCATCCTTTCCCCCCTATGATCTAACCTTCCGGCAACGAGAAGACATCATTCGCCATATTGATGTCGAGAGCGCACGAATGAAGGCACTGTTCGAACAAGATACAAGCGATGACGCTGCATATTACTCCCTAATTTGTTTAAACTGGCTCGAAATTTTACAACAAGCCCATTTCCGAAGTGCGGATATGCCAGATACTCTACCAGAAGTAACCACGCAGACACGTGATGACATATCCGACTTTGTTTTCCGCGCGCTTGAAAAGGGTTCAGCAAAATTAGCTGCCCTGAACGAAGCTGAGCATGACGGGCGGCTCATACATTGAACGTGGGCGAATTTGCTAACGTTTCGCGAAGCACCCCCCTCAAAACCCCTCCACCACCTCATACATCACCGGCTCAAAGCTCTTGCACAGCCCGCCGATGACACGGTTCCGCTGACGCATCTCGGCGGAGCGTAGTACCGCCTGAAAATCCTCGCGTCGCTCCCATTGGGAATAGTTGGCGATCCGCGTTTGCGCGTCGTTCACATGCAGCGCCGCCGAGATAAAACCCGGCTGTTTCGACACGAACTGCGCATAGGCTTCGGTCAACTCGTCCAGCAAATCCTGACAGGTGCCCGGGGTCATCTCAAAGGTCGTGATTACGGTTTGGCTAGTCTGTTGCTTAGATACTTTCAACATTTGGCGTCCTCCTGACACCAAGCCTAGCACAGTTCTCGCACAAGCCTGAAATCCTCACGCATCGCGCAATTAACCAAGTCGCAACCCGAATCCCGCCACAAATACGGGATGACACATACAGATTCAGACCCGCTCGCCCTGCGCCACGGCGCATTGATCACCAACATCTGGGACCAACTCGGAAAAGCTCGGCAAACAGCCTCGGATGGTTCTCACGACGATCAATCCGCCTTCTGGCTGCGCCGAATGCGCAACCTAAAGCGTCATGCCTTGCTCGCGCAAAGATCAGAAGCCGACCGCGGGGAGGTCGCGCAACCAGAGTTGACCCATTGGTTCGCTCAAGCCACCAACGCCTTATCTCGCGCGGAAGCACATTTTCAGAGGCAAGTAAGACAGCATCACGAAACCAAAGCACAAGGATCACGACCCCACCCAAATCGGGCAGGGCCGCAAAGTTCTAAAATGGGTTATCAACCCGCGCTGTGACGTTGATCTTGCCGTGCACGGCGCTGCCCCAAATGATCTCCACCGCACTCCCGTTAGAGCCTTCCTCAGGGTCCGTGTAATGCGTCACGAACTGCTTCACATTGCTCGAGTTGCGCAATGCCCCCACGGGCGTAACATCCGTCACATTCCGCGCGCGGCCACCAAAGGGCAACCACCCGTCAAAGTCGCAGGTCCAAGTCTCCGCAGCGCTGGTCTCGCTAAATGACAACATCACAGGGCTTTGCGTCCATTGGTTAATCGCATGGTAGGTATTCCCCACCCAATTGATGTTGCGCAACCGGCTCGTGTCCAACTCGGCAATGCTGTCGTCAACTTTATCAACACGGTCAATATTGCCATTGGTGACCTTGAAGGTATTCCCCGACACATTCAGCCCATTAATAAAATGCCCAGTCCCATAGGGCTTGATCACAAGGAACCTGAAAGACGACGTCGCCCCAATCGCCGTGAAAATATTGCCCACAATCGACAGGGAGCCAAAACTCAACTCGCTCGAGAAATTCGGCAAAGCGTCATGCTCATTGTTCCACTCAATGTAGTTGTTGTCCGAGTAATTGCCGTTAATCACAATCTTCGACGAAGGTTTCGTCAGGATCAGCCCCGCCACCCGCGGCGCTCCCGTCAGGTTGTCCCCATGGAACCAATGGTTGCCCAGCAACATGTGCCCCGAGCCGTGGATCACCGCAAAAGCCCCCATGCGAATGCACCGGTTGTCGCGAATTTTGGCGTCATTGGCGTTCACGTTGAACCCGATGGAGGTCCGTTGTGTCGCCGCCAAGGACTGCTCGTTTGAGATGAACTGACACCGGTCAATCATCATTCCCTGACACGCCGTCCCGATGGAAGTCACAGCCCGGTCTTGCGGTTGGTTGAAAAAGCAGTCCCGGAAATGCCAGATTAACCCCGCAGGTGGCAGCAAAACGCAACTCGCCACCCCGTCCGCCTTCATGTCCACATCTGCAATGTTGAACTGCGAAAGCTTGTCGAAGCCGCTGAAGTCCAGCATGTATCGGAACCGCTTAAAGGTGTAGTTTTGCGTACCAACCGCATCGTATAATTGCTGGCTCAGCGTCAGCGTCTGCGCCCCTACGTTGGTCGCGGTGACGTAAACCTCGCGCCCCACGCCGTTCCCTGTCACAAGACTGCCAACCTCAATATTCGCCACATTGCTAACATTGCTCAACTGAAAGGGCTGCGAGGTGGCGTAAGTCCCGCTAGACGTCGCCGTCCCCGTGTTCCAAGCCGCATTATTAATCGCATCCAGCTGTCCATTTCGGATCACACGCCGCGAAGTAAACGATGACACATCCGGCACCGCTGCGCGCATATCGACAGGTCCGCGTAAACCGATGGAGCGCCCGCAAAGATCCAAGCTGTCATGGCTCGACTGCTTCATCAGCGCTTGGAACGCCTTGCGGAACGCGAGTTCTTCATCACCGAATGCAGCCGCGTAATGGTCAAAATCGAAGTTCTGCGACAACGCCAGATATTTGTTGTCCGGCATACTCACCGTGCCTTGGAACCTAACCCGGTTCTCGAAGGTCACGTTGTTGGCAAGGTAATACTCCCCCTCCGAGATAAGAACCTCGCGCCCATCTGCCGCGGCGTCAGCCGCCTCAAACGCAGCCGTATTGTCCGTCACCCCATCACCGAACGCGCCGAAGTCTCTCACATCGACCCAATCCATCATGCCGCGCAAGAACGCGCCAGTGATGTCGGTAATCTCAATGTCGTCGATGCGCACAACGCCACCGTTCGCCCCCAACAACTCAATCCCGAAGTGGCCATACAGCGCATTTCTGCCCCATCTGAGGTCAACGCCATTGCGCGTACTGGTACAAACAATCGCCGTGACCTCAGCAACGTCGCCGTAGCTGGTCAGACCAATGGCCGGCCCCACCGTCGTTACCCCTGTTACTTCAGCGCCTCCGGCCCCGCCCGCAAATGCACTCACCCTCACCGACGGTAGGTTTCCTGAAATCGCCTTGATGCGCGCTTTGATCTGCAGGTAGCAGCCCGGCAGCAACGGGGTTTCCCCCATGTAGCGCACTGTCTGCGTGTTTTCGGTTTTCAGCACCTCCAGACAGCCACCAAAGTCCTGATCCGCCGGCACGAAAGCCGCCGACGCGAAGCCGTCGTAGGTCGCCGTACCCGGAGTTCCGTCGCCGCGCGACCATACATCCAAACCGTTTGCAAATGGGGGCGGGGTCAACACCAGCCCGTCGGTAATCGCCTTGTTCATCGATAGCCCTTTTCAACTTGGTTGGAACAGGCGCGCCCGATCAAAGCATGCGCCGGACACAAGCCAAGCGCCCCCATCGCGTGGGGTCAGAAATTTGCTCAGTTTAGGAAATGCCGGACACGCCGCCCTGACGGGGGGTGGTTTAGCGAAAGGTCATTAACGCGTGCTTAAATAGCACCGTACGCAGGTCAGGCCCCTACGGGCGGTGCTACAAGATATTGCACCCCGTCGATCAGCCACCCCTCATCCGTTTGCAGCATATTATACTCCAACACATGTGGGGCGCCATTTTGGTCAATGAACAGAACCTTCTGGAACAACAATTCTCCTTGTCGCCGCAGCGCTAGGAATTCCACCTTCGACGGGGCCCACACCATCGGGTAGCCGTTTTGAACCATTGCCCCGAACCGTTCCGGCGAGCCAAACAAGCGTTGAATATTGGGCGACGCAAAGGTGAAAGCCGTCGTCGCATCTTCCGCAAGGAAGGCGTCCACTTGGCCTTGGATCGTGCGCTCTATGCCCGTGATCCGCTCTTGGGCCACGCCCGATTGCGCGAAGAAAACCGCGAAAATTGCTGCAAATAAAACCCGCATCTCAACCTCCCTGTTGGTGTCAGGATAGGCCAAATGCGGGTTTCGTCAAATCACGCGAGGATTAGTCGACCAGCTTGCCTGCCAATGCGTCGTCGATCAGGGCGATGGTTTCCTCCACCCCGAACAGCGCGATGAAGCCGCCAAAACGTGGCCCTTGCGACGCACCAAGCAGCACTTCGTACAGGGCTTTGAACCAGTCGCGCATCGGGTCAAACCGCTCACGCCCGCAAGAGAACACGACCGATTGCAGCGCATCCCCGTCCAAGCCGCCGCCCCATTCCGCCAATTGGCCGCGCAAGTCCAACAGGGCTTCGCGCTCCAAGTCGCTTGGCAAGCGGAACACTTTGTTCGGCTTCACGAAGTCGTTGTAATACCGCACGGCAAAGCCCGCCGCTTGGTCCAGGTCAGCATGCGTCTCAGGCGTGGCGTCAGGCGCGTAACGGTTGATGAAGCCCCACAGTTGCTCTTTGCCCTCAGCATTCGCGACGGACGCAAGGTTCAGCAACATCGAGAACGGGACGACCATTTTCGACGTCGGCACATCCGCGCCGTGAATATGGAACACAGGGTTATTCGCCCGCGCCACCGCATCTTGGCCCGCATAGGCCCGCAACTGCTGGTGGTACTCGTCCATCGCTTTCGGGATCACGTCGAAATGCATGCGTTTGGCCGTCTTAGGCTTCAGATACATGAAGTACGACAGCGATTCCGAGGACGCATACGTCAGCCAATCATCAATCGACACCCCATTGCCCGAGGTCTTCGAGATCTTGTGCCCTTCGGAATCCAAGAACAGCTCGTAGCTGAAATGCTCCGGCTTCTTGCCACCCAGAATTTCGCAAATGCGGTCGTAGATCGGCGTGTTGGTCGAATGGTCTTTGCCGTACATTTCAAAGTCCACGTCCAACGCGGCCCAGCGTGCGCCAAAGTCCGGCTTCCACTGCAGCTTCACGTTGCCGCCGGTGACCGGTAGCGTCCATTCCTTGCCGTCTTCGTCGTCAAAGGTGATCTCGCCTTTTGCCGCGTCAACATTCTTCATCGGCACGTAGAGAACGCGGCCCGTCTCAGGATGGATTGGCAAGAAAATCGAATAGGTCCCGCGACGCTCTTCGCGCAGGGATTTCAACATCACCTTCATGATGTCGTCGTATTTTTCGCAAGCCCGCAGCAGGACTTTGTCAAACTGTCCAGACGCATAGAATTCCGAGGCCGAGTAGAACTCATACTCAAACCCAAAGGTGTCCAAGAACCGGCGCAGCATCGCGTTGTTGTGGTGGCCAAAGCTCTCGTATTCGCCAAACGGATCAGGCACCTTGGTCAAAGGCATCTGCAAATACTGCTCCAACTGCTCTGGGTTCGGCACATTGCCCGGAATTTTGCGCATCCCGTCCACATCGTCCGAGAAGCAAATCAGCCGCGTCGGGATGTCCGAGATCACCTCAAAGGCGCGGCGGATCATCGTGGTGCGGGCAACCTCGCCGAAGGTGCCGATATGGGGCAAACCGGACGGGCCGTAGCCTGTCTCAAACAGCACGTAGCCCTTTTCCGGCGCACCCTTGGCGTACCGTTTGAGCAATGCGCGCGCCTCTACAAAAGGCCAAGCTTTCGAAGTCATTCCAGCGTCACGCATATCCGTCATCGGAGCACATCCAGTTCTATCGTGCAGCACACCATGCGCTGCAACAAAACCGCTACCTATTGTGTGCGTTGTCTCAGGTCAACATTCTGCGCTGCAACAAAGGTCCGTCAAAGCACTTTAGCTGCTGTGTAGAACGGCCCACCGGTTGATAAGTTTGGATTGCAGCCGCTTGGCTCGTCCATTCCAAGACCGCGATCCACGTGGGGATTCGCGCTCGGACTTCTTTAAGGCTTTCCTGCGCGGGACATCCGCCATGAACATCGCGAACGCCAAATCGCGCCCATCTGGCGTGCGGATATACCCAGCAAGTGCGCTGACAAAGTTCAACGTCCCCGTCTTGGCCACAACCTTGGTTGCGCTGTTTTGCACAACCTTATGGTCATTATCGCGCACCGGAATGAACTTCAGTATCGAGCGCAACTGCCCGTTCGCGCCTGCGCCCACCAGTGTTTTCACCATCTCTTGCGCGCTCAATTGCGAGGCGTCGCCAAGGCCGGAGTGGTCAACAAGTTTTGCCTTCTGAATACCATGCTTCGATTTTAGCCAATCCGTCATAGACCGTGCGGAGGCGCGGATAGTCCCTGCCCCACTCGCTTGCAATCCCAGCACCTCTGCCGTCAGATTGGTCGAGAATTTCAGCATATCGCGCGCGATCACGCCGACTTCCGCGCTATTATGCTCCACCAACACTTTGCCTCGCGGCGCTCCTGAAGACTTCACCGGAAACGGCAATGTCACGCCATTGGAGCGCGCCACGGTTTGCAACACATCGCCCGCGTAAATCTCTGGTCGGCGCACAGGCAACCAACGGCCACCAGCTTTGCCCAGCGCTTTGTTGGCAACGCTCCAATTGTCTTTGCCGCCTTGGCCCGAGTATTTGAAAACTGGCAAGGAGCGCGCCGCGACGGTGGTCTTGGCGAACCCAACACCGGGGCGGATCTTGTTCGTGCGCCCATCCATCTTCAACGCATATCCGTTGCTCGTGCGTCTCCAGTCCAGATACACACGGTTATAGTTCAAGTTCAGCCCCGCCACCGCAGGGTTGTAGCCAACGTGTTCCGGCTGCTCGCGGTCAATCTGATCAATCACCGACATGCCCCCATGCACACGCAGCTTGCCTCGAACAGAGGTGACACCGGCCGCTTTCAGGCGGCCAGCCATCGCGTTCAGATCGTCGGAGGTCAGCGTAGGGTCACCCCCGCCTTTCAGGATCAAATCTCCCCGCAACACGCCATTTTTCACAGGGCCTGTCGCAATCAGTTGCGTCTTGAACCGCCGCCCCGCGCCCATACGATCTAGCGCATACAAAGTGGTCAGTGCTTTCATCACACTGGCAGGTGGCAGGGTGGCTTGCGGGTTATGCGCCTCTAAGACCTGTCCAGTGCGCGCATCTGCCACCACAAACCCCACCTTGCCGCCAAGGTTGGCATCCTTAATCAGCGCATCAGCGCCCTGCACAGTTCTCTTTGCAGCTTGTTTAACAGCCCCTCTGGGCTTTTGGGCGGGCCGAAGCGAGGTCGCAGGCGCGTTCGCAAGCGCGGCCTCGGCCACACCAAACATCAAGAACCCCAACACGGCACGTCGGCCAAATTTAGTCACAGCAGCATCTTTCTTCATGGTGAATTAATCGCCTATGCAAATGGCGGTGGCAAGCGCCAACGCGCCCTGTTACGCAGCTGTGATGGAGCGTTCAACACTTTTGGCCGTCAGCGTGATGTCATTGGGAATGATGCTCATCCCACTCGGCGATACCGCTGGCAAACTCATGACGTCGGCGGGTATCTCCCCGTTCTTCGTGGCGTGGACGCGCTATCTGGTCGGCCTCATCATCCTGCTCCCCTTCGCCTTCCACACAGAAGCCGCCCCGCTGCTAAAAGATTGGCGCATCTGGGTGCGCAGCGCGATCCAAGTGGTGTCCGTTAGCTCAATCCTAACCGCATTGCAGACAGAGCCTATCGCAAACGTCTTCGCCGCCTTCTTCCTTGGCCCAACCGTCAGCTACTTGCTGTCGGTTACCCTGCTCAAAGAGCCCCCCGACATGAGCCGCCTTCTGCTGCTCATCCTCGGGTTGGTTGGTGTGTTTTTGGTCGCAAAGCCCGGCTTCGGGATGACAACAGGTATGGGCTTCGCCGCCTTCGCGGGCCTGTGCTACGGCATGTTCCTCACTGCGTCCCGCTGGGTCGCACCTCTGGGCAAACCCGTCCATCTGCTGATCACCCAGCTGTTCATCGGGGCGCTGCTTTTGGTGCCATTGGGTTTGTGGACCATGCCACCGATCACGCCGTCCCTGTCAGGTTTGGTCTTGTGGTCGGCCGCCGCATCCATGTTTGGGAATTTGTTTTTGGTGTTCGCTTATGCCCGTGCGGGCGCAAGCGTTCTGGCCCCCTTCGTCTACGTCCAGCTTATCGGCGCCACGATCTATGGTGCGATGTTCTTTGACACCCTGCCCGATGGGCTATCCGCATTGGGGTTGGCGGTGATTTTCCTCACGGGTTTTGCCACGCTATTCATTGCGAAGCCCAAGCCCCAGACGCCCTGATCTTGGAGGAGGACGCGTCGCTCAACGGCAGGTTAATATAACACCACCGTGGTGCGCCGCCCTGCCCCAAAAGCTGCGATGCCGCCCCTGACAGTCGCGCACTCTCAAAGCGTTGGGCCGCCACAGATCGCCGCGCAGAAATCCGGTCACCGGGGCGTGCCATGACCCCAATGGGGACATTGCGCATGATCCACTCCCAGTCTTGCCAATGGTGAAAACTGGCAAGGTTATCCGCCCCCATCAGCCAAACAAAATTCACACTTGGGTAGCGCGCCATCAAGGCTGCGAGTGTTTGCGCCGTGTAGCATGTGCCAAGTTGCACTTCCAAATCGGTAACTTTGACCCGTGGGTGCGCCATCACATCCCGCGCCCGCTCCAGTCGCGACGCCATCGGTGCAGGTCCGCGATCCTTCAACGGGTTACCGGGGCTAACCAGCCACCACACAAAGTCCAAGCCAAACCGCTTCAAGGCCTCGCGCGTGATGTGCGCGTGGCCCTCATGTGCTGGGTCAAACGATCCGCCCAAAAGGCCTACCGTTTGCCCCGCTTGTGCGACAGGCCAGCCTGCGCGTGTGAACTCAATCGATTTCAGAGGACTTCGCCCATAGGTTGATCTCTTCCTCGGACGAGATGCGGTCAATCTCGGCCAGCTCATCGGCGCTAAATTCAAGGTTCGCCACCGCTCCGACGCAATCCTCAATCTGGCTCGGCTTCGACGCCCCGATCAATGCCGTCGTCACTCGCTCTCCGCGCAGAACCCAAGCCAACGCCATTTGCGCCAACGTCTGGCCACGCGCTTCCGCCATGTCGTTCAACGCGCGCACACTTGCCAAGGACCGCTCGTTAATCATTCCTTCCTTCAGCGATTTGCCCTGCGAGGCACGGCTGCCCTCAGGAATGCCGCCCAAGTACTTCTTGGTCAAAATGCCCTGCGCCAAAGGCGTGAACGCAATTGAGCCGACGCCCAAGTCATCCAGCGTATCCAGAAGTCCGTCATGCTCCACCCAGCGGTTCAGCAAATTGTAGGACGGCTGGTGGATCAGCATCGGCGTGCCAAGGTCTTTCAAGATCGCCACCGCTTCGCGCGTGCGCTTGGAGTTGTAGCTCGAAATCCCCGCATACAGCGCGCGACCCGATCGCACGATGTAGTCCAGCGCCCCCATGGTCTCCTCCAACGGCGTGTCTGGGTCAAAGCGGTGTGAGTAGAAAATGTCGACATAATCCAAACCCATCCGCTCCAGCGACTGGTCGCAAGACGCCACCAAAGATTTGCGGCTCCCCATCTCGCCATATGGCCCCGGCCACATGCGGTAGCCGGCCTTGCTGGAAATGATCAGCTCATCGCGGTAGCCCGCCAAATCCGTCCGCAATATCTCGCCAAATGCCGTTTCAGCCGAGCCGGGGGGCGGGCCGTAGTTGTTCGCCAAGTCAAAATGCGTAATCCCATGGTCAAACGCGGTGCGGCACAGGCTGCGCTTCAGCTCATGCGGGGTGTCGCCGCCAAAGTTATGCCAAAGCCCAAGACTAATCGCGGGCAACCTGACGCCAGATTTGCCACAACGACGATACGCCATGCGGTCATATCGGTCACTGGCGGGAACATATTCAACGGGGCGGGGCTTTGCAGGGCGGGTAAGATTTGTCATGCGGCGCAATCTGCGCTGAATTGGACGGATCGTCAAATCAAAGTCCTACGATTGCTCTTATGCTAAAGCCCGACTAAACACGGCCCAAAGCAAATCCATTCTAGTCCGGAGCATCTCCCATGGCAGCCAATCAATTCGTCTACTTTATGGACGGCGTATCCAAGCAATACCCTGGCGGCAAGAAGGTGTTCGAGAACATCCGCCTGAACTTCCTGCCCGGCGTCAAAATCGGCGTCGTCGGCGTCAACGGCTCGGGTAAATCCTCGCTCATGCGCATCATGGCGGGGACCGATAAGGACTTCACCGGCGAGGCATGGGCCGCCGAGGGCGCGCATGTCGGCTACCTGCCGCAGGAGCCGAACTTGGACGAATCCCTGGACGTGCGCGGCAACGTGATGCTGGGCGTGAAGGCCAAGAAGGACATCCTCGATCGCTACAACGAGCTGGCGATGAACTACTCCGACGAAACCGCCGAGGAGATGGCTAAGCTGCAAGATGAGATCGACGCGCAAAACCTCTGGGACCTCGACGCGCAAATCGACGTCTCGATGGAGGCCCTGCGTTGCCCCCCTGATGACGCCGCCGTCGAAAGCCTGTCGGGCGGGGAAAAACGCCGTGTGGCCCTGTGCAAATTGCTGCTCGAGGAGCCGGACATGCTCCTCCTCGATGAGCCGACCAACCACCTTGACGCCGAAACCATCGCTTGGTTGCAAAAGCACCTGATCGACTACAAAGGCACCATCCTGATCGTCACCCACGACCGCTACTTCCTTGATGACATCACCGGCTGGATTCTGGAACTCGACCGTGGCCGCGGCATCCCCTACGAGGGCAACTATTCCGCTTGGTTGGAGCAAAAGGCCAAGCGTCTGGAGCGCGAGGCCAAGGAAGACAAATCCCAACAAAAGACCCTGCAAAAGGAACTCGAGTGGATCCGCGCAGGTGCCAAGGCACGCCAAGCCAAGTCCAAGGCGCGTATCAACGCCTATAACGAGATGGCCGGCCAGTCCGAGCGCGAGAAGCTCGGCAATGCGCAAATCATCATCCCCAACGGCCCGCGCTTGGGCAATAAGGTGATCGAGGTCGAAAACCTCACCAAAGCCTACGGCGACAAGCTGTTGGTCGAAGACCTGTCCTTCTCCCTGCCTGCGGGTGGGATCGTCGGCGTCATCGGCCCCAACGGCGCGGGTAAATCCACGCTGTTCCGTATGCTCACCGGTCAAGAACAGCCCGACAGCGGCTCCGTCAGCTACGGCGATACCGTGCAGCTTAGCTATGTGGACCAATCACGCGACGCATTGGCGTCAGACGCAACCGTTTGGGAAGAAGTCTCCGACGGCGGCGAGATCATCCAACTGGGTGACGCGCAAATGAACTCCCGCGCCTATTGCTCCGCCTTCAACTTCAAAGGCGGCGACCAGCAGAAAAAAGTGGGCCTGTTGTCGGGCGGTGAACGTAACCGTGTGCACATGGCGAAACTCCTGAAATCCGGCGGCAACGTGTTGCTGCTCGATGAACCTACCAACGACCTTGACGTAGAAACGTTAAGGGCGCTTGAAGATGCCATCGAAGATTTCGCCGGTTGCGCCGTGGTCATCTCCCACGACCGCTTCTTCCTCGACCGCCTCTGCACACACATCCTAGCCTTCGAGGGCGAGGCCCATGTGGAATGGTTCGAGGGCAACTTCGAGGCCTACGAGGAAGACAAAATCCGCCGCTTGGGTCCAGATTCAGTGGAGCCAACACGGGTGAAGTATAAGAAATTCACGAGGTAACCGTCGCGTCGCTTACGACGCGGCGAGCGCGAGGCAGCGTTTTCAAAGAAAACGCGTTCGCGCACCGTTGAAATAATGTGTTTTCATTCCCAAATGTAGATCGCTTGATGGGTTCGGCATTAGTCAACCATAAGGCAGGTGAGCGACTCATAAGAGCACCGCAATCTTTGCCTAAGATTCTTGAAGTGCTTAGCGGCGCTATGTCGAAACCTTTGCGGGAATTAGGCTAAGGCGGTCCGGCGGCGGGAAGCTGATCGGGTAGTCGTCGAACGGTAGGTTCGAGTGATCATAGAGCCATGCCAAGCCGTTGGAATTGGGACGGGATATAAACACTGAGCGAGTGAAATCGCTCGACCGGTCGAGCATCGCTGGAGCTTAGGCTAATGCGTTTTTTGACCAAGTTGAAAGGGAGAGTCTCTTATGCTGATTTCATCGGCACGATTGCACTCTTGCTAACTATTATAAGTTTATTCTTATGACAGTTGGGCGGTCTTCGGACCGCCCTTTCTTTTTGCCCCCTCAAACCTCCCCCTCCTCCGGCCCTTGCTCAATATCCTCCGGCGCAGGCGTGTTATACTTGTCCAACGTCTCCTCTACGACAAACTGGTAGAAGTTCTCCTCAATCGTCAGGCTCTCCGCGATCCTTGCTTGCGCGTAGGTCGCCAAAATCCGGTTGATCCGCGCCTGATAGCCGTTGCCCCACGCGCGGTAGAACTTCGCCACGCTGCGGTCGACGCGTAGGGTGATCTTCACCTTCGGCTCCTCCACATCGATGTCATGCTCCAGCCGGTGCCACGCCTGCGGGATTTTTTCGCGGACCAGCGTGCTCACGTCGTCTTCCAAGTCCGCCAGTTGCAAAAGCCGCCCCAGCCGCTCTTTGGCGATACGTTGGGACTTTGGGCGGGTGTTGGGTTTGAACTGCATAACGGCGGCCTCGCAAAATTGGGACGCCGTGGGTCTACCCGATGCAGTTTAACGCCCCTGAAACCCAGCGCGCGGCGCTGCCCGACACAACGCCGACGCGGTGCCGACGGCTTGCAGACATCCCATAAAACGCAAAAAACGCTCAGGCGATCCTGAGCGTTTTCTGGGGAAGGTCCGGCAAGTACCGGCCTCTGATCGGGGCGCTAAACGTGTAGCGAGCGGCGCTCCTGATATGGTTACTTTCGCTTAGATGACAGCGAATGAGGTGTGCATGGGGTTGCTCGCGAGGTGAGACGAAAACACATTCTGTTCAGCCTCGTGATCTGCACAAGGAGGCAAAATCACAGGGCCTGAACCGGACTTGCGAATATGTACCGCGCGAAGGGCGATAAGGCGGTTGTGGCGGGCTTTTTCTGCGAGTGAAATGGACATGGCGGTCTCCTATTCCATTTTTGCGGTGAAAAACTGGTTGCAAAATAATAAGGCGAAAAATCACGCGTTCTCGCAAGTATGTTTCTCCTTACTCAATTGTTAAGGCACATAAATTTCGCATTTCCACCACTATTTCGGCACAATTCACAGCCGATTCCATTCGCTTTGCGCCACTTAAGGCGGGAATGTGTTCATGTTCGTAAAAATGCAGATATTTTTAGGTTGCTGAAAAATGGATTATTTTAATTTCATTCGCCTTTGAGGGAAATTTTTCATGAGTTTTTACAGAATCGACGCCCCAAATTCGCGCTCAATCTTGACCCATATCAATGCAGGTTTCCGGCAATGGGCTACGCTGATCCCAACGCAACACCCAGACCAAGGAGCACCCGATGTCCCACACCCCCCACGAATTGGCCGAAGAGTTCCCAGACAAAGCTGAGACCATTCACGCCCTCAAAGAATCAAACGCGCATTTCCGTAAGCTCTTTGAGGAATACCACACAGTGAATCGCGCCGTTCACCGCGCCGAGACCAATATCGAGCCAACCGACAACGCCTTCGAAGCCAGTTTACGTAAGCAACGCATGACCTTGAAGGATCAGATCGCAGCGATGCTCTAGGCGAAAAAGCTTTACTTGTGAGCCAGAATCTGCGACACGCGCCGTGCAACGTTTGCCTCTACGACCCACTGTCTTCCCTAATAAGGCCGCCAGTCTATCGTTACAGACCAATCGAGCCGAGCTGCCGCGATCCTGCGGGCAGCATTAAATTAAGGAATAACACGATGGCTAATGGCACCGTGAAATGGTTCAACTCTACTAAAGGCTTCGGCTTTATCGCACCTGAAGGTGGCTCCAAGGACGTGTTCGTACACATCTCCGCTCTGGAACGCTCCGGTCTGTCCACACTGGACGACAACCAAGCTGTGACTTTCGACGTTGAAGCTGGCCGTGACGGCCGCGAAAGCGCTGTGAACATCGCTCTGGCCTAAGCCACCGCGACCAAGAATTCTAAGGGCGTGCGAAGGCAACTTCGCGCGCCCTTTTTCTTTGCCGCTACTTCTTCTTGACGAACTCGGTCAAGATCACGATGCGCTGCCCCTCAACGCGGCCCTCAATATGGCCCGCATTGTCCGACACCAAAGATATGCTGCGCACGGCCGTTCCCCGTTTCGCTGTGAAGCCTGCGCCTTTAACCGGCAAATCCTTGATCAGCACAACATTGTCCCCCGCCGCCAATAATGCGCCGTTCGCATCGCGGTGCTCCAGCGGCACGTCTGCCGCCCATGCGCTTAAGTCGTCGTCCAGATACACCATGTCCAAGGCCTCTTGCGCCCAAGCCATATCCAGCTTGCGTAGCTGGCGCACGGCCTGCACCTGCACTGCCGGCACCTCGGACCAGACAGCACCTTGCAAGCATCGCCAGTGGCTTTCATCCGCGACCTCAGATGCACAGGTGGCACATAACGCAATCACATCATCCCTTGGGGCCACTGTCACGGCTTCAGACGCCTCCGCCCCGCATAGCTCGCATGCGCCATTGCTGCGCGTCATAACGTTCTCTGGTATCATCTTAGGGTCCCTCTTTGTTGCCCTGACCTAACCCTAATGGGTGTGATGCACCATCGCGCATTTACGTTGCAGCTAACGCATTGGCATAGCGGTTGTGATCCCCTAGAACTCCACCATGTCTGAGTATGATATCATTGTTGTTGGCTCCGGCCCCGCTGGTTCCGCCGCCGCCACCACGGCTGCCAAGGCGGGATATTCGGTTGCTGTGGTCGATAAGGCCGTCTTCCCACGCAACAAGCTATGCGGTGGTCTGTTTACGGGACGCAGTCAAAAGGCGATGCGCCGCATCTTCGGGCAAGAGGTCACTCAAGACTTATTCGTCACCACGGATCACATGCGCCTCCTGTCCAAAGGTCGCGTGTTGGCTGACATCCCAGGCGCTCCGCCTGTTCACCTCACCATGCGCCGCGACTTTGATGCAATGTTGCATGGCGAAGCAATCAAGGCAGGAGCGATCCCATATTTGGGTCACCCAATATCGGAGTTGGGCGAAAATGCGCTGACCCTACGGGATGGCACACAACTCGCGTTCAAGGTTCTGATTGGTGCTGATGGCGTGAGCTCTTTCGTTGCAAAAACCCTATTTGGCCGCTCCTTTAACCCCGACACAATCGGCTTTGCCCTAGAGATTGAAACACCCCGCACCCCTGCCAAAGATAATGCCGTAGAGATCGATCTAGATGCGGCGAGTTGGGGCTATGGCTGGTCTTTTCCCAAGCACAAATCTGTGACCGTCGGAGTGGGCGGCATTAACGCACGCAACGCAAATATGAAGGCCAACATGACGGCATATGTTCGCCAGACTGACAGCGATGAAGAGCTACGCTTTAAAGGCCAGTACTTGCCGTTTGGCGATTACAGAAAGAAGCCAGGTCGCGGCAACATACTGCTGGCTGGGGATGCCGCTGGTCTTGTGGACCCTGTTACGGGCGAAGGCATCGCCCTCGCAATGGAAAGTGGCAGCTATGCCGCCGAGGCTGCAATCAAGGCGCTACAAAACAAGCGCCCACAAACGGCCTACGTCCACTACTCCAAACTGGTGAAACCAATTCAGCGATCTATTGATCAAGCGAAAATTTGGCGGATGATCATGTTCCCCAAAGCCACCAAAGGGTACTTCCGAAAAGCGTTGGAGCGGGGAAGCTCCATGCAGGCGAAGTATCTGGACCTCCTAGCAGGAGAAGCGGAATACGCCGATCTGCGCGGCGCGCTATTGCGGCGTATTCCCAATCTTGGTTGGCGGTTCATCAAGCATCGTCTCGGCTTCAAAGGCCCTGCTTAGTCTTCCAGCACAAAGGTGACTTTCAAGGTCACGCGGTACTCCGAGATTTTGCCATTCTCAACGGTACATTTTTGATCTTGAACCCAAGCGCCCTGAACGTTCTTCAAGGTCTTTGTGGCGCGTTTTACGCCTTCTTCAATTGCATCATCAAAGCTCTTCTTCGAGGACGAGATGACTTCTGTTACGCGTGCAATAGACATGGTTTTTATCTCCGTAAATTATATGAACCTCCTTGCTAACCGCTCTGGGCAATAACTCAACTTGTGCCTGCGGGGAAAATCTTGTCTCTTCCGACCATGAACAATCCATATTTCTTCGGCTACGGCTCGCTCGTAAACGCCGCCACGCATGTCTACGCCTCCACTCACCCTGCCAAGCTTGAGGGGTGGCGTCGGGTCTGGCGCCACACATCCATCGTGAAGCACGCCTTCCTAAGCGTCACCCCTGCCCAAGACACCGGCATCGATGGGTTAATTGCCGAAGTTCCCGATGCCGATTGGGACGCCTTGGACCTGCGAGAGACTGGCTATTTTCGCAGCGCCCTGCCAGCCAAAGGCCTGACCCACGATGCTGGGAACCTCGACGTGCACATGTATCAAGTCAAACTTGAGAATGAGGTCGAAGGCCCGGCCAACCCCATTTTGCTCAGCTACCTAGACGTGGTGATCCAAGGGTACCTGCAGGTGTTCGGCGAAGAGGGTGCAGTGAACTTCTTCAACACAACTGACGGATGGGATGCCTCCATACTGAACGACCGTTCAGCCCCCATCTATCCGCGCACTCAAACTCTAAGCACCTCAGAGACAGCATTCGTAGATGATCAGCTCTCAAAGATAGGGGCAAACATCATCCGCTGAGCGCCACGACAACCCAATACAGCCGTGTAATCCTACGGATTTTGCAAAGTACGCCCGACCAAAAGGGGAACATGATGACTAAAACTATAGTGCTAACCGGTGCGAGCCGCGGTATCGGCCATGCAACGGTCAAGAAATTCACGCAAGAGGGATGGCGCGTCTTGACCTGCTCTCGTCAGGCAATCGATGACAACTGTCCTTGGCCGGGTGGGCAAGAAAATCATATCCAGATTGATTTGTCTGATCCGGCAGATACGATTAACGCAGTCGAGATCATTCGAGACCGTCTCGACGGTGATGAGCTGCATGGTTTGATCAACAACGCAGGCGTGTCGCCCAAAGGCCCTGATAATACGCGGCTGAATACAATGAACACCGACCTCATGGACTGGGGAAAGGTGTTCCATGTTAATTTCTTTGCCCCTGTTGTCCTGTCACGGGGGTTAAAGAAAGAACTTATGAAGGCCAAAGGGTCCATCGTAAATGTGACTTCAATTGCGGGATCACGCGTGCATCCCTTTGCCGGTGCCGCCTATGCAACATCAAAGGCAGCACTTGCTGCTCTGACACGGGAAATGGCCCATGATTTCGGGCCATTTGGTGTCCGCGTTAACGCAATTGCACCAGGTGAGATCGAAACGTCCATTCTGTCCCCTGGCACCGATAAAATTACTGAAAAATTACCTTTGCAACGGATAGGCCACCCCGACGAAGTTGCAGACGTGATTTTCTTTTTATGTTCGGACGCATCCTCTTATGTCAGCGGCACAGAGATCGAGATCAATGGCGGGCAACATGTTTAAATCGATCAGTATTTCTCTCGACCGTTAGAAATAAAGACAGGTCTAATCTATCGTTGCAGTTGGGATCGTTCAGGTGAGCCGGAAAAAAGGGGACATTGGTTCAATCGCCGCGAAAACGCATTAAGTCCGCACCTCAGTCACCCAGCCCCTCACGAACCCTAGACCGACATCGTCGCGGCGACGGCTTTCTTCCAGCCCGTGTACTTAGTGGCACGCATGTCCTCGTCCATGTCCGGCTCAAAGCGTTGATCCAACGCCCAGTTCTTCGCAAAGCCCTCCATGTCGGGGTAAAGCCCCGCGCGAGAGCCGGCCAGCCATGCGGCCCCTAAGGCCGTCGTCTCCAGCACCTCTGGACGGTCCACCTGCGCATCAATGATGTCGCTTAGGAACTGCATCGTCCAATCACTAGCGGTCATGCCGCCATCAACGCGAAGGACATCTTCGCCATCGCCACCCCAGTCAGCCTTCATCGCTTCCAGCAAATCGCGGGTCTGGTAGCCCACGCTTTGCAACGCCGCACGGGCGAGCTCCTCGGGGCCGGTCCCACGGGTCAGCCCAAAGATAGCCCCACGGCAATCCGCGTCCCAATACGGTGCGCCCAACCCTGTGAAGGCGGGCACCATGATCACCTCTTGGCTGTCATCTGCGTTCTCGGCCAAGGGTTGTGTTTCACTCGCGTCACGGATGATCTTGATCCCGTCGCGCAGCCATTGCACCACCGCACCCGCAATGAAGATCGATCCCTCCAACGCATAGGTCGGCTTGCCATCCAGCTGATAGGCGATCGTGGTCAGCATCCGGTTCTTAGAGGTCACCGGCGTATCGCCCGTGTTCAACAACGCAAAACAGCCCGTGCCATAGGTCGACTTCATCATACCTGGCTGGAAGCACGCCTGCCCCACAGTCGCCGCCTGTTGGTCACCCGCGACCCCTAAGATAGGCAGCTCCTTGCCAAACAAATCCGCGCGGCACATGCCGAAATCATCGGCGCTGTCTTTGACCTCAGGCAGCATCGACACAGGAATGCCCAGTAACTCGCAAATCGTGGTGCTCCAGCGTCTTTTGCGGATGTCATAAAGCATAGTACGCGCCGCGTTGGTGGCATCCGTTACATGCGACGCCCCATCGGTCATCTTCCAGATCAAGTAGCTGTCGACGGTCCCAAACAGTAATTCGCCCGCCTCGGCACGTGCGCGCACGCCTTCAACGTTTTCAAGGATCCAGCGCAGCTTCGTCCCCGAAAAATATGGATCCAGCAGCAGACCAGTGCGTGCGGTGAACATCTCTTCATGGCCCGCATCGCGCAGCTCGCGGCAATAATCAGATGTACGGCGGTCCTGCCAAACAATCGCGTTGTGCACCGGTTCGCCGGTTTCCTTGTCCCACACAAGCGTCGTCTCACGCTGGTTAGTGATCCCAATCGCCGCGATGTCTTGCGCCGTGATGCCAGCGCGCTCTATCGCGCCGCGACATGTGCTTGCCGTGGTTGACCACAGGTCCGCGGGGTCATGCTCCACCCAACCCGATTGAGGGAAATGCTGCGCGAACTCCTCCTGCGAGGACGCCAAGATCTTCATATCAGCGTCAAAGATGATCGCCCTGCTAGACGTGGTTCCCTGATCAATCGCCAGTATATGTGTCATGCATCCCCCTTAACGGCCGCGCGCGCGGCTTGCATCCATTCGTCAAGCTGGCCGATTTCAGCCACGCTCATGCGCAACCCTAGCTTGGAGCGCCGCCAAACAACATCCTCGGCCCGTCGCGCATATTCATGTGCCATCAACCACCGCACTTCGCGCTCCGTCAAGTTCGCGCCGAACAGCTGCCCCATGTCCGATACGGCACCCGCGTCACCCAACACATCGCCCGCCTCGGTCCCATATGCGCGAACCAAGCGCTTCGCCCAGACGTCGTCGAGGAAGGGATAATCCACGATCAACCCGTCGATCAAATCCTGCACACCGTCCACGGGGAAGTCCCCGCCGGGCATTGCGACGCCAGCCGTCCAATCCCCCTTGTCATTGTCGAAGAACGGCAGAATTTTCTCCATCGCGCTCTCTGCCAGCTTTCGGTAGGTCGTGATCTTGCCGCCAAAAACATTCAGCATCGGCGCGCCGTCGTCATAGACGCTCAGCACGTAGTCCCGCGTCAAGGCAGAGGCCGAAGCCGCCCCATCGTCATAAAGCGGGCGCACACCGGAGTAGCTCCAAACCACATCGTCAACCGTGATGTCGTACTTGAAGTACCCATTGGCGAAGTTGAGCAGGTAGTCCCGCTCCTCATCCGAGCACTCCGGCTTGATCGAGGCGTCCGCATGGTCCGCATCGGTGGTCCCAATCAGCGTAAAATCTGTCTCGTAAGGGATGGCGAAAATGATCCGCCCGTCTTCGCCTTGGAAGATGTAGGTTTTGTCATGCTCAAACAGCCGCTTGGTCACGATGTGGCTGCCGCGAACCAACCGCACGCCTTCGCTGGAATTGGTCCGCGTCACTTGGCGGATCACGTCCTCCACCCAAGGCCCGCCCGCGTTAACGAGCATCCTTGCGCGGCGCTCGAAGGTGTCGCCCGTCTCCACGTCCTGCAAGGTGACGACCCAATGGTCCTCAACCCGTTCAGCCGAGGTGACTTTGGTGCGCACCATCACTTCGGCCCCTCGCGCCTCCGCGTCACGGGCGTTCAGCACCACCAACCGCGCGTCCTCGACCCAGCAATCAGAGTACTCATAGGCGAAGGCAAAGCGATCATCGATCCCCTTGCCCACCTCATCCGTCGTCATGTCCACGCGGGTCGTGCCTTGCAAAATTTCGCGCCCGCCAAGGTTGTCATACATAAACAGCCCCAAGCGGATCAGCCACGCAGGGCGGCGCCCCTTCATCCAAGGCATCACAGCGCCGAGCAATTTGGAGGTCGGCGTCCCCCCCTCGAACCGCATGTCCTTGTGGTAGGGCAGCACAAACCGCATGGGCCAGCTGATATGCGGCATGGCTCGCAGCAATGTTTCGCGCTCGATTAGCGCTTTGCGCACCAATCCAACCTCGAAATACTCCAGATAGCGCAGGCCACCGTGGAACAGTTTACTCGATCCGCTTGATGTCGCTGACGCAAGGTCGTTCATCTCGGCCAGTGACACGGACATGCCCCGTCCAGCGGCATCGCGGGCGATACCCACTCCGTTGATGCCCCCGCCAATGACGAACAGGTCAACAATGTCTTCACGCGCCATATCTGCGACTCCCCTTGCATTCACACCCCTTAATCACAAGTTTACTTTCGTTTCGTCAAGGTTTACTTTCGATTTATCGACAAGCAGGGTGACTCATGGCCGAGAACTTTAGACAATCCGAAATCATGGACATCGCGCGTCGCAAAGGACGTGTCAGCGTCGAGAAGCTCGCGCGGCGATTTCAGACCTCGGCCCAAACCATTCGTAAGGACCTGTCTGATCTATCGGATAGCGGCCACCTAAAACGGGTACACGGGGGGGCAATCTTCCCTGAAAACGCGTCGATGATTGGCTATGATGATCGTCGCCAGCTCAATGACACCGCCAAAATCCGCATCGCCAAGGCTTGTGCGCAGGACATCCCTGAAGGAGCCTGTGTCTTCCTGAACATCGGCACCACGACCGAGGCCGTTGCCCGCGAATTGCTGACACATAGCGACCTGACCGTGGTGACCAACAACCTGAACGTGGCGAATATCCTGTCCGCCAGCCCACAAATTGAGGTGTTGGTGGCAGGCGGCACGCTGCGCCGATCCGATGGCGGGCTGGTCGGCTCAATGACAACCAAGTTGATCGCGCAATTCAAGTTTGATTATGCGGTGATCGGTTGCTCCGCCCTTGATGATGACGGGGACATTCTGGACTACGACATCCAAGAGGTGGATGTGAGCCAGACCATCATCGCCCGTTCACGCAATACCTACCTTGTGGCCGATGCATCAAAGTTCGACCGTGCAGCACCCGTCAAAATCGCGTCTCTCGAAAGCATTGATCGCTTCTACACCGACGCATCCCTACCAGCGCAATTGGCGCAAACCTGCGCTGACTGGGGCACGGAGCTATGCATCCCCTAGCCCTCAAAAGCGGGTCCGATCAACACTCAGGAATGTTGACCGCAAGCCCCCCTTGCGAGGTTTCTTTGTATTTAGATCCCATGTCGATGCCGGTTTGGCGCATGGCCTCGATGCAATTGTCCAGCGGCATGAAATGCGTGCCGTCGCCGCGCAGCGCAAGGGACGCGGCGGACACCGCCTTAATGGCGCCAAGGCCATTGCGCTCAATACATGGCACCTGCACCAACCCCGCCACAGGGTCACAGGTCATGCCAAGATGATGTTCCAATGCAATCTCGGCTGCGTTCTCGATCTGCTCGTTGCTACCACCTAAAGCCGCACACAGCCCCGCCGCCGCCATCGATGACGCGGAGCCAACTTCGCCTTGGCATCCGACCTCAGCCCCTGAAATCGACGCATTGTGTTTGATCAGCCCACCAATCGCCGCCGCTGTCAGCAAAAAGGTGCGCTGCCCGTCCTCGGTCGCGCCGATGCAGTGATCTTTGTAGTACCGCATCACCGCAGGCAGCACCCCAGCCGCGCCATTCGTGGGCGAGGTCACAACCTTGCCACCCGCCGCGTTTTCCTCGTTCACCGCCATGGCGTAGACGCTCATCCAGTCGTTGATCGTATGTGGCTGGCCACGGTTCATGCCTTGCTCCGCCAGCAATTGATCGTGAATGCTCTTGGCACGTCGCTTCACGTTCAGACCACCCGGCAAGATGCCATCAAGGCGCATACCGCGGTCCACGCAATCAAACATAGCGTCGCGAATGAGCGTCAGATTACGGTCCAATTCAGCGCGCGACATCATCGCCAGCTCGTTTTCTTCTTTCATCTTCGCAATGGTCTTGCCCGAAGCCTTGCCCATTTGCAGCATCTCTTCCGCCGAGCCAAACGGGTGTGGACAGCCCGCCTGCTCTTGTTGGGCATGCAAATCCTGCTCTTGCCCCGCCATCTCTGCTTCCGTCACTACAAAGCCGCCGCCGACTGAATAGTAGGTCTCCTGCATGTACAGGTTGCCGGACGTGTCCCACGCCTTCAAGATCATGCCGTTGGCGTGTCCGGGAAGTGTCAGGTCGTAGTCAAAAACCACATCGCGCGATGGGTCAAACGCCAGCGCGGGCAACCCATCCACCTGCAAGGTTTTGTCCACATGCAGGCTTGCGATCAACTCATCAACCGCGTCAGGGTCCATGTTCGCGGGTAAGAACCCCATCAGCCCCAGCATCACCGCACGGTCCGTCGCATGGCCCTTTCCGGTGAATGCCAGTGATCCATGCAAGGATGCGGACACTGCCGCCAGCTCGCCCGCGCCCGGTTCCTTTTCGCGCCCGCCGCGCAGGTCATCAAGGAAGCGCCCCGCAGCCGTCATCGGCCCCATCGTATGAGAGGACGACGGGCCGATGCCCACTTTGAATATGTCGAAGATACTTAGAAACATGGCGCTACATTCCCCTCAAACGCAAACTGCCACCTATCAAAACAAGACAGGTGGCAGCGCATTCACGACAATGACACAGAATTTAGCTGCGGCCCTTCCATGGAACCAGCAACTTCTCGGCCCAGCGCATCAGCACGTCGATGCTAAAGCCGATCACCCCAATCAGGATGATCCCCATCAGCACGATGTCGGTGTTCTGGAACTTGGACGCCACCATGATCATCATGCCAGCCCCCTTCTCTGCGGCGACCAGTTCGGCGGCCACAACCGTGCCCCAACAGACCCCCATCGCCACACGCGCACCGGTGAAGATTTCCGGCAGACTGTTTGGCACGATGACATGGCGCATGATCTGCCATTTGGACGCGCCAAGCGAGTAGGCCGCATGCACCTTGGTGATGTTGACCCCCGACACGCCAGAGCGCGCCGCAATCGCCATGATCCAAAGCGCGGCCAAGAACAGCAGGATGATTTTTCCAACCTCGCCAATCCCTGCCCAGATGATCACCAGCGGGATCAACGCCAATGGCGGCACGGGGCGCATGAATTCCACAATCGGGTCAAACCAGCCACGGAACCAATTGGACAACCCCATGGCATACCCCAATGGAATGCCGACAAGTGCGCCAAAGATGAAACCCAATATCACGCGGAACAAGGAGAAGCCCAAGTGCTCCCACAACGTAAAGTTCCGGAACCCGTCGGTCGCGATGTCGCCTACACGCTTCAACACGTTCTCTGGCGGGGGCAGCCAAATCGGCTCCATCTGCCAGCCGGTTTTGGGCACGATGTTCAACGTGCCTTTGGGCGTCATAGCAACCCGTGCGAAGTCGGTTAACACTTCGCCACCCGGCGCAATCGCTTCACCGTTGATGGCTATGATCTTCGCGCCCACATCGCGGCCACGCTCATCATTTTGGTCAACGCGCAGCAGCTTGGAGCGGTACTTCACAATTGATACCGCGTCGTTCTTGGCAAACCCGTCGCCTAGCGCCACTTCCGGAACGGTGGCGTCCCCCTCTTTGTCATGCACATTCACTGTCACGGTGGCGTCATTGGTCTCGCCTTCCGCCTCCACCGTGTATGTGAATTCGCCCATGCCCGAATACGCCCCCGGCGCATGTAGGAACGACGGAATCAGGCTAGAGCCAGTGAACGCCGCCCATAGGACGAAAATGCTGCCCACCGAAATGATCGATGCCGCGCGGTTTGGACGAACCGCACTTTCGTCCCCAAAGGTCACCGTCTTCAAAGAGGTGTAATCCTTAGGTGCCGTCGAAGCTGTAATGTGTTTTACAGCGAAAAATGCCCCAACAAAGATGGCGATATAGATCAGCAGAATGATCATGCGCTTTCCTCCGTGCGACCCATAATTTCTTCTTCCATATCCCAGATCATCGCGAGAATTTCCTCGCGTGTTTTGTTGTAATCGGGGTGCTTTTTCACTTCGCGCAAATCTTGCCCGACGCCCAAATCGGCAAACGGCAAGCGGTACTCTTTATGCACGCGGCCAGGGCGCGGGGCCATAACCAGCAGGCGCTCGCCCAGTAGCAACGCCTCTTCAACCGAGTGGGTGATCAAGATGATCGTCTTGCCCGTCTCTTTCCACAGCTTCAGCACAAGGCTTTGCATCTTCTCACGGGTCAGCGCATCTAGCGCGCCCAAGGGCTCGTCCATCAAGATGACGTCGGGATCATTGGCAAGGCAGCGGGCCAAGGCCACACGTTGCTGCATGCCGCCGGACAACTCGTAGATGGCCTTTTCTTTGAAGTCGCCCAAGCCAACAACTTCAAGAAGGTGGTCTACATTGGCGCCATATTGCGCCTCTGTTTCCCCCTTCATGCGGGGGCCAAACGCCACGTTTTCGCGGACGTTCATCCATTCAAACAACGCGCCTTGCTGGAACACCATGCCGCGATCGGCATCGGGGCCCTCAACGGTCTTGTCGTCCAAGGCAATACGCCCTTCGGTCGGGGCCAAGAAACCCGCGACGATGTTCAATAGCGTAGTTTTTCCGCATCCCGATGGCCCGAGGACGCTCATCAGCTCACCTGGCTTCAGGTCCAAAGACACGTCCTTCAACGCCTGCACTGAGCCGCCGTTGGGCAGGTCAAAGCGCATTGATATATTTTCGATTGATAGGCCCGACATAGTAACCTCACTTCTGGTTTTATTGGTGTGGGGAAGTGAAAAGGGTGGCGCGAGATATCCCGCGCCACCCCCTATCGGTTTTACATTTTGGAAGCAGCTTCCAATGGACCAGTGTTTACAGTCGCGCTGTAGCTGTCCAATGCGGAGTCGATGGATTTCGCGCCCACGAAGATATCTGCGACACCTTTCATGAAGGATTGCGCGCCGCCGCCCAGCCATTTGTCGCCCAGTTGTTCATCAACGGATGGGAAGGTGAAGCCAGCCAATGTGGACTTGGTTCCCTCCTCGTCCATACCAGCGTCTTTGGCGATCACTGGCAGCATTTTGGCTTGGTTCGCCTCGTCAGCCCACATTGCGTTCGCGTCTGCGGTGACTTTCAGGAATTTGGCAACCGTTTCGGCGTTCTCAGCAACGAAGCCCGCAGGCGCGGTTGTCACGTCGAACACCAGAATGCCAAGCTCTTCCTTCTCAGCGCCTGTCAGCAGAATGTTGCCAGACTCTTTCATGCGGCGCAGCGCACCACCCCAGCCGCAAGACATGTCCACGTCACCTTGCGCCAGCGCAGCAGCACCTTCCGCAGGGGCCATGTCCACAACGGACATAGCGGAGATATCAACCCCGAAATGTTTCATTTGGCTCAGGAAGCCGTAGTGCGCGGCAGTGCCCAAAGGTACGGCCACTTTCTTGCCAGCCAGCTCAGCTGCGGATGTTTTGTCGATTTCTAGACCGGAGGCCACAACGCAGTTGTCGTTATCCGAATAGGACACAGCCACATCAAGGATTTGCAGATCTTGGCCGGCGGATGCTGCGACCACGAACGGTGGAACACCTTGCGAGACGGAAATATCTACGTCACCCGACGCCATGGCTGCGGACATCGCAGTACCAGTGTCGAAGGACACCCAAGTCACCGGAACGCCCAGCTCTTCGTCATAAGTGCCGTTCACTTTCGCGAATTCGAACGGCATCGGCCACTCAAGGAAGTAACCAACGGTCAAACCGTGGCCATCAGCCATTGCAGCTTGCGCGCCGGACAGCATTGCGATGCTGGCAACAGCACCCATCATTTTGGTGGTTAGTTTCATGTGTTCATCTCCCATGTTGAACAATGTACGCCTTGCGGCGCGTGTATTTCCGTTGATGCTGCGGGACTGGTTATCCAGCTCTCATGCAACGCCAAGGGGCTATTTGAACAAATCACATTAACCCTCAGAAGCTAGTGCAATTTGCCGATAAAGTAGAAGTTTCACATCTTTGCATGAAGTCTTCCTGCTTTTCTGCATACGAACTAGGCAAAGCGGACCGGCTCACGTCAATGGATTTAATCGCGGCTCTTCGCGTGCAGATAAACCGCATTAATAATATCTCAGAACAACTAAGTCCATGTATTAAATAAGTTTTGCCTAAATCATGACCCCTTTCGGGGTGCTCCAGCACCTTAAACTGGCTCTACGTGTGATGTGCTTCTGGCCCTATTGCAGACCCAGATTCCATGCAGCTTAGTTTTTAGCGCTATACTTTGCGCACAACGATTAGAATCGCCGGACATCTGTTCCGGCCCCCCCTTCAAGATTGGAGCAAGCCGATGGACGGTAATCTGCAAAGCAATGATCTCTCCGGCGTTGTCGAAGCCGATCGTGCCCATGTTTGGCATCACCTAAGCCAACACGCGGGCTACATGGCCGAAGAAAACCGCGCCGACCCCAAGATTATGGTCGAGGGCAAAGGTTTACGCGTTTGGGACCAGAACGGACGCGAACACCTAGATGCCGTCTCTGGCGGTGTTTGGACCGTCAATGTCGGCTATGGCCGTGAAAGCATCGCCGATGCGGTGCGCGATCAGCTGGTGAAAATGAACTTCTTTGGTGGCACCGCGGGCTCGATCCCAGGGGCACTATTCTCTGAGCGCCTGATCTCCAAGATGCCCGGCATGAGCCGCGTCTACTATGCCAACTCCGGCTCCGAAGCCAATGAGAAGGGCTTCAAAATGGTCCGCCAAATCGCGCACAAACGCTATGGCGGCAAGAAGCACAAAATCCTCTACCGTGATCGCGACTACCATGGCACCACCATCGCCTGCCTATCCGGTGGCGGCCAAAACGAGCGCAACGCGCAATACGGCCCCTTCACCCCCGGCTTCATCAAGGTCCCCCACTGCCTAGAGTACCGCGCGATGGACCAAGGCTTGGGCGATCTGTCCGGCGAGGCCTACGGCATCGCAGCCGCCAACGCGATTGAGGAGGTCATCCTGCGCGAAGGCCCCGACACCGTCGGTGCCCTTTGCCTAGAGCCCGTCACCGCAGGCGGCGGCGTCATCGTGCCGCCAGAAGGATACTGGCCACGGGTGCAAGAGATTTGCAAAAAGTACGACATCTTGCTGCACATCGATGAGGTCGTCTGTGGCATGGGCCGCACCGGCACATGGTTCGGCTACCAGCACTACGGCATTCAACCTGACATCGTGACAATGGCGAAAGGCGTGGCCTCTGGCTATGCCGCGATCTCGTGCTGCGTCACCACTGAGGCCGTGTTCGACATGTTCATGGACGACACGTCCGATCCGCTGAACTACTTCCGCGACATCTCGACTTTTGGCGGGTGTACGGCCGGCCCTGCGGCCGCGATCGAGAACATGCGCATCCTTGAGGATGAGAACCTGCTCGAAAACACCATCACTATGGGCAACTACATGCTCGAGCAGCTCGAGGTGCTGAAAGGCAAGCACAAATCCATCGGCGACGTGCGCGGTAAAGGCCTGTTCCTAGGGGCCGAGCTGGTTGCAGATCGCGAAACTCGTGAGCCATTGTCCGAAACCCTTGTGGCCAAAGTCACAGGGCATTGCATGGCCAAAGACGGCGTGATCGTCGGCATGACCAATCGTTCGGTGCCGGGCTACAATAACACGCTGTGCTTCTCGCCTTCCTTGATCGCAACCAAGGATGATATCGATGCGATCCTAACGTCCGTCGACGGGGCACTGACCGAGGTATTGGGCTAAAAGCACCCGCGCCAATGAAACATGAAAGCCCGCGCCTCAACCGAGGTCGCGGGCTTTTCTTTGCAGCCTCTCTATTCGGCAAGACGGCTGGAGGATCTGAAGCTTCGCGGCGATTGCCCAGTCTTGGCCTCAAACATGCGAGAAAAGGCGCTGCGGCTTGAAAACCCGACCATATCGGCTACACGCTTTACCGGTAGCTCAGTTTCTTTCAATAGTGTGCCCGCCATCCGCATTCGCAAATCGCGCAACAACTCCATTGGGCCACTTCCATAGGCTTCCGAAAATCGTTTTGCGAAGGCAGACCTGCTCATTCCAACTACATGCGCAAGGCTATCCACCGAGTGGGATTTTCCAGGATCATCCAACATAACCCGCAGGGCTTGCCATACGCTCGGGTCCTTTAAGGCCGCCATCCACGCCAGCGCTTGATCTTGTGCAGTAAGCCGCGAGCGCAACATATCGATCACACACTCAAGCAAGATCGCCCTAACCATGGCACGGCTGCCCAGACGGGGTTGAGACACTTCCTCAATGAGCCGCATCAACGGTTGCTCCATTCGGCTGCCCCGCGATACACATTCGACCATCGGCTCGCGTACCAGATCCACGACGTCCTTCACTCCGCGCAAGCCAATTGTGACGTTAGTACAAAGGGCCGCCAGCTGGCCGTTGGGCGCGTTTTCGGAAGTCTTGAGCAACCTTGCGAGGTCCAGCTCTGCAGGTCGGCATGTGGGCAGCGGGTCGAAATCGTCACCAAAACTTCGCAAGCTGTGGTTTTGCAAAGCAGGGATGAGAACAATTGAGCCGCGCGCAACTTGAACCGGTTTACGGCCCCTTACCAATATCTCACCTCGTCCCGACAGGACGTAATGCAAGGTTGCCCGCGGCTCATACCCCAGCCCCAGATTGCACTCCCCGCGCAGCTCACACAGCGCAAACGGGTCCACCGTAATATCAAGTTCATTGAAGATATGTTCATATGTCATAACGCAAACATGCACGACTATCGGACGAACGGATACGTTTAGCGGCACAATCGGTCATGAACAGGACGAAAAGGCACATGCATGGTGGCAGCATGATTGCACTACTCAACCTTATCATGGAGACAACACAATGTGTAAGTGCAACGACCCAAACCACAAACACCTATCCCGACGCGAAGCCTTGCGTGGCGGAGTGGCCATCACGGCAACGGCCGCAGCTACGGTTCTGGCAACGGATCAAGCCTCGGCTCAAACGGCTAACCCCTATGCTGATCCAGCAGAGCCAGCCTTGCCACCCTCCAACATGGTGCTTGATCTATCTCGGGCTGCATTGGTCGTAACCGACCCGCAGGTTGATTTCTTAAGCCCAGATGGCGTCACTTGGGGCGTCGTTGGACCATCCGTGACCGAGCATAATACCGTCGAGAATATCGAGGCTCTGTTCATCGCAGCCAAAGCAGCCGACATCACGGTTGCTGTCTCGCCCCACTATTACTATCCGACCGACCACGGCTGGAAGTTCGAAGGTGCGCTGGAAAAGCTGATGCACAAAATCGGCATGTTTGACCGCCCCGGTGCGCTCGACCTAGAGGGCTTTGAGGGTTCTGGTGCCGATTGGATGCCGCAATATAAGAAGTATATCAACGACGGCAAAACCATCGTGACGTCCCCCCATAAAGTCTACGGCAACGACACAAATGACTTGTCATTACAGTTGCGCAAACGCGGAGTGGATCAGGTGATCTTGTCGGGAATGTCCGCCAACCTTTGCACAGAGTCGCACATGCGCGAGTTGCTTGAGCAAGGATTTGAGGTTGCCGTGATCAAAGATGCAACGGCAGCTGCCATCGTACCAGAAGGCGACGGATACCTCGCCGCTCTGACGAACTTCCGCTTCATGGCGAATGCTGTTTGGACGACTGAAGAAGTTGTCGAGCAAATCAAAGCTGCATCCTAAATCAACAAAATGGAGCGCCGTGAGAACCGGCGCTCCATGAAATCAAGTCAAAGATTTGACCAGTGGGTCAGTGTGTCCGGGTTAAAGAGTGTTATCTTTACCCTTGCCATGCTCGGCCCGCTCATGGCCGCCTGCACCGAGGAGGAAGCCTTCCTCTTGCCTCCCAAATGCGATATAGCCAAATCATAACTGATTTAAGGCCAGCCAATGCCCATCGCAGTCGAAACCTTCTTTCTAGACCCCGACTTCGAGGGCACTCTGCAACAGCAGATCCAACAGTTGGTCGCGGGCGGCATTTTATCAGGGCGCTTTCGACCGGGTGAAAAGCTTCCGTCTTCGCGCAAGTTGGCCACCCATCTGGGCGTCAGCCGCATCACCGTCACCCTCGCCTATAACGAGTTGATGGCGGATGATTACCTCTCCTCGGCCGGCCGCTCCGGCTACTTCGTCTCCCAGAATGCACCCGAGCCCCCCCAGATCAGCGCACGCTCTTCAGCGGACACGGTTGATTGGTCCCGCGCCATCGGCAATCGTTTTTCCGGAAACCTGCAAGTGTCAAAGCCGTTAAACTGGCGCCAATACAAATACCCTTTCGTTTACGGTCAGGTGGACCCGGAACTCTTCGACAGACAGAACTGGCGCCTCTGCGCCATCCGTGCCCTTGGCCAGCGCGATTTCGACAGTCTAACCGCAGATCAAGAGGACCGAGACGACCCACAACTCGTGGAATTCATCGCCCGAAACACGCTGCCCCGCCGTGGGATTTTGGCCAACTCTGACGAGATCCTGATCACAGTTGGGGCACAGAATGCCTTGTGGCTGGCGGCGCAAGTATTGTTAACGCAAAGGCGCACGGCGGCCCATGAGGACCCATGTTATCCGGGCCTGCGCTCCATTTTGCACCAATCGCGTTGTCACCGTGTCGAGCTTGGCGTGGACAAGGACGGGCTTCGACCTGATCTCATCCCACCTGAGGCTGATGTGGTTTTTACCACCCCAAGTCACCAATGCCCCACCACCTCAACCATGCCTGTAGCCCGCAGAAAAGAGCTGCTGCGCCGCGCGTCAGAGGATGATTTCCTAATCGTCGAGGATGACTACGAGTTCGAAATGTCCTTTCTGAAACCCCCGTCCCCCGCGCTCAAATCGCTTGATGACGATGGGCGCGTTATCTACATCGGCTCCTTCTCAAAGTCGTTATTTCCTGGGCTGCGCTTAGGCTACCTTGTCGGCCCTGCACCCTTCATTCGCGAAGCACGCGCCCTCCGCTCTGCGGTCCTGCGCCACCCTCCCGGACACATGCAACGCACAGCCGCATATTTCTTGTCATTAGGGCATTACGACGCCTTAATCCGCCGCCTTCGCAACGCATTTCACGACCGCCGCCGCATCATGGATGCAGCTCTAGAGGAACACGGGTTAACCGTGGCAGGCGTGGGCGCGTTTGGTGGATCCAGTTACTGGATGCGCGCCCCTGACGGGGTGGACACCAAAGAGCTTGCAGACCGATTAAAGCAAAAGTCGGTTTTGATCGAACCGGGTGCGGCCTTTTGCGAAGGCGAAAACCGCGAGTACAAACATTACCGCTTGGCTTACTCGTCGATCAGCACGTCGAAAATATCACCAGGGGTCGCATTGATCGCTGAGGAGATTAGAAAAATCATCGGGTGAATTAGTAGATTGCGGAGGCTTTCACCCTGAAAAAATCCGCAAAATAGAGCTAAAAATGAAGGCCACCCCAACCCACTGGATTTAACATCGAAAAAAACTGGCCATAACAGAACCACCCCCGACCGCTTAACTTCCAAACAGATCCTTACAACTCGGGCACCTGCGCCCGCCTTACACCACATCGGGAGATCGCCACCATGAAAATGACGACCGAAGAAGCATTCGTCAAAACACTACAAATGCACGGCATCCGCCACGCATTTGGCATTATCGGCTCGGCCATGATGCCGATTTCCGACTTGTTTCCGACTGCGGGTATCAAGTTCTGGGACTGCGCCCACGAGATGACCGCAGGTATGATGGCCGACGGCTACACCCGCGCCACCGGCGAGATGTCCATGATGGTTGCCCAAAACGGCCCCGGCATCACCAACTTCGTCACTTCGGTTAAAACGGCTTACTGGAACCACACTCCGTTGCTGTTGGTCACGCCTCAGGCTGCCAATAAGACAATCGGCCAAGGCGGCTTCCAAGAGATGGAGCAGATGAACCTGTTTGCGGATTGCGTGGCCTACCAAGAAGAAGTACGCGACCCGACGCGTATCGCAGAGACCCTGAACCGCTGCATCATGCAAGCGCACCGCGCCTCGGCCCCCGTGCAAATCAACATCCCACGCGATTTCTGGACCCAAGTGGTCGACATTGAGCTACCAGTCGCCGTTGACTTTGAGCGCCCAGCAGGTGGCCAAGACGCCGTCAAAACTGCGGCAGAGCTTTTGTCCTCCGCCAAGTTCCCCGTCATCTTGAATGGTGCGGGCGTGGTACTCGCAGGCGGCATTGGTGCCTCGATGAAACTGGCTGAGACGCTCGATGCACCGGTGTGCGTTGGCTACCAACACAATGACGCCTTCCCAGGCAACCACCCCCTGTTTGCGGGCCCACTTGGCTACAATGGGTCGAAGGCGGGGATGGAACTGATCTCTAAGGCCGACGTCGTATTGGCCCTTGGCACACGATTGAACCCATTCTCGACACTTCCGGGATACGGCATCGATTATTGGCCCACGGACGCTAAAATCATCCAAGTTGACCTAAACCCCGACCGCATCGGCCTGACTAAGAAAGTCGCCGTCGGTATCGTGGGTGACGCGAAGAAAGTGGCCGAAGGTATCTTGGCACAATTAGGTGACAGCGCAGGCGACGCCGGACGCGCTGATCGCAAAGCCATGATCTCGCAGACCAAATCCGCATGGGCACAAGAATTGACCTCGCTGGACCACGAAGACGACGATCCGGGCACCACATGGAACGAGCGCGCCCGCACACGCGAGCCGAACAAAATGTCCCCTCGCCAAGCATGGCGCGCAATCCAATCGGCCTTGCCAAAGGATGCGATCATCTCCTCTGACATCGGCAACAACTGCGCCATCGGCAACGCCTACCCGTCGTTCGAGCAGGGTCGCAAATATCTGGCTCCGGGCCTGTTTGGCCCCTGTGGTTACGGCTTCCCAGCGATCACAGGCGCTAAAATCGGCTGCCCAGATGTGCCTGTTGTCGGCTTTGCGGGTGACGGCGCCTTCGGCATCTCAATGAACGAAATGGTGTCAGTGGGTCGCGGGGATTGGCCCGCTATGACCATGATCATTTTCCGCAACTACCAATGGGGCGCCGAGAAGCGGAACACTACATTGTGGTTCGACGACAACTTCGTCGGCACCGAGCTGGACACCAACGTCTCTTACGCAAAAATCGCAGATGCATGCGGGCTAACCGGCGTGCAAGTGAGTGGTATGGACGAGCTGACCGAAGCGTTGAACACAGCGATCAAGGGCCAGATGGAAGGCAACGTCACCACCTTCATCGAAGTTCTGTTGAACCAAGAGCTGGGCGAGCCGTTCCGACGCGACGCTATGAAAAAGCCGGTCTCGGTGGCTGGAGTGTCTGCTACAGACATGGCAATCGAGTAAACTTCTCGTCATACTGAAGCCCTGCCCGCCCCAAGATATTGGGGCGGGTTTTCGGGTGAACAGCCGCGTTTTGGCAGAAAGGTCGCAATGACATCTAACCACCCGTTCTTGTCTCAACAAGAAGCCGTCTGCCCCAGCTGGCTTCTGGATATGGCACAAAAAGCCGCGACCCCACGTGTCGCCATCGCACGTGCTGGTGCGCCATTGCCCATGGAAGCCGCACGCGACGCAGCCGAGGCTGGCATCATGGAGCCGGTTTTTACCGGCGAGCGGCAAATGATCGAGGCTGAAGCTGAAAAGCTAGGCTGGGACATCTCCCAATTCCAATTGATCGAAGCCACTGGCGAGCAGGAAAGCGGTATGGCCGCTGCCATGGCCTGCGGCGACGGCCGCGCAGACGTCATGATGAAGGGGCAGTTGCATTCTGACACCTTCATGCGCGCGGCATTAGCCCGTGACGCGGGCCTACGGACGGGCAACCGCCTTGTACACATCTTTCACATCAGCCACCCCGATGGCGGCAAGTCGATCACCATCTCGGACGCAGCGGTCAACGTCGACCCCAACATTGAAACCCGCAAAGACGCCACCCGTGAGGTGGTCAAACTGCTGCACATGCTGGGAACGAAGCACCCGAAAGTCGCCTTCCTATCCGCCACCGAAAGCGTGCTGCCCGCCGTGCCGTCCTCGGTCGAGGCGGACGAATTGGCGACTTGGGCCAAGTCCGAAATCCAAGGCGCAGAGTTCTCCGGCCCGCTGGCACTGGACCTGATCATGTCCCCCGCCGCCGTCGCCACCAAGAAATTGACCGCCGACCCCGTGGCAGGTCAGGCCGACGCCATCATTGTGCCGGACATCGTGTCCGGCAACTCGCTGTTCAAGTCCTTCGTCTATCTGACCGGGGGCTGTGCGGCGGGGATTGTCATGGGGGCGAAGGTTCCTGTGTTGCTAACCTCTCGCGCTGACCCGCCTGCCGCACGAATGGCATCGGCCTGCCTCGCGGCCATCGTCAACGCCAACAAAAGTAGCTAATCGGAGCCAACATTGTGAGCCAACCCGTGATTGATCTATCCCCGAAGGTTAGCGACGAAATTCGCAAGACAACCTGCTACATGTGTGCCTGCCGTTGCGGGATTAACGTGCACATGAAAGAGGGCAAGGTGGCCTATATCGAAGGCAACCGCGATCATCCCGTGAACCAAGGCGTGCTCTGCGCCAAGGGCTCGGCTGGCATCATGCAGCACAACGCGCCGTCACGACTATCCTCCCCGATGAAGCGCGTCGGGCCGCGTGGATCGGGTGAGTTTGAACCGATCACATGGGACGAGGCTTACGACATCGCCGAAGGCATCCTGCGCCCAATCCGCGAGACCGCACCCGAGAAGCTGGCATTCTTTACAGGTCGTGATCAGTCGCAAAGCTTCACCTCCCTTTGGGCGCAGGGCTTTGGCACGCCCAACTATGCGGCGCACGGCGGGTTCTGCTCGGTCAATATGGCGGCCGCTGGCATCTACACTATGGGCGGCGCGTTTTGGGAGTTTGGGCAACCGGACTGGGACCGCACCAAAATGGTGATGATCTTTGGCGTTGCCGAGGACCACGACAGCAACCCGATCAAGATGGGCCTTGGCAAGGTCAAGGCGCGCGGGGCCAAGGTCTATGGCGTGAACCCGATCCGGTCTGGCTACAACGCAGTCGCGGACGAATGGGTCGGCATCACTCCGGGCACCGACGGTCTATTCATCCTGTCAATGGTTCATGAGCTGTTCAAAGCAGGCAAGCTTGACCTCAACTATCTAGCACAATTCACCAATGCGCCGGTGCTGGTGAATTGCGACGAGCAGTCCGAAGATTTCGGCCTACTCCTGCGCGACGAGAACAACAAGCTGATGGTGATCGACCGCGCCACAGGCAAGCCCGCGGCCTTTGACGCCAACGGGGTTAAGCCCGATTTGGCGGGATCACTGCGCGAAGCTGGCATCACGCACCGCTCGGTCTTCCAGCACATGGCAGAGAAATACCTAGACCCGCAATATGCACCCGAGGCCGTGGCCGAACGCACCGGAATCTCCGCCGAACGCATCAAGCGCATTGCAGCCGAGCTGGCAGATGTCGCCTTCAACCAAGCGATTGAGCTGGACCGCGAATGGACCGACTTCCGTGGCCATAAGCATGACAAAATGATCGGGCGTCCGGTGTCTTTCCACTCCATGCGCGGCATCTCGGCCCATGCCAACGGCTTCCAAACCTGCCGCGCGCTTCATGTGCTGCAAATCATCCTTGGCAGCGTCGAGACCCCGGGGGGCATGCGCTTCAAGCCGCCCTACCCCAAGCCGCCAGAGGCCCACCCGAAACCACATTACGGCGTGACACCTGGACAGGCGCTTGATGGCCCACACTTGGGCTTCACCCACGGCCCCGACGATCTGGCCTTGAAAGAAGACGGCTCGCCTGCGCGTATCGACAAAGCCTTCACATGGGAAAACCCCATGTCGAGCCACGGCATGATGCATATGGTCATCTCCAACGCCCATGCCGGTGACCCCTATAAGATCGACACGCTGTTTATGTATATGGCGAACATGTCGTGGAACTCCTCGATGAACACGCGCGGCGTTATCGAGATGCTGACCGACAAGGATGACGACGGGAACTACGTGATCCCCAACATCATCTACTCCGACGCCTACAGCTCGGAAATGGTGGCCTTCGCCGACCTGATCCTGCCCGACACGACGTATCTGGAGCGCCACGACTGCATCTCCCTGCTGGATCGCCCAATCTGCGAGGCGGACGCCGTGGCAGATGCGATCCGCTGGCCCGTGGTCGAGCCTGACCGCGACGTTAAAGGCTTCCAATCCGCGCTGTGCGACCTTGGTGCGCGCCTTGGCTTGCCCGGTTTCGTGAATGAGGACGGGTCGCAAAAATACAAAGACTACGCCGACTACATCACCAACCACATCCGCCGCCCCGGTGTCGGCCCATTGGCGGGTTTTCGCGACGATGGCGACAGCCACGGGCGGGGCGATAGCAACCCCGCGCAGCTTGACCGCTACATTGAAAACGGTGGCTTTTGGGTGGAGCACATCCCCGAGGACGCCGCCTATTACAAGCCATGGAACATGGGCTACCAAGACTGGGCGGTGAAGAAATCCTTCTTCGACAAAACCATGCCGTATCTGTTCAACCTCTATGTCGAGCCGATGCGCAAGTTCCAACTGGCCGCCGAAGGGCATGGCACCCGCCAGCCCCCAGATCATTTGCGCGAACGCATCAAGCAGACCATGGATCCGTTGCCGATTTGGTATTCCAACGAAGAGGAAAACCTCGCGGAAGACTACCCGATCACGGCCCTAACCCAACGCCCGATGGCGATGTATCACTCATGGGGCAGCCAGAACGCGTGGCTGCGCCAAATCCACGGGCACAACCCACTCTATGTGCCAACGAAGATATGGGACGATAATAACTTCGCCGAGGGCGATTGGGCCAAGGTCACCTCACCCCATGGCGAAATCGTGGTGCCCGTGGCCTTGCAAGCGGCCTTGAACGACAAGACGGTTTGGACGTGGAATGCCATCGGCAAACGCAAAGGCGCATGGGCGCTGGACGAGGACGCACCCGAGACCACCAAAGGCTTCCTTCTCAACCACCTTATCCATGAATTGCTGCCCCCCAAAGGGGATGGGTTGCGTTGGGCCAACTCTGATCCCATCACGGGTCAAGCGGCTTGGTTCGACCTCAAGGTTCGGATTAAGAAAACTACCGCCCCATCCGAGAGCCAACCCAACATGCCCGCGCAAAAATCCCCCGTAGGCAAAGGGCCGTCCAACCTGGAATGGAAGGTTGGCAAATGACCACTCTCCCCACCCATACCGAAAAGAAGCTCGGCCTTGTGATCGACCTCGACACATGCGTTGGCTGTCATGCTTGCGTGGTGTCGTGCAAAGGCTGGAACACCGAAAACTACGGCGCGCCGCTGTCTGACCAAAACCCCTACGGCGCGGACCCATCGGGCACCTTTTTGAACCGCGTGCATTCCTACGAAGTGACGCCAGACGAGGGCGCGGCAATGACCGTGCACTTCCCAAAATCATGCCTGCACTGCGAGGACGCCCCCTGCGTTACCGTTTGCCCCACAGGCGCGTCCTATAAGCGCGTCGAGGACGGCATCGTGCTGGTCAACGAATCCGACTGCATCGGCTGCGGCCTTTGCGCATGGGCCTGCCCTTATGGCGCGCGCGAGTTGGATCAGGCCGAAGGCGTGATGAAGAAATGCACCCTTTGCGTCGACCGCATCTACAACGAGAACCTGCCCGAAGTGGACCGCCAACCAGCCTGTGTGCGAACCTGCCCCGCGGGTGCACGCCACTTTGGCGATCTGGGCGACGAGACGTCTGACGTGTCCAAACTGGTGGCCGAGCGCGGCGGGATGGATCTTATGCCTGAACTGGGCACGAAGCCGGTTAACAAATACCTACCACCACGGCCCAAGGATGATCAGATCGATATCCTCGCCCCCTTCCTAGAGCCCGTCGCACAGGAGGCGCAGGGCTTCCTAGGTTGGCTCGACAAAACGCTTGAAAGGCTCGGCTGATGCATCCGGCACCGTCAATTATCTTCTTCACCGTTTTCTCGGGGTTGGGCTTTGGGCTGTTAACATTCCTCGGCTTCGGCAAACCGGATTACTCCGGCTTCACGGCCTTCATTTTCTTCCTGATCGCTTATGTCTTTGCGGTGGGCGGGTTGATCTCTTCGACCTTCCACCTAGGAAACCCGCAACGCGCCCTCAAGGCGTTTAGCCAATGGCGCACCAGCTGGTTGTCCCGCGAGGGCTGCTTGGCCGTCGCCGCACTAAGCGTCATGGGCCTCTACGCCATCGGGGTGGTGTTCTTCGACACGCGCTGGACCTTTCTTGGCTTGCTGGGCGCGGCCCTTAGCCTCGCCACTGTCTTTGGCACCTCGATGATCTACACCCAGATTACGACTGTGCCGCGCTGGAACCATTGGTCCACGCCCGTGCTGTTCCTCGCCTATGCCATTACAGGTGGCGCATTCCTTGCGGGCCAGACCTCCATCGCGGCGCCGTTGCTACTGGTCTTGGGCGTGCTGCAATGCATCGTGTGGTTTATCGGCGACAAGCAGTTCGCAGCCTCAGGCTCCACCATTGAGACAGCAACAGGGCTTGGCGACATGGGCAAAGTTCGCATGTTTGAGGCGCCCCACAGCTCCAAAAACTACCTGATGAAAGAAATGGTCCATGTGATCGGCCGCAAGCACGCGCTCAAATTGCGGGTCATTGGGTTGGTGTTCCTGTCACCGCTGCCCTACCTGCTGCTTACCTTGCCAGCCTTCAGCCACTGGATATCCCTACTGGCCTTATTGCTGCACATCGCGGGGGCCTTGACCCTGCGTTGGCTGTTCTTCGCTGAAGCCGAGCACACAGTTGGGCTGTATTACGGCAAGCGCTAGGCGTTAGGTTTGAACGACAAAAGGCCCCACCATTTCGGCGGGGCCTTTTGTATTCTCAGATGCCCGTGTGGCGTTTAGATGCTCGTGCTTTGCACAGAAGCCTGATCGCCGCGCAAGTCGGCAAGGATCGTCTCGCCCGCCACAGCAGTTGTGCCAACGGACACCGCTGGGTTGATGCCTTCGGGCAGGTACACGTCCAAGCGGCTGCCAAAACGGATCAGGCCGAAACGCTCGCCCGCTTTCAGCATGTCACCGACTTTGACGAAGCACACGATACGGCGCGCGACCAATCCGGCGATTTGCACAACGCCGATGCGGTGCTGGCCGTCTTCGGTCTCAATCGCCAAGCCGTTGCGCTCGTTGTGCTCGCTGGCCTTATCAAGCGAGGCATTCACGAACTTGCCCTTGTGGTAGGCGATCTGTGTGACCTTGCCATCCATCGGCGAGCGGTTCACGTGGCAGTTGAACACGTTCATAAAGACCGACACGCGGTACACTGGCGTGTCGCCTAAGCCCAACTCTGGGGGCGGAGCGACCTCGGAGATGAGCGATACAACCCCGTCCGCAGGTGACAACACCAACCCACCGCGCTGTGGCACCGTACGCACCGGGTCGCGGAAGAAGTAGTAGCACCACACGGTGGCCCCAAGGCCCAACCAGAACAGCGGCTGCCAGATCAAACCAAGCAGCACCGCGATACCGGCAAAAATAGCGACGAACTTGCGGCCTTCTGGGTGCATCGGCACCGCCACAATCTTTAGCATGTTCATATGTATGTCCTGTCCAAATCTAGGCTGGCACGCTCAGTGACAGCAAAGCCGTTGAGGGGCAATAGCCCCTAGTCTTCGGCCAATCGGTATTTGCGTTCGCGCAGGTAGGAAATGGGCAAGGACCCAAGATACATGACGTTCGCAAAAATGAAGGTGTGCCACGGGTAGACCATAAGGCAGATCACCAAAATGGCTGAGCCAATAGCAATCATCGGGAAGTGGTTCTTGCTGACCGATGCATGCTTGATTGAGAACGTCGGGATCATGCTTACGGCCAGTAAGGCCACCGCAATCTCATATACCGCGACCAAATGGGCGTAGGTGCTAATACTCTCCCAGCCCACGAGGCTCATGAAAACCGGCATCAATGCCAGCGAGGCCAATGCGGGGGCAGGAACCCCCACGAAGTAATCGCGCTGGCCTGCTTTGGGCGGGATCGACAGCCCCACATTGAAACGCGCCAAACGCAGGGCGCAGCAGATTGCCAGCAACATGCAGCTTAGCCACCCAAGGTTTTGGTACTCAGAGGCATGGTAGAGCGCGCTGTAGATCAACAACCCCGGCGCGATACCGAAGTTGAAGAAGTCGGCCAACGTATCCAGTTCCGCCCCGAAAGGACTGGCAGTGTCGAGAAATCGTGCAAGCTTTCCATCGGCAGCGTCCAAGAAAACGGCCAGCATGATCAGGTACAACGCCGCCGAGATATTGCCTTCGATGCTCATCCGCAGCGAGGTCAAACCGGCGCAGATCGCAAAAACAGTGACCAGACTGGGGATGACATGGCGCACCTTAATCCGGCGTTCAGGCGTGAGCGGCTCAACAGGGGAGCCTTCTTTGTCGCTACGGTCTGTCTTCATCTCACTCAAGGTAATACCCTATTCAACTCGGTCCTGACATCGCGCCTCGCTGCATCCGATGCAAGCTGGAAACCATAGTTTTAGCATGAATAGCAAAAGAAACCCCTAAACATTTTGGATTGCCGAAGCTTATATCTTCACCTTTTGTTAAGCCGGCTTCTTAGGCGCCTTGCTTGCAAGCTGCTCCAATCGGGCCAATGGCTCAGACGGGACCGCTTGTGGCTCCCCCGTAGACTGCAATGTTTTTGCCACCTTCGAGACCATGATCGTTCGCGCCCCCGGCTTGCTGAACTCGAATCCGTGCCCGTAGACTTTTTGTGCATGCACTAAAATCGGCCAAAGCAGTTGCGGCCAATCCAAGTTGTGCAAAACCACCCTCACCGCGCCTTTGGCAAAGGAGTCGACCATGGCTGATCCGGCCATGGCAATGCGCGCATCTTCGATGACCAAATGCTCCGCCGTGCCCTCGGCCCGCGACGGGAAATGCGGGCCTTCGATTGCGGCAACAGCCATCGCAAACAATTTCGGGTCGCTCATGAATTGCGCCGAGACCCCTGCGAAGTCCTGCGCCTGGCGCAAAGGCAGGCCCTCCCCCAATCCCGCGTTCAAAAACAGGTGTTGGACATCGGCAATGGTGCGGTCCTCGGCGGCATAGTCAGGTCCACCGCCGAGGAAGGTATCAATCCAACTCATGCCCGATCAGAAATCCACAGCCGTGTATTTCACGTCCATGTAATCCGCGAGCCCTTGGCTCCCGCCCTCTTTGCCAAGCCCGCTTTCCTTCATGCCGCCAAATGGCGCTTCAACGGTGGTGATCAGGCCCGAGTTCACGCCGATCATGCCGTATTGCAGCTTTTGGTTCAGCTTGAAGATCCGGCCCACGTCGCGGGTGTAGGCATAGGACGCCAAGCCAAACTCGGTGTCATTCGCCCACGCGATTGCGTCGTCCTCATCCTCAAACCGGAACACAGGGGCAAGGGGGCCGAAAATTTCTTCCCTCGCGAAATTCATGTCTTGAGTGGCCTCGGTCACGATGGTCGGCTCGAAGAAGCTTTGGCCATTGCCGTGACGCCCGCCGCCCGTGACAATTGCCCCGCCCTTTGCGGTAGCGTCGGCCACGAACTCCTCGACCTTCTCGACTGCACCCATATCGATCAGCGGTCCTTGCTCAACACCTGCTTCGCGACCGTCCCCGACTTTCAGGTTCTCAACGGCTGTCTTGAACTTGGCAACGAACTCATCGTAGACGCCCGCCTGCACATAAAAGCGGTTGGCACAGACGCAGGTTTGGCCAGAGTTGCGGAACTTCGACACCATCGCCCCCGCCACGGCAGCATCCAAATCCGCGTCATCGAACACCAAGAACGGCGCGTTGCCGCCCAGCTCCATCGAGACCTTTTTGACCGTGTCCGCCGACTGGCGGATCAGCTCTTTGCCCACTTCAGTAGAGCCAGTGAAGGTCACTTTGCGGACCCGCGGGTCCTCCATAATTGCCCCGCCAATTTTGCGTGCGGAGCCGGTGACCACATTGACCGCCCCCTTGGGGTAGCCCACCTCTTCAGCCAACGCCCCCCACGCCAAGCCGCTATAGGGCGTGGCCGTCGCAGGCTTGGCCACCACGGTGCAGCCAACCGCCAAGGCCGGAGCGATTTTGCGCGCCAACATGGACGACGGGAAATTCCACGGCGTGATCATCCCCACGACCCCTACGGGGTGGTTGGTCACTAGGAAGCGGCGGCCATTGGTGGGGGCGGGCACGATCTCGCCCTTGGCGCGGCGCACTTCCTCGGCGAACCAACGCACGTATTGCGCGCCGATGCCGATCTCGCCCATGGCCTCGGCCAATGGCTTGCCCATCTCAACTGTAAGCAATTCCGCCAGCGACTTTTGGTTGTCCATCAACGCGTCGTGCAGCTTCCACAAAAGGCCGACACGCTCCATCAGTGCCATACCTGCCATCTCGTCAAAAGCGCCCGCTGCCGCGTCGATTGCACGACGGGTTTCGACGTCGCCGCACGCAGGAATGGTTCCGATGACCTCGCCATTAGATGGGTTGGTGACCTCAATGGTTTCACCGCTATCCGCCGCAACCCATTCGCCGCCGATGAAGTTGGCTTCTTTCAAGTACTTTTCATAGCTCATGACCGGTTATCCTTTAGAAATTTCGAATTGGGTGTGTTGTTCATAGGTTTCATTCGGACGCAGAACCGCGGTGGGGAAGCTCGCGTGGTTGACCGCATCTGGCCACGCCTGAGGCTCTAGTGCGACGCCCGCTCTTGGCCCATATATACGCCCATCCAAACCAGGCTGGTCCTGCTGCATCTTATACGCGTCATAGACCTGCAACCCCGCCTCCGTGGTGTGCATCTTCATTGTTACCCCAGAAGCCGTTGATGATAGCGACCCAATCGGGCGCAGCGGTTGGCGAGCATCAGACAAGCACAGGTTGTTGTCGATAAATACGTCGTCGTGAATCGGGCGGGCTTTGCGAAAATCACAACGGGTTCCGGTGACGTCGAGCGTCCTGCCCGTGGAGATAAAATCCGCGTCCACATCGGTAATGCGATCGGCATCTACCTGCATGAGATGGTCGTGCGTGTTTTCCCCACCATCCAAGTTCCAGTAGGAATGATGCGCGAAGTTGCAAACTGTCGGGGCATCGGTCTCGGCCGTGATACGCACATCCAACACGCCGCCCTCAAGGCATGTATAAGTGCAACGCACGGTCAGGTTTCCAGGGTAGCCCATCTCCTCGTCAGCCATATCCAGCCGCAAGATGATCTGGTCGTCGCTCACATTCTCAACCGTCCAATTGCGCTTGCCTGCGCCCAGCGATCCGCCGTGCATATGGTGCCTGTTCTCGAAATTCAGGTCCAACTGGTAAGCTTTGCCATCAATTTCAAAACGCCCCGCCCCAATGCGGTTCACGCATCGCCCGACCACCGCGCCAAAGTAGGACATATCCGTCAGGTAGGGCGTAAATCGATCAAACCCCAGCACCAAGGGCGGCTGATGTCCCGCCAACCGCAAGTCCTGAAGCGTCGCGCCGTAAGACATCACGTAGGCTGTCAGTCCCCCGCCCTCAATCCGGTGGCGCGTGACGTCTTCCCCGTCCGGCATCTCTCCAAATTTCATACGACGTCTCCTGAATGGGGTGGCAAGGGGTTGCGCCACAAAAGCCGACCCGTGTGCGTCGCGCAAGGACAACTCCTCTCTGGACTTATAGTTTCGTAAAAATTGCATGGGTTTCGCCTCTGTGGGCTTGGTCAACCGCGCGATTGTGATAGTAACCGTCCAATGCAAAGCAACCTGACATATCCCGACTGGATTGCAGTCGACTGGGGCACCTCCAACCTACGGGTATGGGCCATGACCGCAGAGGGTGAAATCCTTGCGGAGAACGCGTCCGATCAGGGCATGTCCACAGTCGCCCCCGACGAGTTCGAGGTCACGCTTCTGTCCCACATCGCGCCATGGCTAGGGAACCCCAACACGCCCGTCATTGCATGTGGCATGGTAGGTGCCCGCCAAGGCTGGGTCGAGGCCCCCTACCGCGCGGTGCCGACCACCCCAGTGGGCGATATCTTTCAGGTTCCGTGCAAGGACAGCCGCATTTCCATGCACATCCTGCCGGGTCTCAAGCAAGAGCGCTCCGTGGATGTTATGCGCGGCGAGGAAACTCAAATCGCGGGCTATCTGACGGATAACCCCGAATTTGACGGCATTCTTTGCTTGCCGGGCACCCACACCAAATGGGCGCATATCAGCGCGGGCGAGGTTGTCTCGTTCCAAACCTTCATGACGGGCGAGTTGTTTGATCTGCTCAGCCATCAATCGGTGTTACGCCACTCCATCGGGGAGGGCGGCGGCTTGGATCAAGAGGCCTTCGCGGGCGCAATCGGGGACACCATCAGCAGACCCGAGGCGGTGGCAACGCAGCTGTTCAAAATTCGCGCGGTCGATTTGGTGCACGGGGCACATGCATCGGTATCCCGCGCTCGGCTTTCCGGCATATTGCTGGGGCTGGAGCTCGCAGCGGCGCGGCCCTATTGGCTGGGTCAATCTGTGGCGCTCATCGGCCCCCCCGCGCTAAACGCGCTCTACGAAACGGCCCTGTTGGCCCAAGGCGTCGCCCCGACCCTTCACGACATGGAAAACATCACATTAAAGGGTCTGACGGCAGCGTATAAATCACTGGGCCAGTAAGCTATTGTTAAGCTTGGTCGCATCAGTTTCAGTCGAAGAAACCACGAGATAGTAGTATTATGAGTTCATCAGTTCACGATAACCGCCCCTGCACCTTGGGCGAAGGGGCCTTTTGGCACCCTGAATTGGGTAAGTTATTTTGGTGCGATGTCATCGGGAAGCGCCTGTTGTGTGACGATGGCCGCGAGTGGCAATTTGATGAACACATCTCTGCCATTGGCTGGATTTCGAAAACCGTCCTCTTGATTGCAAGCGAAACCGCGTTGCTCAGCTTTAATCTCGAGACGAACGAGAAGGCGCGCTTGTGCAAGTTGGAGGCGGACGACCCTAAGACCCGCTCCAACGATGGCCGCGCCGACCCTTATGGGGGCTTTTGGATTGGGACCATGGGCAAGCAGGCGGAACTCGATGCCGGTGCCATCTATCGCTACTACAAAGGGGAGCTACGCCGCCTGTTTGCGCCTATCACAATCCCCAACGCGATTTGCTTCTCCCCTGACCGCGCCTTCGCCTATTTCACGGATACCTATTATGCGCGAATGATGAGAGTGGCACTGGATCAGGACGGATGGCCCTGTGCGCCGCCATCCAAGGTTTTGGACTTCAGCAAGGAAGGCCAAAACCCCGATGGCGCAATCGCTACGGAAGACGGGGAGCTGCTTGTCGCACTATGGGGCGCGTCCCGTGTCGCGCATTTCGGGAGATTTGGAGAGTTGCGTGACACCTTCGAATTGCCCACATCGCATGTCACTTGCCCAGCACTTGGCGGGCCAAACATGTCGACGCTCTTTGTCACAACTGCCCAACAGGGCCTGTCCAATGAAAAACTGCGCAACGAGCCGCACGCAGGGAAAACCTTCGCCATCGAGACGAGCTTGCGCGGCACCCCTGCCCCCAAGGTTTTGGTCTCCGAAACGGTCCTGTAAACAGGCCACATCCCGCGTGTAAGAAACAAAAAACCCGCGGAGGCTTTTCAGCTTCCACGGGCTTATTGGTGGCGTTAGGTGGACTTGAACCACCGACCTAACGATTATGAGTCGTTCGCTCTAACCAACTGAGCTACAACGCCAGTGGGCGGGAGATATGAAAACGCGGCGGCGGGGTCAAGTCCCAAGTTTAGGTTTTGGGCTTGCTATCGTCACCTTTGCAGGGGAACTTCGCCCCAAAGACGGAGACTCTTATGACACTACTTAACAAATTGCGCGAAATTGTAGGTGATTCCCACGTATTGATCGACGCGGACACGGCCAAATACGACCATGATTGGAGCGGCAAATATAAGGCCACCCCAATCGCCGTGATCCGCCCCGCCTCGACGCAAGAGGTCAGTGACATCGTCAAAGCCTGCGCCGCCACCAAAACTGCGATTGTGCCGGTGTCAGGCAATACATCGCTTGCGGGCGGCACCTACGCCAAAGACGCAGTGATGATTTCGATGGAGCGCATGAACGACATCCGCGAGGTGCGCCCAGACGCCCGCATCGCGATAGTTGGCGCGGGCGTGGTGTTATCCTCCATTCACGACGCCGCTGATGCGCATGATCTCGTCTTCCCCCTGACCTTTGGGGCCAAAGGTTCCGCGATGATCGGTGGCGCGCTTAGCACCAACGCCGGTGGCTCCAATGTGGTGCGCTATGGCTCCACCCGTGGGCTGTGCCTTGGGTTGGAAGTGGTTCTGCCGGACGGCCAAATCATGGATTTGATGAGCGAGCTGCACAAAGACAACTCCGGCTACCACCTGAAGGACCTGATGATCGGGGCGGAAGGCACTTTGGGCCTGATCACAGCCGCCGTGGTGAAGCTGGTTCCCAAGCCACGCGCCTATGCCACCGCCATGGTAGCTGTGCCCGCATTGCCGGACGCGCTGACGCTTCTAAATGATTTGCAAGCCGCGACAGGTGGCTTGGTCGAGGCGTTTGAATATATGGATGCCCTCTACATTTCTGACCACTTAACGATGTTCCCTAACGCCCGAGCCCCCTTTGAGGAGCGTCACGATATCAACATCATGGTCGAAGTTGGCGCAACAGCCCCCAACCTCACGGACCTGCAATCTGACGGCACCGTGCCTCTCGTGACCTTGCTAGAGGACACCTTAGCTCAGATGATGGAGGACGGCCGCGTCAAAGATGCCGTTGTCGCCCAAAACGACGCCCAACGCAGCGAAATGTGGGAGAGGCGCGAGGCGGCTGGTGAGGTGATGCTTTTGCGCCAGCCGATGATCAACAACGATATTTGCGTGCCAGTCGACAAAGTCGCCCGATTCTTCGAGCTCATCGACGCGATGTTGGCTGATCTGGACAATGGAGCTTTGCACACCTCGGTCAGCCATCTGGGTGACGGGAACATCCACTTGCTGGTGTCCCCAACCAAAGACGACCCCAGCCACATCGACATGATTACAGAGGCGGTTGAAGACGTGGTTCTATCACTCGGTGGAAGTTTCTCGGCAGAGCATGGGATTGGCCTCACCAAAATACCGTCGATGACCCGCCGCAAGAACAAGGTGGCGCTAGCTGTCATGCGCTCGGTCAAGGCCGCGATCGACCCTGACAACATCATGAACCCCGGAAAAGTGCTGCCTCAGACCAACTGAGGCAGCAGCGCTTCCAACTCGCCCAAGTGTTTTAACACCCGAAAACGCGGGTGGTCAGTGGGCGCGTCGGCGCGTTCCATTTCCCACTCGTATTTCGCGGGGACATGGATGCCCCAACCGCCTGCCTCAATGGCGGGGACCACGTCGGACTTCATCGAGTTGCCCACCATCACTGCACGCTCCGGCCCATGCCCGTGGCGCATGAAGGCGCGGATGTAGGTCTGGGGCGTTTTATCCGCCACGATTTCAACCGCATCGAACATCTCGCCCAACCCCGACTGCGCCAGCTTGCGGTCTTGATCCAGCAAATCGCCCTTGGTGATCAGCACCAGCCGGAAGTCGCGCCCCAAGGCCTCCACTGCCTCGCGGGCATGTGGCAAAAGGTTCACTGGATGGCGCAACATCTCTTGACCGGCCTCGATGATGGTTTGGATTACATGTGCAGGCACTTTTTGGTCCGTGACCTCAATCGCAGTCTCAATCATCGACAAGATGAAGCCTTTGATGCCGAAGCCGTAGTGCCCAAGGTTCTTGCGCTCTGATTCTAACAATCGCTGCGCCAGATGGTCTGGGTCGGCATAATCGCGCAGCAAATCGTAGAAAACATCTTGGGTCAGGCGGAAAAATTCCTCGTTCTGCCAAAGTGTGTCGTCCGCATCGAAGCCGATAGTCGTAATAATATGACTCATTTAACGAAGCGTCCCCCTTTTCTGGACTCATGTGTCGCTTATATAGTAGGCCTCGCCAACCAAAAGATTGCCGCCGCAAGGGAATGCCACCTGTGACTCCGTTTGAGATCCTGATGTCAGACAATGACGACGACGCCGAGGGCGACGTCTCCGTTGTGACAAAGACAAAACCAAAGACCAAGCGGCCGCCCATGTACAAGGTGATGCTGCTCAACGACGATTACACCCCAATGGAGTTCGTCGTTCTGGTGCTGGAAAAATTCTTCGGCCTAAACCACGCGCAATCCGTAGAGATCATGCTGACAGTCCACAAAAAGGGGCTGGCCGTGGTTGGCGTCTTCGCCTTTGAGATCGCCGAGACCAAGGTCGCACAAGTCATGGATTCGGCGCGCCGCAATCAACATCCGCTTCAATGCACGATGGAGAAAGAGTAGGCTCCGCGCCTGCCACCCCCTATGACAGATACCCGTTTTTCACTGGCACTGGACCAAGACCTCCTGAGCCTGCCCGAAGGTGACGTCGCTGTATTGAATGCAGCGGGCGATATGGACCTAAGCTTTGCCGACAGTGCGCGTCTGCGCCTGAGCCAAAGCTTCTACCCCGACCATAAGGCGCTGTCCTCGCGCGGGTTCAACGTCACCGTCGACGACACCCCCGCAGTCGCGGCCAGTTTGGTGATGTGCCACCGCTCCAAACCCGCAACCTTCGATCTGGTGGCGCGGGCCTTGAAGCAAACAGCCGTTGGCGGAATTGTGGCCGTTGAGGGCGCTAAGACCGACGGCGCGGAATCGATCCTGAAGGCCGTGCGCAAACGCTTTGACGGGGTGGAAACCTACGCCAAGGCACATGGAAAGCTGTTCTGGTTCCCCCGCCCCGACGCTTTGCCTGATCTGTCCGACTGGATCGCCAAACCGATTGCGTTGGACGCAGGCTTCACCACTTACCCGGGCGTGTTCTCGTCTGACGGCATCGACAAAGGCTCCGCCTTGCTTGCCCAGCACCTGCCTGACCTGAAAGGCCCAGTGGCCGATCTTGGTGCGGGTTGGGGCTATCTGGCGCGTAAAATTCTGTCCTCCGAGGGCGTCAAATCCCTCGATATGGTAGAGGCCGACCACCACGCGCTGGAAGCCGCCAAGGTGAACATCACCGACCCACGCGCCAAGTTCCACTGGGGGGATGTGACCTACCACGTTGGCAGCAACTACGCCGCGGTGGTGTCGAACCCGCCCTTTCACCTTGGCCGCAAGCCCGCGCCGGAGCTTGGACAGATGTTCATCCGCCGCGCCGCCGATATGCTGATGCCAAAGGGCCAATTCTGGATGGTCGCTAACCGCAACCTCCCCTACGAGCAAACCTTGAACGAGCGTTTCGGGCAGGTGGATACCATCGCCCAAACAGCCGGCTTCAAGGTGATTTGTGCCCGCCGTCCGCTGACGGTTTCGCAAAGCTCTCGCGCTAAACGCTAGAATCACCCTAGTTTGATCCAACCCAACCGGAGACATTCCAATGTCATTTTCCATTGCTGGTAAGACCGCCATTATCACAGGCGCCGCAAACGGGGTCGGCCTCGCCATCGCCCGCCACTTCATCGCGGAAGGTGCCAACGTCATGATGGCAGACCGAGACGAGAAGCACCTGCGCGCCGAAATGAGCGATGTGGCTGATGATGAAAGCTCCGCGCGCATCTTCTCGTGTGATCTGCGCGAGAAGCTGTCACAGGCCAATCTCTTGTCCGCCACAATCGACGCATTTGACCGTGTCGACATCTTGGTGAATGCATCGCGTCAGGTGCTGCCCACTGACCCGATGGACGACAACGACGACTCCGTAGAGCAATTGCTGCAGCAAAACCTTCTGTCCGGTATGCGCCTGAGCCAGTTGATCGCCAAGCGGATGATCAAACAGGCCGAGGACGATGAAGACGGCGAAATGGCGGGCTCCATCGTGAACCTGTCGTCCATTGCCGCGCGGCGTTCGCGCCCCGGCCTTATGGGGTATTCGATCTCTTGCGCGGCCCTTGACCAGATGACCCGCACCATGGCCATCGCGCTGGCGCCCGAGCGCATCCGCGTGAACGCCGTGGCCTTTGGCTCCGTGATGAGCGCCAGCTTGCAAAACGCCCTCAAAGAGACGGAAGAGCTGCGCGACGACATCATCGAGCACACACCATTGTCACGCATCGCCCCTGCAAATGAGGTGGCCGAGGCGGTGCAGTTCCTGTGCTCGCCCAGCTCGAATTTCATCACCGGTGAGATCATGACCGTCGACGGTGGCCGCACGCTGCTTGATCCTGTTGAGACCGCAGCGCACTGACTTCCAGAGGATCAAATGACTTTGATCTGTCACCCACCACATTGAGTATAAATCAGAAACTCAGATGGGCGACATATCTTAGCTTGGTGTTCCTTGAGAGCGCCAATTCTTCACGAATATGCTGCATCCACGATGAATTCCACCTTCAGCTCGGGGCGGGCCAACTTGGCCTCGCCACATGCACGCGCTGGCGCATGACCGGCGGGCACCCATGCGTTCCAGACCTCATTCAGCCCATCAAAATCATTCATGTCTGCCAACCAGATGGTAACACGCAGCATATCTTCGCGTGACGATCCGGCTGTTTTCAAAAGGGCATCAACTTTATCCAAACAGATCTTCACCTGTTCTTGAATGGTGTCACCTTCGCCGACTTGGCCTGTCAGATAAGCCACTCCATTGTGTTTCACGATTTTGCTCGACCGTGTTCCGGTGTCGATACGCTCAATCATAAGAATTTTCCTCAGTTGCAGTGGTTTCCTATCCCGACCGGGACAGGTTGATCACCATATGGTCATGGCAGAAATATCGAGGCAATCTCGATTTCGTTTTATTTAGTTCAGGAATTCTTAAGTTGGCAATCGAGATCGACATGCTCAGATAACATACGTCAATCGCGACCCACGGCAGCCTGTCAGAGGCGACGGTCGCACCCCCTAAACGGTCTATCAAGGCTCTTTGCCCTTTTCGAGACAGCCGCTCTTGGCGGGCCACATAACGCCCAACGAAAAACGCCGCTGACCCGTTAAGGCAGCGGCGCTAATTCTTGCGATCTTTAACGGATCAGTCGTCGTCGCCATCAGCGCTTGGGGCGTCGGGCAGGTTGAACAGGCTGTCTGCATCAACTAGCAGGTTGTCATCCTCTTCCTCGTCATCCGCATCACCGGACAGGGTGAAGGCCTCAAGACCGGACATGGAGGACGGCAATTCGGGCTCTGGCTCAGGGGCCAGACCCAGCGACTGCTCAGTCGACACCAGCTTGCGGCGCTCTTCGTCGGACAAGGCCGTGCCCTCTTTGAGGCGTTTCGCGTTGGCTTTTTGCACGGCGGCATCCAGCTCGGATTGCTTACACAGACCCAAAGCAACCGGATCGATCGGCTGAATGTTGGAGATGTTCCAATGCGTGCGCTCGCGGATCGCGTTGATCGTGGGCTTGGTTGTCCCCACCAGCTTGGAGACTTGACCGTCTGTCAGCTCTGGGTGGAATTTCACCAGCCACAGGATCGATGCAGGGCGGTCTTGGCGTTTAGACAGCGGCGTGTAGCGTGGGCCGCGGCGCACTTCTTCGCCTTCGGCTGCGGCGTTGTATTTCAACTGCAAACGGTACTTGCGGCTGGCCACGGCTTTGTCGATTTCGTCTTGCGTGAGTTGGTTGTTGGCAATCGGGTCAAAGCCCTTCACGCCTTGCGCCACGTCGCCGTCCGCGATGCCTTGGACTTCTAGCTCGTGCAGGCCGCAGAAATCTGCGATTTGAATGAATGTCAGTGTGGTGTTGTCGACCAGCCAGACTGCGGTGGCTTTCGCCATAATGGGTAGTGCCATTGTGCTTTCTCCTAATAGCCGCCTCAGCGGACACAACTTCCCCGTCACCCGGCTTAGGGGCTGTCCCATTTGGAACAAGTTCGTGATGTTGGGGAACTTGAACGCTATATAGGGCCGGATTGATCGTAGGGGAAGAGAAAATGCGAAAGTTGTTAATTGGGCTGATGCTTTGGGCGGGACCTTTATGGGCGGATGGGGAACGGGCTGGCGACTTTGACTACTATGTCCTCGCCCTAAGCTGGTCCCCGAACTGGTGCGCGTTGGAAGGTGACGCGCGCGGGTCGGATCAATGCGACGATCGGCATGATCACGGATGGACGCTGCACGGGTTGTGGCCACAGAACGAGCGTGGTTGGCCTTCCTACTGCCGCACGTCGCAGCGGGACGCCTCTCGTGGGCAGACAAATGCGATGACCGATATTATGGGCTCAGGTGGGTTGGCGTGGCATCAATGGAAGAAACACGGGCGTTGTTCCGGCTTGTCCGCACCTGACTACTTCGAGGCTTCCCGCAAGGCCTATACCGCAATCGAGCGCCCAGCGGTATTTCGCAAGTTGAAAGATCCGGTAAAGCTTCCAGCAAAGGTCGTGGAGGAGGCGTTCCTCGAATCGAACCCTAGTTTGTCGCCCAATATGATCACCGTGACATGCAAAAATCGGCACATCCAAGAGGTCCGCATCTGCCTCGACAAGCAGTTTGAACCTCGAAATTGCGGAAGTGACACGGTAACCGACTGCACAATGAGCAACGCCATCTTCACGCCAGTTCGTTGAAAGCAAATGGAAAAACTTAACCCCCACCCCAACACACACAATGATGTGAACAGGTTTTTGGTCATTCCCTCCTGAACTTCCATCGAGGGTATGGTATTCCTTACCTAGGGAAGCGCTTTTCTGGAACTGAAGAGTGTGTGTGTTCATGTACCAAAATGGCATTAGCTCTCGTGTTTGGGGCAGCGCCGTTTTCGGTGACCAGCTTGTTACGCTGAAAATTTAACCAGTGTTGTGACCTTTAGTGTTTTAAAGGGTAAATAGTAGAAGCTGGGCTTCCCGGGCCCAGCTTACTTTTCAAACCTTCAAAACGATTTTGCCGATATGGGACGAGCTTTCCATATGTGTATGCGCCATTGCGGCATCCTCCAATGAAAACTCACTGTCCATCACCGGCCCAATCCGCCCCGCCTCCAGTAGTGGCCAGACATGCTGTCGCAACTCTTCGCCAATCCGTGCCTTCGCCAGATCGCTTTGAGGGCGCAATGTCGATCCCGTAATGGTCAGCCGCCGCATCATCACTTGGGCGAAGTTTAGCTCCACCTTCGGGCCTTGCAGGAATGCAATCTGCACCAACCGGCCATCATTGGCCAAGGCGTGCACATTGCGCGGCAGGTAATCACCACCGACCATATCAAGGATCAGGTCCGCCCCGCCCTCTGCCTTCATCACATCGACGAAATCCGCCTCGCGGTAGTTCACCGCCTGTTCAGCCCCCAATTTCAGGCAGGCCGCGCATTTCTCGTCAGATCCGGCAGTGGTGAAAACCCGCGCCCCCAAGGTCGCCGCAAGCTGGATGGCCGTCGTCCCAATCCCCGACGAGCCGCCGTGCACCAAGAATCGCTCCCCTGCGTTCAAGCCGCCGCGCATCACCACGTTGGAATAAACGGTGAAAAATGTCTCCGGCAGGGCCGCCGCTTGGGCCATGCTCAACCCGTTTGGAACCGGCAAACAGTGGGCGGCAGGCGTGCGCACATATTCGGCGTAGCCACCTCCGGGCAGCAATGCACAAACCTGATCGCCAAGGCTGACGCCTGTGACCCCATCCCCGACGGCCGCAATCGTGCCCGCCCCTTCAAGGCCCGGCAAGGGCGAGGCCCCTTCGGGCGGGTTATACATGCCAGCGCGTTGCAGCGCGTCGGGCCGGTTCACCCCTGCGTATTCCAGCTTGATCAGCACCTCGCCGTGGCGCGGGGTTGGCAGTGGCATAGTCGTGGGTTGAAGCACCTCTGGGGCGCCATGCGTGGTAATTTCTACCGCCCGCATCATCTGTGGTAGCGACATTATCGTTCCTTACTTGGGCGTCGTGTGGCCCGGCAAATCGGCGTCAAAACCAGTGCCGGGGGCTTTCATCTGCGACAGCAGCCAATTCGGCCCTGCCATCAGCTTAGCGGTCAGCGGGTTCTCGTTCATCTGCGCTTTAAATTTCTCGAACTGCATGACGTTGTCGATGCGGCGGTCCAGGAACTCCCAGGTTGCGGCATGATCTTCACTCTCGTCGCCCAGCCAGAACAGGACGGTGGCGGTGTAGACCGCCGACAAGGTGGCACGTTTGGTGTACCAGTTGTGGTCCTTGGATTGGTCCCCCAAGGCAGTCCAAATCGCATCCGCCGTACCCCAAACCAATTTGGCCCCTTCACCGGCATTCATCGGCAGCGCGAAAAAGGATGATCCTCGGCGCACCGCTTCTTTCTCTTCACCCGCCGCTTCTAGCCGGAACCGCACGCCCGCAGCGATTCGGTCGCGAAAGCGCATCGACAGCAAATTGGCCGACTTCAGCGCCGCCACCATCTGCGCGTCGCCGCGGTGGTGGAAGGCCACGGCTAAGTCCAACGCCCCACGCGGGTAGAGCGAACGCGCCAAAGCCGCGTCAATGCCCGTGTCCTGTAAGGCCGCGTCATAGGTCTCCTTGGACCAACCGTCGAATGTTACATGGGGTAGGCTCGCGTCTAGAATTTGGGTCTTGGCGTCGTCCATCGAAGGCTCCTTCTCAAAGGCTTGCTTCATGGTAGACAAATTCAGGTGGCTTTGCTATATGGCCATTTCCTGCAATCTTGCAAAATTTAACCTAGGAAGGTGGTGACACCACATGCAGGTAAGCGTTCGCGACAACAACGTCGATCAGGCTCTCCGCGCACTGAAGAAGAAACTTCAGCGTGAGGGCGTTTTTCGTGAGATGAAGCTCAAGCAACATTACGAAAAGCCTTCTGAGAAGAAAGCACGCGAGAAAGCCGAAGCTATTCGCCGTTCCCGCAAGCTGGCTCGCAAAAAGCTCCAGCGCGAAAACGGCTAAGACGCCCGACTTTCAAGCAAAGAATACAGCCCCCGAAGCCCCGTGCTTCGGGGGCTTATTTTTTGTTCTGATGGGTTAGGATGCACTCACGTGTGAGCGCGATACACTGACAGATTTTACCTACCGCTTTAGACCTAACCGCGTTCATCACGTCATAGATTTACACTTCACACTGCATGCAACGAATGATCGGAAGAGCCCTAAGCAGGCTTCAATACTGTCGGTTCAATAAGATGTCGCGGGCCGGGTCCGGACGAACGCGCGCGGTCGTCAGGATTGTAAAGCGCACATCGACGCAGCGAAAGACAACCACACCCAATACAACCATCCAGCGTGTCTCGTAGCCGCTCAGCCTTAGCGATACGGGCATCTAGATCACTGCGAAACTTGGTTGCCATGCGAGTCCAGTCAGCGCGTGACGGTGCACGACCTTTAGGAAGGACTTGCATCAGCACTCCAAGATCACGCAGCGAAACACCCAACTCCTGAGCGATCATCACAAAGCTCAGTTTGCGAATGTCGGAGCGGTCATAGCGCCGATGCCCAGAGGCGTTTTTATAGGGCTCCACCAAACCATGTGTCTCATAAAATCGAATGGCCGACACGGCCAGCCCTGTGCGATCGGCAACAGCCCCTATGGATAGACCTTGTGAAATAGGCATAAAAACCTCTTGACCTAAAGTTAACTTGAGGAATTACAACATATTTACAAGAAGCTTACAAAGGAGAAAACCATGTCAGAGTTAGAGCACTTAAACGTCACTGTGAAAGACGTCGCAACTACAGCGACAATGCTGTGCGATCTTTTTGAATGGGAGGTCCGCTGGGAGGGCGCGTCGATCTATGAGGGGCACTCAATACATGTTGGTAGCAAGGCCAGCTATCTGGCCTTGTACACACCTTCAACCGACACAAACGCCCCTGCCGAAACCTACCACAGGCGCGCAGGATTAAATCATATCGGTATCGTCGTGGACGATCTGGACGCAGTTGAAGCTAAGATCAAAGCGCGGGGCTATGTACCCAATAGCCATCAAGATTACGAACCGGGACGCCGGTTTTATTTTGAGGATGAGAACGGGATTGAATTCGAGGTGATCTCGTACACATGACGTTGAATTCAAAGAGGGCTGCCCCTAGCGGGCAGCCGCTCAACCCGCAGGCAGCTTCGCCGAATTATCGTCTGGATCGTCATCAAAAACCTTGCGCGTCTTCACGCCGGGGAATTTGGCGAAGGCTTCCATAGTCTTCTTCGGGAAGTACGACACCTTGATGCTCTCAAAGCCCGGCAAACGGCTAAGAATGGTGCTGGTCGACAAGGAGCACGACGCCTTCGGCACGGCGCCAAACGAGGCGGCCTCTTGCAAGGCCAGCTCCGCCACTTCCGGCGAGACTTCCAATTCTTGGATAATCGTGTGGTAGGTTTCGCGGGTGTGGTAGTCGACGTAAACGCCGACCATGCGGTCATTCATGCCGTAATGCAGGTCGTTGCGCTCGGGCGCGTTGGGGCTCCACCATGTGCCGGCTGGGTCCCAAACGACCCGCTGCGAGCCGTTGATCAGCAAGCCCGTATGCCCACCTGCACCGGAGCGGTTGTTGATCACAGTGATCAGCGTCAGCGATGCAGGACCAGTGTGCCTGTAAGCCTTGGAGCGCACTTCATCGTCAGGTGCCCATACGGATTCAACTCCGCAGGATGACAAAAGGGCAACGACGCCAACTAGTAAAAACAACCGCTTCATAAGACGAATATCTTAGCCGTTTACCATAGCCAAAAGCACCAAGAAGATCAGGATGCCGATGACAGCGTAAGTGGTGAATTTAGCGAACCCAGCGAACATTCTCTCATGCTCGGTTACGTCCATGGAGCCGTGTTTGTGCTCAGCCATTGTATCTCTCCGTAATTCGTTTTTTGTGCAGTACCGGATTCTTTCCCCGCTGTCACGCGACAGGGGGACGCGGGGGCGCAATAATCAGGCTTTGTCCAAGTCCTGCGCCAGCCGGAACCCAATTCTGTTTGGCTCAGGTTGGTCCACTTGCTTGGGCAACGTGCGCAATTGGACGTTTAGCTGGCTGACGTGCTGGATTTGCTGGGTGCGCGCGCCGCTTGGGTCCGAGCCGTAGAAGGTGATGATGTCAGGGGCGTAGAACCCGATGCCCTCGATGCGCATAACGCCCGTGTCACCGCCGACAAAGCCCATGGCAATCTCGTGGTCGTTGTCCAGCTTCTCCTCGAAGTTTTTGATGTAGAGGATCAAGCGCTCATAAGCCCACTCGGAGGGGGACTTTTGCTCGATCGGGGTCTTGCTCATCGCCTCTGGAAGGGGCTCCACCTCGGGTGTGGAGCCGCAGTCATTGACGTGAACAACCCCTGCCCTACGTAGCGCGGAGGCCTCGACTGCTTCGGCGGTTGTCTCGATTTTTTCGTCCATGGGTCAGGCCTCTTTGCGTTGATACACGTATGCCCCATCTTCACGCAAAGTTCGCACCACTTGTCCAGCCAAATATAGATGCGCGCAATGAGCCACGCTCTCCACTAAGGCCAATCCATACTCACCACCGCGAATTTCGCGCTTAAATAGCGGCACAAAACACTCATGCGCAGATTTGGGGGTATCCAGGAAGTCATGAAGGCGTTTCAAGGCTCCGTGGTGATTGTCGATCAACTGGCGCATCCGCAAAGGCAGCCCAGTGAACGGCAGTTTGTGCCCCGGCAAAACCAACTGATCGGGCGCAGCAAAGCCCAAAAGGCGCTCGCAGGCTTCCAGCCAATCGGCGACGGGATCGGCGTCTGGCTCCGTTGGGTAGACCCCAAGGTTGGGGCTAATCGACGGCAACAACTGATCCCCGCCAAGCACCACACCGTCCGACCAAAGCGTCGCGTGCTCGGGTGCGTGCCCATTGCCTATGCGCACATGCCAGTCGCGCCCGCCCGTCCGCAGCGTGTCGCCTTCGCGGATGCGGCGATACCCAAGCGGCATCGGATACACGCAATCGGAGAAATTGAACGGGCGCTCAGTTGCGCGCTTGTCGAAAATGTCCGCGTCCATGCCAGCATGTTTCCAAAACTGTAGCGCCTCTGCGGTGGGTAAATCCTGCTCATCCAGAACCAGCATCCGCGCCATCAGCCACGCGGTGCGGGTCGTGACCAACTCCGCCCCATGCTCCGTTTGGAACCAGCCTGCCATGCCGATATGGTCGGGGTGGTGATGCGTGACAATCACCCGCGATACCGGTTTCCCTCCAAGCGGGCCAGCCATCAGCTTTTCCCAGATCGCAACACCGCGCTTTGAGTAGAAACCAGTGTCGACGATCGTCCAGCTGTCGCCATCATCCATTGCGTAAATATTGACGTGGTCCAGCTTCATTGGCAGCGGCAGGCGCATCCACAAGATGCCATCCGCAACTTCGATTGCTTCGCCCTCGGCTGGAATATCCGCAAACGGGTAACTTAGCTTTTCGCTCAAGCGACAAAATCCTCTTCGCTCAGCTCATACAGGTCCGCAGCCCCGCGACGGGCTTGCTCAGCAAGGCCAGAATGCTCCGGCAACAGGCGCAAAATATAGACCGTGGCCAAACGCCTACGCGCACTGTCCGCACCCGCCACATTCGCAGCACAAAGATGGAAGTACCCGCCCAAAACGCGGGCGAATAGGCGCAGATAAGGCACGGCCCCCGCAAAGCGGTCGTTCATGTCTTGCTCGACCAGCCATTCGGTCGTTTCGCGCAAGGTCTCTGCGGCCGTGAACACTGGCCCCGCAAGGTCTGGCAGCGTGGCTTTGCAAGTTTCCGCATAGGCTTCGATCTCGTCAATCAACGCATAGGCCGCCTCGCCGCCGTCCATCATCTTGCGCGCAACTAGGTCCATTGCCTGAATGCCGTTGGTGCCTTCATAAATCGCAGTAACGCGCACGTCGCGCAGGAACTGCGCCGCACCAGTTTCCTCAATGAAGCCCATACCGCCGTGAACCTGAATGCCCTGCTCGGACACCTCAACGCCTGTGTCGGTACCAAAGGCTTTGGCAATTGGGGTCAACAAGGCCGCGCGCGCCGCGTGTTCCGGCGCACCCGTCGCCACTTGCATATCAATGGCCACAGCGCAGGCCGCAGCAATGGCCCGCGCCGTGAACACATCCGCCTTCATTTGCGCCAACATACGGCGTACATCCGCGTGGCCCAGAATGCTGTCGCCCACCGCGGCTTTGCCTTGCTTGCGGTCTTGCGCGTAGCTCGCCGCTTGCTGGTAGGCGGCTTCCGCAACCGCAATCCCTTGGCCCCCGACGCCAACACGAGCGTTGTTCATCATGGTGAACATCGCGGCCATCCCGCCGCCCGGTTTGCCGATGATCCAGCCGGTCGCCCCGTCATATTGCATCACCGCAGTGGGGGAGCCGTGAAGGCCCATTTTATGCTCCAGCGACACCACCTTCAACGAGTTGGCCACCCCTGGCTTGCCATTCTCATCCGGTATCAGCTTCGGCACCATGAACAGCGAAATACCTTTGGTCCCTGGGGCCCCATCTGGAAGGCGCGCAAGCACTAGGTGGCAAACGTTCTCGCTAAAATCGTTGTCACCCCAACTAATGTAAATCTTCTGGCCTGAGACCGCATAGGTGCCGTCGCCGTTGTCCTCGGCCTTGGACTTCAACGCCCCCACGTCAGAGCCCGCCTGAGGCTCTGTCAGGTTCATCGTGCCGCACCATTCGCCAGAGATCAGTTTCGGCAGGTACAAATCCTTGATCGCATCAGAGGCATGATGCTCCAACGCTTCGATCTGACCTTGGGTCATCAGCGGGTTCAATTGCAGTGACAGGCAGCTGCCGCCCATCATCTCATTCACCGCGTTCTGGACCGAGAAAGGCAAACCCATGCCGCCGTATTCAGGGCTGGCGGCCATGCCGATCCAACCACCTTCCGCGATGGCTTTATAGCCGTCCGCGAAACCGGGGGAGGTGCGCACAACTCCGTTTTCCAGCTTGGCAGGATGCAGGTCGCCGTTGCGGTTCAAGGGGGCTAAAACTTCGTTCGACATCTTGGCCGCCTCGTCGAAGATGGCCGAAACCATGTCCGGCGTTGCCTCGGCGAAACGTTCTGTCGCGGCGACTTTGTCGAAGCCAACAATGTGGTCGAGTAAAAATTGGTAGTCAGCAGCTGGGGCACGGTATGGCATGCTCTGTCCTCACGTTGCGCATCACGCGGCTTTGCAAGGGGCCGCAGGATCAGATAAAGGGTCGATCGTTAATGCTTCAGGATAGCCATTCTCGGGCCTTTGCATCAAGTGAAACGCCACGTCAGTACAAGGTCCGCCAACATGACCACCCTTACGACCCAACTGCTGCGCTCCGATGAGGTGGCCCAAGCGGCACAAATGCTGCAAGCAGGCCAACTCGTCGCTTTCCCGACCGAAACGGTTTACGGGCTTGGCGCGAATGCCAAAAACGGCGAGGCGGTTGCGGCGATTTATGCGGCGAAAGGCCGACCCAGCTTCAACCCGCTGATCGTCCATGTCCCCTCACTTGCGCAGGCTGAAAAGTTGGCGGTGTTTGACGACGATGCACGCGCCTTGGCGGATGCCTTCTGGCCCGGTCCGCTATCGTTGGTCTTGCCTTTGAAAGATGGTCACGGGCTGTCGTCCCTGGTCACCGCAGGATTGGACACCGTCGCCATTCGCGTGCCGGCCCAACCCCTCGCACGCGAACTTCTGGCGCAAGCTGGCTGCCCAGTCGCCGCCCCCTCCGCCAACCCCTCGGGCCAGATCAGCCCCACCACAGCCGCGCATGTGACAGCAGGGCTGTCGGGGCGGATTGATGCGGTCATAGACGGCGGCCCCTGCACAGTCGGGGTGGAGAGCACGATTGTCGCCACAAATCCCGTCAGGCTTCTACGGCCGGGCGGGTTGCCGGTTGAGGCCCTAGAGGCCGCAGTAGGCCACGCGTTAGATCACGACCTAAACCCATCCACCCCAAGTGCACCGGGGCAATTGACATCGCATTACGCCCCCAACGCGGCGGTGGTACTGAATCAACTCAAAGGCGCTCTGATGCTGGGGTTTGGCTCGGTAGACGGGCAATTGAACCTGTCCGCGTCAGCAGACCTGCGTGAGGCGGCGGCCAATCTCTTTGCGATGCTGCGTCAGATGGATGCCTTGGCAAAGGGTCAGGACAAGGGCGAGGGTGAAGGCCAAATTCATGTGGCCCCGATTCCAATGGCCGGCTTGGGCCTTGCGATCAATGACCGGCTCTCGCGTGCCGCAGCTCCTCGATCAAACTAGCCTAATCAGGCGGACCCACCGCCCGGTGACAGCATCAACGGATCAACCCCCAATAGATCCAACGCGCCAACCCATTTGGCGTCATTCGCCCCCTTGAAGATCAGGTCACTATCCGCGTCGCTAATGAGCCAGCCGTTGTTTTGTATCTCTTCTTCAAGCTGCCCCGGCCCCCAACCAGCGTAACCCATGGTCAGCAGGCATTGCTCAGGCCCCTCACCCGTCGAGATGTCCTCAAGGATATCCAGCGTTGCGGTCAGCCCATAGCCGCCCTCAATCTCCAACGTGCTGTCGTCGCTATGGTAGTCGGGTGTATGCAAAACAAAGCCACGCCCATAATCCACGGGACCACCGACATGGACGCGAATTTCACGGGCTTTAGGGGCTTCGGGAATATCCAGTTGTTTCAACAGGTCGTTAAACCGCAAATCCCGCGCGCTTTTGTTCACGATCAGCCCCATGGCCCGATCTTCGGAATGTGAGCACATAAAAATAACAGACCGCGCGAACCGTGGATCTCCCATATCGGGCATGGCGATAAGCAGTTTTCCTGCCAATGAAATCGAATCAAAACTCATGGCGACAAACTGGTCATTTGGGCGGGGGCATTCAAGGTGCCCTTTCCCACTCAACACGTCAGTTATGACAAACTCTCGCTCAAACGTGAGTTTATTGTCATATAAGGAGCCGCTATCGGTGGGTTATGTCCAATAGTAGCCTTCTTAAACTGACCAGTGCTTGCCTTTCAGCCTTAGCCTTGCTCACTCCTGCGGCCTCCGCGCAGGTACTGACCAATGACATGTCGGAGGTTGTGACCGTCGATATTCTACCAGGATGGCTCGATGCGAACGGGATCCATTATGCGGGCCTTAAGTTCACCATGGCCCCGGAATGGAAAACCTATTGGCGCGCCCCCGGTGATGGCGGATTGCCGACCTTGTTGGAATGGGACGAATCCGAAAACCTCGATGACGTGAAGATGCTTTGGCCAACACCTCAGGTGTTTCGCCAACATGGGCTGCGCTCTATCGGCTACGACACAGACTTCATCTTGCCGCTGGCCTTAAAGCCAGAAGGCGACGGGCCGATAGAACTCGACGGGTTGCTTCGTTTTGGCCTGTGCAAAGAAATTTGCCTGCCTGTGAGCATAGATCTGCAAGCAACGCTGCAATCGGACCAAAAAGAATACGTCTCGGAAGTCAGCCAAGCGCTTGCCAACCGGCCCATGACCGCAGCCTTAGCGCAGGTTAAGCGGGCTGACTGCTCGGTAGACTATCTTGAAGGTCGCGCGGAAATTCGGGTTCAGCTCGACATGCCCGCGTTTGACGGCAAGAACGAGGCGCTGGTCATCGAGGCCGCGAATAAAGACCTCTGGATCAGTGAACCAAAAGTCGCGCGTGACGGGAACATCCTTAGCTCCACCGCTGAGGTCCTTACTCACGACGCCACGCCATTTGAGCTGGACCTTACCCAATTGCGCATGACCGTAATCACCACGCAGAATGCGGTAGATATCTTCGGCTGCGACTAAGTCGCCTTGAGGCGCGCGCCAAGGTGAAGCAGCGCCGCGACTATCCAACTTACAATCAACAGCGCGACGGTTCCCGCAAGGAACATCAGCAAGGCTGACGTCACGACGGCCCCATCCATCGCGAAAGCGTCCAACTGCTCTGGCAGGGCACCCTTGAAGATCGCGCTGCCCATTGTGGCCGCGAACATGGAGGCGATCACGGCCACCAAGCCAAGTGTCACCCAGCGCAAAGCCCCTTGCGATCTCAACGCCCGTTTCAATGCGGTCGTTTGCTGTGCCACATCCGCCTGCATCGCCATGAGTGATGGCACGACCAGCAAGACCAGCACCAAGCCAAAGCCCAACCCGTAGCACAATGTAATGACCGTCGGCTTCAAGAATTGCGCTTGGGAGGACGTCTCAAACAACAAGGGTGCCAACCCAAGAACCGTGGTCAGGGTCGTCAGTAAAACGGGCCGCAACCTGTCGGAGGTCCCGTCGATAATCGCAGGGATCAACCCGCGTTCCTGTGCGTATTCATCCACCGTAGAGACCAACACAATCGAGTCGTTGATGATGATCCCTGTCATCCCAATCAGCCCGATCACCGTGAACATCGACAGTGGCACACCCCACGCGTTGTGCCCGTAAATGGTGCCTACCAACCCAAACGGTATGATCAGCATAATAACCATCGGCCGCGTCCAGCTAGAGAAGACCCACGCCAGCGCCAAGTAAATCCCGACTAAGCACAGTAAGAACCCTAGTCCCGCATCGGTGAGGAAGTCGGATTCCTGCTCCGAAAGTCCTGACAGGTCTGTTGAGACACCAAAGTCCTGCTCAATGGTCGGCAATATCTCTTCTTGTAGGCTGACCATGATCTCTTCGGCGCGCACCGGATCATCCTCAGACAAATCGCCCGTGACGGACACCAACCGCACACCATTCTCACGTCGCACCGTGGAGAAGCCCGATTGGCGCACAACGGCCACGATATCGCTCAGCGGGACGTATTCTCCGGACTGCGCCAAAAGGAAGGTCCGCTCAAGGAAGTCGGCGGTCAGCTCGCCTTTTGGCAATTCAACGCGGATGGTCGCGGAGCGTGGCCCATCCGGATAAGTCGCCGCCTCAATGCCGTTCAACCGATTGCGGAGCACACGGCCAAGATCGTCAATCTTGAAGCCAAGAGCTTGGCCTTGGGCCGTAAGATCAAGGATCAACTCCTCCTTGTCGTAAGCAAGGGTATCTTCCAACGCCGACACTTCGGGGAATTTCGCCAAACTCGTTTTTAACGCCTCGGAGGCACCTTTGAGTGTGTCAGCTTCCGCACCATAAATTTGCACGTCCAACGCATCCCCACCAGGGCCAGATCGCCCGCCACGAAAGCTCACGGTTTCCAGCATCGGGTGCCGCCGCACGGTGTCTTGCAATTCGCCGATGAATTGGAAGCTGGAATAGGTGCGCAAATCCGCGTCGATCAACTCAATCGCCAAGGACCCCAGTTGGTCGGTGTCTTTGGTGTCTTGTCCTGCCAAGCCGCGCCCTGTGGTCCCGCCCACCTCGGCCAAAACGTAATCAATCGGGCTGCGGCCATGCTCCGCTTCGTACTTCTCGGCCAGCTCGTTGGTGGCGCGTTGCATTTCACGCATCATCGCAATGGTGTCGTCACGGGTCGCGCCGGGGAGCATGGCAAAGTTGCCAGAAATGGAGCCTCGTTCCGGCGCATTAAAGAACCGCCATGTCACGTCGCCCTTGATGAACAACGCGGCTTGCGACATCAGCAAAACCAACGCCCCCGCCATCACCGGATAGCGCGCCCAAATGACGCCAGCGATGAACGGGCGGAATAGTTTTTCGCGCGACCAGTCGAAGCCACGCGTAATGGTGCGCGACGGCCAGTCGTACCAGCGTTCTTTGCTTTGCGCGGCCAATGCATGGGCCATGTGATTGGGCAGGATCAAGAAGCACTCTATCAGCGACGCAATCAACACCACGATCACGGTAAACGGGATATCTCCGATCAGGTTCCCAAACCGCCCTCCAACCGCGACCAACCCAAAGAAGGCGATAATGGTGGTGATGGTTGCAGCAAAAACCGGTTGCGCCATGCGCCGCGCCGCGTTCTCGGCGGCTGTGGCGGGGTCTTCGCCCAGTCGTGTCGCACGGAAGTCCGCATGCTCGCCCACCACGATGGCGTCATCCACCACGATGCCCAGCGTTATGATCAATGCGAAAAGCGATATCATATTGATGGTGATCCCAGCCGCATACATCAGCGCGATGGCGCCCAGCATGGCCACGGGAACACCTGCGGCCACCCAAAACGCCGTGCGCGCATTGAGGAAGAGGAACAGCAGCAACACGACCAAGCCAAGGCCCATCAGCCCATTGTCGAGCAGGATGTTCAAACGCCCCGAAATCGCCTCGGAGCGGGTGCGGATCAACTCCACCTTAGTGCCTTCGGGCAGGGTCAGCTCCAATTCGTCAGCGACCTCTTGCACCTGAGCTTGAATGGCAATCGCATCCCCTTGAGAGCTGCGATCAACACGCACAGATATCGCGGAGTTTTCCCCCACATAATACGCCCGCTCGCGATCAGTCCCTTCAACAAAAATGGTAGCGACATCGCCAACCGTCAGTTTCGATCCATCCTCGTTGGATCGCAAAACGATCCCCGAAATTTGGTCCGCGCTGCGTTTGGCCACACCCGTGCGCACCCGCGCGTTCGCCCCGTCCACGTCACCCGCAGGATCAGCCGAGGCCTCGCCCCGTATGGCTTCAGCAATCTGCGCCATAGTCACGTCATTGCGGATCAATGACAAAGACGACACTTCCACAATAGTCTCAGGTGCGGCGACCCCGCGGATGGTCGCGCGGGTTACGCCAGCCGCAAACAAACGGGTTACGAATTCATCCGCAAAGCGCCCCAATTGGTCCACTGACACAGGCCCGGATATCACGACATCTGTGACCCTGTCGCGCCAAGCGCCACGTCTTACGCTGGGTTCTTCCGCATCCTCGGGCAAGTTCGTGACAGTATCAACCGCCACCTGAACATCGTCGGCGGCGCGCGACATATCCCAACCGGGTTCAAATTCAAGGCTAACGCTGGCGCTGCCTTCGCGCGATTGCGAGCTGGTGCTTTCAACACCCTCCACCGACAGCAAAGCAGGTTCCAACAGCTGGATAATCGCGCCGTCGACATCCTCAGCCCCTGCCCCGTCCCATTGCACGTTGACCGAAACACTATCAATCACGACGTCAGGGAAAAACTGCGTATTCATGCGTGGAACTGCCGCCGCGCCGATGGCGATCATGATCACCAAAAGCAGGTTTGCAGCGGTGCCGTGGCGCGTGAAGTAGGACAGAACGCCACCAGTTTTAGACGCGATTTTTCCGATTTTCATGACCTAGCTTCCCATCCGGCTCTCAAGCCGCTCCACCATTTCGGCGGGGACTTGTGGCTCGGTGAGGCGCCCCAGCATGCGGGCCTTCGTTTCCTTGGGAATGCGGCTGTTGGCTTCCACAAATGCGATCAGCTTTTCGCGGCGTTCTTGGTCCAACTCCACCATTGCGGGGGCTTGGGGGATCTCGCGCTCGCCGCGCAGGGGTTTAACCTTGATACCCGCCCCCAAAAGCTGCGAGCGTTCCGCCACGACTTCGCGACCACGCAAAGCACGGGCGCGAACAATCACGTTGTCACCTTGGCGGCGCAGCACGGTCACTTTGCCGTTTTCAAGCCGGTCACCCTCACTCAAGACCAACACCGCACCCGCCGCATCCACAGCCGTTGACGGGATTACCGCCACGCGTTCCAACACAGGCTCCTCAATCGCAACAGTCACAAAGTCACCTGGGCGAAGGCCGCGTGTATCGTCAAGCTCCGCGAACAGCAGCCGCCCCGTGGTGCCTTCACTCACAGCGGCACTTTCGCGGGTGACCCGCCCTTGAAAGCTAAGGTCGGTGCCCAACACGTCCAGCGTCACCGTAACGGGCGCAGTGCTCAGCGTCCCTTCCTCGTCAATCAATCGCGCGTATTGCGCGGTCGAGACACGGAACGACACTTCCAACGCATCAGGGTCGATCAATTCCGCCAATTGCTCATTGTTCGCGACCAAACCGCCTTGGGCCGTGGTCACGCCCGACAAGCGACCATCGAATGCGGCGAAGACTTCCGTGTCCGCCAAAAGGCGCTCTGCGTTGGTCAGGTTGATATGGCGCCGGTCAATAAGGGTTTGCGTCTGATTAAACTGCGCCTCGGCCTGCTGAATGGCTTGGCGGCGTGACAACACGGCCTGCTTCGCGCTGGCTTCGGCCAATTCCGCCGTCTCAACGGAGGCCTCTGTCCCAACACCGCGGGTCTTCAAGTCACGTTGGCGCTGGAGTGCGCGGTCGCGCAGTGCCAACTGCTCTTGTGCAGCGATCAAGTCGTCCCCTGCCAACCCCAAAGCGTTGCGCGTGTCGATCAAGTCGGCTTCGGCCTCAATCAGGTCTGTACGGGCGACATCTACCGCCGTTTGCGCGTCCGCGGGATCAATTCGCGCCAAAAGCTGGCCCTCACGAACCGCGCCCCCTTCTACGAAATCTGGGGACAATTCGACCACGGTGCCACCTACAGGCGCGCGCAGGAATAACGTCCGGCGCGATCGCACCTCACCAAAGCTGGTTAAGATTGGTGTAACCGTCGCAGGTTCCAGTTCCACAACATTGACCGAAAACACACGCTCGCGTGCGGGACGCGAAACGCTCTCTCTCGCCCACCGCTCTTGAAGGGAGCCGTAGATCGTGTGCCCGCCTACGGAAAGCAGGGCGACAGTCAACGAAACTAAGAATATGCCAACAAGGCATCGACGGAAAAAGCGCATTAGAAATTAGACTCCGAAATTCACCAATGAATGTACGCGCTAACGCGCGCAAAACCAACGTCATTGACTTAAACGTGTCGTTTCGTCACTTCCGTCGCTTGTGTTCGTCTAATCTTGGAAAAATTTCCACAAAGTTGCAGGGACGGTGGCGATAATCCAATTGTAGCGACAATATTTCGTCCCAAGCGTCCTTGCAGGCCCCCGGGCTTCCCGGCAACGCAAACAGATATGTTCCGTTGGATACCCCTCCCGTTGCGCGGCTTTGCACCGCCGAGGTCCCGATTTTATTCATGGAGACGATGGTGAACACCGTCCCGAAGGCTTCGATCTCTTTCTCGTAGACATCGCGGTGCGCCTCAACGGTCACATCGCGCCCCGTCAGCCCCGTGCCGCCGGTGGTCAAAATCACGTCGATGTCGGGATTGGCGCACCATATGCGTAGCTGATCGGCGATCTGTTGGCGCTCGTCCTTCAAAATCATCCGATCAGCCAGCATGTGCCCTGCCCCTTGCAGACGATCCACCAAGGTATTGCCGGATTTGTCGTCTTCCGGTGTACGGCTGTCCGACACTGTCATCACAGCAATACGGACAGGCACGAATTCCCTTGTGTCGTCTATTCGGGTCATTTTGGTTTTCAATCCCTTGTTAGCACGGGCTCATCACAGGTATCCGCTTAGGACCCAAGACGTTTTGGAAATGTTCCTCGCTGGCCGTCACGCTCAGGTTGTCGACAAAGCTCTCCACAAAGTCAGCCGGCTCGCCGGTGCAGTTTTCAGGAATAATAGTAGTGCTTTCACCCTTAATAAGCATCTCAATTGCGGATCTTACGGCCACCAGATCGCGTCCCTCGGGCATAATCGGCACATTGTTTTCAGCGTAAAACCTAGCGATTCCGCCCAACAGGTTGTCGAGAGCTGCCCGCTCGCTCGGGTTCACCGAGAGTTCGCATTGGCGGTCCATCGCGGACGCATGCACTGCGATCATCATCCAGCAACCAACCGCACCTTGGTCAGTCCCGTCGAAAGCCTCGTAACTGGTCGGACCATTTGGCATTCTTTCGCGGATGATCGTCACCCCATGGGTCACCACCTCATCTTGCGACCCGGCCTCCTCGACCAGCTTCTCAAAGTCCGTGTCTAGCGCAGTTTGCGCCGCAGCCGGACCGGCCAACATCAAAGCCATTACTAGCCATTTCATACACCTAATCTCCCCTTTAGGTTTAACAAATCCTCCCAAGCCTCCCGCTTGGAATGTGGTGTCCGCAGCAGATATGCTGGGTGCAGCATCGGTAAAACTGGCTTGCCGAGCGCCTCCGTCCATGTGCCACGCAGTTTTGTGATGCCCTTACTCCCCAACAGAGCTTCACAAGCTTGGTTCCCCATCAATACCAAAACCTCCGGCTTCGCCAAGGCGATGTGCCGCGTCAGGAATGGCAACATCATCGCCACGTCCTTAGGGTTTGGGTCACGGGTTTGCGCGCGCCAAGGCAACACGCTGGTTAGATATATCGGGTTCTGCGCATGGTCGCGCCCATGATCAATCGCACCGAACATGGCGTCCAAAAGCTGCCCCGCCACGCCAACGAAGGGCGTGCCCTCGCGGTCTTCCTCGCGGGTGGGCGCGTCGCCAATCACCATCACCTTGGCCCCAACGGTCCCGCCGCTAAATACCAAATTGCGCGCGCCGTTTTTCAAATCACAATGGGTAAAACTGCTCATCGCGGCCTTCAAGCCGTCCAAATCCTGCGCCCCTTGCGCCAGCTCGCGGGCAACGGCGACAGGATCGGGGCCTTGCTGCATAACGACAGGCGCCGCGTCAGCAGGTTTGGGCTTGGCCATTTTCGGGGCTTCTTTGGGCACGTCATAGCGGTTGATCGGCACGTTCCCGATCGCTTCATCAGCGCCAAGGTCCACATGCCAATCTAACAGCGCCTTGGCCGTGTGAAAGTCTAGTCCCGATTCCATAAGCGCAAACTAGTCTGGCAGCCTCAATCCGACAATGGTTTAACGATCACAACTGCAACAGGCCTGCCATACCTGCAGTAAACGCCCATTCCTAGGTGGTCTTGCCCGACTGCCCGCACGCCCCTATAACCCCATAAAATTACGATGAGGGCCACCATGACATTCCGCGCGAAGCATCTGCTAGGGATTGAGCATCTTGGCCCCGATGAAATCACCACACTTCTTGATCTCGCCGACCAATACGTCGACCTGAACCGCCGCGACGTGAAGCACTCCGACACGCTTGCGGGGCTGACGCAGATCAACATGTTCTTCGAGAACTCCACCCGCACCCAAGCCAGCTTCGAAATTGCGGGCAAGCGTCTAGGCGCAGATGTGATGAACATGGCCATGCAGGCCAGCTCCGTGAAGAAAGGCGAGACGCTGATCGACACCGCCCTGACCCTAAACGCCATGCATCCCGATCTGTTGGTGGTGCGCCACCCGCACTCTGGTGCGGTGGATTTGCTGGCCCAAAAGGTCAACTGCGCCGTGCTGAATGCAGGCGACGGCAAGCACGAACACCCCACGCAGGCCCTGCTGGATGCGCTGACCATTCGCCGCGCCAAGGGACGAATCCACCGTCTCTCCATCGCGATTTGCGGCGATATTGCGCACAGCCGCGTGGCACGCTCCAACATTATGCTTTTGGGCAAAATGGAAAACCGCGTGCGCCTGATCGGGCCACCTACTTTGATGCCGACCGGCATGGAGGAATTTGGCGTTGAGGTCTTCGAGGACATGCGCGAAGGCCTACAGGACGTCGACGTGGTGATGATGCTGCGCCTCCAGAAGGAACGCATGGACGGCGGCTTCATCCCGTCGGAGCGCGAATACTACCACCGCTACGGGCTGGACCCCGCAAAGATGGCCTACGCCAAAGACGACGCCATCATCATGCACCCCGGCCCGATGAACCGCGGCGTGGAGATCGACGGCGTGTTGGCCGACGACATCAACCGCTCGGTGATCCAAGAGCAGGTTGAGATGGGCGTCGCCGTCCGCATGGCCGCAATGGAATTGCTGGTCCGCACCCGCCGCGAAGCTGCGGCAGAGCAAGGGGTGATGGTTTGAGTGCCACTGACACCATCATCTGGCGCACGTCGGGCAAAGTGTTCCTGAAACGCGCCGTTTTTGGGTCTGTGATCATGGCGGGAATGATCAACGGTTTCGGGTTGTTTTCTGGGCTAATGTCCTTTGACATCGCCTCTCTTCTAGCCAGCCTAGCGTCCATCGTAATCTCGGCCGCCTTTTACATGTTGGTCTTTGATGAATGGCAAAACTGGAACAGACGTCGAAATGAAGAATGGCGTTTGTCGAAATTCACACTGGGTTTCCGTGATACCGGGCTCAGCATCGAATACGACGACCTCCAGCTTGTTGACATTAAATCCGTCTCGCTGAGCTTTTGGCTCGGGGTTCGCGTTCGAATGACCGATGGTCGTGCGTTCATGATGAGCTATCTCCCGAACCCCAAGCAGGTACAGGCAGAGATCGAGCAGCGCGCAACTGCGCTTCAATCGGAGGCAAGCAGATGAGCGATCCCAAAGACCCCCGCATGTCCGGCAAAATCGCGACCTATGCGTTGCTGGGCATCTTTGCCTTCACTGGCCTGATGATCTGGTTGGGGGGCTGAGGGCGTGGCGAACTTACTTGAGGTCTCTAAGCATGAAACGGGCGTGCTACGTGTTTTCCAAGTGACGGACGACGTGGCACTCCCTTACTCCATGAAAGGCGATTGTGAGAACTTGGAGCGCGCCATGGGGGGCACATCCTTAAATCCGCAAGAGATGCAGCACATAAGCGCGGGCGAGCTGTCTGACGCTGACTTGGAAACCCTGCTGGTCGACGGCTATGACATCGCACCTGCCTCGATCAATCTGTCAGAGATTCCACATAAGTTGTCTTCTATCCTACTCGTCCGAAGTGCTGCATTTGAAAACAAACCAGCCACGCTACACTTGACCGACAACGCCAATTTGGTCGCGGCCTTCACCGAGGGCAAAGCCCCTGCCCCGCAGTTTACTCCGCTAGAAAGCGACGCCGCAAAAGGCGTGTTGGACGGCCCCGTCCCTGAGGTCAAAAAGGGGCGCAGCTTTGGCGATCGAATGGCACTCACCGCACTGGCGGCGCTCGTTTGCGCCGTTGCCGTGCTCTACACATATTACATAGGGTTCTGATGGCTGACTTGCTTCTTACCAACGCAAAACTGATCGACCCAGAGGCCGGAACCGAGACGCTTGGCTCGGTACTGATCAAGGACGGGCGGATTAACGAAATATTACCGCAAGATGTTGATCTGAATGACAAAAGGTTCCCCACGGGGAACGTCGTGGATTGCGGCGGCAAATACCTCGCCCCCGGCATCATCGACATCGGCGTGAAGGTTTGCGAGCCCGGCGAGCGGCACAAGGAAAGCTTCCGCACCGCGGGCTTGGCGGCGGCGGCAGGCGGGGTCACAACCATCGTCACCCGCCCCGACACCATCCCCACCGTGGACACGCCGGAAACTTTGGAATTCACCAAACGTCGCGGCGCGGAAATGGCGCCTGTGCGCATCGCCCCGATGGCGTCCCTGACCAAAGACCGCGCTGGCCGCGAGATGGTCGAGATGGGCTTCTTGATGGATGCCGGCGCAGTGGCCTTCTCGGACGGCGACAATGTGGTGACCGACAATAAAGTGCTCAGCCGCGCGATGACCTACGCGCGCTCCCTTGGGGCACTGGTGATGGGCCACCCGCAAGACCCGATCCTATCTAAAGGCAGCGCTGTGACCTCCGGCAAGTTTGCCTCGCTACGGGGCCTTCCCGCCGTATCGCCTATGGCGGAGCGCATGGGGTTGGAGCGCGACGTGGCCTTGGTCGAGATGACGGGCGTGCGCTACCATGCGGATCAAATCTCCACCGCGAAGTCCCTACCCGTTCTGGAACGCGCCAAGGCGCAAGGGTTGGACGTGACCGCAGGTGTCTCCATCCACCACCTTACGCTGAACGAGCTGGACGTGGGCGACTACCGCACCTTCTTCAAGGTAAAGCCGCCTTTGCGCTCCGAGGACGACCGCATGGCCATGGTGGAGGCCGTGGCAAGCGGTTTGATCGATGTGATCTGCTCCATGCACACCCCGCAAGACGAGGAAAGCAAACGCCTGCCGTTCGAGGAGGCCGCCTCCGGTGCCGTTGCGCTGGAAACCTTGCTGCCAGCCGCCATGCAGTTGCTGCATTCGGGCGGGATCGACCTGCCGACCCTATGGCGTGCCCTGTCGCTGAACCCCGCCAAACGGTTGGGGCTAGAAGGTGGCCGTTTGAGTGTAGGCGCACCGGCGGACTTGGTGCTGTTTGACCCAGGCGCGCCCTTTGTGATGGACCGCGAGACGCTGCGATCCAAATCCAAAAACACCCCGTTTGACGGACAACGTATGCAAGGTCGCGTGTTGCGCACCTTTGTTGGCGGCGAGGAGGTTTTTACCCATGCCTGAGATCGTAACTGCCCCTTACCTTTTGTTCTTCGTCGCCGTAGCGTCTTACTTGCTGGGGTCGATCCCCTTCGGCTTGGTGATAATCAGGCTGATGGGTTTGGGCGATCTGCGCCAGATCGGGTCAGGCAACATTGGTGCTACGAATGTGCTGCGAACCGGATCGAAACCCGCCGCATTGGCCACTGTGTTGTTGGACGCTGGTAAGGGCGGCATCGCCGTATTGCTCGCCCGGATATTCATAGGCGAGGACGCGGCCCAACTGGCAGGGCTTGCGGCCTTCATCGGCCATATCTTCCCCGTCTGGTTGAACTTCAACGGCGGCAAAGGCGTTGCAACCTACCTTGGCACTTTATTGGCACTGTCGTTCTTTGCGGGTTTCGCCGCTTGTATGACTTGGCTCGCCGTCGCGCTGGTTTTCCGCATCTCGTCGCTGGCAGCTCTGGTGGCGGCGGCGCTTATGCCGCTTTGGCTGAACCTCATGGGGCTGCCGAGCTACATCATTCTGACGGCCTTGCTAGGGGCGTTGATCTGGATGCGCCACGCGGACAACATCCGCCGAATACTTGGCGGCACTGAAAAGAAGATTCAGCTTAAGAAGGGGTAACCCGATGGGACCAATCCAAGCACTCAAGAGCTGCATGTCGAAGTCTTTCCGGTGGAAAGGGCGCGCATCACGGTCTGAGTTTTGGTGGTTCGCCCTGATTTACTACGGGGGGCTGGCTGGCTGCTTGACCTTCTTTGCCGCCACAATCACCGAAGGAGAAGAAGGAGGTGTAGGACCCTTTGTCCTTTACCTGCTGATCATGTTCTTCCCGTTCATATCCGTCCTTGCCCGCCGATTGCACGACAAAGGGCTAACTGCGTGGCTGCTGCTATTGGGGCTGGTCCCTTTTGGGCAGATCGCCTTGATCATCCTCGCCATGTTGCGCGGCGATGACGGGCCAAACGGCTATGGCCCTGATCCATTGAAAGACAGCAAGCCAGAGCCGCTCAGCTACGGTAGCTCCCGCGTGCCATTGGTGCGCGACGACGACTAGTAAGCGTACTCGTCGTAGATGCGGCTTAGATCACCGTTCCATTCGCCGTGGTACTTCGCCAGCAACTCGTCCGCGGGGGTTTGGCCCGTCTCGATGCTTTCTTTCAGCGCATTGAGGAAATGCGTCTCGTCGGGGACCAAGCCACCAGCGCCCGGTTTGGCGCGCGCCTTTAGGCCCGCCTCGGAGATGTTGACCACCTCCCGCGCGAGGTCGATCATTTTCAGCCCACCGACTTCGGCGGCCAACCCATCAACGGAGGCGGCAACACGCCATGCCTCGCGGGTTTCTGCGTCCCAACCTTTGGCCACATCCCAAGCCGCATCCAACGCGGTTTGGTCGTAGCACAGGCCAACCCAGAAGGCGGGCAAGGCACATAGACGACGCCATGGGCCGCCATCGGCCCCGCGCATTTCCATGAACTGCTTGATACGCGCCTCTGGGAATACGGTTGTCAGGTGGTCCGCCCAATCAGACAGCAACGGCTTTTCGCCGGGCAGTGCGGGCAGCTCCCCTTTCAGGAAGTCGCGGAAGGACTGGCCCAAGGCGTTGATGTATTTGCCGTCGCGGTAGACGAAATACATCGGCACATCGAGCACCCATTCGGCCCAAGCCTCAAAGCCCATGCCTTCGTCAAAGACGAAAGGCAGCATGCCTGTGCGGTCGTCATCAAGTGCGCGCCAAATGCGCGAGCGCCATGATTTGTGGTTGTTGATTTTGCCCTCAAAGAACGGCGAATTCGCGAAAAGTGCCGTGGCCACAGGCTGCAACGCCAAGGCAACGCGCATCTTTTGGACCATATCGGCCTCGGAGCCGAAATCGAGGTTCACCTGCACAGTGCAAGTCCGGCGCATCATGGCGGTGCCCATGGTGCCGACTTTTTCCATGTAGTTGTTCATCAGCTTGTAACGGCCCTTGGGCATGAGGGGCATTTCTTCATGCGTCCATTCCGGTGCGGCACCCAGACCGATAAACTTTACGCCAATCTCGTCGGAGACGGCTTTGACTTCCGCCAGATGAACATTCACCTCGTCACACGTCTGGTGAACGGTTTCCAAAGGCGCGCCTGACAGCTCCAACGCACCACCAGGTTCCAGCGAGACATTGGCTCCCTCTTTGGTCAGGCCGATAAGGTGGCCGCCCTCTTCCACAGGGGCCCAGCCGAAGCGGTCGCGCAGCCCAGATAGGACAGCGTTGATCGACCGCTTACCTTCATAGGGCAGCGGCATATGGGTGTCTTGGCAGTAGCCGAATTTCTCGTGCTCAGTGCCGATACGCCAATCTTCCTTGGGCTTGCAGCCATCAGCCAGCAATTGCGCCAGTTGCGAATGATCAGTGATAAGGCCGCCGCCGGATTGTGGAATGGACATGTCGTTGGCTCCGTCTGGCTACTGAGATGTGTAGGGGTGAGGCGATTTGCGGGGGATGTCAATGCAGACGCGCGGGCTCTTTTGCCCAGATCACAAAGCTGTCATTCTCGGTTGCCTCCATGGCACGGATTGCGGCTTCAAAATCAACACCTTTTAGCGGGGATAACGCATCAAACAACTGCGCCGCCCCTTCGGCAGAATTTGGTATGAGCAGTTTGGTGCCGCCGTTTTCCTCAAACAACCAATGCACATCGTCCGCGTACGGGCCTTGGTCGCTTGTGATGATGGTGACGCGGGCGAGATCATTGATCGACACGGCCCCGCCGCCTGATGGGGTGAAATATGTGATTTGGCGCTCATCCACTTCGACCACTCCGGGGCCATCTTGGGTGGCTGTTGTGATGCGCGTGCGACGCCATGAAGTCCACGCCACAACCCCGCCGAACAAGGCCAAGACGGCCCCAACCGCCTTAAGCAGCAGGTCCCCGTAAATTATGCCCCAAGCGCCCAAAGCGACGAAGCCGACCCCCAGTAGCAGCTCATGGTGCCGCCAAAACAGCTCGCGGACCTCCGGGCGGATCATGCCCAATCCCCAAGGGCCGTTTGCCACAGCGCCAATGCCGCCACCGCTGCGGTATCAGCGCGCAAGATACGCGGGCCAAGGCTGATTGCGTGGCTGTTGGGATGCGCGCGCAGGGTGTCGCGTTCGCGCGGCGAAAACCCGCCTTCGGGGCCGATTATGATTGCCCAAGGGCCTGCGGGTAGCTCGGTTAGGTTGGAGGGTTGTCCGACCATGGATTCGTCACAGAACAGGATTTTGCGATCCTCGGGCCAGCTGTCCAACATCGCGGCCAGCTTTTGGATATTCGCGACCTCAGGCACATATGTCCCGCCGCATTGCTCGGCGGCCTCAATGGCGTGGGCTTGCAACTTGTCCTGCCTGATGCGGTCAGAGTTGGTGTATTCGGTCTGCACGGGGAACACCTTGGAAGCGCCCATCTCGGCCGCTTTTTCCACGATGAAATCCGTGCGGGCCTTTTTGATCGGGGCAAACAGGAGCCAAAGGTCGGGCGGCATTTGCAGGGGCAAGGTTTGCGTCTCACAGACCACCATGCCACGGCGCTTGGCGGCGTCCACGACACGGCATGTCCATTCGCCATCCTGCCCGTTAAACAAGGCCACCACATCGCCCACGCCGAGGCGCATAACGTTGAAAAGATAATTCGCCTGCGGCTGCGTCATTGGGACTGAATTGCCCTGTCCCAATGGGTGCTCTACAAACAACCTGATTTTTGCGCGTTCCATGAGGCCGAACATATGAGCGACACACGCCAATTGCCAGAGGGCCAATTGCCAGAAGGCCAAGTCATTGATGCGGTTAAGGGCAACTGGGTCGACACATGGGCCCCTGCCGCAACCCGCCCCTATCTGCGGCTGAGCCGTGCGGATCGCCCAATTGGGACTTGGCTATTGCTGCTCCCTTGTTGGTGGGGCGTGCTTTTGGCGGCGGCGTCCGACCCTGCGGGGCTGGACTGGTTCGATCTGTGGATCATCATCGGTTGCGCCTTGGGCTCCTTTTTGATGCGCGGCGCGGGATGCACATGGAATGACATCTCGGACCGCAAACTTGACGCACAGGTGGAGCGCACCAAGTCACGCCCCCTGCCCTCCGGCCAAGTCACCGTGAAGGGCGCCGTCATTTGGATGGTGGCCCAAGCGCTGATTTCCTTTGGCATTTTGCTGACCTTCAATGTCGCCGCCATTGCGCTTGGCGTCTTAGCCTTGCTGCCCGTCGCCATCTACCCGTTTGCTAAGCGGTTCACATGGTGGCCTCAGGTTTTCCTTGGGGTGGCCTTCAACTGGGGGGCCTTGCTGGCATGGACCGCGCACACTGGCTCCTTGGGCTGGGCACCGGTTTTATTGTACCTCGCGGGCATCGCTTGGACCTTGTTCTACGACACGATCTACGCCCATCAGGACAAAGAAGATGATGCGCTCATTGGGATAAAATCCACCGCGCGATTGTTCGGGGAGAACTCCCTTTGGTGGCTGAGGCTGTTCATGGTGACGTCGGTTTCACTGATGGCCCTGTCGATCATCGTGGCCTTAGTCCCCCACGCCAACGTGATGGCTTTGACGCTGGCCCTGTCTGGAGCTTGGGCGCTAGGCTGGCACATGGCCTGGCAACTTCGCCGCCTTGACACCGATGATTGGGAGGTCTGTATGCGCCTGTTTCGGTCCAACCGCGATGCAGGGCTGATTACTGCGCTGTTTTTCGCCATCGCAGCCTTGCTGTGATTGAACATTCGCGTTGCGCCCGTTAGGACTACATTCGGGCTTAATCGCACCATTAACGATAGACGAACTGTATGAGACTAAAGACTATTGCTGCCTTCACCTCCGCTGCGGCGCTCTCTGTTGGGGGCGCTTGGCTTTCGGCTGGGTGGGTCGAGGCCCGTTCGGCAGAGGTTGTAACCTCCGAGTTAATTGATGGTCGACACGAATGGGCCACAGTCACCACGGATGGTTTGCTTGTGGCCTTGGGCGGCGAAGCACCAGATGAGGCAACGCGCTTCCGTGTGGTTTCTCAGGTCGGCGCGGTGATCGACCCCGACCGCATAGTCGACAACATGGACGTCAAAGCCCGCGCAAAGATTGAATCACCCCGGTTTTCGGTTGAAATGCTGCGCAATGTCGACGGCGTCTCGTTGATCGGGCTGATCCCGCCCTCCGAAGACGGCGATAGCATAACGGAGCAGCTTGAAGACATCGTTGACGTCGCGCGTATTACCGACCTTCTGGAGACCGCCAGTTATCCGATTCCGCCCAACTGGGAGGCTGCGTTGGAGTTTTCCATCGATGCCCTTCGTGATCTGGAGCGCTCCAAGATTTCTGTGTCGGCCGACCTTGTCGAGATCACCGCGATCTCTGACAGCCCAGAAAGCAAGCGTCGCATCGAATCCCAATTGGCGCGTAACGCCCCAAGTGGCGTGCGCCTTGCGTTGAACATTTCCGCGCCGCGCCCTGTGATTTCCCCCTTCACCCTACGCTTCACGCTGGACGCCGAGGGAAAAGCAGCGTTCGACGCCTGCTCGGCTTATGACGAGGACAGCAGCTCCCGCATCATTCGCGCAGCGAGCGAAGCCGGAAGCATCGAGAAACCAGAATGCGCAATCGGCCTTGGCGTGCCGTCCCCCAACTGGACCAGCGCCGTTGAAGTGGCAATCGCCGGTTTGAAAGACATTGGTGGCGGCTCCCTGACGTTCTCGGACGCGGACATCACATTGGTGGCGCTGGACACCACAAGCCAAGGCACCTTTGACCGTGTGATCGGCGAAATAGACGCGGCCTTGCCGGACGTGTTCTCCATGCATGCGGTATTGCCCGAGAAAGTCGTCGTTAATGGCACGGGCGCCGTGGAGGCCATTGAATTTGTCGCCACCCGCAGCCCCGAGGGCTTGGTGCAACTTCGCGGACGCCTGCCGGATGACGGCATCGAACAAATCGTAGGCTCCTTCGCGCGCGCCCAGTTTGGGAGCGACAAGGTCTACCTTGCGACCCGCGACGATGCGAACCTGCCACAAGACTGGCCGGTGCGCGTGCTTGCAGCACTTGAGGCGCTGGCCGCCCTAGAAAACGGCAGCGCGGTGGTTCAAACCGATTACGTGGAAATTCGCGGGGTCACCGGCGACAAGAAAGCATCCAACACGATATCGCGCACATTGGCCGACAAGCTGGGCGACGCGGAGAACTTTGAGATCAACATCCGCTACGACGAACTGCTGGACACGCAGCTCGACCTACCAACCCCAGAGGAATGCGTGGCGCGTATCAACACCATGTTGAACGCCTCCAAAATTGTGTTTGAACCCTCCTCCGCGGACATCACTACGGAAGCCGGACGCACAGTCGACCGCATCGCCGAAATCGCAAAACAATGCGAACGGGTCCGCATGGAAATTGGCGGCTACACTGATAGCCAAGGCCGCGAAGAGATGAACACCGATCTAAGTCAGCTGCGTGCCGATTCGGTTCGTGCCGCTTTGTTGTCGCGCCGCGTGCTGACGGGCAACATGACCTCCAAAGGATATGGCGAGGCCGATCCTATTGCCGACAACGACACCGCCGAAGGCCGCGAAGCCAACCGCCGCATCGAGTTCAAACTGTTGACAGACGCCCGTGCGGCGGCCACAGACGAAACCGAAGGTGACGACACTCCAGAAGCAGAGACCCCAAGTGAATAGAACCGAATTTATCATTGCCACCGCCTTCATCCTGTTTCTGGCGTTCTGCGCCGGCTGGTTCACCTGCTGGCTGGTCCAACGTTTCAGCCGCGTGACCACGGCAGATGTCGCGGAATTGGACGACATGGCGAAGGCCCTGCACGACGCGGAAGAAACCCGCGACCAAGCCATCACCTACCTGCAGCAACGCGAAGCGGAACTGACCAACCAATTGGCGCAGACCGAGGCGGAGTTGAAGGCGGCAATGGACGGCCTACGCGACGCACGCCACGAGGCCGAAGAGCTGCGCGGATACATCGAGCGCACCAACCAAGGCGCGTAATTGGGCTATTTCGCCATCTGCTGATCGACCTGCTGCTCTTCATTGATCATCGCTTGCAACTGCCTGCCATCAATTGGCAGATCAATATGGGGCGTTGTCTTGTTGGCCATACCCTTCTGCACGGCATTTAGAACGGCGCGACCCTCTTCAAAGGCGTGCTGCACATCTTCGGTCATCATCTGAGACAACGCTTCGCCTTCGGGGCGGATGTTGCGCAGTTGGAACCAGTAAGAGCGCGGATGTAGGTGGGCCCAAATCAGAAATGGCTGGCGGTGTAATGCTGTCTTCGATTCCACAAACACAGACTCGACTCTGATGCGGCGGGCATTTATTAAGAACAAATCAGGAACATTGAGTGAGTGGCATGTTCGATGGCACCCCACAAAACCAAACCCGGCGGATCATTTCGCTGTGGTTTCCCCGCCTCGCGAGTGACCGTGTGCTTCGCATGCGGGCGGTCGCAGGCCCCTTTGCGCTGACACTCAAAGAACATAACGCAGAACGGATTTATTGTCTTAATCTTGATGCTCTGCAGGCAGGGCTGCATCGGGGCATGCCATTTTCTGATGCGCGGGCGTTTTGTCATGAATTGGTGAGCGCCGAGGCCGATCTGCAGGCCGATCAACGTCTGTTGCTGACCCTGCGCCGCTGGGCCACCCGCTATTGTCCTTGGGTCGGGCTGGAGGGACGCGATGGGCTGACGCTTGATATTACGGGGGCGGCGCATTTGGTAGGTGGTGAAAGCGCCTTGGTGGCTGATATCCGCGGACGGTTGATGCGGGCGGGGTTCTCTGCCGTCGTCGGCTTGGGAGATACACGCGGGGCCGCTTGGGCATTGGCGCGTCACGGCGAAGGGGTAGCAGAGGTCGGAAAACCGCTTGAGGCCTTGGCAACGCTACCTGTGGCCGCCCTGCGCATTGACCCAAAAACCGACGTGGCCCTGCAACGTTTGGGATTGCGGGACATCGGTGCTTTGGCCGCATCCCCCCGCGCGCCATTGGCCCGCCGCTTTGGAGCGGACCTGCTGATGCGGCTGGATCAGGCGCTTGGCGTGCAACCTGAACAGATCACCCCACTGGTTGAGCCGCCCCATTACGCCGTGCGCATGACATTGCCTGAACCGATAGGGCGATCTGATGATGTGATGGCAGGCACCCAGCGGTTGTTGACTCGGCTCTGCGCCAAACTTGCGGCCAATGGCATGGGAGTGCGGGTGCTACATCTGACATTGCGCCGCGTTGATAAGGATGCCCAAGAAGTTGAGCTGCGACTGGCCCGCCCGCTGCAGGATGCGGCGCGCATTCTCCCCTTGTTTGAACGCGGGGTGGGCGAGGTTGATGCGGGCTTTGGGATTGATCAATTGCGCCTGTCGGCTGCGGCGGTTGAAAGCCTGCCGGTACAACAACTCAACCATGAGGCCTCTTCGGGAAAAGACCGGCTTGATGACCTTATCACCCGCATTGGCACACGGATCGGTTTGGAAAACGTCCAGCGGTTTCTGCCTGCTGACAGCCACATTCCAGAGCGCAGTTTTATCATTGCCGCAGCGGCGTTTTCAAAAAGCGCCGGGGCGTGGGTCGCAACACAACCGCGCCCCCTGCGTCTATTTCCACCAGAGGGCATTGCAGGACAGGGGCCACACCCCCCACAGCGGTTTCGCTGGCGGCGTATGGCACTGACAACGGGCCGCGCTATGGGGCCCGAACGCATCATGCCCGAATGGTGGCTTGAGGATGAACGCTGGCGCGCAGGCCTGCGTGATTACTGGCGTATCGACACGCGTGAAGGGCGCAGGCTGTGGATGTTCTACACCCCACAAAGCCCCGCGTGGTTTGTGCAAGGTGAATTCGCATGAACTATGCAGAGCTGTGCGTCACAACCAACTTTACCTTTCTCACAGGTGCGTCACATCCCGAGGAAATGATCGTTCGCGCTGCCGACCTCGGACTAGAGGCGGTTGCCATCACAGATCGCAATTCACTTGCCGGTGTGGTGCGTGCGTATTCGGCGCTGAAGGTGTTGCGCGAAGACAGGGATGACCTGCCCAAACTGATCGTCGGGTGCCGCTTGGTGCTGCGGGACAGCCCCGTGCAATGGCTTGCGTTGCCAACGGATCGCGCAGCGTATCAACGGCTGACGCGGCTTTTAACATTGGGCAAACGTCGTGCGGAAAAGGGGCATTGCCATCTCGATGAGCGTGATCTGTTAGAGCATGGCCATGGTTTGATTTTGATTGCCCTACCGCAGGAACTGCACAGTGCCGCACACGGTATATCGCGGCTGCAAAGGCGGTTTCCTGGATATGTATTTTTGGGGGCCGCGCCCTGTTACGACGGCAGCGATCAGGCCTATTTTAATGCCTGCGCGCATCTGGCGTTACGTTGCTCCACACCGATGGTCGCTGTGGGGGATGTGTTGATGCACCACGGCAAGCGCAAACAACTTGCGGACGTGCTGACCTGCATGCGCGAACATATCACCATCGACCAGATCGGCACGCGCGCCTTGCCGAATGCAGAACGCCGCCTGAAAGGCTATCCCGATATGGCGCGTCTGTTCCGCAATCACCCTGCCGCACTGCGCCGCACGCTTGAGATATCCGCGCGCTGTAGCTTTGATCTGAGCGAGTTGAGCTATGAATACCCTGATGAGATTTCTGACGGTGAAAGCCCGATGGCACGGTTGGGGCGGCTGGCCCATGCGGGGCTAAGCCAACGCTATCCAAATGGCCCTACGGACAAAGCCAAAGCGCAGCTTGAGAAAGAACTCAAACTGATCGCCAAGCTAAACTTCCCCGCCTATTTCCTGACGGTACATGACATTGTGCAATACGCTCGTTCGCAAGGCATTCTGTGCCAAGGGCGCGGATCTGCGGCCAATTCGATTGTCTGCTACCTGCTGGGTATCACCGATGTCAGCCCTGAAACCATCACGATGGTTGTTGAACGTTTTGTCTCTGAACATCGAGGAGAGCCGCCAGATATCGACGTGGATTTTGAACACGAGCGTCGCGAGGAAGTTATCCAATGGATATATCAGCGCTATGGCCGCCACCGCGCAGGGTTATGTGCGACTGTGATCCACTTTCGCTCCCGTGCCGCAATCCGCGAAGTGGGTAAGGTCATGGGCCTTTCGCAGGATGTGACCGCGGGGCTGTCGGGGCAAATCTGGGGCATGTCGAATGGCGGAGCGGACCCCGAACGCATGCGTGAATTAGGGCTGGATCTGAATGATCGGCGGCTTGCCCAAACCATCCGCTTGATTGCTGAAATTATCGGGTTCCCACGTCATCTAAGCCAACATGTCGGCGGCTTTATCATCACCAAGGGGCGACTGGATGAGTTATGCCCGATCGAGAACGCCGCAATGGACGACCGCACGCTGATTGAATGGGACAAGGATGACATCGACGCGTTGGGTATCTTAAAGGTTGATATTCTCAGCCTTGGTATGCTGACCTGCATCCGCAAAAGCTTTGATCTGCTGAAAGAGCACGAACATCAAAACCTGAGCATCGCCACGGTGCCGCAGGCGGACACGCAAACCTATGACATGTTATGTCTAGCAGATGCCGTGGGCGTGTTTCAGGTGGAAAGCCGCGCACAGATGAATTTCCTGCCACGTATGAAACCACGTGAGTTCTATGACCTTGTGATCGAAGTCGCCATCGTACGCCCCGGACCAATCCAAGGCGGCATGGTGCATCCCTATATCAACCGCCGTCAGGGCAAGGAACAGGTACATTTCCCCTCTGAGGCGCTTGAAGGGGTGTTGGGCAAAACGTTGGGCGTGCCATTATTTCAAGAGCAGGCCATGCAGATTGCTGTGGTCGCCGCAGGTTTCACCCCAGAAGACGCGGACAAGCTGCGTCGCTCGCTTGCGACATTTCGCAAGATGGGCACCATTGGCACATTTCGAGATCAATTTATCAACGGCATGCTCGATCGCGGGTATGAGCCTGAATTTGCGGAGCGCTGTTTCGCTCAGATCGAAGGGTTTGGCGAATATGGTTTCCCTGAAAGCCATGCGGCAGCTTTTGCGATGCTGGTTTATGTCTCGGCATGGCTGAAACGGCATCACCCTGCGATTTTTGCCTGTGCGCTCCTCAACTCCCAACCAATGGGCTTTTACGCGCCCGCCCAAATCGTGCGTGATGCCCGTGAACACCAAATTGATGTGCGCCCGATTTGTGTGAACGCCAGCACATGGGACAACAAGCTTGAGCGTCGATCTGACGGGGCATTAGCCCTACGTCTTGGTTTTCGCCAGATCAAAGGGTTTCGTGAAGAGGATGCGAATTGGATCGCCGCGTCACGAGGCAACGGGTATCTTGACCCCGAAGCGGTCTGGTTGCGCGCGGGTGTTGCACCTGCTGTGTTGGAAAAATTGGCAGAAGCTGACACTTTTTCCAACATGGGTCTGACGCGACGGGACGCGCTTTGGCAGGTGAAAGCTTTGCGCAGCCAAAATCCGTTGCCATTGTTCAACGACCCGATTGACGGCGAAATGCTGAGCGAGCCAGAAATGATGCTGCCACCCATGCATTTGGGCGAAGAGGTGGTTGAGGATTATGTCTCAACCCGCCTGACGTTGCGCGCACACCCGATGGAGCTGTTACGCCCGTCAATGGCGAACATCACACCACACGCCCAACTGGCCCATGTGCCACTGGGGCAATTAAGCGTGTGCGGTTTGGTCATTACCCGTCAACGCCCCGGGACAGCGGCTGGGGTGATTTTTCTGACACTTGAGGACGAAACTGGCGTTTCCAACATTGTCGTCTGGCAAACCGTCTACAAGCAATTTCGCCGCGCTGTCATGGGGGGACGATTGCTGCGTGTCACAGGTTATCTGCAACGCGAAGGCATCGTCGTCCACCTCATCGCGCAATCGATAGAGGATATGTCGCACAAGCTTTCTGATCTTGGGCACCCGATGGACGACGCTATTGGGGTTACCCAATCTCAGGCAGATGACGCACCACGCCCGCAAAAACCACAGCCCCGCGCCATGCACCCACGAGATCAGGCCAAACGGTTGTTCCCTAGCCGAGACTTCCATTAATCGTCAAAGGTTGGGTTAACCCGACACAAAACCCACCAATGGTATAAACCTCCAGCACAACTGGCGTCCCTTTCGGAACCGGATTGCCATCCTTGTCGTAGACATTCAGGGAGTGTTTTACGTAAAAGTACCAGCCCCTTCAGACAGACACACGCACGCCGATGTCTCTGGCCGGATCAATCCAAAGCACATTTGGGCGTCACGTCAGTCTATGCTTTCAGTCTCGACTATCTGGTTCACAGGTAGACGCACGAAGTCTTCAAGCCGATCCAGATACCCGACGAACTCTTTGATTTCTGTTTGTGTAAAAGCATCGCTCAACGCAGCGCGGCGTCTGCCCATTATTGGCGCGGCAAGATGATACGCATCGCGACCCTTGTCCGTCAGCGTCACAATCGTTTGCCGCCCGTCTTGTTCAGCTTGGCACATGAACACCAGTCCCTTTTGGCGCATCTGGGGCAACGCCCGACTAAACAAGGAATGATCGGCGCGTTGGGTTGATGCAAGATCGCTGATTGTCATGGGACCAATCTCGTGCAAGTCCCAAAGGGTCCGCCATTCGACAATCGAAAGACCCCCGCCCGTTTGCAACAAGCCCTGAGCCTGTTTGCGAGAGGCCGCATATATTGTAGCAAGCCGCGCAAACAAATTGGTGTCTTCTCTGTCGATCCGGGCCTTTATCCGATCAACATCACGTTCCTGATCGTCGATCATGCGCGTCCTCCTTGTTTCCGATAAGACCTGAGAAATTATTACGTGACAAGTCATATAATTTCTGCAAACCTCATCTTAAGCCTTCGAAATGGGGGCATTTGCCCTTGGAGGAGGGCAGATCATCAGGGAGGATGATATGATCAAATCAATGCTAATGGGCGGGGCAATTGCCCTTGCACCAGCACTTGCTTTCGCACAAGCCACACTGACGTCAGAGACAACTTCGCCGGGTTCAACGCCGCACTACATCGATACGACCTTGGCGGCTGTTTTGGACAGCGCAGGTGTCGCCAAGATGCAAATCACCGAAGGTGCGACGCTGACGAACTCTGTTCAAGCTGTCGCCGAAGGGCAGCTAGATATGGCACCGGCAGCCTTGATCTTACCGTTTCTGTTGTCACGGGGCATCGGCCCATACAGTGGCATCGGCCCCGAGAAAGGCGCCGAGCTGGCCAGCAACATACGTGTCCTCTTTTTTAATGCTGGCGCTGCGCAATTGTTTGGGCATTACAACAGCAACCCCATCGACGACATCCGCGATTTGGCCGGAAAACGCATCTGGAACGGTCCGCCACGCGGGGCTGCACTAACGTCAGGGCGCGCCATGATTCAACTGCTGTCCGGCGAAAAGGACGGCGAAGGCTATGAGGGCGTTCAAAACCCGTGGCCTGACACAGTTTCCGCCATCACGGGCGGCGGTGTAGATGCATGGACAATGCCCGAAGGCTTGCCATCTGGCCGCGAAATCGCGATTGCGGCGGCGGGTGGCATTACGCTCTATGATGTCCCGTCCGACTTGCTTGCCAGCGAATTGGGGCAGCAAATCCTCGGCGCGCCAGGCCATGCGCCCTACTCCGTCCCCGTCGATGAATTCCGCGCAGCTTACGCGGGCAATGACATTACGGTTGTCACGGATGACGACTCGTTCGACACCTTTGCCTTGGCCTTTGGCCAAATCGTCACGGCAACAATGGAAGAAGATCTCGCCTATAATATCACCAAGGCCTACCTAGAAGCCGAGGATCGCTTTCTAACGGGGTCGCCGCGCGGGCCATACCTTGGCCTAAGCTTTGGTGACATCGATGGCGCCGCCCAAGGCGTCTGCGGTTCCGTTCAGGTGAAAATGCACGAAGGCGCGATCCGTGCCTTTGAGGAAGCTGGTCACACTATCGCGGACTGCCTGCGCCCGTAACGCAACTTTCCATGCGAGGCTGGTCTTTCCCAGCCTCGCGTAAGGGGCCTTTTCATGTCAGACACACACGCAAACAAAGGCATCGGCCGAACTTGGGCGATTGCCTTGGGTTTTCTTCTTGTCGTGGTTGGCATGCTCAATACGATGCCGGAAATCCCCGGCTTGCAGGACGCTGCTCGGGCCCTCACGGGGCAACCTTTCTTACGGGTTTCGAGCTTCCCGCCTGAATTCTTCTACCCCCCTGTTTTTCTGTTAATGATGCTGATCGTCGCCCTTGATGCCAGCGTGTATCGAGCGTGGAAGGTCAGCCGTCCGTCCTTGGCTTGGTTGGGTTTGCTTTTGGATGCAGGCCTGATCTTTGCTGCGTTTTTGGCCTCGTTTGGATATTTGGTCGAGGTCGATTCAGTCTGTCTGATTGACCAATTCACCGGCGAGCGGGCACGTTTGATAGCAGAAGCGGCGGAACGGTCAGCAGGCGTGATCCCCGGCATATCATTTGATGCAGAAGTTCCCGCGTGTCAGGGGCGGTTCGGGATTTTGATTATCCCACTGCTGTTCACAATTATCACCCTATTCTTCCTATATAACGTCAGAGTTTGGGGCGTTCCATTGGTCGCCGTGGCCAGCGTTGTGGTGATCTATACGGTCGGTACGGCACTGATCTGGGTCTATGACCTAAGCGACAACAGCTTCTTGCTGACCAAGCTGGGGGCAGATGGCGGCGATATACAGGCGGCAGCGATCCAGAAAGCCACGAATGTGTTCATCACGCCAGATGGGTTCATGGGCCGGTTTATGGATATCGTCGTCAATCAAGTCTTTCCCTATGTGATTTTGGGGGCGTTGTTCGGCACCTCGGCTGGCGGCACATCATTGATCAAACTGGCCGTGCGCCTGACCCGCAACTTACGCGGTGGGCCAGCCCATGCGGCGATTGTGTCCTCTGCAATGTTCGGCACAATCACTGGCGGGCCGGTCACCAATGTTCTTTCAACGGGGCGCCTGACGATCCCAATGATGAAACGCAACGGGTTTTCCCCACAATTTGCAGGCGGGGTTGAGGCCGCGGCGTCCTCTGGTGGGCAGATCATGCCACCCGTAATGGGTGTTGCAGCTTTCGTTCTGGTTGCCCTGACAGCGGTGCCCTACACCAAGGTCATCACGGCGGCATTCCTGCCCGCGATGTTCTTTTTCTTCTCGATTTTCCTTGCGGTGATGTTCCAAGCTCGGCGTGAAAAGGTCGAAGCCATGCGCGAAATTCCAGACGATCTGGTGATGTTTCGCCAAGACTGGTTGAACCTCATCATCATCTTCGTGCCGATCATGACCATCCTGTTCTTGCTGCTGGGGAACAAAGACGTTGTCAGCGCAGGCTGGCTATCCAACATCTTGCCCGACTTTGTGACGCGAACCATCGTCAATTCGACCGGTGATGCGACATCCGCGGGATGGTGGGCCGTCATCGTCCTATTGCCGCTTTTATTCCTAGATCCCGAAACCCGGGTGAAACCGTCTAAAATTATCGTCTCGCTGGCGGACGGTGGCATCTTGATCTCACGACTGTTCCTGCTTTTGTTTGCAGTCTCAATCATCTCGGCGTTTCTGAATGAAAGCGGCCTGACCGGAGAACTCACACGCGCTGTCACCTCATGGCTGGAAACCGCAAACGTGTTGCGGATCTTGGGCTTTGAAATCCCGATTGTCGGCGGTGTCTACCTGATGCTCGCCCTGACCTGTGCCATGTTCTGCGCCATTTTGCTTGGAATGGGGATGCCGACTGTCCCTGCATATGTGAATGTGGCGTTGCTGTTAGGACCACTTTTGGCAAGCCTTGGTGTCAGCTTCTTTACCGCTCATATGTTTGTCTTTTACTTCGCCGTCGCGTCGGCGATTACGCCTCCTGTGGCCATCGCAGCCTTTGCCGCCGCCTCGATCACGAAAACCGAACCGATGCGGACGGCCTTTGCCGCCGTGCGCGTTGGGATCGTGATGTTCACGATCCCATTTGTTTTCGCATGGTATCCAGAACTGTTGCTCATTGAAGAGGCCGTCACGATCACCGACGCCTCAGGCCGCAGCACACTGATTGAAGGATATACCGGCACTGTGGATTGGATTGCCTTGACCCTTTTAAGCCTTCGCTTGATCCTCGCGCTCTACTTGATGGCTTCAGCTCTTGCCTACTTCGACCGTGCCCCTTTAAAGCGATGGGAAGTCGCCCTCAGGCTGCTCGCAGCAGTACTGTTGTTGTGGAAAACCGCAATGCTGATGTGGGTCGGTCTTGGGTTGGCCGCCATATTGCTAGGGCGACATTCCATAACGGCACGCGCCGCTGAAACCCAGCCAAACGCTGAAATTCCTCCATCATAAGTTCTTCAAAGGAAGACTTTCGCGGCAGCCGAAGATTGACAAGCTCGGCTTTGAGCCGGCCTCGGGTGCGGCGCGGCATCTACCAAATCACGGCATTGGCACTCGTCACTCACGGCCCATTGCTGATGAGGTGGATGAGGCTGTGGTCGCTTTAGGTCTCTAGCGAGCAGAGATCTACGGCGTGCAACAACGCTCATCGCTATGGCTCTATATCCGGATCATGATGTATCTTGGAAGCAAATTTGACCAAGACCCGATGCTGCCGTGGGCCGCGAACAGGCCCGTGAATATATCCTCTATTCCCCGAAAAGGAGAACTCCATGGATTACATTGATTTCGCACACCAAGAATGCCCGCCAGCATTTACGCAAAGCGTCACACAAGTAGTGCGCGGATCCAAATCCACCGATGAAACTCTTACCTTCTCGGGCAGCACTCACACCACCTTGCGCCTTAGGCATCGTCGGCCACCTTGGCGAGTCCATGACGGCCTCCAGAAGTACCCCGTTCAAAAGCAACTTCATCTTTCTTGCACGACGTTACCACGGCGATTTCAAACGTATGGACGCGAAGACCTATGAAAACCTGCAAAGGGTCATTGGACGCGCAATTGGAGCAATTCTTGACGACATAACGGTTTCTCAACGGCGTGGGGGAATGCTGGATGTTCTCATGCTCTATCGCATCAACTTGCTCGTTCCGATCAGCAAACGAGTTGATTACGTTAGCCTCACCCAGAAGGGCTTTCTCGCTGATTGGCAGTTTAACGAATACGCGACCTGTATGGGGGATGCGGACGCGCAACTCCGTTTGGCGCAAGTCCTTGAAAAGAGTGGACCTCAAGACCTCAGATTAATCTTCACCGACCAACGCGGGAAAATCGAGCGCGGTAGCGCATGTATGCCAGAGCGCCTGATATCAAACCTTGCCCGCCCCTATCTGCGCGACGCGCGTCCAATCCAAGACGTCGATGGCGGTGGTCCGCCTGTCAGCACCTACGCAAAAGAGCTTCTGGACGCACTTTAATCTCAAAGCGCAGCCCAGAAGCGTTACTTTCGATAAACTAGATGCGCCGTTCGAAGTGTGGTGTTGTCGGCACGCGTCCTACTCCAGCACCAGACCGCTCGCTAATTCCCGAATTTTGGCGCTCCGCACAGTTAACACGTTGCCGTTGCAGAAATCGAATATCACTTCGTCACCCACCTGCTCAGCCTAATCGAAGGCGTCCTGGTCGGACTTGAATGTGAAGTTCTCCAACTCGATCAGAACCGGCACGTCAAGCATATCAAGTTGGTCGCAAGTCACACAAAAATCGTTCAATACGACAAGCGTGGTTATTACACACGCAGCAACCGTATCGAACGCATGTTTGGTAGGCTCAAGGACTGGCGGCGCGTCACACCCCGCCAATACAGGCGTCCAAAGGTGTTTCTCTCAACAATTGCCCTCGTTGCAACAATCATATCTTGGTTGTAAGTTCTGAATCTAGGGCAGAAATCGTGCCTCCATCACAACATGTTTGCTCTATTTAAGCACATCGAGAAAAGTGCTGGCATCATTGTCGTAACCTATCTTGCGAGACAGTTCCGCGCTTCGCTTTAGCCACCTAACCGAAACAATATCGAGCATTTCATGTGAGAAATTGATGTCTTGTTTTAATTTCGGCCGCGAATTCCGTTTTGAGATAGAACTCCGGCTCACTTCGATATTAAAGTGGTGATTGAGCTTTTCATCGTCTTCAGGCCGATCAATCCTAAATATAAATTCAGGTTTTTTTGTTAAGCAAAGCTCGTACCACAAAGTCATACCTGCAAGTGCAACAGAGATTTCGTTTTGGGGAACATCTTTACCGTTAGTAATGTCGATACCGTAATAATTCATCAAGATATCGCGGCGAAACTTAAGAGACCCTTCTACCCTGTTTTCTGCCATCACAGAAGGAATTGCTGCAACCATGGATCTTACGGCACAGAATACGTAATCGGTATCTTTCAGTGGGCGATGATGTCCATTTCCCCAAGGTGTGACACTTCTTTCGCTAACGGATAACCACGAGACATTTCCATCGGCATGACGCCGTTCATGACCTATTTTCAACCCCGCCGCAGATAGCAAGTAACTTGTAAAACCGGTGCCGCATCTAGGATGCCCCAGTCCAATAATTTTTCTCGATTTTTCGATCATAGTTTGAATTACCTATCTTAAGGTTTTCCCTTTATCAAAGCAGAAATATCAACCCTTATTGCTACCTCGTGTAACTCTATAAGACTTCCCACATGACAGCGCCAGCAGATCCCCGTGCCTTCTGTAGTCACTCGAGGACTGTTGCGTTAAATTGGTAAGTGCTTATTTCCATTGGGGCATGGGGTCAACATGCGTAGAAAACAGCCAGTCAAACATCATCGCTTTCCGGCATCGATCAATTTGTCAGCCGTACGAATGTATCTTCGGTACCCGTTTTCTGTGAGCTGACGCGCCCCTAGATTTGTAGACGCTTTGTTTGGTAATTTTGGAACCAAGGAGAGACGGATATGAACAAGGGCATTCGGTTTACGGATGCGTATAAACAGGACGCTGTAGCGAAGTTTTTTGAACGTGGTTGCCTTGTCAGCGAAGTCGCTGAGCGGTTGGGTCTCAGCACCAAGTCGCTGTACACTTAGAAGACGCAATTTGCGAAGTCACCTCGTGTGCGATCATAGATTGCGGAACTAGTTACTGAGAGCAAGCGGTTAAAGCACGAGTTGGACCGCGTAGCCGAGTACTGCACCATTCTAAAAAAGGCGACCGCGTACTTCGCGCGAGAGTCTCAGTGAGATACGCGTTTATTGAGGCTCACCAAAGTTTTCTGTCCACTCGATGTGCCGCGTGCTGGCTGTGCCATTTCAGCGGTTTCTATGCATAGCTTAAAGAACCGTTAAGCCAATATGCGCTTGAAGATGCGCCAAACTGAACTCATCCTGCAGGCCTGGCCGGCAGGGGCAAAGTCTATGGATATCGCAAAATGGCAGATGATCTACGTGATCAAGACGAAACCTGCTCTGAGAACGGTGTGGCGCGCTTGGCATGCTTGTCAGATCGGATACAAACGCCGACTTGGACGGTATGGTGGCAAGGCATCGGTTTTCGCGGATAGCACATTAGGTCGGCAGTTCGAAGTTGATGCCCCTAACCGTGTTTGGGTAATCGACATTACCTACATCAGGTCCCATGAAGATTGGCCGCCTCTCGCAGGGTTATCGACCTGTTCTCACGGCGTGTCGTAGGCTGGTCGATGCCATGACAACGCAGTCGCCGAGAGCTTCTTTCATCTACTGAAACGGGAGCGCATCAGGCGGCGGACATACACCAATCGCAACACCGCAAGGCAAGACGTGTTCGATTACATCGAGATGTTTTACAACCCAACACGCAAGCACATCAAAAACGGTATGCAGTCGCCAGTTGATTACGAAATGAAACAGCAGAAAGGGAACGAGGCAGGTGTCTAGGAAAATGGGGACACCTCTCGCCTTCGGGTGCGGTCTGCATCGCACCTACGTCAATGGTGTTGAACGAGGCGTTCGCAATCCGATTGTACTGGTACTTGAGAAACTGGCAACGCCACTGGGAATTACACCGGCTTTGTTGCTGGAAGTAGAGCCGTGAGCGGCCCTAAGCGGACGTTTAGGTAACAAGAGAAAATCCAACTTTGAGCGACAGAGGGCTTTGGCTTGAGAGCAGAGCCCTCTGTCACTTTCACGGACAGTATCTTTAACCAACCGGCGCGTTATCATCGCGTTTGATCGCGACGATGCTGGAGCGAGCGAGTTTGCCCTCACCGTCAGGGAAAGGGGCATCGGGGTGCTGAATGCCAACAAACATCGTCCGGCGATCTGATGACCATGTCAGGCCAGTCACTTCCGCTCCATTAGGGGCGGTCAAAAACCGTTCTATTTGTCCGGTCACTGGGTCCCCGGCAAGCATTTGATTGTTGCCCATACCAACAAAATCGCCTTCGTTCTTGTCGTCGCCATCTGTCTGGATCCACAACAAGCCGGTGCTGTCAAACATCATGCCATCTGGGGAATTGAACAGATTGCCAGCATTGATGTTGTCTGATCCGGCATAAGTGTCGTTGTGCACGGAGGGGTTGCCCGCCATGACATAAAGATCCCAAGTGAAACCAGCAGATGTATGGTCGTCATTTTCGGGCTTCCAACGTACGATTTGGCCATACTTATTGGCCTCACGCGGGTTCGGGCCTTGTACCGGTGTTTCATCTCCACCTGCGTTGGTTTTAAGTCCCCGGTTTTTGTTGTTGGTTAGCGCGCAATAGCATTCAACAGCATGTGGGTTTACTGCAACCCATTCTGGCCGATCCATGGTTGTTGCGCCCACCTTAGAGCCCGCTTTGCGACTGAAAATCGCTATCTCAGCGGCGGTCATGCCTGTCGCTTCTGGTGTCAAAGCAATCCATTCACCAGTGAGGTCATCATTGAACTTTGCCACATAGAGTTGACCGTCATCAAGCAAACTGCTGGTGTCACCACCGGGCGTGTAGAGGCCGTGCGAGATGTACTTATACATGAACTCACCGCGCTCGTCGTCGCCCATGTAAACAACGACTTGACCATTGGGCGCAAGCGTAACGGCTGCATTCTCGTGTTTGAAGCGGCCCAATGCTGTGCGTTTGATCGGCGTGGATTTAGGGTTAGCTGGATCGATTTCGACAATGTAGCCAAAGCGATGCGGCTCATTTGGATTTTCTGACACATCAAAACGCGCATCGAACTTTTCATAGGCATAGCGCCCTTCCAATCCGATACCATACCGCGCGTAGTCTGCCGGCTTTTCAAAGGTCTCGTCTGTTGATCCAAAGTAACCGTTGAAGTTCTCTTCACAGGTCAAATATGTGCCCCATGGTGTTTTCCCCGCACCACAATTGTTCATTGTGCCCAGCACCGTGCGCCCCGTTGGATCTGCGGATGTCATTAACAAATCATGGCCTGCAGCAGGTCCCGTAATCTTCATCGGCGTGTTATGCGTGATGCGGCGATTAAGCGGGCTGTCCACAACGATGTCCCAACCGCTGTTGCCTTCGATGACTTCCATCACCGTCACGCCTTGCAAATTTTGCAGCTTCATCACGTCATTTGCCGAAATCGGAACCCCATCTTTTGTGTGGGGCAAGTTCAGTTTCGGGTTGGCATATTCATTGTTTACCGCGATCACTTGACGGCTTCCGACGGAAAACAATTCCATCCCGTCAGTGTTCTCGCCAAAGACACGGTTTGAGGATGCTACATCACCGCCGGTCGTGTGATCAAATTCTGCCGCATCCGAAAAGAGGGGCTGACCCCATTTTGAGACGACACGCCAGTTGTATCCGTCAGGAACATGGATTGTCGCATCTGTTGAGGTGGGGATCGGCGTAAAACCAATACGGCTGATGACTTGCGCCTGCGCGGCGCTTGAATTCAAAAGGCCCGTTCCCATAACCGCAGCACCTGACCCAAAGGCCAATACACGACCTATAAATCCACGTCGGTTCATCGCTGAATCAACCACGTCGTCGAAGCCGTTCGTCTCAGCGCGTGGGCTTTGTAGCTCGTCCCAATCGTCCCATGACAAGTGCGAAGTGTCGTCTTTCATTTTGCTTGCTCCTGCTAGCATTTCACTGCCGTGAAGAGGTAGGTGGAAAACCAAACAGAAAGATGATGCTTTTGTAATAGTTTGATGACAATTGCATAGCTTTACGCGTGCTCTATCTCCAGCTTTGGGTCAGAGCGCAGCGAATGTCTCGTATCCGCCAACAAAACCGAGGAACTCCATGCATCTAAAATAGAAGCAATCAATGGAGTAACTCATGCCTTACCGACTTCTATTTTCCCTCGCCCGATCCTCATTGCGACTCCGACCCAAGAGTGAGTTGGAGGCGCTGTTCGTGCTATTGATGTTCGCCGCCCGTCACTGGCGGCAGCGATGAAGGGGCTGGAACCGGGTGTCACCGTGACCATCAGTGCTTTCGACGACGTCCCTGAACACCTCTTCTTGGTCCACACCGTCGAAGAAGACTGCGTAACCGGAGTAGCACTCACGGGCCCTCTCGAGGGTGCATACGGCGAACCCCCGATCGAACTTATCCGCTCGATCCAGACCTAACACCAACACCCACCACATTCCCGAAACATTAACTGGAGCTCGGCTCCGGAAGGATGACTCATGTCTAATCGTATTCGTTACGCCTACCAGAAACAGCAAACATGGCTCTATCGCCGCAACTACCCCAAGGACGTGGCGTTGGTCCTTGGCGTCGCAGCCCTCAAACAAAGCCTGAAGACCAGTGATCCCAGAGTCGCTAGTGCTAGGGCAGCGGAGGTAAACACCCTCTACGAGGCAACCGTGGAACAGGCCCGGCTTGGGGTGAAGGTGAGACTAACCGACCCCGCGTGGGCCACCTCCCCAGCTGATGCCCTCGCTAACCTGCGTAGCACTCTCGACACCTCTGGAGGGGCCTCGTTCCCTGCACGAGGGAGAAGGCCAGTGCCGACGGTGTTCGCGCTGTCCCGTGAGTACCTCCGGCGTCGTGGGGAGGAGCTTCGCCCCGGCGGGTACAAGAGCGTCCGCTATTCAGTCGATTTGTTCAGCACCAAGTTCCCCGATCGCCCCGTGACCTCGTTCACAAGGGAGGATGTAGTTTGTTAGACGGGCTTCGTGTAAACTTACGCAATTGCGGGTTATCTAAATGGCTGGTCATCTCATCTAGCCCAGAAATATCTTCAAGTGGAAACCCCAACGATCCGGCACAGCGTTTCGTGCCTCGGCTATCGCACTCTCAAATCCCACACTCTTGATAGTACCCTGTTGAATTTACACTGGTCTTGAGCGGGCTGCGAGGTATTGAACGCTAAAGATCTCGCCCTCCAACAGCAAACGTCAAGCGAAGAACCTCTGCTGTTTGTCGTCGAAAACAAAAGATTTCTCATCTTCAAAATCCAGTTCAACAGATTGTCCAACTGCGGTTTCGTTTTGCCCGAATAAACGCACGGTCACGGCTTCATCTTCATCTGTTTTCACCATCAAATTGGTATCGCCGCCTAAGCGTTCGACGTGCGAAACCACCCCTTTAATGCGTCCTTTTTCTGTTAGGGAAAGGTATTCTGGACGAATTCCAATAGCGCCACCTTCAGGAACGTTGAGTGGCGCTCTTTCCAAGAAATTCATCGCGGGCGACCCCAAGAAGCCGGCAACGAAACGATTGGCGGGATTGTTATAAAGCTCCATTGGAGAGCCGACCTGTTCAACACATCCATCCCGAAGCACAACGATTTTATCAGCAAGGGTCATGGCTTCGGTCTGGTCGTGTGTAACATAGATCATCGACGCGCTAAGGTTGCGGTGCAATTCGGCGATTTCGATGCGCGTATTCATGCGCAATGCGGCATCAAGGTTGGACAGGGGTTCGTCAAACAAGAAGAGCTTTGGTTCACGAACAATCGCCCGACCAATCGCCACACGTTGCCGCTGACCACCAGATAAATCAGACGGTAAACGATCCACATAAGGCGCAAGATCCAGCATCTGGATCGCTTTTCCGACACGTTCGTCGATAAGGGCTTTGGGCTGTTTTTCTTGCTTCAAACCAAGGCCCATATTGTCACGTACGCTGAGGTGTGGGTAAAGTGCATAAGATTGAAAAACCATTGCAATTCCGCGCTTTGCCGGCGGCACCACATTGACCACATCGTCGTCAATCATAACCGTGCCGGTTGTCGCATCTTCCAGCCCTGCGATCACACGCAGCAGCGTAGATTTACCACAGCCTGACGGCCCAACGAAAACAACAAACTCACCATCCTCGACTGTGAGGTTGATATCTTTAAGCACCTCAACAGACCCAAAGGATTTGCCGACATTGGAAAGGGTTAGGGCAGTCATCGGATGTCTCCTAGGTCTACGGGTTGGCCTGTGCGGATGCTTTCATCCGCAGCCATACAAATCGCAAGTGATTGGATTGCGTCAGTCATGTGCCGTGTTAGGTCGATATCAGCACTGATAGAGTTCATCATGAAGGTTTGTTCTGCATCGCAGAGATCTTGGTGGCCGGGCTCGCCGGGCATTTCGATCAACCTGTCACCAGTCGGTTTATGGATCAAAATACCGCCCACTTTTGTATGCCCATCTACATCATCCGAGGCCCCTTTGTTGCTATCAACAATCGAGACAGATCCTGAGGAAGAGACCACGTCTTTCACGAAAAACGCAGTCTCTGACATCATTGGACCCCATCCGGCCTCATACCACCCGACCGATCCGTCATCGAACCAAACCTGAAGTTGGCCGTAATTATACATGTCAGGTGCTATTTCATCTGACAGCCGCAACCCCATTCCACTGACGCGCACGGGGGCAGCATCGGTGATCTGACACATGACATCCACATAATGGACCCCGCAATCTACGATTGGGCTGGTTGTTTTCATCAGGGCTTTATGGGTTTCCCATGTGGGCCCGTCAGATTGTTGGTTCAGGTTCATGCGAAACACATAGGGGCCACCCAGATCGCGGGCTTCGGTTATCAGGCGTTGCCAAGATGGATGGTGACGCAAGATATAGCCAACCACCAGTTTGCGCCCCAACCGTTTTGCTGTTTCGACTACGCGGATTGCATCCTCCAGGGTAGTCGCAAGCGGTTTTTCGACAAACACATCAGCGCCAGCTTCCATAGCAGAAATTGCATAATCTGCATGGCTGTCCGAGTAGGTCGCGATGCAAACCAGATCGGGTTTGGTTGCCAAGCCTTTTTCGAAAGAGTGAAACTGAGGATAAGTTTCCAACGCTTCTGGAAGCTCTCTATCAGATCGGTTTACCAAACCAACAATCTCGGCCTGTGGATGTGTGTGATAGGCTAACGCATGGCTGCGCCCCATATTCCCTAACCCCGCAACAAGAACCTTCATTTTACGGCTCCAGATGTGATGCCGCGGATCAATTGCCGTGAGAAGATCACGTAAAGCGCCATAACCGGTAGGATCGCAAGCGACAGTGCGGACAAGACGGCATTCCAATCTGTCACAAACTGTCCGATGAAGACTTGGCTGCCCAGGGTCAAGGTTTTCACCTCTTCCGCTGGGGCGAGGATCAGCGGGAACCAAAGGTCATTCCAGATCGGTATCATGTTAAAGACCGCCACAGTTGCCATTGCAGGGCGCACCAATGGTATGACCAACCGGAAAAAGATGCGGTATTCAGATAGGCCATCGATACGGCCAGCATCTTTCAAGTCATCACTAACCTGCCGCATAAACTCGGACAAGATGAACACAGCCAGTGGTAGGCCCTGGGCGGTGTAAACGAGGATCAACGCCCAAAGTGTATTCACAAGACCGGTCTGCACCATCATTTCAAGAATAGCGACGGTACCGATGCGAATTGGGATCATGATGCCAAGTGCCAGATACAGGCCCATCAACGTGTTCCCCTTGAACCGGTATTCCGCCAACGCAAAGGCAGCCATAGCCCCGAAAAGAAGGATAAAAAACAGCGACCCAACAGTTACGATCATCGAATTCTGAAAGTAGAGAAAGAAGTCCCCCTGCTTCAGCACAGTTTCATAACCGATGAGGGAAAAGCTCTCGGAACTTGGCAAGGCCAATGGTTCGCGGAAAATGGCCCGTCGGGTTTTGAAGCTGTTGATGACGATGACGAACACCGGAAACAACGCAATCAACGTATACAGGATCAATGCGCTGTGGGCAGCGATTGTATTGAAACGGTTTGAACGTGCGATAGCCATTAGAACTGGTACCTCCGCATGCGTGATTGAATACCGAACAGGTAAAGACAGACGCCGATTAAGATGATCCCGAACATGGCAGATGCAATGGCGGATCCCATGTGTGGATCGCCCAGTTGCAGCTGGAATCCAAAGAACGTGCGGTACATAAATGTGCCTAAGATATCCGTGCTGTAATCAGGGCCAGCCAGTGCGCCTTGGGCCGCATAGATCAAGTCAAACGCGTTGAAATTGGCGACGAATGTCAATATCGAAATTATACCGATTGACGGTAGGATGAGCGGCAGTTTGATCTTCCAGAACGCGGACAGACCTGTAATGCCTTCGACCTCGGCGGCTTCTAGGATTTCATCAGGGATGGACAAAAGTGCAGCGTAGATTAGCATCATTGGGATGCCAACGAATTGCCACACAGACACCAGTGACAGTGTGGTAAGGGCGTATTCTTCTTTGCCCAACCATGGTGCGTAAAGCGATTTTAGGCCAACAGCATCCAACATGCCGGGCGCGATGCCCCAGATCGGCGAGAGGATGAGTTTCCATGCAAAACCGACGATTACAAAGCTTAGGATCGTGGGGATGAAAATGGCCGAACGGTAGAAGGCGGAAAACTGCAACTTTGGATGACTGAGGATCGCGGCCAAGGCGATTCCGATCGGGTTTTGAACAAGCATGTGGATCACAAAGAACCAAAGGTTGTTCCCTAACGCATTCCAGAATTGGGTGGACCAAACACTATCACCAAACAATGTACGGAAATTTTGCAAACCGACATACACGCGGGATTGGTCAACTTCCGTAAACAACGACAGTCGAAGCGTGTTGAACAGCGGGTAGATCATGACCACCGTGTAAACAAAGACCGCAGGCGCCAGGAAAACGACGATGTGCCATCTAAATTTGGGGCGTAGATTTTTGTCAGACATTTGTCAGTCCTCATGTCTTCATAAATGGAGGCCAAAGCCCAAAGATAGACGACAGTCTAAATGGTAACTGGGTCAATTTGTACGGGATGTTTGTAGAGTCGTATCCCTGCCCCGGCGGAAGGAAACCGGAGCAGGTAAACATCAGCCTTACTGCTGTGGTACGTACCAGCTCGCGAGGCCTTCTTGCAGACGTGCACCTGCATCTTCTGGTGTTTCATCACCTTTGATCACAGCAACAGATGCATTCCATGTGTCTGTCTCGAGGTTTGGTGTGCCACGTGACAAGATCTGGTAGGTAGAGCGGATCGAGCTTTCGCACTCACCACGCCAAGAGATGAACTCTTGTGCCAATGGATCATCCAAGGTCACAGGTGCATCTGACAACGGGAAGAAGCCAGGCAAAGAGTTCGCAAAGATTGTTGCAAATTCAGTTGAACCAACCCAATTCAGGAATGTTTCAGCGGCTTCTTTGTTTGGTGTGGCAGCGTTCATGCCGATACCAATGTCAGTGTGGTCAGAGATATAGCAAGTATCACCCGCGTTCTGTACTGGTGGGTAAAATGCGCCCATTTCAAAGTCGGCCAAGTCGTTGAAACCAGAAATTTCCCAAGACCCCGTTGGGTATACCGCAGCGCGACCAAGTGTGAAGATGTTCTGGCTGTCTGGGTATGTTTGCGCTTCAAAACCGTCACCGAGGTATTCACCCCAACGCGCCAGTTGGCGGTATGGCGCAACCCAGCCTTCGTCTGTCAACGATTGTTCACCCGCGAGCAGTGCCAAACGGCCCTCTTCGCCCTTCCAGTAGTTTGGGCCAATGTTGTTATAGCCCATTGTTGCGGCTTCCCACTGGTCATTGGTGCCCATCGCCATTGGAATGTATGTGCCGTCTTCTTTGATCGCATCCAATGCGGCAAAGAACTCTGCTTCTGTTGTCGGCTCTTCAAGGCCCAACTCTGCGAAGGCGTCTTTGTTGTAGATAAAGCCGTGGATCACGGATGCCATCGGGACACAGAACTGAACAGATGCGTCATCTGTGCTCCAGCCGGATTTCGCAACGTCAGAGAAGCTTGCCATACCGTCAAGGTTGCTGATGTCTGCAAGATGACCTGCGTCATACAACGCCAAAGAGGCGTCAAATGGGCGACATGTGATGATGTCACCGGCAGAACCTGCATCCAGCTTGGAATTCAGAACCGCGTTGTATTCAGCTGGTGCAGACGGCGTGAAGTTTAACTTGATGCCAGGGTGTGTAGCTTCAAATGCCGGAATGATTTGTTCTTGCCAAATGGCCAGATCATCATTGCGCCAGCTTTCAATTGTCAGCGTAACGTCTTGCGCCGCCGCTGTGCCCGCGATGAGCATTGTTGCCAACATCGCGCCTATTGTTTTCGACTTAGTCATCTCTCTCTCCCATGTTGGATGATTTTTCGTGATTTCGTGGTCGTTCTTGCAAACATGGACCAAGATGGCCCGCATGTTGTAAAAGCAAGGCTTCAGCTTGTGCTTTACCGATGCCGGACCCGATCAAGATTGCGAGCTTCGTATTTCCATCAGCGAGCCCAAGTGCCGATTGGGCCGTCGCAATCGATGTATCGGAAATTTGCGCCACGATATTCGCGGCCCGTTTTTTCAGTTTAATGTTATCCGCGACAACGTTCACCATCTGGCCTTTGTAAACGTGCCCCAGAGCGATACCCATCATCGATGACATCGTGTTGAGCGCCACCTTTTGCGCAGTGCCAGCACCCAGACGGGTTGAGCCCGCAATGATCTCTGAGGGGGTTTCCAAACAAATCGGAATATCGGCAATGTTCAACAACTCCGTGTCAGGATTGTTAGCTACTCCGATCACAGTTGCCCCTTTGATCTTTGCTGTGCGAGCAACACCCAGCGCGTAAGGTGTTGTGCCGCTTGCGCTAAGCGCGATGACAACATCACACACACCAACATGTGCCAACGCCGCGTCAACCTCTGCAGTGCTGTCTTCTGTATCTCCGGGCATGCATCCATCGACCGGCACACCGCCCGCCATGAAAATGTGAATTAGATCTTGGGAAATGCCAAAGGTACCAGCAAGCTCAGAGCAATCGGCCAACGCCATCAAGCCTGAGCTTCCAGCTGCCACGTAGGTCAATGACCTCCCCGCACGAAGGGCCTCCGCCATGATGTCCGCCGCCTTTGTCAATTGTGGCCCTGCGGCAGCGACTGCGGCAATCGCCTTACGCTGGCCATCAATCAATACAGCACAGGCATCAAACGCCGAAAGTGCATCAATTGGTGTATTGGCCGATAATTTTTCTGTGACTGGTAGCAATTCCGAATCCCCCTAAACACGAAAGATACCTTTATAATACCTTTTGTCTACCATTTTATTTCCAGCCAAGGATTTCAGCCTAAATCCAAATTTTAGTAGAGAAGTTTGCTAAAATTGCACATTTTGGTCTATTAATTTCAAAATAGGTATTATAAAGGTATTGAATGTACGATTTGACGAAATCACTGATTATTGGAGTTGATGGGGGCGGCACCGGCTGCCGCGTTGCCATTGGCACTCGCTCTGACGGCATCCTTGTGCGCGCCGTTGGCGGCTCCGCGAACTTCGCAACCAACCCCGACTGCGCAATTGCGAATGTAAAGAAAGCAGTTGTGGAAGCCGCGGCCAAGCTTGACCTCGATGAGCAATCATTGACCGCCGCAACCGCACACGTGGGTTTGGCGGGGGCACTAACTGAAGATGACCAGCAGCGCGTCGCGAACGCATTGCCATACAAAACGATTACAGTAACAGACGATCGCCCCACCTCTGTTGTAGGAGCTTTGGGGGCGGGCAACGGGTATTTGCTATCAGTCGGGACAGGGACTATCGCAGCCGCCAATTCGAGCGAAGGTTTTCGTTACGTTGGCGGGTGGGGGTTCCACATTTCGGACCAAGCATCTGGTGCCTGGTTAGGGCGAGCAGCGCTGGAGCAAACCATGTTGTGTTATGATGGGCTGGCGAAATACAGCGATGTGACGCGTGATCTGTTCGCCAAGTTTGACAATGACCCAAGCAAGGCCGTTGCCTTTAGTATGTCAGCCAAGCCCGGTGACTTTGGCGCATTCGCGCCTGATGTGGTGCGCGGGGCGGCAAGCGGTGATCCTTGGGCGCTCTTAATCATGGACACCGGTGCAAAATACCTGGCGGCATCTTTGGCCGCATTGGGACATCAAGCGGGCGATTCTGTTTGTCTGACAGGCGGCCTAGGCCCCCTATATACAACGTATCTTCCCGCCGAATGTTCAGCGAATTTAATTCCAGCAAGTGGGAACGCGCTAGACGGGGCATTCCGGCTTGCCAGCCAAACCAAACATCAACAATCAAGGCCTGTAACATGAACATTACGGACTTTCTGGCACCCGAAAAATGGATGCAACCAGATGCTGGGCCCCGGTATTTGCAACTTCGACAACGGCTGCATGACGGCGTTGATGAAGGTATTTTGAAGGCAGGTAGCTCCTTACCCCCAGAACGTGAAATCGCATCTATTACTGAGTTGTCACGTGTGACCGTTCGAAAGGCGATACAGTCCTTGGCAGACGATGGAATTATTGTCCAAAAACATGGATCAGGCTCCTTCGTTGCATCAGACACCCTTCAGTTTGAACAGTCACTGTCACGGCTAACGTCATTTAGCGAAGACATGTCACGTAGAGGGTTGGATTCGACCAGTGTTTGGTTGGAACGCGGCGTGTTCATGCCCTCACCTGACGAGGTCCTTGCATTAGCGTTATCACCGGATGCATCCGTGTCACGCATTGCACGTCTGCGCATGGCCGATGGCAAACCGATGGCGATAGAACGGGCGTCCCTGTCCACCGAAATGTTGCCAAACCCAGTGTTGGTCGAGAAATCCCTATACGATGTGCTGGATGCCAACGGGCTTCGGCCCGTCAGAGCGCTCCAGAAAATATCTGCCTTTAATCTGGAAACAGCGGATGCTGAATTGCTTGATGTCAACATCGGCGAGGCTGGTTTGCGCATTGAGAGGACGTCCTATTTAGCGGACGGTCGCATCGTTGAATTCACCCAATCCATCTATCGCGGAGACGCCTATAATTTTGTAGCCGAACTTCGCCTAGCGAAAGAATAGGAAGTCACATGCCACATCACCAAACACAAATGCGCAAAGAGGTGTTGGAAATACCATCGGCTGTTGACCGGCTCTTACAAAATGGGGGCGATGACATTGCCCGCACCGCGGATGCGCTGCGCACACATGCGCCCAATTATCTTGTCAGTGTTGCGCGAGGATCATCGGACCACGCGGCAACCTACCTTAAATACGCCTCCGAACTTCTGATGGGGAAGCCAATTGCGTCGATCGGGCCGTCGATTGCGTCGATCTATAACAAACAACTGGACTTAACTGGCAGCGCCTGCATTTCCGTTTCACAATCGGGCAAAAGCCCAGACATCGTAGAAATGGCACGAATGGCGCGGGCGGGCGGTGCATTATCGATTGCACTAACCAACAACCCAGACAGCCCACTAGCCCAAGTTTCTGATCACACATTGAACCTGCATGCAGGTCCTGAATTGAGCGTTGCCGCGACGAAGACCTTTGTAAACTCTGCGATTTCAGGTCTTTGGTTGCTCGCTCAATGGGCAGAGGACGCTGACCTTCTGAAAGCCATTTACAACCTTCCTGACAATCTGGAGAATGCCGTTGGTATTGACTGGCCAGAAGTCCGTTCAGCCGTAGAAGGTCGACAATCATTGTTTTGCCTTGGGCGCGGCCCCTCCTATGCGATCTCCGGCGAGGCTGCATTGAAATTCAAAGAAACATGCCAGATCCATGCGGAATCTTACTCCTCTGCTGAGGTGCTCCATGGACCGGTGTCGATCGTCGATGGTGGATTTCCCACAATCGCGCTGGCCGCTGACGATGCCGCCGCTGATGCGCTTGCCGACGTCGCGGATAACCTTGCCGAAAAAGGTGCCCAAGTCTTTGCGACCAGCACAGATGTCAAAAAAGCAACGTCTTTGCCCACTGTGCGAACTGGCCATCCGTTGACTGATCCGATTTCATTGGTCGCAAGCTTTTATGCGATGGTCGAACGGGTTGCCTCGGATCGCGGCATCAACCCTGATGCGCCACGCCACCTTAAGAAAGTAACGGAAACAGTATGACCCTTCCGGTTAAGGCCTTCGTTGGTGCCAAAATTCATGATGGTAAAGCTTTGCATGAACGCTGCGCCTTGATCGTTCATGATGATGGGAAATGCTGCATCCTTGCGCAGAGCGAAGTGCCGACAACCTGCGTGACGGAACGTCTTTCAGGGGGCATCATTACCCCGGGTTTCGTCGATCTCCAGGTGAACGGCGGCGGTGGTGTTATGTTTAACGATGACCAATCCGTCGATGCATTGCGCACGATTACCAGCGCCCATGCGTCGAAGGGTACAGTCGCGATCTTGCCAACCTTGATCACCGATACCGCGAAAAAAACGCGCGCAGCCATCGATGCAGTCGAACAGGCCATCAAACTGGGCGTAAAAGGTATTGTTGGCATTCATCTTGAAGGCCCACATTTGTCCGTTACTCGAAAGGGAGCACACGACCCGTCCCTGATCAGACAGATGGATGAAGATGATTTGGATATGATATTGGACGCCGCACAACGGTTGCCCAATGTGAAAGTCACGGTCGCCCCTGAAAATACATCACTGGCTCAAATTCGGGCTATGTCTGATGCTGGTATCATCGTGTCACTTGGCCATACAGATGCAGATTTCAAAACCTGCTTGGGCGCTTTCGATGCAGGTGCCTGCTGCGTAACCCATCTGTATAACGCAATGAGCCAAATGGGTAACCGCGAACCAGGCTTGGTCGGGGCCACTTTGTCTCGCAGCGATGTTTATGCTGGTGTCATCGCGGATGGTATTCACGTTCACCCATCCAGCATTCGGGTCGCCTTGGATGCAAAGCCAGACAACGACAAAATTTTTCTAGTTAGCGATGCAATGGCAGTAGCGGGTTCTGAAGTTCAGCACTTCATCCTGAACGGTCGAAAGGTTACCCGAAGCACCGATCGCTTGACACTTCCAGATGGAACACTGGCGGGTGCCGATCTAGATCTGCCACAGGCGGTATCAGTTATGATTACGGATGTCGGGGACAGCGAACAACAAGCAATAGCACGCGCGACATCGACACCTGCGTCTATTCTAGGCAACAAAGGTGAATTGGGTGGGCTTACACATATTGAAGCGGGAATTAACTACTTTAGCGATACCAAAAACATGAACATCAGGAATCTAGCGACTCCTTAATCGCTACCTATTTTTAATTCTAACATAATAAATCGATATCAAATGAACGCCGATCCGACCGATGTGTGACAATCAATTTGATGTATTATAACCACCCTATCACCTTAATAACCGGCGCATGTTTATTTTGGATCTTTGGCCAAGCCAAGTAAAGATATTCTCCTGAGGGTTCTGGGTTCTGCCATATCTTGACCAAACGGTTCTTTGGTACCTCTGACAGCACCTACAAGATCGAAACCAACGCTATGTATGGTGTTGTCAGAGCGGCAAGACCACTGTTCGCAGAAAGCTAAGGAAGCCGGCAAACGTATCAATTCGATAATCATTCTTTCGCCAACTTACTTGAATTGCCCTTTCAAGTGTTCTGCCAGCGATTGGATGATAAGTGATCAGGCCGTTCATTCCATCGGATCCCAAAACAGATAGCGCTGGCAACAACGCAGCGCCTTCACCTGCTGCTACCATCTGGCGTAGCATTTCCAAACTGCTACCAACCCTACGATCAGATGCCGCAGCAAGGTTGCAGAAACCCATGGTTTGATCTCGCATGCAGTGCTCCGTGCTTGGGAAAAGCAATTGCTCCTGATCAAACTGCGACCACTGCATCACGGTATTATCTTTGAGTGCATACTCTACTGGACAGGCCAATATATAAGGTTCGTCGAACCAATGCTGGCTTTCGAGTTCTTCGAACTCAGGCATCGTCGCCAAACATATCAGATCAAGCTGACGCGCGAGCATCATCTCCTTCAGATCATTAGTAGTTGCTTCCACTAAATTGAGTTTCAAATTCGGGTATTGGTCACGGATGGCGCGTAGAATATGTGGCATCAGATAAGGCCCCAATGTCGGAATAATACCCAGGCGCAGCTCGCTTTCCATTGGATCGTTAAGGCTCGCGGTTGCATCCAGAAGAGCACGAGCTTCAGTTAGAATAACGTCGATCTTCTTGAGGAACATCTCTCCAGCCGGAGTGACGTAAAAGCTATGTGCAGAGCGATCAAAAATTGGAAACCCAAGACGGGCTTCAAGTTTGCGTATTTGCTGGCTGATTGCCGGCTGCGAGATTCCGCAATCAATCGCGGCCTGTCCGAAGCTTTTGTTTCTGGCAACAGCTTGAATGTACTCAAAGTCCCTTAAGGACAATCCAGATAAGCTCTGATGTACGACCATACATAAGTATCCATTATTTGTCTGATAATTTATATAACTTTGACTCGCTATCACTTTACGTCCAAAAACGCCCTAACTGCAAGAGGAGATTCTGATGACAAAACCACCCAAGTTGACCACCGCATTTGGTGCCCCTGTTCCCGACAATCAAAATACAATGACTGCTGGTCGGCGCGGGCCAGTCTTATTGCAGGATGTTTGGTTTTTAGAAAAGATGGCGCATTTCGACCGCGAGGTCATTCCCGAGCGTCGTATGCACGCCAAAGGGTCTGCTGCCTTCGGGACCTTTACAGTGACCCATGATATCACGAAATACACGCGCGCAAAGATCTTCTCGGAAGTCGGGAAGAAAACGGATTTGTTTTTACGCTTCTCAACAGTTGCGGGCGAACGCGGTGCCGCAGATGCCGAGCGGGATATTCGTGGCTTTGCTGTGAAGTTCTACACCGAAGAAGGCAATTGGGATTTGGTCGGAAACAACACTCCAGTTTTTTTCCTGCGCGATCCCCTAAAGTTTCCCGACCTTAACCACGCTGTAAAACGCGACCCGCGCACAAATATGCGCAGCGCGGACAACAACTGGGATTTCTGGACTAGCCTGCCCGAAGCTTTGCACCAAGTGACAATCGTAATGTCAGAACGTGGGATACCAGCCAGCTACCGCCACATGGACGGGTTTGGCAGCCATACGTACAGCTTCATCAACGCGCAGAACGAGCGCTATTGGGTCAAGTTCCACTTCAAAACTCAGCAGGGAATTAAAAATCTCACCGATGAAGAAGCCGCCATTCTAATTGCCGATGACCGTGAAAGCCATCAACGTGACCTCTATGACAGTATCGAAGATGGCCAGTATCCCAAGTGGACTTTGTCAGTTCAAATCATGCCCGAAGTGGACGCTGGCGAATATCATCTCAATCCGTTTGACCTGACCAAGGTCTGGCCCCATGCGGATTATCCATTAATTGAAGTTGGTGAACTGGAATTGAACCGCAATCCCGATAACTATCATGCGGATGTTGAGCAGTCTGCCTTTGCCCCATCAAGTGTTGTTCCAGGGATTAGCTTTTCGCCGGACAAGATGCTGCAAGGGCGATTGTTTTCTTATGGTGATACACAGCGCTATAGGCTCGGCGTAAATCACTCGCAAATTCCGGTGAATGCACCGCGTTGTCCTTTCCATTCGTATCACCGTGATGGCGCGATGCGGGTCGATGGAAATGGTGGCTCGCGCATTGGATATGAACCCAACACTGTTGGTGAATGGCAGGAGCAACCCGATTTTTCGGAACCACCGCTATCAGTTGAAGGGGCCGCCGATCACTGGAACCACCGGGAAGACGAAGATTACTACTCTCAGCCCGGTGATCTGTTCCGACTTATGAGCGATGACCAGAAGCGAGTTTTGTTTGAAAACACAGCGCGCTCAGTAGGCGGGGCTCGTGTCGATATTCAAGAGCGCCATATCCACAATTGTACCATGGCCGACCCTGAATACGGTGCCGGTGTCGCCCAGGCATTGGGTTTGACGGTGTAGGCTCTTCATAACACTCTGAGGGCCGCTTCGGCGGCTCTCTCTCCCAAACCAAAGGACATATTCGTGTCTCAGGCCATTCTCTACTTGCTAAAGCCCAAGTTCAAAGATCCCATTCACGGCAATGCTGATTTCTTTTGCCCACAGTGCGTGCCTATCGAGGGATTGCTCACCATGTTCCCTGATATGTGCCAGAATCTGGACATCCGTTATGTTGATTTTGCACGACCGCGTGGAGAAATGGGCATTTATGTCGGTGACGAGCAATCCTGCCCGCAACTCATTCTACCTAATGGGGACGACACGCATTCAGTGAAGCTGAGCCACGAAGGGTTGGGTAAAGTGCGCCGTATCGAAGACCCCAAAGATGTTCATTGCTACTTGATTGCGCGTTTCGGCCTGCCAAAGCCCCATCCTTAGACGCTTTAAGCTCTTTGGCATTTTGTTCAAAGAGCTTAAAGCAACCCACCATTAGATTTCTTTTTTATTTGCAACGGTAATTTCGTCTCATTACCTTACGTATATGAATCCTGATGAACGTGTTCGAAATTTGATCAACCGACTGGCGCGCCTAGATGTTGCGCGTACATGGACAGGTGATGTTAATCCTGCCCAACGTGCAGCATTAGAGTATCTACGCGACGCAAATCAGTTTTCGCGCACACCGTCCCACGTAGCCGAGTATCTGGGCACTACACGCGGAACAATGTCCCAGACACTAAAGGCGCTCTTGCGTAAAGAATATGTTCGAGAAGAGCGCTCGGCCAGCGATAGACGGTCCATTTCCTATACTCTGACTGAACATGGCGCTGCGATTGTGACCGATGAAAACATTCTTGCAGGAGCTTTCGGATCATTAAGCCCAACAGAGGTCGCAACTCTTGAAACAGTGTTAAGCGGGGGGCTTAAAAAGATTCTGGAGCAAAATGGTAGTCGATCATTTGGACTGTGTTACAGTTGTAATTTCCATACGATCAACAACGAGCATCCATACTGTAAATTGCTCTCACTGCCTCTTACAGAGGTAGAAAGCGAAAAAATCTGTGTGGAGCATCAAACCGGGATGCAGTCAGGCCGGTGATCGTTGAGACGGCCTGACCTCAACCTCGTAAAGCCAGATGCTTGCTGCTATGGTGATTGTGGACCGAATGCCTCCAGTCGGACTTGTGAAGCCGGAATATTCCAATCGCTCAGAATGCCGCTCATCGCGGACATAAAGCCACTTGGGCCACAGATGTAATAATCTGCATTTGTATCTTCAAGCAGCCCGTCAAGGAACGTCTCGTCAACTCTCCCGTCGCTCGCGTTTGCAGCCTGATGATCGTTCTCCCCGCGTTGCTCGTATCGATGGTGAAGCTTCAGATTGGGATAGCGATTGGCTAGCTCTTCAAGCGATGAGCGAAACGGCTGAACTTCTTCGTTCAAGCATGCATGCACAAAAATAGCCGAACGCTCTGCGTCCTCATCCAGCGCGCTGGAAATCATGCTAAGGAGTGGCGTGACACCAATTCCGCCTGCAAGGAATACTAGGGGTTTTTCTGAATCCTTACCTGCCTTCAAAACAAACTCACCGCAAGGTGGCCCAACCTCAAGTGTTCCTCCCTCTTTCACTAACGTATGAAGGTAATTCGAAACATATCCAACAGGCTGAGCACCAACGCGGCCTTGTTCGTGTTTAACGCTAATGCGGAACAGTTTTTTTGTACTGAGATCAGATAGGCTATAATTGCGCATCGTTGTATGTCCATCCGGTGTCGGGACGCGAACAGTGAGGTATTGACCTGGTAGGTATTCGGGGAGGGAGCCGCCGTCTTGCGGTTCAAGATAAAACGACGTTACGAGTGAACTTTCCTGCACACGCTTGGTGACACGAAATGAACGGAAACCAGACCAACCGCCCTCTCGTTCAGCATTGCTCTTGTAGATCGTCGCCTCGCGACCGATGAGAATGCCTGCAAGAAAGTCATAAGCCTCTCCCCAAGCAGTTATGATCTCACTCGACGGCTCTAAGTTTAAAAACTCTTGGATTGATGCCAGTAAATTTTCACCAACAATGGGATAGTGCGTTGGCTTGATCATGAGCGACGCATGTTTGTTCGCGATCAACTCCACAGCACTCGTAAGTGCTTCCAAATTATCGACATTTTTGGCGAAGGCAACAATTGCACCCGCAAGGGCCTGTTGTTGCCGCCCTTCGGCTTGATTTGATGCATTGAAGTAGGGTTTCACTTCTGGGTTTCGCTCAAACATTCTTTTGTAAAAGTGAGAGGTCAGAGCGGTTCCGTTCTCACTCAGAACTGGAACGGTCGATTTAACGATGTCGATTGTTTTTTGTGAAAGCATGGTGAGTAATTTCCTTGTAGAGCCAGTCCTTTGGTCCAAGATCCACCAATCGTGCCAAACGCGACAAACGTGTGAACTCAGACGCAAAGCTGCAAACTAGACTTGCGTGATCTCGATGACGAGACTTCTATGGTTGAGCTGCAATGAGATGTTCGAGAGAAAAAACAAACTCTGAATCTGACAGTGGATTATGGCACGCACGGCAAGCAGTCATGTCTTTGTTCAGGTTCTCTCCAGCTGTGCTAAAAAGATCAAATTCCCAGTCTCCGACCTTTAGCTCTTCAGGATATTGTTCATCCCATCCAGACTGTCTTTCCATCACGGCAATTGCTTTCATTGGGCCAGAAATTCTTCGCCCGATTGCGCTCTCTTTTACGTCGCCGTCTTCATCCTCTATCGTTGTAAAGAGTTCAGCAACCAGAACAGAGCCATAGGGAAGCATTCCGTCCAGTTTGGCTCCATCAAGCGCGACATCATTGGCGTAAATCCGAATAACTTGATCGTGTTCAAAGAGGCGATCACCGCGAAAGTACTCGGTGAATGTGTCACGATATCCAGTCGGATATTCCAAAGCACGATCTTGCAGTAGATCATCAGCTGCCCAAAGAGCTGTAGCACCCGATAAAATGACTGCTATGCCAATGATTGCTTTGCGATAGTTGTTCATGGGAATTCCTTTTCTGTCCAAGATCATCTCTTAATTGGTACAACCGATTGGCGTGCAGACTTGACCAGCGATGCTCCTAACGTTGCTGGTCTCTTCAGCAACTGGCGCTTCGTAAATCAGTTTCGATATTGATGCGGCAAGTTTCATATCGTTTTCTTGTCCAAACAAATTGAGCCTCTGGCGACCCATCCGGTCGATGACAAGCAGCGATGGTGTTCCCCTAAGTTGATATGTCTGCATTGTGTTCGGAAGTGCCATTCCGTCCATTTCTGAGGGTTGGTCGACACCCACTGGAAACTTAATTCGATACTCGTGGAGGAATGCTTCAAGCGCATGTGGTTGCATAGCGCTGTGGTGTTCAAAGACCGTGTGAAGCCCAATAACCACAACATCGTCTTGTGAGAATGTTTCCGATATCCGCATAGCTTGTGGAAGGCCGTGGCTAACGCATCCCGGGCAAAGCATCTGAAAAGCCTCAATCACAACAACTTTCCCTCGAAGGTCAGAAAGAGTGATTGGTTCAGGAGTGTTGAACCATTGCATGACCTGTAGTTCGGGCGCATTCGAATAGACACTTGCGGTTTTCATTGGATGTTTCTCCAATAATTGTTGGTTGCAGCAATAGTCGAAAACTGTGTTGCAGCGACGTGTGGGACTGCAATCAGCGCATCGGCGTCAACTTCGTATTCAGATCTCAACTTTTCACGAAAGGCTGCGTCGGATTGGATCAGTTTCACGGCCATACGAGACAGCAGAACCGGCGGCGCGTAGCTATCTTGGCGCGTGGAAGTGATGAGAGAGGGGAGCCAATCATTGGGCATTTTCTTCTCCTGTGTTGAGCGACAGGCGACGGCCAGCACCGCCTGTACGGTTGCGTTAATCAATTTTGCCAGGAAGGCTCAGGTCGCCAGAGGCGACATCAAAGACATCGGTGACGCAGACATAAGGGGCGTGGAAATCTGTATCGACACGTAGTGCAGTCGTGACCCCATCGTAGTTGATGCCTTCAAGCGCACTAATGTCTGAATTGGCCAGCACGACGTTGATCGTGATTTCGGCCCCGTCAAACACCGGCGTAAAACCAGGGCTATCGAGGTAGAATGGAACACCAGGCCATGTCGCAGGCATGACAGGTGTTTCACCTTCGGCAACATCTTTGACAGCGAGAGCGCCGGGCCCACATTCCTCATTTGGGGTCAACACCACCCAATGGCTGTGCCAATGCCCACCGTCGTTACCGGTGTCGCCATCAATGTTTTCGTCGAAAAGTGGTGTGTCGTCAAAATCTGGATGATTGGTTGCTGCTAGCGCCAAAAGGCCAGTCTCTTCACCAAAGCCAACAGCAGATGGGTCAAGTGTGGTTGGCCATACATAGGCCCAGATGCCCGCTCCGGGAGCTCCATTTCCTGTTGCTTCAAGCGTGGTGCCCCCAGCGGTTCCAGCGGAAGACATACGGAAAGTGGCAAACCGTCCGCTAATTTCCACTTCAGCAGCTACAATATCGAAGTCCGCAACCCTTGCAGAATCCACTGGGGAAGTGATCCCGTGATCATGGTCGCCGTCAGCAATGGCGGCTCCAGCAGTCAAGACCAGCGCCGCAGCGGAGAGTTTCAGAAGTTTCATGACAAATCCTTTCAAGTTTGGCTGATGTCGACTCACCATTAGTAGCGAGTCGACATTATTGCAATAACTATTTCGACTCGCTACCTTTCTCTTGTGGAGCCAAAACCACATATTCGCGAACTGATCAGCAGATTGGCGAGGCTAGACGCAACAGACAGTTGGAACACGAATTAAATCCGACCCAAGACGCAACGCTTGGCTATCTCGTGCAAGCCAACAAGTTCTCGCGAATCCCGTCGCAGGTTGCGGCCTATCTTGGCGCAACACGCAGAACGACCTCTCAGACGCTCAAATCTCTGCTACGAAAGGGATATGTAGAAAAGGTGCGCTCAACTCAGGACAAGCGGGTCATTAGCTATGACCTGTCGCCAAGGCAAGAGTTCTTGGGGGCCACTCGGCAAGCTGCGCGCATGATGGAAATGGATAGTCCGAAGGGGTATCAGGTGTCGGTAATACTTAGTTACTGGTTTGGGACGAGCTACTATGCAGACCCTCTTTTCCCTTGGATCAAAGAAAAAATCCTTGAGAAAAATGATCCAGATTCTAAAGCGGATCATGTCCTCGCTTACGCGGTGAAAAGGTTGAACAAGACAAAGGGTATGAGAGAGAATGTGCTTTAATTCAACCGTATCACCAAGCACGTCGCCTGGCTCGTTAGGTGGCGCTCCTGTCAGCGCAGCGGCTGACGGAAGTGCCGCGAGAAGCGCTTTATCGGTGCGTCCAACACGCGCAGCTTGCGGCTGTTGTTCTGGTTTAATTTCTAGGAATGGTGCACATGACAATACTCCCAATAGCGCACTACGTCAGAAAAGCTCTAGTGGAGGGTATAACGGCCAACATGCGAACCCGTTTAAGGCAAACATCGTGGTTGATACTCATTCGCCTGCAACTGCCTCATCCGCTCCTGGAGCGGGCCGGATCATTATCACAACACTGATGGCGGCGATAAATTCTACTGCGCCTAGTCCGGAGCGACCTTTAAGCGTTGCGACGAACAACACGCAACTTTCCAGCCGTATTCGGTTGATTCCGGCAGCAATAGCACGTTATTGGAACGCAAAACCGTTGAAGCTAGACATCACTGACTCTACCTGCGGCCAAAACATATACGAAATAGTCTTTGACCCTCAGATTGTGCTTTCATCGGGAGGGCGCAAGGGTGGTGTCCACTACAACGTTGAGATGGTGAACGTTCCGCCTCAGCCGGCACCAAATACGCTAGGCCCACTGATCCCACGGCAAAGCGTTCTTCAAGGGCAATCGTATGTTTCTGGCTATAGCGCGGTATTTAACATAGGTGAGTCTCGCTCTGGTACGGACGGTAGAGTGCCGTCGCGAAGGAATCCGCAAGCTGATATTTTGGAAGCCCACGAATACGGTCATATGCTTGGCCTCAAAGACGAGTATAATGATACTAGGTTGAATCGTGGTGGGGTCGATTATGTGCTGCCTGATTCCACGGTGCAGAATGCATCGGGCCAGCAACACCTAATGGACACAATGGTAAACGAACAAGAAGCTCGTCAGGCACGATATGCGTCTACAATCGCTTACGCTGTCCAGGATATATTGAACCGTAACGGGCGGCGGGTTAGCCGTAATAGAATTATTGGAGACTACATAAGACCGCCTTAAGAACCCTTGCCACAGCGGTTTTCTTATCGGGTTGTATGACCCCGACAACACAGGAGAACAGTACATTGGTTCCAGCTTTTTTTACGGGAATGACGCTACTTCAAGAGATTGATTGCGGCGGCTTTGATGTTCAGTATTACGCCCATCCAGAAATAAGTATAAGTGAATTGCTCTCTCCATTAAGCGCCAAAGGGTTTGGAAGCGTCGTCGTTTCAAAATCAGGGTCGCAACTTTCTCAAGTTTTAACGCGTTTGGCTGAGGTTCCCAAATTAGGCCAGAACTACGTTATCTCACACCAGGCTCCGAATGATGTTGTTCGTGATATTACAGGTAATGGGTTAGATGGCCATCGCGCACCGGACGCGGCATATCTGCAAGATAGCCCCCTATTTAATGACGATGGCGTGTTTCCGGTTCAAGCCCGATATATAACCATTTTGAATCAAAATACTAATGGGCTCTATGGCCCTGGCGAGCTCACAATCGACGACCGAGTTTCGCAAGTATTCACGGCAGATGATGGATCGACCTGTACACTTAAGCCTCCAAAGGTCGTGGTGCGCATCAAGCCCTAGGAATTTTATCATGCTCAGTTCCTGATGTTGGCGACCTCGGCACGTTCGGCCCAACCGGATCAGGGAGCTAAAGACCGATGCCAGTGAACGGCTGGTGCCTCTGCACTCTGAGTTGGAGGGGGTGCTGGATCGGCTCCCCGCCGAGGGCCCGCTATTCCCCCACCTGACGGTGAACCAGGTGACCAAGGCATTCACGGGGTTGAGGGAGAAACTGGGGTTGGGGCGTCCGGGGTTGGTATTCCACAGTACTCGGAAGTGGTTCATCACCCAGTGCGAGCGAACGGGGGTTCCGGAGCACTTCACCGCGTCTCTTGTGGGCCACCAGTCGGCGCGATCTGAGAACCAGTTGACCTACTCGATCTACTCAGCGGGCATCTCGGACGAACAGAAGCGGGGTATCATCGATCAGATCAGGCTGCCCCGGTGACAATGTCCTCGGCGGTTCCTCCGGGAGCCGTCGGGGGTACACTTTACTTTTTTCTTGCTGACGGCTGGGATGCAGGTCCACCGCTAACACCGTGAACGAGCCGAGCACGTGACGTCACCAACTGCACCCGTGGAAGACGCTCCCCCAGACACCCAAAGGGCCCCAAGGAATGCCCCAGTTCGCCCACTCCGGGAGAAAAAGTGATGAGGGTCATGGGCGAGCAAGGAAGCCGACTTGGGCCCCGTTGCTCTACTCTCGCAGCAAAGGAACCGGGAAGAGCACCCTCTGCCAGTTGCTGGCTTTGCTGTTCGGGGAAGATAACTCGGTCACTCAAAATAACGTCGATATGCTCACCAGCCGTTTCAACATGACCGCGCTTCGAAGCAAGCTCGTGATCTCGGAGGAGCTCCAGCTTCGCCCAGGATCTAAGCAGGCCACTATGCTGAAGAGCTATCTGACCGAGACGACGACCCTATCGGAAATGAAGGGGCGAGAGGCTGAGCGGGTTCGGCAGAGCTGTTGCTTTATCTTCACCAGCAATCACCTCCCCACATGGATCGAAGAGGGTGACCGGCGGTTCTATATCATCGAAGTTGATCACAGCGGACACGCTTCAGGCGAGAAGGCCGGTGAGTTCACGGCCTTGATTGCTCGTCTTTACGACTACATGGGCGATCCGGCGAACATCGCCAAACTGCACGCAGCCCTGATGGTCCGCTCGCTGCCCGACAGGTTCTCCGCCAAGTCACTGAACGTATCGATCCACGCCACACCCGTCATGCTTCGGATTAACGCGGCCTCCGAGCGGACAGTTCTCACCCTGCTCGAGGAGGAACTGAACCGCCATGGACTGAAGGAAAGGCCGGAGAGCAACCTCGCGGCGTTCATCTCGCAATCGTTGAAGAGCTCGATCGGCCAGACCCGCCACCTCATGGCGGAACTCGGGTGGACGAAGTTCAAGGTGAAGTGGGGAGGAGCAACCTTCTCCAAGGCGCTCTGGGTTGCCCCTGAGTTCTCGGTAGATCGAGGGTACCTGCAAGGGCCCGGCATGGAACTCGTGAAGATTGACGAACACCTTCGCGGGGCCATGCCTGAGGAATTGAAGAGGATCGAATATATTGACTGATTTTACGTATCGCGACGAAAGCCAGATATACCTCGAGAGAGTAATGGCAGAACACTATGAGGAGGCCCTTGCGAGGGCCGACTCTCTGATCAAGGACACGAGCGAGGACGAGAATGGCTGTCTGGTGACGAATACGACCTTGCCCCGCAAGGTCCGTTTCCGGGGTCACCAACTGCCCGCCTATCGCTTCGTATATTGCGTCCGTGAGAGGGCCGTTATCGGGGCGAACGAGGTGGTTCGGCATCGGTGCCATAACCGGCTCTGCGTGAACCCCGCGCACCTCGTGGTCGGGTCCAAGGTGGATAACAAGCGGGACGACTGGGATTAATGGGCGAACGGGGTGGACTACGATCTGCTCTAACACGTGAACGAGGCCTTCTGGGAGCCCATCAGGGTCCCCAGGCGGCACCCACGGCACCCGCTCTGTGGCCTCGTGGGGCATTCCTTGGGGCACTGTGGACCCACCGGTGGCCCTGAGGTCCATTCCTAACAATGTCTGAGGTGGTTGGCTGGGATGGTAGGATTCGAACCTACGATCTACTGTACCAAAAACAGGTGCCCTACCGCTAGGCCACATCCCAATACCGTCTTGTGATTTAATATGCCTTTCTCGATGCTGCAACCCCAAAATCGCGTCTTGTCGTACGGAAGTGCGCCCTTTATCCCCGACCCTATGAAAGCACAGGTTGTAATCATTGGCGCAGGGGCCGCCGGCATGATGTGCGCGCTCGAATCGGCGCGCCGAGGGCGCTCAGTATTGCTGCTCGATCACGCAAAGGCTGCGGGCGAGAAGATTCGCATCTCTGGCGGCGGGCGGTGTAATTTCACCAACCTCGACATTCAACCAGATCGCTTTCTATCACAAAACCCGCGCTTTGCGGTGTCAGCGCTGAAACGGTTCACCCAATGGGATTTCATTGCCATGGTCGATGCGGCTGGCATCCCTTGGCATGAAAAAACACTAGGGCAGTTGTTTTGCGATCGCTCCGCCAAAGACATCATCGCGATGTTGCTTGGGGACATGGAGACGGCTGGCGTGTCGATCAAGCTCGGCACAACCATCACAGAAGCCACCCAGACGGACGGCGGATTCCAGCTACTAACCAGCGCAGGAACAATCACTTGCGAAAGTTTGGTGGTTGCCAGTGGCGGTAAGTCTATCCCAAAAATGGGAGCCACGGGCTTCGGTTACCGGATCGCCGCGCAGTTCGGCCTCCCCTTGGTCCCCACGCGGGCTGGCTTGGTTCCCCTAACCTTTAGCGAACAAGAGCTGGAGCAAACACGCCCCCTTGCAGGCACCTCCGTTCAGGCCAATGTGTCCTGCAATAACTCCAGCTTTAGCGAAGGGTTGCTCTTCACGCACCGTGGGCTGTCGGGGCCATCTATTTTGCAAATTTCGTCCTATTGGGACGAAGGCAGCACCTTGGGCGTAAACCTTGCGGCCGCCAGTAACGTCAGTGAGGAGCTGAAGGCAATGCGCGCCGAGGCGGGGCGGATATCCATCAAGAATGCATTGGCGCGCATCATCCCCGAAAAGCTGGCGGCCATGGTGGTTGCCCAATCACGACATAGCGGCAACTTGGCGGACCAGAACAACGCGTCCCTCGATAGCTTGGCCGAGCGCGTGCACAACTGGCAGGTAAAGCCGATTGGCTCCGAAGGGTACCGCACAGCGGAGGTAACATTGGGCGGTGTCGGCACGGACGCCTTAAGCTCCAAAACAATGGAGGCCAAAGATATCCCCGGCCTCTATTTCATCGGCGAAGTTGTCGACGTCACGGGATGGCTGGGCGGTTACAATTTCCAATGGGCGTGGTCATCCGGCTGGGCCGCCGGTCAGGTCGCCTAACCTACACGCGACAAGGGTTTGCCTTGGCCAAAGCGTCAAAACCCATCAGGCTTTTCATCAACTCCGGCATCTGATGCAGCGGGATCATGTTGGGGCCGTCTGATGGCGCGCTGTCGGGGTCTTCATGTGTCTCGATAAACACCCCTGCCACACCAAGCGAGACCGCAGCACGTGCCATCACTGGTGCAAATTCGCGCTGCCCACCAGAAGATCCGCCCTGCCCGCCCGGTTGCTGCACCGAATGCGTGGCGTCCATGATCACCGGATAGCCTGTTTTCGCCATCGTTGGCAGACCGCGGAAATCGGCAACCAGCGCGTTGTACCCAAAGGATGTGCCACGCTCGGTCAGCATGATGTTCTCATTGCCGGTGCTTTCCACTTTGGACACCACGTTCGGCATGTCCCAAGGGGCCAAGAACTGGCCCTTCTTGATGTTCACCACCGCACCGGTTTTGCCCGCCGCGACCAACAGGTCGGTTTGGCGGCACAAGAAAGCAGGGATTTGCATAACGTCAACGGCCTCGGCCACGGCCGCGCATTGCTCGGGCGCATGGACGTCGGTGAGTGTCGGGCAGCCGATATTGGCACGCACCTCGTCCATCACGCGAAGACCCTCTTCGATGCCGAGCCCCCGAACGCCAGACACGGATGTTCGGTTCGCCTTGTCGTAGCTGGCTTTGAACACAAATCCGGCCCCCGCATCCGCGCAGGCTTTCGCCATGGCTTCAGCGATCATCAACGCGTGGTCTAGCCCTTCAAGCTGGCAAGGGCCCGCAATCACGGTCAAAGGCAAATCATTGCTGCAATCTAATGCGCCAATACGGATAGTTTTCATTTGGGGTTATACCTGTTCACGTAGGATGGAAGCGGTCAGCGAGACCATCAAGTAGATGCCCGCAAAGATCAAGAACGCCAAGATCGTGTTCTCAAATGAGCGGGGATAGGTCGGCTCGTCCGGCGCTACGGGTTTGACCCCGATGGACAAGTAACGGACCTGACGGTTCGCCTCTAGGCGGGCCGACTCGAACTGCGCTTCTGCTGCCGCAAGGAACTCTTGGCGCATGGCCAGATCACCTTGGGCGATCAACAGCTCGGCCGAGATACGTGCCAACGAGCCAGTGTCTTCATTGCTCTCGGTCAACTGGTCACGCTTTTCAGCAATGAGCTTTTGCAATTCCGTAATCTTGTTTTCTTCAGCGCTAACCTTTGCTTGGTTGGGGCGCGGGTTTGCCAAAAATTGCTGCAACGAAATCCGCGAAGTCAGCAGCTCACTGTCCAACTGCGTAATCTGCCCGAAGATCGCTTGAACTTCACTCTCTGGGCTCAAAACGCCCAGTCTCTCTTGTAACGAGACGATCCGGTCCTGCGCCGCGAACATCTTTTCTTCAGCTTCAACTCGGCTTTCGGATGCGCCTTGCATCTGATCGCCACGCAAGCGCGATGTCAGCTCATCGACCCGCTGCTCGGCATAGGAAATCAGCTTCTCTGAAAACGCCGCTGATGTCTCTGGCGAGGCCGCGCTGACTTCCATCTTGATAACGCCTTCGGCAGGGTCGTACCCGATCCGTACATGCTTTTTGTAAAGCGAGTAGGCAGCCTCATTCGAGCTGTCCAATTCTATGCGCTGCAAAGCATCGATATTGTCTTGGGAGAAGTGGGTCTTGAACCCTTCATCCTCGTTCAGACGCAGCATTGCGTCCCGCGACTGCAGGTATCCTTGCACCGTGATACTGTCTTGCGACGTCGCAAGACCCGTGCCCGAGAACAAGCCACCCAACTGGCCCGATGAAGATGGCTCGGCCGTCTGAATAACGAACTCCGACTTGGTCGCATACATCGGTGTCGCAATTACATAATAGTAATACCCAGCTACAAACGCAGGCAGCATGACGAAAACCATCATTCGAATGGCAAGCAAAGTCGCACGGCGGCGGCGGCGTTTCGCGATGTCACGCTGAATAGCCATGATGTCCGACGCGCGGTGGTCATCCGAAATCACTTCTGTTGAGGGCAAGGCGGCTTTCGCCACGACGGTGGATGGCAGCTGTGGCTGGCCGCCCTGTGTTGCCTCCGCGTCTTCGCCATCAGGCATCACCAGCTCCAACATGTTGGAGCGCTTGAACGGATCGATCCCCTTTTCGCGCAACAATCTAACGGCGTCATAGTCAGACACCGGTGCCAAGCCCTGCTTTTGCGCAACACGGCGTGCCATGCGCAATTGCCGGCCGGTCAAGCCCTCGCGACGAATACCATCGATCAGCTCCGCAGGACTTTTAGCGGCCTCCTCGGCTACCGCTTCTTGCGTTTTGCCCTCGGGTTTGTCAGCAGCCCCCGCACGAAAATCCTGCTTGCCAAACCCGTCATCGACAGGCGCTGCAAACATCATCTCTTCAGCTTGCAAGATGTCCGTAACAGCAGAGCTCGTACCCGCAGGTGCTGAGGCCGCAGGCATTGCTGCCGCAGATTGACCCTCACTGCGCCGCAGGCGGTACTTTTTAGCTTTGGGTTTCGTAGTCATACAGTTGCTTCGCTTCTTCCAATGTGTCGAACATGACCAGCTTGCCCTTACTCAGGACTGCGGCGGATCGGCAGAATTTTTCCAGCGTTTCAGCTTGGTGCGATACCACGATAACTGTGGCTTTCTTCAATCGGTCTTTCAAGATGGAGCCCGCCTTGCGGTTAAACTCTACATCAGTCGTCGCAGGCATCCCCTCGTCAATAAGGTAGATGTCAAATTCTAACGCCAACATCAGCGAAAACGTAAATCTGGCCTTCATACCGGACGAATACGTGCCGACGGGCATATCGAAGTACTCCTCCAAGCCACACAGGTAACGGCAGAAGGCCTCGATGTAATCTGGGTCAAGCGAATAGAGCCTAGCAATATACCGAGCGTTCTCACGCGCCGTGTGCTTGCCAACCACTCCGCCCATGAAACCCAACGGGAAGGATATCCGAGAAGTGCGCACGATCTCGCCCTCGTCAGGCTTCTCCAACCCCGCCATCATGTTGACAATAGTGGTCTTGCCCGTGCCATTCGGGGCCAAAACCCCGATTGAATGACCAAGCTCCACGCGAAAAGAAGCGCGGTCAAGGATCACCTTGCGCTGCGTGCCGGTCCAAAAGGACTTGCTGACGTCTTGAAACTCTATCATCTCCGGGGAAACCCCCACCTCATTGTGCCCGCATGTGCCTAGCGGATCGTTAGGTGCATTCTAGGCACCTTTTAAGGCCGTATTATGTCGGATTAGGCCCCTGCAGTTCAACGCTATATCAGTAAAAAGACCGTAAACGTGACAAGACGGCACAAATAAATGCGCCGTCTTGCTAATCAATCACACTGGATGAGTGCCTCTTTAACTGTTTTGTTTCTCAACTCGGCAGATCTTACCGGCCAGAAGAGACACGGCTGCGGCACCAAATGAGAACAAGGCCCCCATCTTCGCGGCGTCCTGAACAGGCCCAGCATCAAACGCCACGGATGCCACAAACAGCGATACCGTAAAGCCAATTGCCGCGACACACCCGATAACAATCAGATCCACAATCCGCATGCCTTGCGGCAGCCCCAGCCCCAATGGCTTTGCAGCAACCCAGCCGAACAGCAAGATGCCGACAGGTTTACCGATCAACAAGCCGGCCAGAACCAGCCAAGTTGCATCCCCAATGGCGTTGAACTCAACCCCAGCGTTCAACAGGCCAAAGAAGAACAAGATGATCTCAACAGGGTGCTTCAGTGCGTGCTCGAACACGTTAAGCAGGTCGGTCAAATATTGCTCAGCCTCCGAGAACAGGCCGAAAGCGCGGTCTGCATGTGGGATAGTCGGCACGATTGGCAGCAGGCCAAGCGCCGGGTGCAGGCCACTTTCCGCGAAGCCGTACCAGCTAAGGCATGCTGCGATAAGGTATGGCAGGAAGTGCAATTTGTTGCGCACAAACGTAGAGACAGGACGCGTTTGGTTGCCACGGTCCAATTTGCGAGGCAGCCAGTTCGCCAGCAGGTAAACGCCAACAGCGGCCCCAAACGATAGCAACAGCCACTCTGGTGCCAATTCGCCAGATGGATAGAAAATCGCCAGAATGATCAAGCCAGCCGCGTCGTCCGCGATAGCCAAAAGCAACAAGAAGCGCACCGCCGGGTGGCCCGCACCAAAGACCATACGGCCCACAAGATAACTGAACGCAATGTCAGTCGCCGTCGGAATTGCCCAACCGTTCGCCACGGCGCTGTAGGTGTCAGAGCCAAGGAAGTAGGCCAACCCAAGGTACACGCCAATAGGGCCAAACATGCCGCCCGCCGTTGCAAACAAGGGCGTTGCCGCTTTCTTGCCTCGCAGTGATCCATTCTTGAGGATCACGGCTTCCCAGACTTCCTTCGCTGCAATCGCAAAGAACAATGCCATCAACACATCATTTACAAGGTAGTGGAGGCTCAAAACTTTAGTGACGTCACCGACTTCGTATTTTTCGTAGCCCTCGCCGTAGGACTTGGCCCAATACGAGTAATCCAAACCGATCCAGTCATTGAACCACAAGGGGGTCTCGACAAAGTGGTGATAGGCATGTGGGTTCGTGTTCGCCCACACAAGCGCAATAAGCGCGCCGATAATCAGCAACAGCGAATAGTTGGTGACAAAGTTCCAGACGCGATACATGCCGCCCCTCCCGTAGGTAAGTTGTTTGCCGTGAGTTAACCCAAACTCGGGCTAGGGGCAATCTTCTCAGGCGATTACATTCCAGATCATTCCCGCAAAAATGCTGCCAACGAAGGCAAAACCTAAATAGGCGGCGAAAACCCGCGGCTTCACCAAGGCCCAAACCGCGATGGCCGCCGGTATACAGCTAACCCCCCCCGCCAGCATAAACGACATCGCCGCCCCGTTGCTCATCCCTTGGGTCAGCAATGCGTCGACCAATGGAACAGCCGCGTAGCCGTTCAAGTAAGCCGGCGCGCCAACCAACGCGCCAAAGACAATCGGCCCAACACCCGAGCCCCCCATGACCGACGACACCAAGCTGGCAGGTACATACAGCAACATAAGGTTCTCAAGCAGGTAGGCGAGGAACAACCACTTGGCGAGGAAAGCAAGGTTGTCCCATGCCGTGGCCTTGAAGACGGCAACACGCGTCTCATCCTGCCAAAAGCGCCATTGAGGCGTGCCCTTGAATGAGGAGCTGCACCCGCACCCCCCCTGCTGCACATCGCGCAAGGGATCAGCAAACAGCGCCGTCTTGGCCAGTGTCATCGTCGCAAAACCACCGAACAACCCCAATCCAAGCGCCGCCAGTGTTTTGGCCAAGGCAAATTCAAACCCTAAGGTGCCTGAGGTGATTAAAAACATCGCCGGATCCATCAAAGGGGACGCCAACCAAAACGCCATGACCGCCGATAAAGGCACCCCGGCTGCCAAAAGAGCCGCGATAAATGGGATCACCTCGCACGAGCAAAACGGCGCTAACCCACCAAGGGCAGCCGCTAGAAAGATCATCCGCGTCTCTTTTCCCTTAAAGGCCTCCGCCACCAAAACCTCTGCGCCGGAGGCTTTGAGAAAGCCAATTGCCAGTACCGCAAAGATGATGAAAATCGCCGTATGCGCCATCGCTCCGAAGGTTCCGGTAAGAACTGGCACCCCGTGCTCGGGGTCCAACACGAAGACCAGTCCCAAGATGGCCGCACTGAGCACCCAAACCTTCGGAAGCTTCTCCCAAAGGGTTAAGGAAGGGGATTGGGTCAGATCAGCCATGTTTATGCTCCTCAAGGTCAGCACAACACTCGGCCAACAAAAAGTCGTTCAATCGCTTGAAAGTCGCGTAGTCCGCCACGGCACAAATGGTGGAGCGCCCCTGTCTGGTCTGTTTAATCAATCCGGCCTGCGCCAGAATTTTAAGATGATGGGTCAGGTTCGCCCCGCTCAACTCTGTCGCCGCACCAAGCGCGCCAATGTTCATTCCCTGATCCCCGGCTCGCGTTAACCGACGCAACAAAGACAGGCGTTGTTCCGAGCCAAGGGCAGCGTAGGCGCTTGCGGCTTGGATAAGGGATAGATTCGTGTCATCAAATGTTTTCATACTTCTATAATTATAGAATGATAAAACATTAGCAAACATTAATTGATACTTTATGGTGCATGCCATGACATTGGCCTCACTCTCAAATGACCTAACAAGCTGTGAAATATGTAAAGATCGCTTTGCCGCGACTCATACCGCACACGCTCCACGCCCCGTGGTTTGGTTTCAAAAACCCGCGCGCCTGCTCATCGCGGGGCAAGCGCCGGGCGCCCGTGTGCATGAAAGTGGCCAGCCGTTCACCGATCCATCTGGTGATCGCCTGCGCGATTGGATGGGCATAAACAGCACCACATTTTACGACCAATCCCGTGTCGCCATCCTGCCTATGGCCTTCTGCTTTCCAGGCTACAACGCCAAGGGCGCGGACCTACCACCACCACCCGTCTGTGCCAAAACATGGCGTGCGCCAATCCTTGATAAATTGCCAAACATCGGCCTAACCCTGCTCATTGGCGGCTATGCCCAGAAGTACCATTTGGGCAAATCGGCGGGCACGGTGACCGATACCGTTGCCCAATGGCGCGACCATGCCCCGAGCATTATTCCCTTGCCGCATCCTTCATGGCGCAATACCGGATGGATCAAACGCAATCCGTGGTTCGAGACAGAGCTTCTGCCAGTCCTCAAATCGCGCGTGAAAGAGGTCCTTGTCCCATGAACACTCCGCTAGATCAGGCCCACACCGCCATGGAAGCCAGCCCCAAAGACGACGCGGCCCGCCTACGGTTCTACGAGCGCATGGGCGATTCCGAATTGTTCCTACTGCTGGAGGCCGAGCCAAAAGGCGACCAAATCTCACCACATGTGTTTGAGGTCGAAGGGGCTTCCTACATCCTAGCCTTCGACCGCGAGGAGCGCTTGGCCGATTTCGCTGAAGGTTCCGCCCCCTACGTCGGTCTATCCGGTCGGGCTTTGGCGCAAATGCTGGCAGGGCAAAATCTAGGTTTGGGCGTCAATCTTGGCGTGGCCCCCTCCTCCATTTTGTTGCCATCTCAGGCGGTGGACTGGTTGAACGAGACCTTGTCGCACGGCCCCTCAGAAGCTGCCGAGACGCCAACTGAGATCACTCCGCCCAAAGGATTGCCCGACAGTTTGGTCACCGCGATAGACCAAAAGCTGACCACTGCGGCCGGCCTTGCGCAATGCGCATATCTGGCGGGCGTGACCTATGCCAGCGGTCAGCGCTCTCATATCTTGGCCTTCGTAGGCGCCGAACCCGCCGCCCAAGACGCACTCGCCCGCGCCACGAACGAAGCTTTGGTCTTTTCGGGTATTGAGGCAGGTGCGCTGGATGTCGCGTTCTTTGACGCCAGCCACGCGATTGTGGGCGCGCTGGAGGCTCAAGCGCTGCGGTTCGATCTGCCCCAACCGATCCAGCCAGTGGAACGCGCCGCACCGGGCAGTGACCCTGCAAAGCCGCCTAAGCTAATTTAATATCCGGCGGCGCGATCCACGACATGGAGAAACGGCTCGCCCGCCTCACCCAAAACCACGTTCTGCGCAATCACCTCGGAGGCCGTCGTGGCCTTCGTTTCCGCTGCGATATGGGGCGTCACGGTGACTTTGGGATGTACCCAAAACGGATGTGCTTCAGGCAAAGGCTCAATACGGAACACATCCAAGGTCGCATGCGCCAATTGCCCGCTGTCCAGCGCCGCAAGCAATGCGTCATCGTCGATCAGCGGACCACGACCCGGGTTCACGATGAAACCACCCTTCGCCATCAGCGCCATACGCTCCGCGTTCAGAACATTCTCTGTCGCCGGCGTGTCGGGAAGCAGTAACGCCACCATATCCGCCCCCGACAAGGCCCCTCTTAGACCGTCCTCGCCAAAGTGGCAGGTCATGCCTTCGCAGGATTTCGCGCTACGCGCCCAGCCGTGAACGTCAAAATTCAGTGCAGACAGTGCCTTTGCACATGCCATGCCCAAAGCCCCTAAACCCAGCACACAAACCTTGCGGTCCCTTGCCAAGGGTGCGGCGGTTCCTGCCCGCCAAACCCCGTCCTGCGCGGCCACGAACTGATCCATCCCAAGATGGTAACGCAGCACTTGGCCGGTCACCCATTCGACCATGCTTTCGGTCAATCCATGATCCACCATCCGGCAAAGCGGAACTCTAAGCGAGGGGTTGTCCACCATCGTCTCTACGCCCGCCCAAAGGCTTAGGACAGCTTTCAGCTTGGTAAACGGGGTAAAATCCGCCTGCCCGCCATTGGGGGCGTAGACCACATAATCCACATCGCTTGGATCAAACTCGACCCGCAAGTCCGCATGGATCCCCGCCTTGGCAAACGCCGCCCGAAGCGGCGCCTCATATTGCACCCAATTCTTGGGCGGCGCTAGAAACAGGACGTTGATCATTGATGGCTACCTAGGTCTGTGAACATGCGCGCTTTGCATCAACCCAAAGGCGAGCAACAACACGATCATCGCCGAGCCGCCGTAGCTGACCATCGGCAAAGGAACGCCAACCACCGGCGCCAGCCCCATGACCATCGACATGTTCACCGCAAAGAACAAAAAGAACGTCAGCCCGATGCCCAAGGTCAGCAAGGATGCAAAGCGGTCCTTGTTGCTTAGCGCCGAGACGACGCAGAAAACCAGCACCAGAACATATAGGCTCAACAATGAGATGCCGCCGATAAAACCAAATTCCTCGGCCAATGTGGTGAAAATAAAGTCGGTGTGTTTCTCGGGCAGGAAGTTCAGACGGCTCTGCGTGCCTTGCATGTAGCCGCGCCCCGTCCATCCACCTGACCCCAATGCAATCTTGGATTGAGTGATGTGATAACCAGCCCCGAGCGGGTCAGATGCAGGGTCAATAAATGTATCGATCCGGCGGTATTGGTAGTCTTTAAGCAACTGCCATGTGGTGCCTCGGCTCTCGAATACGGCGCTCACCAGCCCTGCAGCGCCACCGACCACCGCTGCGAAATAGGCCCAATGCACACCCGCCAGAAACATGATCCCGCCGCCGCCAAATGCCAATAGCAAGGACGTCCCAAGGTCGGGCTGGCGAAGCGTCAGATACATCGGCACAGCGATGATAATTACGGGAATGATCACCCAAAGCGGGCGGGAAATTTTCTTGATGTCGACCCAGTCATAATAGGCCGCCAGAAACATGATCACCGTAACTTTGGTCAGCTCAGATGGCTGCAAACGAATAAACCCAAGGTCAATCCATCGCTGCGCGCCCATGCCGGTGGCGCCAAAGAACTCCACCGCCAGCAGCAGCAAAACCGATATCCCATATGCTACTCCAGCGATGTTGCGCAGGAACCAAACCGGCACCATCGCGACGCAGATCATTACGAACAACCCCACGGCAAAACGCTTCATCTGCGGCTCCGCCCAAGGGGTCATTGACCCACCGGCCACGGAGTACAGCATCAAGAACCCGACGCTAGCAATCGTCGTCAGCAATACGATAATCGGCCAGTTCAGGTGCAACAACTTGGACAACCCGCTGGGGACCGACTTCACGTTGTATTCGAGATAACTCACGCTTGGGTCTCCGGCGGGGTCGGGTCGTCAGGATCCCAGACTTCCAGTTTACTCAAGGACGACCGAATGCGGCCGCGCTGCGAGCTGGGGTAGGCGGTCAACGGCGGCATGCCGCCTGACTGCGCCGCCAGCATCACGTCGCGCGCGATTGGGGCCGCAGCCGTGGAGCCGCCGCCACCATGCTCGACCACGACAGCTACCGCGTATTTCGGGGCGTCCGCTGGCGCATACCCCACATAAAGCGCGTGGTCCCGGCGCTCCCATGGCAAGTCAGCGTTACGGAACACGCCACGCGCACGTTCAGCCTTCGTAATGTTACGCACTTGGCTGGTTCCAGTTTTGCCCGCCATGCGCATCGACTTGTCGACAATACGGGTGGCCGCCCCTGTGCCGCCGCCTTCATTGGCCACGGCAAACATGCCACCGCGCACCTGATCCATCATTTCTTCGTCGATCCCTAGGGATTCTCCCGCACCAGACGGGGTCTCAACCCCATCCACGGATTTCACCAGCCGTGGCGCCACCGCACGCCCTGTGGCGATGCGCGCAGTCATAACCGCCAATTGCAACGGCGAGGCCAAAACGAACCCCTGCCCGATCGATGCATTCAAGCTATCGCCGATCACCCAGTCTTGGTCGCGGTTTTCTTTCTTCCACGCTTTTGTCGGCATCAGCCCGCCAGCCACTGCGGACATCGGCACGTCATGCTTCTCACCCAGCCCCAACCTGCGGGCCATGGCGGAAATCTTCTCAATGCCAACGCGTTGCGCCAGCTCATAGTAGTAAACGTCACAAGACTGCTTCAACGAATCCCGTAGGTTCATCCGCCCATGCCCACCGCGTTTCCAGCAGTGGAAGCGGCGGCTCGCAAGCTCGGTGTAGCCCGTGCAGCGGATCGTCTCGTCAGGCGTAATCACACCCGCCTCAAGTCCGGCCAACGCCGTCACCATCTTAAAGGTAGAGCCCGGAGGGTAGGTTCCCTGAACCGCCTTATTGGCCAGCGGGCGATACTTATTCCCTGTCAAATCACCGTAATCCTTGACCGAGATACCGCGCACAAACAAATTCGGATCAAACGCAGGTGCGGAGCCAATGGAGACCAAATCCCCTGTCTCCACATCAATTACAACGGCGGCCGCACTTTCACCCGCCAAACGGGCCTGCACGAAGTTTTGCAACCGCGTATCGATAGTCAGTTGAACATTCGCGCCCTTCTGGCTCTCATCACGCCCCAACTCGCGCATCACGCGTCCGATGGCGTTCACTTCAACCCGTTTGGTGCCGGCCTTACCGCGCAAGCTCCGCTCCAGCTTGTTCTCGGACCCCGTTTTGCCGATCTGGAACTTCGGAATTTGCAGCAGCGGATCCTTGTCATCGATCCGGCTGAGATCATAATCGCTGACCGGTCCAACATATCCCACGATATGCGCATAGTCAGCGCCACGCGGGTAAATGCGGCTTAGCCCGACCTCGGGCGAAATCCCCGGCAAAGCAGGCGCATTCACCGCCACTTGGCTCAGGTCTTCCCAAGACAGACGATCCGCAATCGTAACCGGTACAAGCCGCGAGCGTTTGCGCAATTCCTCGCGGGCATGCTCCATGTCTTCGTCGGTCATCGGGATCAGTCGCGCGATAGCCTTTAGCACGGCTTCCGGATCCTCCACCTTGTCGCGAACCATTGTGACGCGGTAGTTCTGCTCATTCCCAGCCAACATCAGGCCATTACGGTCAAATATTTGCCCTCTGGCCGGAGGCAACAGGCGAATATTAATCCGGTTTTCTTCCGCTAGAAGGCGAAACTGATCAGCTTGATCTACCTGAAGGTGACGCATCCGCAGGCCCAAAAGCCCCGCAAAGGCAGCCATACCGCCACCAAGCACAAGGCCACGACGCGAAACGATCGCGACGCTTTCCTCCGTGTCTTTGGGCGAGCGCCTCATCCGATTACTCCGTCACTGTCCAACTCGCGGGCCGCAGCTCGCCTGACTCGCAATATAAAGTGGGTTACGCCAATCACAAAGGGGTAGGCGATAGCCGTCGTCAAAATGTGAAGTATCGTCGCGCCAAATGCAGGATGGGACACCGCAAATATCAGATGCAGCAATCCGTTAACCAATACCGCCGCCGCAAACGTCCCGACAACAAGGGCCACCTCGAAGGGGACCGCGATTTCAGCCGTCGCATTCGTCTGGCGGCGCAAAAACTCGTAGCCCACAATCGACACGGCAGGCCAAAGCCCCAAAGGACGCAGAAACAAAATGTCCGCCAGCAAATGCACGACCACAATCAATAGCACCGGCGCCCAACGCGGGCGACGCATCAAAAAGGCGGCCGTAAAGCAAAACAATAGATCAGGGCCGGGAAGGCTCAAGTAAGAGCCGCCTTCGCGGATCAACTCCCCCGTTTCAGGGTCCAGCAATTGAACCGATGCGGGGCCTGTATTTAAGGGCAGCAGTTGACCAAAGATGACGAGCGCGCTGACCAGCAAAAATAAGACGCGAAACTGAAACCGCCGCCATGTAATCGGGTCAACCATCGGTTGCCTCCGCTGCAGGCTCTGCCTCAACGACCACCTCATCGGCGGCAATCAACCCGCCCGATTCTCCGATCACACCGGAATGCGGCGTACGCAAAACGCGCAAAAATTCCAACCTGCCGTAATCCGCCGCGAGCTTGACCCGCAACCGGCGATCCGCCCCCAATGCGATCTGCCCGACCAACACATCCGCAGGGAAAACCTTTCCGTCACCGGATGTCACCACACGGTCGCCCGGGCGCACGTCCTCGATGTTCTCAACAATATCAACCGGCGGGGCGAGCGTGTTGTCCCCAACAAGCAAAGCCTTCTGCCCAGACGGCTGAATGGTCACTGGCACACGGCTACTCGTATCGGTCAGCAAAATAACGCGCGATGTCTTATCGCCCACCCCCGCAATGCGCCCAACCAGCCCTAGGCCGTCCATCGTGGCCCAGCCGTCTTGGATGCCGTCACGCGCACCCACGTTCAACAGCACGGACCGCCGGAAGGGCGAGCCATTATCCGTCAGCACAACACCCGTCACAAAGGTCAGCTGCGCGTTCAGGCGCACCTTGTTCAGGTCCAGCAGGCGGGCGTTTTCTTGCTCCAGTTGAATCGCAGCTTCACGCCAAGACTTCATCTGTTGCAATTCACGACGCAGCTCTTGGTTTTGCTCATAGATGCGGGCGTAGGACTGAAAGTCATCAAACATGCGACTGACGCGGGTAACCGGCACCAAAGCCCAATCAAAAGACGGCACAACTTTGTCGACTAAATTGGAGCGAAACCGCTCCATCCGTGGGTTGTCGATCCGCCAAAGCCCGAAGATCGCCAGCAAGAACACGACCAAGACCCCGATCAGCACTCGTCTGACGGGGCGGGCGTATTCATCATGTCCGCGTCGGTCAATTGCCATGGGCTTGGTCCAAACTGCCGAGGGCCCCAAACGGGTGCCCGATAGGGTTAACTATCGTAATCTATCACATGGCGCAGTTGTTTTTCGTACTCAAGCGCTTTGCCCGTGCCCAGCGCTACGCAGTTCAGGCTTTCATCCGCCACGGAAATCGCCAGTCCGGTCTGCTCGCGCAACGCCAGATCCAACTCGCCCAACAACGCACCGCCCCCCGTGAGCATCACGCCGCGGTCCACAATGTCCGCTGCCAAATCAGGTGGGGTTGCCTCCAAGGCAGTCATAACGGCTTCGCAGATTTGCTGCACCGGTTCGGCCAACGCCTCAGCCACTTGGGCTTGGTTAATCTCAGTCTCTTTGGGCACACCGTTCAACAGATCACGCCCGCGAATTTCCATAGAAGCACCACGCCCGTCATCCGGCATTCGCGCCGTCCCGATCGAGGTTTTGATCCGTTCAGCCGTGCTTTCACCGACCAAGATGTTTTGATGACGGCGCAGATACGAAATCAGCGCCTCGTCCATGCGGTCACCACCCACGCGCACAGATCGCGCATATACGATATCCCCAAGCGACATAACGGCCACTTCCGTAGTGCCACCGCCAATGTCCACAACCATGGAGCCGGTCGGGTCCGTAATCGGCATGCCCGCACCAATCGCCGCCGCAATCGGCTCTGCAATCAATCCCGCCTTGCGCGCACCAGCACCCAAAACAGACTGACGAATTGCGCGTTTTTCAACGGGGGTCGCGCCATGCGGCACGCACACAATAATCTTCGGCTTGGTAAAGGTAGAGCGGCGATGCACCTTACGGATGAAGTGTTTAATCATCTCTTCTGCCGTGTCGAAGTCGGCAATCACGCCCTCACGCATCGGCCGGATCGCTTCAATCGAGCCAGGTGTCCGCCCCAGCATCAACTTGGCGTCCTCGCCCACGGCCAACACTTCCTTGCGACCCGCCTTGGTGTGATACGCCACAACGGAAGGCTCATTCAGAACGATCCCCTTACCTTTGACGTAGACCAACGTATTCGCGGTCCCAAGGTCGATTGCCATGTCGGAAGAGAACAAACTCGAGAAGATGCCAGCCATGTATATTTATCCCAAGCAGTCAGAAGTTTTCGCCGACTCAGCCGCCAGCGGTGTAGATTGGAGACTTATAGGCGGGCCGCGCTCCGGTTGAAAGGTATCAGAGGGCCGATATCAGCACTATTCCGCTTCTCTTTAGCAGGTTAGAAGGCGCTATGCTGTCCTATCAACACATCTTTCATGCTGGAAATCCCGCCGACGTTCACAAGCACGCGCTCCTTTGCGCCATGCTGTCCTATATGACGCGCAAGGATAAGCCCCTCAGCTACCTAGAAACTCATTCAGGCCGTGCCCTCTACGACCTGTCCTCCTCCGAGGCCTTGAAAACCGGCGAGGCAGAGGCGGGCATCACCGCCCTCACGGACAAATTCGCGCCTGATCATCCCTATATCAAAGCACTCACCGCGCTGCGCGAGCAGCACGGGCAAGACGCATACGCAGGTTCTCCGCTGCTTGCCGCTCTGTCTTTGCGCCCAACCGACAAGCTGCATCTGGCCGAGCTGCACCCGCAAGAGCATCAAGCTCTACGCGATACCATGCGCCGCCATAACGCCAAATGCTACAAGCAAGACGGCTTCGAGATGGCCCAAGCCGTCTGCCCGCCAGAGCCGCGCCGTGGGATCATGCTCATCGACCCAAGCTACGAAATAAAGTCAGACTACGACGCCATTCCCAGCCAAATTGCCAAGCTGCACCGCAAATGGAATGTCGGCGTGATTGCCTTATGGTACCCGATCCTAACCTCTGACGCACATGTGCCGATGGTCAGAACGCTTAAAGCGCAAAATCTGCCGAATGTATTGCACCACGAGGTGTCATTCCCGCCGGTGCGCGAAGGCCACCGCATGATCGGGTCGGGCATGTTCATCGTGAACGCGCCCTACGGGTTGGACGCCGAAGCCAAGTCCCTAACCCAGATATTCTAGGGGCTCACGCCTGCCACACACTCCAATATGAAGCGCGCCGCAGGCGCTCATTGAAGTCAGACTAGCTGACGTCTTTGTAAGACACCTCGGCCACATCACCACCCGACTTCTCACGGCGCACCACCAGACGGTTCAGCGCGTCGACATAGGCTTTCACTGACGCCACAACCGTGTCCACGTCAGCCGACTGCCCCGTTGCGATCTTGCCGTCTTCCTCCAGCCGAACCGACACAGTCGCCTGCGCATCCGTGCCTTCGGTGACCGCCGCCACTTGGTAGACTTGCAGCCGCGCCTTATGCGGGAACAGCGCCTTCACCGCGTTGAACGCTGCATCCACCGGCCCGTCGCCCGTGGCGGTGACCGACTTGGCCTCCCCGCCAATTTCCAACGTCATTTCAGCGGACTTCTCCAAGTCCATCCCACATGACACGCTCAGGGCAGTCAGCTTGATGTGGTCCGCGTCTGCATCCCCTGTTTGCATCAGGGCAATCAAATCGTCGTCGTAGATCTCTTTCTTCTGGTCGGCCAAGGCTTTGAAGCGCACGAAGACGTCCTTCAGTTGGTTGTCGCCTAGCTCAAACCCAAGTTCCGCCAGCTTGGAGCGCAGCGCGGCACGACCCGAATGCTTGCCCATCACCAGATTGGTCTCGCTCAGGCCCACGTCCTCAGGACGCATAATCTCGAAGGTTTCCGCGTTCTTCAGCATCCCGTCTTGGTGAATGCCGCTTTCATGTGCAAAGGCGTTCTTACCGACGATGGCCTTGTTGAACTGCACCGCAAAGCCCGACACCGACGCCACACGGCGCGAGATGTTCATCAGCTTGGTGCTGTCGATGCCCGTTTGGAACGGCATGATGTCATTGCGCACTTTCAGCGCCATAACGACCTCTTCCAAGGCCGTGTTGCCCGCACGCTCACCCAAGCCGTTGATCGTACATTCCACCTGACGCGCGCCCGCCTCCACGGCGGCCAAAGAGTTGGCCGTCGCCATGCCAAGATCGTTGTGGCAGTGGGTCGCGAAGATGATTTCATCCGCACCCGGCACGCGTTCCAGAAGCATCTGGATCAACGCGGCACTTTCGCGTGGCGCGGTGTAGCCCACGGTGTCGGGGATGTTGATCGTCGTGGCTCCCGCCTTGATCGCAATCTCAACCACGCGGCAAAGGTAATCCTCCTCGGTGCGCGTGGCGTCCATTGGCGACCATTGCACGTTGTCGCACAGGTTACGGGCATGGCTGACCGTTTCGTGGATTTTATCGGCCATTTCATCCATATTCAGGTTCGGAATGGCGCGGTGCAGCGGCGAGGTGCCGATAAACGTGTGGATACGCGGGCGCTTGGCGTGTTTCACCGCGTCCCAGCACCGATCGATGTCTTTGAAGTTGGCCCGTGCCAAGCCGCAAATGACAGATGTTTGCGCCTGCTCCGAAATCGCCTTCACCGCGGCGAAATCGCCCTCGGATGCAATCGGGAAGCCTGCCTCGATGATATCGACGCCCATCTCGTCCAGAAGACCGGCAATTTCCAGCTTCTCGTCATGGCTCATGGTGGCGCCCGGAGATTGCTCGCCATCGCGCAGGGTGGTGTCGAAGATGAATACTTTGTCTTGTTCGCTCATGATCTCAGTCTCTCAAATACGTGGCTTGGCGGCGGCAGTCGTTGCATCGCCGGTGTTGGGGAGGCCTTGCGGCTCTATCAGTAGGACTTTGGCCTCGGCCTCTGCGCGCGGGCGGTGCACGACGCCCTTGGGCACCACACATAATTCGCCCGCCCCCATGACAATGCTGTCACCATCCTCGCGGTCGAGGGTCACTTCCCCCTCAAGCACCAAAAAGAAGTCGTCGCTGTCGTCATGCTTGTGAAACGGGAACTCGCCCTGAAATTTAACGACCATAATGTCATTGCCATTATAGTCGGCCACAACCTGCGGATCCCAATGGGACGAAAACAGGCTCAGCTTTTGTTCAAGATTGACCTTTTGCACGGGGTCACTCCTTAGCTATTCGGTTTTTTTGGAATGTCCGGCGCTGGCACTACTGAGCGGCACGCGCCGGTTGGGCACGCTCAGCGCAGGCTAAGAAGTAGGAGATGTGCGTAAATGCTCATATGGGGGATAATACGAATCCCCAGCGGAAAGGAAAGACGCAATTTGACTTGGGCGACAAGACAGGTAGGTCTGGAGCATGACACGAACCTTAATCATCGGCGCATCTGGCGGAATTGGCTCCGCATTGGCAACGGGTGCCACCAACCGCGGTCACGATGTGACAGGCCTATCGCGTAGCACTCACGGATTGGATATCACCGACGAAGCCGCAATTGAACGAGCCTTCAAATCCTTATCCGATACTTACGACCTAATCATCTGTGCGACAGGTGCCTTGGTGATAGATAGCGCCGAGCCCGAAAAATCGATCAGCGCCCTAAGCCCGCAGGCTCTCACTCAACAGTTCCAAACCAATGCGATGGGCCCTGCCTTGGTCCTAAAGCACGCCGTTCGCGTCCTCCCCAAAGACAGGCCGTCCTGTTTCGCGGCACTGTCTGCCCGTGTGGGATCAATTGGCGACAATCACATAGGCGGGTGGCACAGCTACCGCGCCGCCAAGGCCGCGTTGAACCAACTCATCCACGGTGCGGCAATCGAGATCGCGCGCACCCACAAGCAGGCCACCTGTGTTTGCGTACACCCTGGAACGGTGGAAACGCCTTTCACCGCCAAATACGCTGGGCGACACGAAACGGTGCCTGCCTCGGTCGCGGCTGAGAACATTCTAGACCTCTTAGCTGGATTGAACCCGCCCGACACGGGCCGATTCTTCGATTACGCGGGAAAATCGGTGCCTTGGTAGCCGAATCCCCAAGAATCGGGCGTGTCGCGGCGGCCAAATGTGTTCATTGTTTGTTAATGAAATGCAGTCGATAGGGCATATTTGTTAATCATCGCGACTTCATCGGCGCATAAATTTCAATCAAGAAACTGTAAATAAACAATAAAAATACATTAACCGAATATGAACATTGGGTTCGCGCTTCATTCAACTCCAATGCTGCATAACGGTTTCATCGAAGGCTGGCCCCGACAGACTGGCCCGACATAAACTAAGAAAGGAGAACACCATGACCGGATCATTTGCCGAGAAAGCCCGTACCCGTCGCATCGAAGCCCTCCAGGCGATGCACACACAGCGAGCTGGTGTTACCCCGAAAGCTGCAACCCTCTGTTCAGCTAAAGACATGCGCTTCCCGCCAATTGAAAAGGTGCTGGCAGCGCTCTCCATTCAGGACCCTCTGCGCCTTATGGCGGCCTGAACAAAACCAAGGTTTACGTAACCCTCCAAGGTACGCGTATACCCCTCCAACTAAAGAAGGCCGCCTCCTCTGGGCGGCCTTTTTCTTTGCTGGGGTCAACTCGTCGCGTCAGCTGGCCATGAATAAATCAGCTGGCCCTGCACATGGACGCCAGCGCGGAGTAAACCGTTGGCCCAATCAACGCAGGCCCCATCAGGAAAAACGCGGTGGTTGATGAAATGTAGCGAAGCTGAACCAGCGCAAACAACGACAAGAATGCGGCGAGTGTGACCCAGTACCCGAATGCGTAGGAAGGCAGCTGCGCCACCTGAAGACTTTTCGCGATCGAGGATTTGATCGAGCCGCGAGGTCGCAACATTAACCCTACGCCGATCTGAAGAACCAACGCGACAACCGTAACCGAGGTCAACAAGTGAACCCATTCCGGCGACAAGCGGCCGTAACCGAGCCAAAGTGCGAAACCAAACGCTCCAAGCACCCCGACAAGCACGATATTTGATATGATTTTCACGCCCTGATGTATGGTCATTGCAATACCTTTCTTCGCTCTACTGATGCCTGAATTTGACCAGCGAATAAGGCCATTTTCCGGCAAGTATCCTGTGATTGGGCGTTACTCAGGCCATAGTCATGAAAATCGCTTCACGTTCACGCGAGATTTCGGCTGTGGGTGCGCGGGCATGACCAAATCTTTGCGATGTATCATTGTCCTCAAGCCTCAAATTGCTCCATGAGTACGCACCAAATCCAGGACGGGCTTTTGCAATCCACCTAAACACTTATAAAAGTACCTCCAAAAGTTGCTTCGGTAGAGAACCCCTTGATAGCCCTGTTAACCCGTATTCTTGTCCCCATCGGTTTACTGACAGGCGGCTTCACCATGCTAATGTTGTACTTGCTTGCCCCAATTATTTTTTGGATCGGGGTAGCTGTATATTGCATTAGGCTTTCGTTGAGACTTTGGGTTTGGCGAAAAATGACGAACCAAGAGAGGAAAGAGAGTGCTAATCCTGCGCACCTGATGAACTACAATTATGGGTTTTCCGCTACAACCGAATGGCTGACTTTCTTATTCGGATTTTTCGCTAGTTATTGGCTACTCAAGGGTTTCTGATTTTCTGTAGCGGGTTGACCAAGGGAATGACCAATAACCCATGTCTTTTGGTCAGCAATCTCGAATGTTGCCCCACAAGGAAGCCATCGGAAAACCCTCACCCCATGCTTTTACGCGAAGCGACCCTAAATTATTTTGACGTCATTCATATTCGTTCACGCTGCATTCATCTTCGCTCTGCTATGCGTTGGCCCATGTTCAAAAGTATCCTTCTCCTCGGCGTTGCTGCCATCAGTTTCACAAGCCCTTCTTATGCGTCCTCTGCGCATGAGATGAAGCGGTCTGAGCTTCGCCAAGTTGCGATGTACGGCAATACCGTCAGCATGAAAGCGACACTTAGTTCTGTTTCCAATGCCCTCCATGCCAAAGTCGTCGAAGCCCGCGCTTTCGACGCCGGCGGCGTTTACTACCGCTTCGTCCTGAAACGACCCGATGGCCGTCTGGTAAGTGTCATAATCGACGCGCAAACTGGCGACCAAGTTCCCTCCAATTCCTCTGTGGGTTGTCTGATTACCGAAGCTGCCTCTGTTAAACACGTTAAACTTGTGCCCTCTGCAACTCGCTCCAACGGGATGTAAAGGGCCATGAGACGACAGAAAGAACGCCGCAACCTGCAATAGATTTTCACGCCACGGCCACAAACCCGCCTAAATCCAACGCTACTTACGCAAGCATGAGAATATTGCTTGCAGAAGATGACGTGACTCTCGCGTCCCAGGTTAAAACCTTGCTCACCGCTGAAGGGCGCGTCGTTGACGTCGCCCATGATGGCGAGGAGGCGGGGTTTTTGGGCTCAACAGAACCCTATGATATGGTCATCCTTGATCTTGGGCTTCCCACAAGAGACGGCATTTCGATCCTAAAGGAATGGCGCTCGGAAGGGTTGGACTTCCCGGTGTTGATCTTAACCGCTCGCGATGGCTGGACCGACCGTGTCGATGGTTTGGATGCGGGCGCTGACGACTACATGACCAAACCGTTCCACATGCCGGAGCTTGCCGCCCGAGTGCGCGCAATGCTGCGCCGCAAATCTGGCCGCACAAACCCCTTGTTTGAGAAGGGCAGCGTGGCCTTCGACACTCGCAACGCTAAGGTTACCTTGGGCGGGATCCCCGTCGATCTAACCTCGCAAGAGGTCGCGGTTTTATCCTACCTCATCCACAACGCAGGCCGCCTGATCTCGCGCACTGAGTTGAGCGAGCATATCTACGAATATGACGGTGACCGCGACAGCAACACAATCGCCGTGTTCATTACGCGGCTACGCAAAAAATTGGGGCCCGACTTTATCCAAACCATTCGCGGCCGCGGTTACAAAGTGGACGCAGCCTAGTGCTGTCGCTACGTCGCAGGGCAATGATCGGCGGGGCCCTCTCCGCCATGGCCTCCATTCTTGTGGGGGCTTTTGTTCTGCTGACCTTGATTGAGGACAACGTGCTCGACCGCTTTGATCGCGGGTTGATTGACCGGCATTCACAACTCGTGGTCGCCCTCAACACAACCGCCACAAACCCTGTGGCCCTGTCTGAGCGCCTTTATGATCCCGCTTATGCCACACCATTTTCGGGGCGGTACTGGCAAATCAGCAACCTCGATGGCGAAACATACACATCCGGCTCGATGTTCGACACAACGCTAAAAGCGCCCTCGAGCCACTCAACCGATCTGACCCTGCGCTCCATGACAGGCCCGGAAGGGGAGCCTGTTCGCAGCGCTTTCCAGCAGATTACTCTAGAAGACGGTAGCACATGGGACGTCAGCGTCGCCGAAAGCCTCGCCGCCCTCGCCGCGGAGCGTCAACAAACAAGACGCTCCCTTTTGCTCGCCTTCGTTCTCGTTGGGCTGCTTGGTCTTGCGGGGGCCATTCTGCAGACAACAACCATCCTTCATCCGCTCGACAAATTGCGCCGCGATGTGTCCAAACGGTGGGAGCAGGACGAGGACCTCACGACCAGCGACTACCCCCAAGAGGTTGCCCCTTTGGTCGATGACATCAATGAGCTGCTTGCCCGAAACCGCGATATCATTGCGCGTGCACGGCGCCAGGCAGCAGACCTCGCACACGCCTTGAAAACGCCAACCGCGATTTTGCGTAACGAGTTAACGGTGCTGAACGCTCAGAACAACAACATGGAAGCCTCCCTTGATGCACTCGACCGCGTCGACGCGCAGCTTGGCCGTTCCCTTGCGCGTATGCGCGCCGCCAACAGCGGGGCGGCCGTTAGTGTGCGGACCGACCTTTCTAATTCGGTGGATCGCTTCACCCGTTTATTCAGCTCAATGGCCGAACGTGACGGCAAGGAAATGTCGACATCCTGCGCCCCAGACCTTTTCATCCGAATGGACCAGCAGGACATCGAAGAGGTCATCGGCAACCTTCTCGATAACGCTCTGAAATGGTGTAACGACGCAATTTCACTAACGGCCATAACCCGAGAGGACGGCGTGGAGTTGCTAATCGAAGACGACGGCCCCGGCATTCCCGAAGGCCGCGAGCGCGAGGCGCTCAAATCGGGAGGCAGGCTCGACAGCTCCAAACCTGGAACCGGCCTTGGCCTCGCGATCGCAATTGATTTGCTGCAAGCTTATGGCGCAGATTTGAACCTAGAGAAATCCGCCGCCTTAGGTGGATTGGCCGTTCGAATATTCATCCCCAGCAAAAGACGTCAATCGTTGGCCAAAGCCGCTTAATCCGCAGCAGCGTCTTCCACAACCTCGTCAGCTTTTACAAGCAACCCGTCTTTCCAAAGGCCGCTAACCGTCTCTCCATTGGCGTATTTCAACACGCCCTTGCCCGAGCGCTTGTCGGCTGCGAATTCGCCCTCATACACGTCACCGGTGTTATATGTGGCCACGCCGGAACCTTCCGCCACGTCGTCTTTCCACATACCAACATAGGTAAATCCGCTGTCAGATGTCAGCGTCCCTTTGCCCGTCCGGCTTCCACTGGCAAAAGCGCCCTCGTAGATAAGCCCGTTGGGAAACTCCATGCGGCCTTGCCCGTGCATCTGACCCGCAAGCCATTGCCCGTCATACACACGACCATCAGGGGAGGTCATCTTGCCCTTCCCCTCTTTGCGCGCGTTGCGGAATTCGCCCTCATAGCGCTCCCCGTTAGGGAATGTCGCGACGCCGACACCCTCGATCACGCCGTTGACCCACTCACCGTCGTAGTTCGCGCCATTCGGATTGGTCACCTTGCCCTGCCCATGCGCCAGATCAGATTTAATCTGGCCCGCATAAATAGACCCGTCAGGGTAATTGACCGTCCCTGAACCCTCGATATGGCCGTCAATCCACTCGCCGGAATAAATGAAGCCGTCAGATAGGCTAAAGACCCCCTGACCGTGACGCTGATCCGCCTTAAAGCCGCCCTCGTAGACGTCTCCATTCGCGTATTCCATGCGGCCCTCGCCTTCACGTGCGCCAGCTTTCAACGATCCCGCGTAAACATCCCCGTTCCCGTGAACGCGGGTGCCGTCGCCTTCCATTTGGTCCGCGGCCCAGCCCCCTTCATAGGTAAGGCCATCGGGCATATTCAACGTCCCTTGCCCGCTGCGCATGCCTGCGGCCATCTCACCTTCATAGATCGAGCCATCCGGATAAGTGACCTTGCCGCGCCCTTCTTTGACACCGCCGACCCATTGGCCCTCGTAGCGGAACCCGTTTGGATTAACCAAAACCCCAATGCCATGATATTGTGCGTTCAGGAACTCGCCCTCGTAGCGCACTCCGTTGGCCAAAATAGAGATGCCGCGACCCGTAATTTTCCGGTCGATCCAGTCCCCCTCGTAGGTGCCGCCATCGGCAAAGATGATCTTGCCGAAGCCGTTGGGCTTGCCGTCCTTGAACTGCCCTTCATAGAGGGAGCCATCGGGAAACCGCGCCGTGCCTTGGCCGCTGATCTCGCCATTGGCCCAATTGCCGGAATATTCATATCCATTGGGCAGCGTGAATATTCCCTGCCCGTGGCGTTTGCCCTCTTTGAAGGACCCCGTGTAGACGCCGCCGTCTTCATATTGCTTGGTGCCGGAATCTTGGGCTGCGAGCGGGGCCACGGCCAGGCCAATGCAGAACAGGGACACAGAACTTAGGCGCATAGGTATCAACTCCGACGGGTAATTTTGCGAGAGCCTAGTGGAGCACTTCGCCACTGACAAGCGAGGCGACCAGATCCTCAATCGTTTTCGCACTCCCTCTTCCCCTCGCGCACGGGTCTGCTAAATGTTGCGCGTTGATCGAAGGACTTGTCACATGAGCGATAGCTTCCGCCTTACCCTTGCCCAGTTGAATCCAACCGTGGGCGATTTCGCAGGCAACGCCGCTAAGGCACGCCACGCGTGGCAGCAAGGCAAAGACGCAGGCGCCCAAATGGTGGCCCTGCCCGAAATGTTTATGACCGGCTACCAAGTGCAAGATTTGGTCCTAAAGCCCATTTTTACTGAAGGTGCTGTGGCCGCCGTCGAACAACTTGCCCTTGATTGCGCCGATGGCCCAGCGGTCGGCATCGGCCACCCCGTCTTTATCGACGGCGCGCTCTACAACGCCTATTCCATTCTGGAGGGCGGCAAAGTGAAGGCCCGCTCGCTCAAGCATGAATTGCCCAACACCGGCGTCTTTGACGAGCGCCGCTTGTACGCCGAAGGCCCGCTTGGCGGCCCCTATTCCATCGGCCCGTTGCGCATCGGCTCGCCTATTTGTGAAGACGCGTGGCATGAAGATGTGTCTGAGACCCTCACCGAATCCGGCGCGGAAATCCTGCTGGTGCCCAATGGCTCGCCCTACTATCGCGGCAAACATGACATCCGCCTCAACCACATGGTCGCCCGCGTCATTGAGAACGATCTGCCGCTGGTGTACCTCAACATGGTCGGCGGTCAGGATGATCAGGTCTTCGACGGCGGCTCCTTCGTGCTGAACCGTGGCGGCAAGCTGGCGCTGCAACTGCCCGCCTTCGACGAGGCAATCGCACATGTCGACTTCACCCGCGACGCCGACGGCTGGACGGCGGTTGAGGGGCCTAAAACCGCCCAACCCGATGCCTTCGAGCAAGATTACCGCGTCATGGTCGAATCCCTGCGCGACTACATGCGCAAAACCGGCTTCAAGAAGGTGCTGCTTGGCATGTCTGGCGGCATCGACAGCGGCTTGGTCGCCACCATCGCCGCCGACGCCCTTGGCCCCGACAATGTACGCTGCGTGATGCTGCCGTCCGAATATACCTCCGAGCATTCGCTTGAAGACGCCTCCGAGGCCGCCCGCCTGCTTGGCACCCGCATCGACACCGTTCCAATCGCCGGCCCACGCGCCGCCGTAACCGAGGCACTAGCACCACTGTTTGCAGGCACCGACGAGGGCCTGACCGAAGAAAACATCCAGTCCCGCCTGCGCGGCGTGCTGCTGATGGCCCTGTCCAACAAGTTCGGGGAAATGCTGCTCACCACGGGCAACAAATCCGAGGTCGCAGTCGGCTACGCCACGATCTACGGCGACATGGCGGGGGGCTACAACCCGATCAAAGACCTCTACAAAATGCGGGTGTTTGAGACCTGCCGCTGGCGCAACACCAACCACCGCGAGTGGATGATGGGGCCAAGCGGCACCGTGATCCCCCAGCGCATCATCGACAAACCCCCGTCGGCCGAGCTGCGTCCAGACCAAAAGGACGAAGACAGCCTGCCGCCATATGAGGTGCTTGATGACATTCTGGAGCGCCTCGTCGACAAGGATCAATCCGTGGCCGAGGTCGTCGCCGCAGGTCACCCCCGCGACGTGGTGAAAAAAATCGAACATCTGGTCTACATCTCTGAGTACAAACGCTTCCAATCCGCCCCCGGCGCGCGGCTGACGGATAGCGCGTTCTGGCTGGACCGCCGCTACCCGATTGCCAACCGCTGGCGTGATGACAGCTGAGGCCAAAAACGTGCTGATCCTTGGGGCCTACGGCCTCATTGGGTCGGCCATCGCGCGGCATTTGGCCCGCGCAGGCCACCGCGTCACTGGCTTGGGCCGCAACCCTGCCACCGCGCAAAAAGTCCTCCCCAATGTGCCGTGGCGGATTGCCGACATGGCGGCCCTTACATCCGCGCAGGACTGGCCCGCACATCTATCTGATGCGGATGTCGTGATTAACTGCACCGGCGCATTGCAGGACGGCCCCCAAGACGATCTGGAGGCCGTGCATCACCACGCGCTCAAAGCCCTCTCGTTGGCATGCGCCGCGCATGATGTGCAACTCGTCCAAATCTCCGCCATTGGGGCCACGCTGGACGCGGCCACCAACTTTATGGCCTCCAAGGCGCGTGGCGATGCGGCGATCAAAGCATCTGGCTGCCACCACCAAATCCTACGCCCCGGCTTGGTCTTGTCCGATACCGCTTACGGCGGCACCGCAATGCTGCGCATGTTGGCAGCAGTCCCATTGATCCAGCCACTGGCCTTTGCCGACGCACCGATCCAGACCGTGTCCACCACCGACATCGCCCGCGCCGTTGAGGCCGCGGTGTCGGGGCAAGTTCCCAACGGCTTTGAGGGCGACTTGGTGGAACCCGACGCCCGCCCCTTGGCCGAGATCATCGCCTCCATGCGCCACTGGCTAGGCTTTGCTAAAGCCACCAAGACGGTCGCGATCCCCCCCGTGATATCGCGCGGCATGACCAAATGCGCGGACGCTCTGTCCCACCTCGGATGGCGCTCGCCCCTTCGCAGCAACGCCGTCCGCGTCCTACAAGGCGGCGTGACGGGCGACCCCATACCGTGGCGTGCGTTGGGCCTCGCGCCGATCTCCTCGTTAGAAGAAACCCTACGCGCCATGCCCGCCCGCGCCGAGGATCGCCTGTCCGCTCGCATCAGCCTTGTGATGCCAATGCTCGTAGCAACCCTATCCCTGTTCTGGCTGTTGTCCGGCCTCATCGGGTTGGCCCAAGCCAACACCGCCGCCGAAGTCTTGCAAGATGTCGGCTGGCCCTACCCGCTGGCCGTCCTCAGCGTGGTGTTTTGGGCCATTGTGGACATCGCCCTTGGTCTAGGCATTCTCATCCGCAAACACGCGCCCAAGGCATGTTGGGCCATGATCGCCGTGAGCCTGTTCTACCTCGGGGCCTCAACCCTGTTCACCCCGCATCTATGGGCCGACCCGCTTGGCCCGCTGGTGAAGGTGCTGCCCGCAATCGCCTTGACCCTTGTGACACGCATCACGCTGGAAACCCGCTGATGGAGTGGCTCGACCTATTGCGGTTCGCCCATGTGTTGGGGGCCTGCGTACTGATCGGCACCGGCGCGGGCATCGCGTTCTTCATGATGATGGCCCACCGCACAAATGACGCCGCCAACATCGCGCACACGGCGCAGGCCGTAGTCATTGCCGACACGCTGTTCACCGCGACGGCGGCAATCGTTCAGCCCATCACGGGGTCGCTGCTTGCATCCGCGTTGGGCTGGTCATTGCTGGAAGGCTGGCTGGTCGCGTCACTGGCCCTCTATGTGGTCATTGGCCTGTTCTGGCTACCGGTGGTCTACATCCAAATCCAAATGCGCAACGAGGCAAGGCGTGCGGTCGCATCCGCAACCCCGCTCGGGGAACGCTACCACAGATTATACCGCATATGGTTCGCCTGCGGCATCCCCGCGTTCCTCGCCATCGCGGTGCTGCTGTGGTTGATGCTGATGAGGCCCAGCCTGCCAATCTAGCGCAGCACGCGCTTGTGAGTTGCAGCCAACCTGCGGATTTGGCACCAATTCGCTATGAAATTCATAAGCGCCCTGTTCACCGCCCTCGCCCTGACATCCACACCTGCGCTCGCGTGCGGTGCCGACACCGACTGCAAGCTGGGCGACCGCACCTACCGCGTGGCAATGCCGGAGGGGCATACGAGCGCCGAACCCGTGGGGGCTATCGTGTTCTCTCACGGATATCGCGGCACGGCGGCGGGACTGATGCGCAACAAGAACCTGCGCCGCACGATCTCTGACATGGGGCTGGCGTTCATCGCTCTGAAATCCAAGGAAGACGACTGGGTCTTGCCCAACTCGCCGCGCCACATGGATAGCGACGGCTCGGACGAGTTTGAATACATTGACGCCGTGATCTCGGATGCCACAAAACGCCTGCCCATCGACAAGACTCGCCTCGTCGCGGCGGGCTTTTCGGCGGGGGGCATGATGACTTGGAACCTTGCCTGCGCACGCTCCGATCTGTTTGCGGGGTTCGTCCCGATATCGGGCACCTTCTGGCTCAACGCGCCTGACACCTGCGCGGGGCGGGTGGCCAACATTATCCACATCCACGGGGACAACGACCCGACCGTGCCGCTGAACGGGCGAAAAATCCTCAGAACGCACCAAGGCAAAGTGTCGGAGGCCTTGGACATGTACGCCACCTACGGCGGGTTCAAACCCACCAAGCCCAGCAAAACAGCACGCCTGACGTGCGAAAACAACGCCAATGCGTCGGGCGACTTGTTGAACTTTTGCTTGTTTGAGGGGGGCCACAGCTTCCGCAGCGAAGACCTGCGCTATGCGTGGGGCATCTTGGCGGACGCGGGGCGGCTGTAACCAACCGCCCCAAGCCTAACTAAAGCATCATCTGGTAGCTCATCGGGACATACTCGAAGCCATCGTCCTTGTTGGCCACATAGCCAATCGCAGGGAACGGCATGTGGTAGCCCACCATTGGCACGCGGTCTGCGGCCAACATGCCCAGCACCTTGCGGCGCGACTTGGCGGCGGCTGTTTTATCCATGTCGAAACGCACTTCCCAATCCGGCTTGGCCAAGGACCAAACGGGGTGATTGGCAAGGTCGGCAATCAGCATCAATTGCTCTCCGTTGCTCTCAATCATGTAGCCCATGTGACCAGGTGTGTGGCCGTAAGCCGCCATCGAAGTGATCCCCGAGGCAACAGATGCGCCATCGTCGATCATGGTCATTTTCTCAGACAATGGGGCAACCTTGGCCTTAAAGCCGTCGTTGTCCGCTTTGGACCAGTGGTTGTGCTCAGCCGAGCCTGCAATGTAGGAGGCGTTCTTGAACGTCTCACCGTCGTCGCCCATCAGGCCGCCGATGTGGTCGCCGTGCATGTGCGTAATAACCACTTTGTCGACTTGGTCCGTGGTGTAGCCTGCGGCCTCAACAGCCGAGGTGATGCCCTTGGCGTTCAGGCCAGTGTCGAACAAAATCAGCTCACCGCCAGTGTTGATCAAGGTTGGCGTGAAGAAGAATTGCACTTTGTCTGCAGGAATGAACGCGTCTTCGGATGCCTTTGCGAATTCTTCTTCGCTAACGTTCATGCCAAAAATGGTTTGCGGCTCTTCGCGGGCAGCAGTGCCAGCCAACAGCGTGGTCACCTCAAAATCGCCAAGCTTCACACGGCGAGATTTGGCAATGTCCAAGCCCTTCATTTCCGCCTTGGCGGCAGCGGCGTGTGGGAGTGCGGCGGCAAGTGGAAGGCTGGCCCCCAATGACAGGGCGGCGCGTCTGGTTAATGACATGGCAATATGCTCCTAAAAATTTGTGATGTCGGCTGCACCAAACAATGTCTCGAATTGAAACACTAATCAACTGGATGTGAGGACAGCCAAGATATGGACAAATGCGAGCCTTTGTGGTTCACGAACGGCAACCCGAAAAGGACCGATCCATGACCGTCACTCGCTTCGCCCCATCCCCGACCGGCTACATTCACGTAGGCAACCTGCGTACCGCGCTGTTCAACTACCTGATTGCGCGCAAGGCTGGCGGCCAGTTTATTCTGCGCCTTGATGATACTGACCCAACACGCTCGACGCAGGAATATGCGGATGCGATCAAGGTTGATCTGGAATGGCTGGGCATTGAGTGGGACCGCGTGGAAACGCAATCCTCCCGCCTAGAGCGCTATGTCGCCGCCGCCGACGAGCTGCGCGCAAACGGGCGCTTCTACGAGGCCTTTGAGACCCCGACCGAGCTGGACCTGAAACGCAAAAAGCTGCTGAACATGGGCAAACCGCCGGTGTATGACCGCGCCGCCTTGGACCTGTCCGACGACGAGACCGCCGCCCTGCGCGCGGAACGCGGCAACGGCGTTTGGCGCTTCAAGCTGGACCAACAGCGCATTGAATGGGCCGACGGCATCATTGGCGACGTGTCTATCGACGCGGCCTCCGTGTCTGACCCCGTGCTGATCCGTGGCGACGGGCAATTCTTGTACACGTTGGCCTCCGTGGTGGATGACACTGAAATGGGCATCACCAATGTGGTGCGCGGCTCTGACCACGTCACCAACACGGCGACCCAAATCCAGATCATTCAGGCCTTGGGCGGCACGGTGCCAAGCTTTGCGCACCATTCCTTGCTGACCGGCCCACAGGGTGAGGCCCTATCAAAGCGCCTTGGCACATTGTCCTTGCGCGACCTGCGCGACGCGGGCGTGGAGCCGCTGGCGCTTTTGTCCCATATGGCGCGCCTTGGCTCGTCCCAGCCTATTGAGCTGCGCAGTTCCATGGACGAGCTGATCGAAGGCTTCGATCTGAGCCACTTCGGCGCAGCCCCGACCAAGTTTGATGAGCAAGACCTCTACCCGCTGTCCGCGCGCCACTTGCAGGCGCAAAGTGCTGACGCGGTGAAGGCCGATCTGGACGCCCTGTCCATTCCTGCCGACAACCAAGAGGCCTTCTGGAACGTCGCACGCGAAAACATCACAACCCGCAAGGACATCGCGGGCTGGTGGGACTTGTGCCTGAACGGCGCTGATCCGGTGGTGGACGACGAGGACAAAGACTTCGTCGTCGACGCGCTGGCCATGCTGCCCGACGCGCCCTTCACCGACACAAGCTGGTCCGAATGGACGAAGGCCGTGAAGGAAGCCACAGGCCGCAAAGGCCGCGGGCTTTTCATGCCGTTGCGCAAGGCGCTGACAGGTATGGATCACGGCCCTGACATGGGCTCGCTGATGCCGCTGCTGCAAAAGATCAAAGCGAAGGTGTAAGTCCCCCTTCACTCGACAAGGACCATTTAATGAAACAAGTCGCTGTAGGTCTGCTGTGTTGGTTTATCCCAACACTAGCAGTTTGGGCTGCGATCATCCTACTGCCCTTCAATGTGTCCGAGATGTTCTTCTACCCTAGGAACGGCTGGAACAGTCTCGCCGTAGCATTTTTGTGTATCGCCACCCCCTGCTGCGTGGCGGCAGGGCTTACACTTTTCCTCGCCTCGGCACAAAAAACCCAAACCCCAGACGCTCCTTTGGTCCATTGGAAGCACCTTTGTTATCATTGGAATTGTTTTCACAATATGGTTGTCGCTTATCCAAGTCGTCGGCAGCTCATCTTTCGAGAGAAGCTACCCCAAATTAACGTTCATGTTGGTAGTAGTGGCGCTTCTCTTGCCCATTCTTACGTTCCTATTTCTGCCACTCATTGTAGTGCACGAGCACCGCGCGATCGTTAAGGGGCCTTGGTGGCCTGCCCTTTTGGCAATACTAGGCCTTCCCGCGATCATGATGATTGTGACGCTTGTCAGCGGAACAATCGTGGCGCGTCTAGTCGGCGATCTCGCCGCGAGCATGGGCGGACATTACCACACCTGGCTTAACGCCACTGATCCGGGGGTTATCTGCGCGATTGCTATCGCAAGCACAGTTTTAGTGAGCCTTCGTTGGTCCAAAGAGCTCAATAAGGCTCAAGTGCCGCTGCAGGCTGGCAAATAGCGCCAAATCTAAAGCTGCTCCAACGTGTCCAGCACCAATGGAAGTGGCGCCATAACATGGGGCAGATACGAATCAAGCCGATAGATCGGCGCCCCTATTCGTTCGGCAAAATCATTCAAAAATTCCGATGAATTGATCATTGAGTTCCCGCAATGGATCAACGCCGCACGAGGGCGCTTGTTGGTGTTTGCGGACGCGTGGGCCCAGTCCAAGCAGGTGACACTGGCATCCCGCCACGGTCCATCGTGCTTGTTCTGTGCCACATCTTGAAAATTCGCCTCAACCGCCCGAATGCCGTCCGCGTCTTCAATCTCGTCAAGCCGAATCCCCAAAAGCGGGTGCACAACCGAATACCGGTCCTCCATCTTTTCCATTTTGCTAAGGGCAAGCCCAAACATGAATTTGACGGTTTTTGGCGCATATAGGCACGCAAGCCCGAAGGTTTTCATTTTGCCCGAAAACCCCTTGATCGCATCCCGAGATAAAATAGGCGGAGTGACTTCCAGCCCGACAATCATCTGCACGCGTTCGGGGTGCTGCAAGGCCAGCGGATACCCCACCGAAAACCCGTCCGCGGCACCATAGATTGAAAAGGAGCTTATCCCCTCATGGTCCACAATCGCCATCACGTCATCCACGTGATCTTGCAAAAGATCATCTTTGATTTTCGCATTCACGGTTGAGGCACCACGCCCCGCACGGCTTATGCGGATCACTTGCCAGCCTCGGCGCAGCGCAAGATTGCGGGCCTTTTCGGGCCAATGACGCCCCTCCAGCAATCCATGGAGATGCACCAGTGTTTTCTCCGAACGCGGCCCGTCGATTTCGTAACAAATAGTGCGCCCGTCGGGCCGCAGAAGGGTGCGCCCCCCCTCCCCATTCCTCGTTGTTCGCTCTACTTGCTGCGGCGGCATAAGGTTTGCCGCCTGATGAACAATGCGCAATATATCACCCTGAGAGCTCACGCCCAATTTGTTGCTCAGTGTTTTGACTTGGCTGCGGGTGGTCTCCCATGACTTTCCCAAACGGTCAGAGATTTCGCGGAGTGTACCCCCTGAAATCAGCTCCGACACCAACGTGAATTCGGCGTCAGTCAAATCGAAACTGTCCGACACAAATTTCGAGATGATCGAATGAAACTCGGCTCCCGTGCGCTTCAGGATGAAGCCCTCTTTCGTCGGGGCTTGGGATAAAATAGCCAGCTCGGCCCCCTGCTCGTTGAAAACACGCATTAGCAGGGCCTTGGTCGATGCTTTGGACGATAACCAGTGATTCAGGGCCTTGAGGTCTTCGGCCCCGATTTGGTCGTGGATGGCCTGCTCGACGTCTGCTTGGCTTTTAAAATAGGTCTGCTCAAGGTGCGGCATCTCTTCGGCGGGCAGTGGCTCTGGCGTCGAGATTTGCCCGAGCAGCCGCCAAGCGTGCTCAGCGTGATAATCCAACTTCGGCGCAATCACTTCGCCACCCTCGTCGTCCAGCCATGAGGTCAACATTTCCATCACTGAATCAAGCTTGTCCGGGTCCGTCAGGCATTCATAGAAGCCGAGCAAAACCGGCCCCAATTCGGGGTCTTGATCCAGCGTCATGTCATTCCCCCATCCGCCATATTTGGCTGCCGATGGCGGCACTGTAATTATATTTCTGGGTCAACGCAGCCCCATAAAGTGATACTTTTCAGCCACGGTTCCGGCGGTGATGGAGATGGATTTCTAATATCACCCAAACGGGTGACTCGTAGCTTTTGACCGCGCGTTATGAGACGGGCGTTGCGTCGTGTTGCCAAATGATGCGGTAAGGGGTGAAAAGCAAGTTGTGCGGTATTCATCAGTAATGATGAATAAACATCTTTGGATGGTTTGGGCCAATCTCGATGGTCCAAAAGGACCGAAGTTGTCCGTGCGGAACAGACCTAAGATTTTCTACGCCCTTTGAGTGAGCCCATGATTTGGCAATGCATTACCTACGCAACAGATTGTGTTAATCAGTGTCAAACGGGGTCCCTTTTTGGGATCCCGTTTTTTTAGTGATTAGCTGCCAGCGATCCAGCCGCGCATCAAAGCTAATGCCTCTGGGCTATCCCATTCCGCATCACCGCTCATGCGGGCCACTTCGCGCCCGTCCGGCCCAATCAGAACCGTCAATGGCAAACCGCGGCCGCCAATGTCTCGTACGAACTCCATCTTCGGGTCGAACAGCTTGGGCAGGTGAGACAGCTCTTTTTGCTTAAAGAACTGATCAACGGCAGGTCGCGAGTTGCGGCCTGCAGCCACAGTCACCACCTCAAAATTGGCCCCGCCAAGTTCGGCGCCCAGCTCATTCAGCGCAGGCATTTCCTTGACGCAAGGTGCGCACCAAAGCGCCCAGAAGTTCAAAACAACATGTTTCCCACGGTAGGCGGACATATCGGTAGGCTTGCCCTGCGCGTCATAAAAGACGGTCGTCGCCACCGCGCGGCTTTCACCATGGGTTTGCAACCTCACCAAATCCCCCTTTGCGAGGGATATGAGCGCCGAGGTATCGGCCACCGCAGTGTTTGCACCCGCGGCTAGGCCCGCGTATAGCACCAGAAGCTTTAAGTACCGCATTTAACTACTCCAAAAGGCCAGTCCATGACCGACCAGAAAAAAGACGCATCCAACGCCATGTGGGGCGGGCGCTTCGCCGCCGGCCCAGACGCTATCATGGAGGCCATCAATGCCTCCATCGGGTTTGACCAACGTTTCGCCCAACAAGATATCGAGGGCTCACGCGCCCATGCCGCCATGTTGGGTGCCAAGGACATTATCACGGGTAACGATGCCGAAGTCATCAGGGAAGGCCTCCTCACGGTCTTGTCAGAGATCGAGACCGGAGAGTTCCCGTTTTCCGCCGCCTTGGAAGACATTCATATGAATGTGGAATCCCGTTTGCGCGAACTTATCGGCGAACCTGCTGGCCGCCTGCACACTGGCCGGTCGCGCAACGACCAAGTGGCATTGGGCTTCCGGCTGTGGGTCCGCGACCAAGTGGACGCGGCCATCGTCAGCATCAAAGCGCTGCAAAAAGCGCTGGTCGCACAGGCCGAGGCGGGGGCCGATTGGGTTATGCCCGGTTTCACCCACCTGCAAACGGCGCAGCCTGTCACATGGGGCCACCACATGCTGGCCTACGTCGAGATGTTGGGCCGCGACGTGTCCCGCTTCGAGGACGCCCGCACACGCATGAACGAATCCCCCCTTGGGGCGGCGGCGCTTGCAGGGACCTCCTTCCCAATTGACCGCGACATGACATCCGCCGCTTTGGGCTTTGATCGCCCCGCCGCCAACTCGTTGGACGCCGTGGCCGACCGCGACTTCGTGCTCGACTTCCTTAGCTCCGCCTCCATCTGCGCGATGCACCTGTCGCGTCTGTCCGAAGAGCTGGTGATCTGGTCCTCCGCGCAATTCCGCTTTGTGACGCTCAGCGACCGCTTCTCCACCGGCTCCTCCATCATGCCGCAAAAGAAGAACCCCGACGCCGCCGAGCTGATCCGTGCCAAAATCGGACGCATCTACGGGGCCAACACCGCGCTGATGATCGTGATGAAGGGCCTTCCCATGACCTATTCCAAGGACATGCAGGAAGACAAAGAGATGACCTTTGACGCCGCCGACAGCCTAATGCTGGCGCTGGCTGCGATGACTGGCATGGTGGCGGATATGACCGCCAACCAACCCGAGCTGGAAAAAGCCGCCGCCTCCGGTTTCTCAACCGCGACGGATCTGGCTGACTGGTTGGTCCGCGCCTTGGACATGCCATTCCGCGAGGCCCACCACGTCACTGGCACGCTGGTAAAACTGGCCGAGGACAAGGGTTGCGACCTGCCCGACCTTAGCCTTGCTGACATGACCGGCGTTCATGCTAAGATCACGCGGGACGTCTTCGACGTTCTGGGCGTGCACAACTCGGTCGCCAGCCGCACCAGCTATGGCGGCACGGCCCCTGATAACGTGCGTGCGCAGGTGGCTGTTTGGAAGGAAAAACTGGCATGAAATACGTGATCTCACTGTCCACTGTGGCGATGCTCGCCGCATGTGGCATCGACGGCGAGCCCAGCACGCCAGAGCCTGTAGCCGCGACCAAATCCGGCATCTCCATCACGGGCCGCGCCGAGGTAGGTCTGCGCAAAAAGTGGTAGGCTGACGCCACTTCTAACAAAATAGGCGGCCCACCGCCGCACGTGCCGCTTGCAAATGGACAGCGACGCGGGTGAAGTGAATAAACAGGTGCGGACAACCCGCCACGACAACGGTAAGTGAGAGTATGGAAAAGATCCCAATGACCCCAAAGGGGTTCAAGGCGCTCGACGAAGAGCTGAAAAACCTCAAGGTGGTGGAACGCCCTGCAATTATTCAGGCCATCGCCGAAGCCCGCGAGCACGGTGACCTGTCCGAGAACGCCGAGTACCACTCCGCCAAGGAGAAGCAGTCCTTTATCGAGGGCCGCATCAAAGAGCTGGAAGGCATGATCAGCCTCGCTCAGGTCATCGACCCCAAAACGCTGTCGGGGACCATTAAATTTGGCGCGACCGTGAAGCTGGTGGACGAAGACACCGAGGAGGAGAAATCCTACCAAATCGTGGGCGAGCAAGAGGCCGACATCCACAATGGCCTGCTCAACATCGCCTCACCTTTGGCGCGGGCATTGATCGGCAAGGAAGAGGGTGACAGCGTCGAGGTGAAAACTCCCGGCGGCACCAAGGACTACGAGATTCTGGAAATCATCTACGCATAAAAGCTACGGCACGGACAGCACCAACATGCCAGACCAAGAACCAGAGATCATCACAGAAAAACCCATGGAACTGGGTGTCTACGCACGCCCCAAACGCGGGTTTGCGGCGGCGGATATGATTGCCGTTGGCCTGTCTGCCATGTGGCTGGTGTTGGTGGGCATCTACTTCATGTTTATGGCCCCAGCCGAGGAAACCAGCCAAGGGACTTTCCTTGTCGCGATGTTGGCAATACTCCTGCCCATCGCGTTGATCTGGATTGGTGCCACAGTAATCAAAACCGCCCGCGTCATGCGCGAGGAGGCCGCACGACTGCAATCCGCCATCGACGCCATGCGCCAGGCGTATGTCTCGCAGGCACAAACCTCGGGTATGGGCGTCAAACCCGCCGTAGAGCGCAAGCTGGACGAGATCGCGACGGCCACGAAGCAAACCCAAAACGCCGTGGCGACATTCGCCACATCCCGCCCCTCAGCGGTGGAGCAAACGGCCTCTCACCCTGCGTTGGTCAAGCCCGGCGTGACGACGGACAGCCAGCCCGCCTTGGCCTTGGGCACGCCACCACCAAATACCGCAGCCCCCCTGTCGGTTACCGATTTCATCGGCGCGCTTAATTTCCCCGAAGATGAGAACGACGTCGAAGGCTTCCGTCAATTACGCCGCGCTTTGGCGGATCACGAAAGCTCCAAACTGGTGCGTTCCTCGCAAGATGTTCTGACATTACTCAGCCAAGACGGCATCTACATGGACGATCTGACCCCCGACCGGTCCCGCCCCGAGTTGTGGCGGATGTTTGCGACGGGCGAGCGCGGCCCAGCGGTGGCGGGCATCGGCGCGGTGCATGATCGGTCCTCCTTGGCGCTGGCCTCCGGCCGGATGCGCTCCGACGCGGTGTTCCGCGATGCGGTGCACCATTTCTTGCGCCAGTTCGACAAAACCTTCGCCAATTTCGCACCCGTCGCCAGCGACGAAGAAATCACCAAGCTGGCGGACACCCGTACCGCGCGGTGCTTCATGCTGCTTGGCCGCGTGACCGGAACCTTCGACTAAGACGATGTGTTGAACCTGAGAGGGATTTACCCCCGACCGCGCCAATAGTCGGTTAGGTCTTGGGCGCTACCTTTCGGCGCATGGTCGTTGCTTTGCGAAACCCGAACACGCGATGTAGTGGCCATGTGTCGACGTCCCCACAAGGCTCAAACCCGCGCCGTTTGTATAGCGCGCGGGCACGCGGATTTCTGTCGATCACGTCCAGCCTGATCTCGGAGTAGCCGTCTTCCACCGCGATACGCGTTATGGCCTCCAGCAACGCAGTCCCGACCCCTTTGCCACGCGCGGCCTCGGCCACAAAGATGCCGTCCATCAGCAATTGCCCCTCAACGATCTCGCGCTCTAGCTTGTCCAAAATCAACCCGCGCCAAAGACCGCCAAAGCCGCCATAGATCGGCGTCAGGTCGGACAGCTCGCCACCGACCAAACCGCCTTCAGGGGTCTTGAAGCCGGCAACGCCCAACAGTTGATCGTTCTCAACTGCGCAAAGCGCAAATCTGGGTTGTAGAACATTAGAAATGAACTTGAGCGCCTTCGGCTCCGGCCCCAAAACAGACGTCAGCTTGCCAGAAAACGCAGCCCAAAACAGAGCCGCGACTTGCTCGCGTTGAGCATTCTCAAATCCGGCGATAATCTGCATCACATCCCGAAGCTTGCATACGGGATGTAGCGAACCATGTCGCCCCGATGGATATCCACCGCGCCGTCTGGCAACTCAACCAAGCCGTCGGCCCAGCTTAGCCCCGATATGCGACCCGATCCTTCGGAGGCAAAGACCTCCACCCCGTCCGCCCCCATACGTGCACGCAGGTACTCGCGCCGTCCCGGCTTTTTGCGCTTGGCAAACGCCGCCGCAACCATGAAGCCTTGGGGGCGCGACCATGCCGCCCCTGCCATTTTCAAACAGGCGGGGCGCGCGAAGATCAGCGCGCAGATCAATGCCGCCACCGGATTGCCCGGAAGACCAAATACCGGAACGCCTTGCCACAACGCCAAGGCCAGCGGGCGGCCCGGCTTGAGGGCGATCCGCCAAGCCTGCAAGTTCCCGTGCTCGCGCAGCAAGGCGGACACGTGGTCCTCATCCCCCGCCGACGCCCCGCCCGAGGTCAGGATCACGTCGCACCGCGCCGCTGCCTCGTCCAATCTGGCGCGTAAGGCGTCGCGGTCGTCTGCGGCGTGGCCAAGGTCCACCGCCTCAAAGCCCCAGCCCTGCGCCAGTTGCAAAAGCATCGGCCGGTTCGCGTCATAAGTCCGGTCAGAAGCGGCCTGCATGGCAGGGTCCACCAACTCGTCCCCAGTCGACAAAACGCCAACCTTGAGGCGCTTGAACACATCCAGCCGATCCACCCCAAGGGCAGCAAGCAGGCCTGCGTCTTGCGGGCCAAGCAGATGGCCGCCTGCGAAAACCTCCGCGCCTTGCTCAACATCTTCGCCCGCCTTGCGGGTGTTGGCGTAGGGGCGTATTGGCCCGCGAAACGCCACATGGGTCGTGGTCACGGTGCAGTCTTCCTCCAGCACCACAGTGTCCACGCCTTGCGGCAACACGGCGCCCGTCAGAATGCGTATCGCTTCGCCATGGGCCACCGCGCCGTCATAGGCACCTCCGGCTGCCGCACGCCCGTCCACAAGCGGCAAAACCTGATCGCCATCCTTTGTGCTGGCATGTGCAAAGCCGTAGCCATCCACGGCGGAGTTCGGCGCTGGCGGGTTAGAGCGGCGCGCAACCACATTGGCCGCGAGCACCCGACCCGCGGATTGCGCGTGCGAGACCTCTTCAACCCCCACAACCCGCGTCACCGCCGCGTTCAGCCTAGCAAGCGCGTCGTCAACGGGGGTCCAATCGACCCCCGCAGGAAGCGCAAAGCAATCGTCGCGCAGTTTGGGTGGGCGGGGTAGATCTGGGGGCAGGTCTGGGGCGGTCATACGATCCTCACAACCCGACGCGCGCAAGGATCAAATCGGCGATGGCTTTGGTATCGTTCAAGTCCATCACCGGCACGGCTGCATCCGGCGCGCTGTCTGAGGCCACCGCGATAATGGTCGGGTCGTTCGGCGCAATCAACGGCTCGCCGGTCTCCGCGCGGTGAGCCTCGATCTTGTCGTGACCTTCGCGCTTGTAGCCTTCCACCAGCACCAAATCGACGGGGTCTAGCTTGCTCAGCAGTTCGCCCAATGCCGGCTCATCCCCGCCGCGCAGCTCGGTCATCAACGCCCATCGGTTTCGCGAGGACAGGATCACCTGCGACGCCCCCGCCTCGCGGTGGCGGTAGCTGTCCTTGCCCGCGTGATCCACGTCAAACGAATGATGCGCATGTTTCAGCGTCGAGACCGTGAATCCCCGCGCGGTGATCTCGGCCACGAGGCGCTCCATCAATCCCGTCTTGCCGGAGTTCTTCCACCCCGTGACGCCAAATACGTTCATAACAAACCTTCCGCACGCGCCATGTCCTCGGGCGTGTTCACATTAAAAAACGGATCGAACGGCGTGGCGGGAAACTCGGCCGTTGCGGCACCATGCTTATCCGTCCAAGCCACCACTTTGCGCACACCGTCCGTGAGTGCCGCACGCAGGTCGTCGCGCAAATCCACCGGCCATAGCCCAAAGGTGGGGTGGCGCGACATGCCTCGTTTAGGGTCTGGTGTGGCGGCTAAGACAATCGGGGAGTTCGGCGCATTCTCTGCTGCCATCATCAATTGAGGCACCAAATCGCAGGGGAAGAACGGCGTGTCTGCCGCTGCCGTTACGATGTGGCTGTGTCCGCGGGACGCGGCCCAATCCATGCCAGCCAAGACGCCTGCCAATGGGCCGGGATATTCCGCAATGCTGTCGGCGACGATCGGCAGTCCAATGCGGTCAAACCGCGCCAGATCGCCGTTGGCGTTCAAACCCACCTCCGCCACCTGCGGCTCCAGCCGGTCTATAACGCGGGCCAGCAAGGTTCGCCCGCCCAAGCTCAGCAACCCCTTGTCGCCGCCCCCCATGCGCCGCGATTGACCACCTGCCAGAATGATGCCTGCGGGTTGTTTCATGCTGCATCTTTCCAAGCTTGAAGCTGTTCGCGAAACGCGTCGGGAGCCATAGGCAGTGCTGCGTCTGGAATGGGGTGAATGATGGCCCCCATCCGCAAAGCTGTTGCGTCAGATAACGACATGACCTCGGAAATGGCTGTCCACTTGTTGAACGAGTTTCCTAGGTTGTTTTCAAACCGCACGCCGCTCGCATCAAAGCAAACCTCTACGTCACCACGTGCGGCGTCTTGCTCCATGCTGCGGGCTGCTGTCTCGCGCAGCATCAAACGCGCGTTCACGACGACAATTCCAAACACGGAAACCATCCCGATTAAGAAAGCGATCAAATGTGACAGCTGCGTATCAAAGTTGAGCCAATTGTCGATGACATACAGACCCAAGATCATGATCACGCAAAGCGCAATTACGAATAGAACAAACGGTCCTTTCGGGCGGCGGCGCTGCAACTGCCCCCCCGCCTGCAACATGGCGCGCTGCATCTCCGCTTGGGTTGTGCGGAACGTGACGTTGATTTCAGCACTCATGCGCCACCCTTCCGGCCCGACTTCCTCGGCTCGTCTGTTATGCTCAAAGGGTCCGCGTCCCAGATCAAGCGCTCCGCGCCGGACAGGCACATGAACCGCTGCCCGCGCATGCGGCCAATCAGCGTCAGCCCCACCTGCTGCGCGATCTCCACGCCCCACGCCGTAAAGCCGGATCGCGACACCAACACCGGAATGCCCATCAGCGCCGTCTTGATCACCATCTCGGATGTTAGCCGCCCCGTGGTGTAGAGCACCTTATCGGCGGCCGTGGCCCCCTCAAGCGCCATCCAGCCGCTGACCTTGTCGACCGCGTTATGACGGCCCACATCTTCCATATACACCAGTGGGCGGCGACCTTCACATAGCACCGTCCCGTGAATGGCCCCCGCACTTAGGTACAGCGACGGGGCCGTGTTAATCGCCTTGGCCAACGCGTATAAATCGGATGTGCGCAGGCGGGCGTCGGGCAGGGTCACGCCCTCCAGCCCTTCCATCATGTCGCCAAAAACAGTTCCCACTGCGCATCCCGAAGTGCGGGTCTTCTTGGCCAGCTTTTCCTCGTGATCGGTCACCACGGCGGTGCGCACCACGGCGGTCGCTGTTTCCTCATCGTAGTCGATGCCGGTGATTTCATCTTGCGTGTTGACCATCCCTTGATTGCGCAAGAAGCCAAGCGCCAGATATTCGGGGTAGTCGCCAATGGTCATCGCGGTGACAATTTCTCGGGCATTCAGATAGATCGTCAGCGGGCGCTCCTCGACCACGCGCAGCGCGGTTTTGCGCCCCTCATGGTCGGTGCCAGTCACGCTGCGGGTTAAGCCCACGCGGTCAGGATCGGGCGCCAAGAGCCATTCCTGATCCGACATATCACTATTTGCCATTTGAACCCGCTCCCAAGGCGCTTTAGCACTGTTCAGGACCCAACCTTAAAGGCAGAGCATGTCTCCTTCCACCACCAAAACCGCCCTATGGCGCGGGGTTCGCGCCAGCATACCCTTCATATTCGTGGTGATGCCTTTCGCCACGCTATTTGGTGTCGCGGCCACGGAGGCGGGGATGCCCCTTACTCAGGTTATGGGGTTCTCATTGGTCGTCATTGCTGGGGCGGCCCAATTCACCGCCCTGCAATTCATGATTGAGAACGCGCCAACGTTGGTCGTGATCGCCTCCGCTTTGGCGGTGAACTTGCGCATGGCGATGTATTCAGCGGCTCTGGCCCCCCTGCTGGGGGATCAGGCCTTATGGCGGCGGGTCCTGATCAGCTACATGATCTTTGACCAAACCGCGAACCTCATGACTATGGACGATGAAACCCTCCCCACGCAGACGACGGCGCAACGAACGGCATTCTTCATTGGCAGCTCAATCCCTATCGTGACCTTTTGGATCGGCAGCACATGGGTTGGCGCGGCCCTTGGCGGGCAAATCCCGCCTGAGTACAGCTTGGATTTTGCCATGCCGATTGCCTTCCTCGCGATGGTCGCGCCCGCGCTGCGCACCCTGGCCCATATGGCGGCGGCGATCACATCCGTGGTCTTGGCCTTGGCGCTTGGCTTTGTGCCGTTGAACCTAGGCCTACTCATCGCGGCGGTGGTGGCGATGATGGTCGGTGCAGAGGTTGAAAGGCGCATGACATGAACTATTCGGTAGAGAATATCTGGTGGATCATCGCCTTTATCGGCATTGGCACCTTCATCATCCGATTTTCCTTCATCGGTCTGATCGGGTCGCGCGAAATGCCGCCATGGGTGCTGCGCCACTTGCGGTATACCTCGGTCGCTGTCCTTCCCGGTCTGGTCGCGCCCTTGGTTGTGTTTCCCGCCGCGACAGACGGCAACCCCGACCCCGCAAGGCTGGCCGCCGCCGCGACGACCATCCTCGTCGGCTACTTCTTCAAGCGCATCGTCACTGCGATGTTGGCTGGCGCGGTTGTGTTGTTCGTCATGCAATACCTGTTGGGTTAACGGCTCTTGCGGCGACGGGTCTTCGCTGCGCGCGGCCGTGATCCATCAAAGTCGAGCCAAAGCTTGCCCTTGTGGTAACCCCCGTGGATCAGGTGCCCCTTCCGGCGCACTTCTGGAAAGGTTTTCGCCCAGTCACGAAACAGATCGTTTGACACGACCTGCCCGCCTTCCGCGCGTGCGGCGCTCAAAAGGTGGCGATCTGCTTGCGAGCCTTTGTCCACAATGGAGACCTGCGCGGCGGGTATTTTCAACATCTGCGCCAGCTCGTCAGCACGCTTTGACCCTTTGAAAACGACATGACCAACATTGGCGTCGAACACCACATGCGGAACGATTCCCCGTTCCATTAACACCTCAATAGCGCCGATCACGGGATCAAGCGTGGGCGGCTCCCCGCCCCAATACATGACGTTGGAGCCATCTATTTGGACATGCATCCTAAACGGGCAGCGATGTTGTTTTGAACACGGTGCGCAGCGCGAAGCTGGATTGCATTTGCGCCACTCCGGGAAGTCGGGCCAGCGAGCGGCGGTGGATCGCGGCAAAGCCTTCGGTGTCTTCCGCCACGACCTTCAATAGGTAGTCCGCAGCCCCCGCCATCAAGTGGCATTCCAAAACCTCGGGGACTTTGGCGACCTCTTTCTCGAAGGCCTCCAACACCTCATCCGCTTGCCCGCTCAGCGTGATCTCCACAAAAACGGTCGTCGGACGGCCCACTTTGCGTGGGTCAAGCATCGCCACATAATCGCGAATAATGCCTTCACTCTCGAGACGTTGAACACGGCGATGACAAGCCGAGGCGGATAGGTTGACCTTCTCCGACAGGTCGGCATTCGACATGCGTCCGGATTTCTGCAGCACCCTCAAAATGCGTGCATCTGTGTCGTCATATGGAGCCATTCCGAAGAATCCTTTCATTAGTCCGTAGATATTAGCACAAACCGTGTTCAAATGGTACTCAACAAGGGACAAATTGCGAAAACCTACCATTAAAGCCAGGCTAGCATCATTGCAGGTAAAGAGGAGGACCCTGCCATGATCATCGGCTGCCCAAAGGAAATCAAACCCCAAGAATTTCGCGTCGGCATGACGCCAAACGCGGCACATGAGGCCGTCAATCACGGCCATAGCGTCCTGATCGAAACCGGCGCGGGATTGGGCGCGGGTTTTGAGGATGCCACATACATCGATGCAGGCGCGCAGATCGCCGCCACTGCCACAGATGTCTTCGCCAAGGCCGACATGATCGTGAAGGTCAAAGAGCCCCAAGCCGTTGAGCGCAAGATGCTGCGCGAGGGGCAGTTGCTGTTCACCTACCTGCACCTTGCGCCGGATCCCGAGCAGACCAAGGACTTGCTCGCCTCCGGATGCACCGCGATTGCCTACGAGACCGTAACCGATGCGAACGGTGGCTTGCCCTTGCTGGCCCCGATGTCCGAAGTTGCAGGCCGTCTTGCGCCGCAAGTTGGGGCTTGGACCTTACAAAAGGCCAATGGCGGTCGCGGCGTCCTTATGGGCGGCGTTCCGGGTGTTGGCCCTGCGCGTGTCATGGTCATCGGCGGCGGCGTAGTTGGCACACATGCCGCCAAAATCGCGGCGGGCATGGGCGCAGATGTGACCGTGTTGGACCGCTCCCTTCCGCGCATGCGGTATCTGGATGACGTCTTTGGCGGCGTGTTCAAAACGCAATATGCCTCCGCTGGTAACATTGCGGAGCTGGCGATGGAGGCCGATATGGTCGTAGGCGCCGTGTTGATCCCGGGCGCGGAGGCCCCCAAGCTGATCACCCGCGCTCAACTCTCGACAATGAAGCCCGGTGCGGCGCTGGTGGATGTGGCGATTGACCAAGGTGGTTGCTTCGAGACATCAAAGGCCACCACCCACGCCGATCCTGTCTATGAGGTTGACGGCGTGATGCACTATTGCGTGGCCAACATGCCTGGTGCGGTGGCGCGAACATCCACCATCGCCTTGGGCAACGCGACGATGCCCTTCATGCTGGCATTGGCCGACAAAGGCTGGAGGCAGGCCTGCGAGGACGACCCGCATTTGCTGAACGGGTTGAACGTCCACGCGGGGCAGCTGACCTACTATGCAGTTGGCAAGGCGCTTGGCATCGATGTGCTATCGCCCCAGCTGGCATTGAAGGCGTAGCAACGAAAAAGGCCCGCCGGATCAACCGGCGGGCCTGTCTTACGCGTGGCGTAAAAGACTTACTTCTTCAAAGCAGCCAAGATGTCTGCCAACAGCTCTTCTTGCGTTGGGCCAGCTGGCGCTTCCGGAGCAGCTTCTTCTTCTTTTTTCATGCCGTTCACGGTGCGAACCAGCATGAACACAACAAACGCGATGATCAGGAAGTTGATGATCGCCATGATGAAGTTACCGTAGGTAAATTCAGCATCGCCCACTTTTGCGGACAAGCCGCCGAAGTCTACGCCGCCCATGAAGATACCGATCAGCGGGTTGATCAAGTCAGCTACCAGTGAGCCCACGATTGCCGTGAAAGCCGCACCGATGATGATACCAACAGCCATGTCCATGACATTGCCCTTGGCGATAAAGTCTTTGAATTCGTTTAGCATCGTTCCATTCGTCCCTTTTGTTGTAACTGGCGCTATTGTTTTTTTGTTTGCGCCTGCAACGGTTAATAGCATTGATTTGCATCAAATCACTGGCTTTTTAGTGTATTGTTTCCGGAGACTTAAAGGGGAAACGCAGATACTTACGCTCAGAATGTGCAATATTCGCAGGAAACCGTTGCGCACGTATGGTTAAGATCGGCGAAACCCAAGCACCTGTAAAAGCTGCATTGTCTAGACAGCATTCGGTCACTTGGACCCCGCAACGGGTCATCTTGATCACCGGTGAATATCAAGGGCCATCACCCTTGAAAGATGCGGGATTAAAGCCCCGTCCAGCGCGACCACCACGGCGGCGCCGCCACTTTGCTACCTATCTACCGAGGAAATCCCCACCCGTGCGCCCATCTTTGGGCCGCACGGCATTGGGCGTATCAGTAGCTCAACCGGGCAATTGCCCCGTCAGCACATAGCGCAAGATCTCCGCCACCTTCAAAGGGTCTTCGGTCACGGCCAAGGCCGCCGCATCCACCTCTTTGAGGGCATGTTGGTGATCCGCCCCGTGCACGACAATCAAGGACTTGCCCAAGGCCGCCGCAAATCCCGCGTCGAAGGCTGCGTTCCATTGCTTGTACTTGTCGCCAAATCTGACAACCACCACGTCGGCGTCTTGGATTCCCTTGCGGGTACGAATGGCGTTCACCATCGCGCCCTTATGGTCATGCCAATACTTTTGATCTTCGGCCCCAAGGATATTGACACCGCAATCATCCGACGCGCCGTGGTCTGTCACCGGCGCGTTGAAGCTCACGTCCAGCCCCTTCGAGGCCTCAACGATCTGCTCGCGCCAATCCGTGTGAATTTCACCCGACAAATATACCTTCAGCGTCATGATCTTGCGTCTTTCTCTGGTTGATCCCTAATTGAGCCCAAGCCTGACACTTACAACGCTGAAGGCAAGTGCATTTAACCGACAAAGATGACTTCGCTTATATAGAAGCTCAAGAAACCGCGGCTATCGATACCTTTAAGGGTCAGCGTGTCATAGAAGCCGATGTCAATCACGGCCCCGTCGATGGCACCATCAATGCAACAAAAACACCCGCCCTCTAAAAAAGAGGGCGGGCGCAAGTCGTCTAAGTTGATGCGGAATTAACCGATCAGCGGGTCACTATAGTGCGCTGTGAACTCACTCAAATCGGTGTCATCAAACGTCAGGGTCAAACCCTTGTCCAACCGCAAAACCAAGTCGGAGCCGTCTTGGGTCAAGGTGGCATCTGCCGCGCCCGCCAAGAAGTCAGCCATGAAATCCTCGTCGGATTGACCTGCGATGATGAAGTCATCAAGACCCAACTCAAAGTCGGTCACTGTCACCAAGGAGCGCTTCTTAGCGCCCATCCCGTAGAATTCGAACGTGTCGGCATCTGCGCCACCGGTCAAAGTGTGCCAGCCACCTTTGGTGGTGTTCGCCAAGATGTGGTCTTCACCGTTGCCACCGTTCGCCACCGAGCCGTGCAGGCCCGTGTCGATGGTGTCGCTGCCTGCGCCGCCGCTCAGGGTGTTGTTGCCCTTTACGCCGTAGATGAAGTCATCACCATCACCACCTTCGATGATGTCAGCCCCTTTGCCGCCATAAAGCGTATCGCCACCAAGCCCGCCGGAAATGTCATCATTCCCTGCGCCGCCATCGACGAAGTCGTCGTGTTTGCCCGCAACGATGGTGTCATTACCAGCGCCACCGAGCAGAATATCTTCGCCTTTGCCGCCGTTGATGAAGTCATCACCATCGCCGCCTACGACCCGATCGTTCCCTTTATCGGCGATAATTGTGTATTCGCTATCAACCCCCGGGTAGAGGAGCGGAATACTAATATCATCGTCGCCGGACGTACCTAAAACTGTAGTTACCATTACTAAATCCTTACTGCTTCGTAGAATCGACGCACTCCCCTCCGAGGACGTCTGATCAAGGCGAATTCACCACTGAAACATGGCTAAGTCTGAGCAATTTAACGACAATTTTAAGATGTGGCATAAATCCCGCGCCCAATCAGGCGCAGGATCAAAGATTAGCCGCGTAATGTGCCACCGGTCGCCTTGGAGACCTTCTCGACGATCTTGGCGCTGACCGCCTCGATGTCTTCGTCCTTCAAGGTTTTCTCGGTAGGCTGCAAACGGACCGTGATGGCCAAGGACTTCTTGCCCTCGCCTAGCGAGCCGCCGATGAATTCATCAAACACCCGCACACCGTCGATCAGGGCCTTATCGGCACCAGCGGCGGCATTGATCAATGTCAGGGCCTCAACCCCAGTGTCGACCACGAAAGCAAAGTCACGCTCCACCGCTTGCAGGTCTTGCAAGGTCAGTGCCGCACGGGTCGCCGATTTCGATTTCGGGAACGGAATTTCGGACGGCCAAAGTGTAAACGCCATCGCGGGGCCTTTAATATCATACGCCGCGAGGATCTTCGGGTGGATTTCACCGAACACGCCCAGCACCTTTTTCGGGCCAAGGCAGATTTTGCCGTGACGGCCAGGGTGCCAAGTGTCATCCGCACCGCGCAGGACTTGCACCTTCGCAGGGGCACCCATTGCGGCCAGTGCCGCCTCGGCATCCGCCTTCACGTCATACACATCCACCACGCGCCGTGCGCCGTGCACATCCTTAGGGCCGGTGTGGCCAATCAACAGACCGCTGGCCAACAAGTGCTGCTCGGTCGGCTCGCCGCCGTGGAAGGCAGGGCCAACTTCGAACAAAGACATATCGTTGAAACCGCGCGCTTGGTTGCGCGCGGCGGCTTGCAGCAAGCCCGGCAGCAACGCGGGACGCATGTGCGACATCTCGGAGCTGATCGGGTTCTCCAGTTTCGTCGCATCCGTGCCGCCGCCAAACAGCGCCGCCGACTTGGCGTCGATGAAGGAGTAATGAACGCATTCATTATAACCAAGTGCTGCAATCGTGCGTCGAGCGACTTGCTCGCGTTTTTGCATCGGCGTCAGGATCGGCTTTGGCAGGCCGGCCTCAATACGCGGCAACGGGCGGCCTTCCAGCTTGGTCAACGAGGCGATGCGGGCGACCTCTTCGACCAGATCGGCCTCGCCCTGCACGTCGGGGCGCCAAGACGGCACTTGCGCCATGTCACCGTCCATCACGAAGCCCAAAGCCTCCAGCGATGCGACTTGAGTGGCGGCTGGGATTTCCATGCCGACCAGCGACTGCACGCGATCCGTGTCCAGCTTATAGGCCCGCGAATGATCCGGAAGTGCGCCAGCCATGACAACCTCGGAGGCCTCGCCGCCACAAAGATCGATAATCATGCGCGTTGCGTGCTCGATGCCGTCCGGTGTCCACGCAGGATCGATGCCCCGCTCAAAGCGGTAGCGTGCGTCGGAGTTGATCTTCAGCTTACGGCCCGTGTGCGCGGTGCGGATTGGATCAAAGAACGCCGCCTCCAAGAACACGTCGGTCGTTTCCTCGCTGCAGCTGGAGTGCAAGCCCCCCATGATGCCGCCAAGGCTCTCGATGCCGCCCGCGTCAGAGATCACGGTCATGCCCTCTTGCAGAGTGTATTCCTTGTCGTCCAACGCCGCGAAGCTTTCGCCGCCTTTGGACAGATGCACCTTCAGCGCTCCGCCCTTAACCTTGCTGGCGTCAAAGACGTGCAGCGGACGGTTGCGGTCATAGGTAAAGAAGTTGGTAATATCGACCAAAGCAGAGATCGGGCGCAGGCCAACAGCCTTCAACGCGTCCTGCAACCAAGCAGGCGACGGGCCGTTTTTCACGCCCCTGATCACGCGACCATAGAAGACGGGGCACGCCTCAGTGTCTTCAATGCTCACGCTGATCGGGCAGGGGAAGCTGGCGTTTACCGGCTCCACGTCGCGGGCCTTTAGGGTGCCAAGCCCGCGCGCCGCCAAATCACGTGCGATGCCGCGCACGCCCAACGCGTCTGGGCGGTTCGGCGTAATGGCGATCTCGATCACGGTGTCGACTTTGGACGGGTCGTTCGCCGCCAGCCAGTCGGTGAACTTTTGGCCCACGTCGCCGCTGTCTAGCTCGATGATACCGTCATGTTCTTCGGACAGCTCCATCTCGCGCTCCGAGCACATCATGCCGTAGCTCTCGATGCCGCGGATTTTGCCGACGCCAATGGTGGTGTCGATGCCCGGCACATAAACGCCAGGCTTGGCGACGACGACGGTGATCCCCTCGCGGGCGTTAGGCGCGCCGCAAATGATCTGCATCTCGCCCTCGTCGGTTTCGACCTGACACACCCGCAGCTTGTCGGCGTCAGGGTGCTTCTCGGCGGACTTAACGTGGCCGATGGTAAAGGCGGACAGGCGCTCGGATGGGTTCTCGACACCTTCGACCTCTAGGCCGAGGTCCGTCAAAGCATAAAGGATATCGTCAAGGCTGGCTTCGGTTTCTAGGTGATCCTTGAGCCAAGAGAGAGTGAATTTCATGCCGCGCGCCTTCGTCTAAATCTGTAAGTAGGGACAATTGCCCCCAGTTGTCCCCTGCTACCCCATCAATAAGGCAAGTGAAAGTGCCGCCTCACCTTTCGAACCACCAGCAAACATGAAGGATTGGAGCTATAAGCCACAATCTCGCCACATTTTGGGTCCAAATAGGGCACAAGTGGGGCATCAACGTGATTCTAAAGTACTAAGGTGCATGGTATGCAATTTTTGTTCGACATATTGGCCTCGGCGTTCAAGCCCTCGCTTATTGCCCTGTCGATTGCGTTCGGGGTGGCTATCATCTCGTTCAACGACTCCCCGCTTCGGGTAAACCAAAGCTCAATTGATCTTGGCAATATTGGTTGCCCAGCACTACTGAACTTTGCCTGTGGCCCAGGCGGCTTCCTGCGCTAAGGCGCTAGAAACTAATTTCGGTGTAATGTTTCAGCATTTCGTTTCTCCAAGGGCGTAGCTGATGACCCTCTGTCACTCGAACATCCCTCCAACATGTATGCTGCACATCGGTAAAACCGGTGGCAGCTACATGCGCTCTATCCTTAAGTACAACGAAGATCGCTGGACCCGCCCGCTGCATCTGCTTGGGCATGGGGGCACGTTAAAAGGCTCGGCCAAGCGCTTTGGCAACGATCGCCAACTGGCCTTTGTGGTCCGCGATCCACTCACTCGCTTCACATCCGCATTCTACTCGCGGCAACGCCAAGGCAGGCCGACCTATCAGTCGCCGTGGAGCGCCGAGGAAGCCGTCGCCTTCTTGTGGTTTGAAACGGCAGAGGAGTTGGCCTTGGCTCTGGGGTCAAAGCACGAGCGAGAGAAATCCGCGGCCTTATTCGCCTTCTCCGCCATCCAGCATCTCAAGATGGACCTTCGCCACTACCTAGGCGGCATCGGCCCGCTCATGGCGGAACGAGAAAACATCGCCGTCTGTGTGGATCTGGCCGATTTGGACGCCCATCTCCCCGCCATCATGCAAAAGCTTGGGCTGGAGAACTACGACATGCCACCCAAGCCCAAAACCCATACAGCACCCGCTCCATTGCCGTCCTTGAGCACGCAGGCCGAAACCTCCCTGCGCGCACATTGGGCCGAGGAGTTCGAACTATACGACGTTGCTTGCGAAATCGCCGACCAGCTGGGGTTTACTTAGGCGAGGCGTGCAACCGTGCGTAAGCCTTCGCCTCTCGGATCAAAAGCCGACGCTGCGACAAGTAGCTGGACGGCAATGGCGCGCCCGCATGGTGGTGAATGTGTTCGCGCAAAACAGTGGCAAGCACCAATGCATTTTCGGCAACACGCTGCGGCAGCACCGGCCAAACGGGCTTCGCCGCGTAGAGGCCAACTATCCACATGGCGCGCCGAAATTGCGCATGAAGCTCATCTGGGGGCAGGTCTGCGGTCGCGTCAAACAATCGCCGACGCAGGCCGTAATCGCGCGTGATCCTCACGCAGAAATACAGCAGCGCCAACGATGGCGGAACCGAGCCAAAAAGTATCGACCAATCCCAAACGTGCAGCAGCATTGTTAGCGGCTAAGTCCGCCCGTCAGGTTCGGTTGATCCAGCGAGGCGAAGCCGTAGTGGCGCAGCCAACGCAGGTCGCTGTCGAAGAACGCACGCAGGTCGGGGATGCCGTATTTCAACATCGCAAGGCGGTCGATCCCGATGCCGAAGGCGAAGCCTTGGTACTCGTTGGGGTCGATGCCCGCCGCCGTCAGCACCTTCGGGTGCACCATGCCGGAGCCAAGCACTTCCATCCAATCGTCGCCCTCACCAATCTTCAGCTGGCCGCCCTTCCATGTGCACTGGATATCCACCTCGGCTGATGGTTCCGTGAACGGGAAGTGTGACGCGCGGAAGCGGGTCTGGATGCCTTCGATCTCGAAGAATGCCTTGAAGAATTCCTCCAACACCCACTTGAGGTTCGCCATCGAGATGTCCTTGTCGATGGCAAGGCCCTCGATCTGGTGGAACATCGGCGTGTGGGTTTGGTCGTAGTCAGCGCGGTACACACGACCCGGACAGATGATGCGGATCGGGGCACCCTGCTCCTTCATGGAGCGGATTTGTACCGGTGACGTATGGGTCCGCAGCACGTGGGGCGGGCGGTCATCCCCTTCGGCGCGGTTCATGTAGAAGGTGTCCATTTCACCACGCGCGGGGTGGTGGCTTGGGATGTTAAGCGCGTCGAAGTTGTGCCAGTCATCCTCAACCTGCGGGCCTTCGGCGACGCCAAAGCCCAGATTGGCGAAGATTGCGGACACTTCCTCCATCACCTGACTGATCGGGTGAATGGTGCCAGCGGGGCGGTTACGGCCCGGCAAGGTTACGTCCAGCCACTCGGTGCGTAGGCGGGCATCCAGTGCCGCATCGGCCAACGCGGCTTTCTTGGCAACCAGCGCGGAATTCACTTCATCTTTCAGCGCATTCAACGCAGGGCCCGCGACTTGGCGCTCCTCAGGGGTCATCTTGCCCAGCTCGCGCATGCGCAGGCTGATCTCGCCCTTTTTGCCCAAGGATGAGACCCGCAGGTCCTCCAAAGTGGCTTCATCTGCCGCGTCGGCAATTTGGCTTAAATATTTGGCTTTCAGATCGTCCATGACGGCCCCCGATTTGGTGTTACTGCCCTGCTAACTTCCACGTGGACTGATTGCAAGCAGGGCGCGGCCTCATCAAATTGTTGCCAGAAGGACTCAAACTTGCCAAATGTTCGATTTTTGCAACATTCAGGCCGCAAAACGGTTCAAACCACCAGATAAAGTGTGTATGCCTACAACCACGCCACCTGCCAGTTGGCGAACCGAGGGGAACTATGCAGGACATTCTCTATACGCACCGTTTCAAAACAGTGCTTCAGCACAGCGTTGTTGAATTGGGACTTACCCTCTCAATGGACGACGAAGGCTCCGATATTTCACTTGCGAAAAACGAAGCCCTGATCCGAGAAACTGCATCCAGCCTTGGCATTAAAGTAAACTTAGAAAGAGCAGGGTCGACAACGACCGCAGTATTTTACCGGTAGAGACCTCTTGGGGGAGTAATTATGTCACCGATTAACAGCACTAGACCAAATACCCTTAACAACAGCAATTTGAAAACACCACAAGGCACACGACAAACCGAGTGTAAGTCAGAGTTTCGCCGCTCCGCCTTGATCGCAGCATTGGCCTTTGTGGCCGTTGGGGCCGTCTCCTACATCGGGCTACAAAAGATTACGACCGCGCCCGCAGAGCCCGTCGTCCAAACGGCTGAAACTTCGCCAAACGCGGCACTTTTGCTGGCCTTGGAGTTGTTGCTAGAACGCGAGAAAGAAACCGCGCGCCAAACCGAAGAACTTGCCGCAACCAACGCAGCATTGATCGGAACACCAGTGGCACCAACAGCGCCCAGTGCAACCCTATCAGCCCCTATTGAGACCGCAGCAACCCAGGTGGCGCTTGCCACTACCGATGAAGGCCACGACACCACGGCGCATGACACACATGCAACGCCGGTCGCCGCAGCCACAAACTGCTACGACGAAGTTGTGAACACCGCCAAGGAAGCGACGATCTTCTTCCGCGTTGGCAGCGCCACGTTGACACCGGAAGACACTCCGAAGCTTCGCAAACTCGGAGCTTTGGTTGCGGATTGCCCTGACGCGCTTGTCCACGTCACCGGCCACTCTGACGCCAGCGGTGACGACACCGTCAACATGACCCTTAGCTGGCAACGCGCCGACAACATCGTAGCTGCTGTCGCCGCCCTTGGCCTCGACGCGTCACGCTTCGAGGCTGTTGGCTTTGGTGCCCGTTCCCCATTGTCGCAAGGCGGGGCTTCTGACGAAGACCTGAACCGCCGCGTAGAGTTTATGATCGTTCGCGACCACCACTAAGGCGCGCGCGGCCCCCAAATCAGGAGCAACGTGTCATGCAAAACCTCATCGTTCTACTCCTCGCCATGACAGCGAGCGGCGCGATTGGGTTCTACCTAGCCCGTGAACGCTACATGGTGAGCGACGGGGCCAAGCGACGAATGGCAAATAGCGCCTCCCGCCTCCGCAGGCGGGTTCGGGATGCGGAGGACGCCAGCAAACGCCTCAAAGTGAAACGCGGCCAAGTCCAAAGGCCGCAGCGCACGAAGTAACCTCAAGACAGATAAGGCCCGACACGCACATGCGTATCGGGCCTTTTTCATTCAATCACCTGCGCGGCAGGTCTTAGATCGAGATGGTCAGCTTGGTCGGCTGCTCAAGTGGCAGGTCTTGAAGCGCATCCAGCAGGGTTGTGACATTCACCGTTTCAGGGTTGATATCTGTCGTCGCGAAGTAGCGCAAAAATACCTTGCGGCTCTCCTCGTCCATACCCTGATGGAGCGCCATAGCGCTGTCGGGGAACATACGCTCATATGCGTCGCCAAAGGACAGCAAGATAAGCCTGTCGTGGCGGGGATCGCGGGCGATGCGGGCGTATAGCTCTGACACTTCCACACGGCCGCCCTCAATCACCTGAACATAAACCCCATCATGCGTATGGAGCAGGCCGGTCAGGTTGTGCATCTCATTGCTGCGCTCACAAGCATCCACAAGCGCAGTAACGTCCACATCTCTGGATGGGTTTCGTTGGCTGTAATAAACAAGACGGGTGAGGTTCATATTGCCCTACTTAAAAATCGTTAATGCCCCCCAATAGGGCCATGGGGCCGCAAAGGCAATCTCAAGTGACGCGCCGCGCGATGGGTATCTCCCCCGAGGCGGGCCTTCACAAATGAAAAACGCCGCCTCAACCAAATGAGACGGCGCATTCTAACCTGCAAAGCAGATAAGATGTCTTAAGCGGCCAATGCGGCTTTCGCTTTTTCGACCACTGCCGCAAATGCGTCAGGCTCGTTCACAGCCAGATCGGCCAGAACTTTACGGTCAACTTCGATGCCGGCCAAGGACAGGCCGTTGATGAAGCGCGAGTATGTCAGCGCCTCGTCGATTGCACGGCAACCAGCGTTGATCCGTTGGATCCACAATGCGCGGAAGTTGCGCTTGCGATTCTTACGGTCGCGGGTCGCGTATTGGTTCGCTTTATCCACCGCTTGGCTGGCAACGCGGAAGGTGTTTTTGCGACGACCTTGGTAGCCTTTAGCGGCTTTGATGATTTTCTTGTGGCGGGCGTGGGTTACGACGCCGGAAGTAACTCTGGACATATCAAATTCTCCTTAGCGCGCGTACGGCATGTATTTTTTAACGATTTTCTCATCTGCTGCGCAGAGGATCGTTGTGCCACGGGCGGTGCGGATAAACTTGGTAGAGCGCTTGATCATACCGTGGCGTTTGCCTGCTTGACCAGCTTTGACGCGGCCAGAGGCCGTCATCTTGAAGCGCTTCTTAGCGCCTGATTTCGTCTTCATCTTCGGCATTTCCATCTCCTCAAAGATCGAGTGGTGTTGCGCGCGACTCGGCATGCCATTCGCCGGACGCGCGGGTTGAGCGCGCTTCGTATTGGTAAAGCGCAGGTAATGCAAGCCTTGTAACTAAGCTTGTGGCCGCTTTAGCGCACAAACCCCGCAACGACGGATGTAAACACGTTCGGCAGGTCCGAAACCTCATAACCGCCCGGGGCGTTATACACCGCATAGACGATCATGCCGCCCGAGATAACAGCTGCGATCGTCGCCACCCTAGGCGCGCTCCCATCAAGGAACGCGGAAAGGATGGCGGGAATGGTCAAAACACCAATCACGATGCCCAGCACAAGTATTAGATCGTAATCCAAATCGGCCTCCTACAGCTAGGATAGCCGAGGTTTACTCTGGGTCGACGCTGTAAATCAACCTTTCGTCGCAAGGTGCTACGCGAAGGATATTGGTTGTGCCTGTTTGGTTGAACGGCACACCGGCGGTTACAACGATCTGATCCACGGCTTCTGCAAAACCGTCTTCACGCGCCACACGGGCCGCGCCGACAACAGCGCCCTTAAAGCGGTCAACCGCAGACGTTTGCACACAGTGCGTGCCCCAGCTCAGCGCCAAACGACGAGCGGTGCCGATAAGTGGCGTCAACGCGATGATCGGAACATGCGGACGTTCGCGCGAAACCAGCGCGGCTGTGGTCCCCGATTGGGTAAAGCAACAGATCGCCTTAATGTCGGTTGTCTCAGCGATTTCGCGTGCCGCAACAACGATACTATCAGCTACGGTGGTTTTCTTGCCGCCACGTTGAGCAGCGATGATGTCTTGGTAGTTCGCGTCGTTCTCGACCTCGATTGCCACGTTGTTCATCGTGGTCACGGCCTCAATCGGGAAGCTGCCAGCCGCAGATTCAGCGGACAACATGATCGCGTCAGTGCCTTCATAGATGGCCGTTGCCACGTCGGAGACTTCCGCGCGGGTTGGCATTGGGCTGTCGATCATCGATTCCAGCATCTGCGTTGCCACGATGACCGGCTTGGCCACCGCACGGCAGCGACGGATCAGGCGCTTCTGGATTGGCGGCACCGCATGCACCGGCAATTCAACACCGAGGTCGCCACGGGCAACCATGATGCCATCAGACACCGCCAAAATTTCGTTGAACGCTTCAACGGCCGCAGGCTTTTCGATCTTCGATAAAACTGCCGCACGTCCAGCCGCCAATTCGCGGGCCTCGTTCACATCCTCTGGGCGCTGCACAAAGGACAACGCCAACCAGTCGACGCCAAGTTCGCAGACAAACTCCAAATCTTTGCGGTCCTTCTCGGACAGCGCTGCGAGCGGCAGCAACACGTCCGGCACGTTCACACCCTTACGGTTGGAAATCGTACCACCCACAACAACTTCGCAATTGGCGAAATCTTTGCCGCAGTCTTTCACCTTCAGGCGAATTTTGCCGTCGTTCACGAGCAGGCTAGAGCCTGCCTCTAGTGCCGCGAAAATTTCTTTGTGTGGCAGTTGCACGCGCTTCACATCGCCTTCGGCCTCATCAAGGTCCAGACGGAACGGCGCGCCGACTTCCAGCTCTTCCTCGCCATTGGCGAACACACCAACGCGCAGCTTTGGCCCTTGAAGGTCAGCCAGAATTGAAATCGGGCGGCCAACATCTTTTTCGATTTGGCGGATAATTTGGTGGCGCACGCGGATTTCGCTATGCTCGCCGTGAGACATGTTCAGGCGGAAAACATCAGCTCCGGCCTCGAACAATGCGCGGATCATTTCGTAGTCGTCGGAGGCTGGCCCCAAGGTTGCCACGATTTTTACGTTACGTAGTCTTCTTTTCATTTCCGTCCCTCGGCCATCAAATGTTAGCGGTAGCATATGACGGGTTTCACCCAGAACCGCAACTAGCCCTTCTGGGCAATCAGGGTTATTGTGCACCAAATTGCGACGAACATCGCGCCCAATCTCAGCTTACCGCTACAAATTTAGGCGATCCGCCCCTATCTAAGGCTTGGCCGGTCGGGCCATATGAGATGCAGATGCACATGAAGGAACGAAGACTATGGACGCCCAAACCAAACTAGAACTGGAAGCCGCAGCGTTTCGCACCATGCAAGCACATTTGCAGCGCCGCACGGACGTTCAAAACATAGACATGATGAACCTCACGGGCTTTTGCCGCAACTGCCTAAGCCGCTGGTATGAAGAGGCCGCCAACGAGCGCGGCATTGCGATGTCCAAAGAAGAGGCCCGCGAGGAATTTTACGGCATGCCCTTCAAGGAATGGCGCGACCTCTACCAGTCAGAGGCCAGTGACGCCCAAAAGGCTGCATTTCAAGTTGCTCACAAGGATGCAACTTGATGTGATTGGGCAACCTGTCCAGCAAATGCTATGATCCCGTCAAAAGGAGACACGTTATGAAACACATTCTTATCGCTGCCCTTATTGGTACGTTCGCACTGCCCGCAGCGGCGAATAACCTAACGCAGTTGCAACGTGGCGCCCAAGTCGCGCTACACAACTATGGTTATCACGATGTTGACGTCACAGAGCTGAATACAGCGCAACTGGCGCAAATCCGGCATCTAGCTGGCAGCGGCAAAGGCCACGGCGACATTCGCGGCTCTATCGGCGCGGTTGTTCGCAACGGCATCGTAAACTTCCTGCGCGGATAAGCCCATGTTTAAGCCAGCACTTATAGTAACAGGACTTGCCTTAGCCGGGTTGGTCCTGCCTGCGTCTGCGGCCCCGAACGCTCAGTTGGTAAATTCCGTACAACAACGGATGAACGTTCTGGGGTTTCGCGATGTGGACGTCAGCCAGCTTACCAGCCATCAAATCGTAGCGCTGCACCTAAAGCTGCAAGGGCCATCCAACTCCGGCATCCGTAAAAAGCAAGACATCAGGGCCATCCTTCGCTGGGATGGCCGAGAACGCAATCATTCGGTCGACAAGACGAATTAAAGCGCCTGCTTCCTGCTTTCATCTAGATAGATTTCGCGTAGACGTGCCGCCGACTTACCCGGCTTGCCGTCGCCCAACATAACACCGTCAACTTCCACAATCGGCATAACGAAGGTCGAGGCTGAGGTGATAAATGCCTCATCCGCGTTCTGCGCTTCTTCAATGGTGAACGGGCGTTCTTCAATCTGCATCTGTGCCGCTTCGGCGTAAGCCAGAACCGCCGCACGCGTGATGCCATGCAGGATTTCAGAGCCAAGGTGGCGCGTGATGATTTTGCCGTCCTTAACGATATACGCGTTGTTGGAGCTGCCTTCGGTCACATGGCCGTCCTCGACCAACCACGCATCATCCACACCGGCGGCCTTTGCCATCATCTTCGCCATGGATGGGAAAAGCAGCTGCGTGGTCTTGATGTCGCGGCGCGCCCAGCGCTGGTCGTCGACCGAGATCACCTTCATCCCGATATCAATCTTAGGGTTATTCAACAGGTTCGCTGTTTGGGTAAACAAAACGATTGTGGGCTTCACATCCTCGGACGGGAACGCGAAGTCACGATCGCCCGGATTGCCGCGCGACACTTGCAGGTAGATCATGCCTTCCTTCAACTCGTTGCGCTTCACCAGCTCGCGGTGAACCTCCAACAGGTCTTCGGTCGAGATCGGGTTTTGCATCTGCAACTCGTCGAGCGAGCGCTGCAAACGAGCGGCGTGTCCGTCAAAGGCAAGGATCTTGCCATCAAGAATAGAGGTCACCTCATAAACCGCATCCGCGAACAGGAAGCCGCGATCAAATACCGAAACCTTGGCCTCTTCTTCGGGCAGGTATTCTCCGTTTACGTATACAATGCGGCTCATGTGACTATCCCCATAGCTCGGGCTTGGGCGCGTGGACCCCAGCCTCGTCAAAATTCAAAGGTTCTATGCGGTCTTCGGCCAGAAGAAGCGGCCCGTCAAGGTCAGTGTAACCGACGCCCTGCGCTAATATCGTCGCAGGGGCCATCGCCAGCGACGATCCCACCATGCAGCCGACCATAACACCGTAACCCTGTGCGATGCCCGCGTCCTTCAGGGCCAAGGCCTCGGTCAGCCCGCCGGTTTTATCCAGCTTGATGTTGATCACATCATATTTGCCCTTCAACGACGGCAAGGAGGCGCGGTCATGGCAGGCTTCATCGGCGCAAACGGGTAGTGGGCGCTCGATCTCGGCCAGCATGTCGTCCTGGCCTGCTGGAAGTGGCTGTTCCACCAGTTTTACACCAAGGCGCACCAAATGCGGCGCCAGCTCGGAATAGACCTCCGCCGACCAGCCTTCATTGGCGTCGATAATGATCGGGGTCTCAGGTGCACCACGGCGGACGGCCTCTAGGCGAGGCATATCGTCTGGCGTGCCCAGCTTGATCTTAAGCAAAGGCCGGTGGTTATGCTTGCGCGCACTGGCCTCCATCGCGTCAGGCTCGCCCAAGGACAACGTGTAAGCGGTGATTTCAGGCTTCGGGGCTGGCAGGCCCAACATGTCCCATACGCGAACGCCTTTTGACTTGGCTTCCCAATCCCACAACGCGCAGTCAACGGCGTTGCGCGCGGCCCCTGCGGGCAGCGCACTTTGCAATTCGACACGCGTAAGTTCTGAAGGGAGGGACAAGATTTCCTCGATCACGGAATCCAGCGTCTCGTCGTAGCGGGCATAGGGGACGCATTCGCCCTGCCCTATGATCCCGCCACGATCAACGCGCGCGGTCAGGACTTCAGCTTGCGTGCGAGAGCCGCGTGAGATGGTGAACACCTCCGCCAATTGGAACACATCCTTGGTCACGGTAATGCTCATGTCGCGGCCCTCCCTTTTGCTTTTCTACACAGCTTCCAACGCGTCCACGAGGCGTTCAGCCCCAAAGCGGTAGGGGTCGGTCGTCGGCAGCCCCATGCGGTCTTCGACCTCCTTGAGGTAGCTACGCGCCTCATCTTCACCCAAGTGTTGAGTGTTAACGGAGATGCCAGCCACGACACAAGCAGGGTTCGCCACACGCGCCATAGCAAGGGCCGTGTCGCGAAGGGTTTCCAACTCTGGCTGCTGATAGGTCGGCAAACCACGCATGTGTTCGCGCGTTGGCTCATGGCACAAGATCAGCGCATCAGGCTGGCCACCGTGGATAAGCGCCATGGTCACACCGGAATAGGATACGTGGTAAAGCGAGCCCTGACCCTCAATGTGGTCCCAGTGGTCCGCGTCATTGTCAGGTGTCAGATACTCAACGGCGCCCGCCATGAAATCCGCGATAACCGCGTCCAAAGGCACACCGCCGCCGGTGATCAAAATGCCCGTTTGACCCGTTGGGCGGAAGGTGGATTTCATGCCGCGTTTGGTCATCTCTGCGTCGATGCAAAGGCCCGTGTACATTTTACCAACGGAGCAATCCGTACCCACAGCAAGGCATCGTTTGCCTGTGCGCTTGATGCCCGTGGCAATCGGATAGGCGACGGATGGGATGCGCACATCGTGCAAGGTGCGGCCGTGTACCTTTGCCGCGCGTTGAATTTCGTCCTCATCGCGCAGCAAGTTGTGCAAGCCTGACGCAATGTCATAGCCAAGCGCCAATGCCTCGACCAACACAGCTTTCCACGCGTCCGAGATCACGCCGCCACGGTTTGCCACGCCGATCACCAGTGTTTTCGCGCCTGCGTCCAAACCTTCTTGCAAAGTCATGTCGCTAAGGCCGACGGTGGCGCCGCAGCCTTCCATGCGGAACTGGCCAACTGCATTCTCTGGGCGCCAGTCTTTGATCCCTTGGGCCACTTTTGCAGACAATGCATCTGGTGCGTCGCCGAGGAAGAGGAGGTATGGTGTCTGGATCATGGCAGTTCTCCGTATGGGTGCTGATTTTCAACCACCATAGGAGTTTAGGGCAGGTATTTTTTCCTTGAAGTTCCACGCCACGAAAAGTGATTTCGAAGAAATGCCGACTTTATCGCCCAAAGTTAGAAGATTTCACCATTCATCCCAGATCACTCCAGATATCTTCGGCCCAAGACTTGATTTGCAGCGCTTCCTCCCACCGATTTGAAAGCTCCCGACCATCAGCGCCCGTCATGGCGTATTCTGGTGGGCCAAGTTCGCACAAGAAGATGCAATCCCCGTCTGCGTTGCGGCTTTGCCAGCTGGTCATCCCCTCGCGCCACCAGCCTTTGAACAGCTCGACCCATTTTTGATGCTGTGGGAAGCTCAGCGGCAATTGTATCTGCTGGCGCGATGCAACCCGCCCCTGAAAGCTGTCGGAGCGTTCCAGCACGCGCGAAATCAATCCCATGTCGTGATCCGACAATGGATACCAAAACTCGCGGTCGACCACATAATGGGACAGGTCTGCGCAGACCCGCATCTGAGGGATACGGTCCAACAATTGCAGCATCGTATAAAGGTCATTGGTGATGCAATTGCGGTGCGTCTCGAACTGAATGGGCACACCGATTTTGTCCGACATCTCCATCCACGTCTCGATCACGGGGACCATGTCATCAAGGGCGACGGGCATAACCTGCCCGATCACATCCACAAAAGGAGCGTCGAAGTCCTTGGCCATTTTCAGCGTATCTTCAAGGCTGTCGATCGTTTTGGGGAAAGCCACAATCAGTGGCGTGAGGTTGTTGCGCTCCATATGCGGGCGCACCGCATGCGCCACTTCGACGTCAGATGCGCCCAGATCAATCGCCATACCATCATAGCCCGCACCGGCCACCATTTCGCATATCTGATCGTAGGGCAGCTTCACGCCCGTTTGATCATGCGGCTGCATCGCCCAAAGCGAGGTGTAAGTCTGTAGCCTCCTCATTCCGCTGGGATCCGTGCGGAGCGGCCACCGGATAACGGCACGACCCAAACCTCATCCATCGGGTATTGGCTTTCGTCCTTCGCCATCAGCTTTGAGATCACCTCTTTTTGGAACTCGATCCAGCCCATGCGGTGCACTTCACCGGCTTCGGCCTCGATCTTGGCATTCAATTCGCGCAGCTTCCAGAACGGCACGGCGGGGAACACGTGATGGGCCGTGTGGTAGGGCATTTGCCAGCACAGCCAACGGATCACGGCATTGGTGCGGGTGGAACGGGTGTTCTCCAGAATGTCATCCTCGTGGCTGAGCCCCAAATGTTCGATCGTGTTTTGCAATTGATGGATCGGCTTGCTCAGCACCATGGGCAACAGCCAAAACGTAACGGCAATCCAAGTGCCCCCAGCCAGTGAGGCAATGGCGATGAGCAGATACAGCGCCAAATGAACGCGCGCCTCTTTGATGACCTTGGCCTCTTCTTCCGCGCGAATGTAGGGTTCCAGAATAATGCCACGCGCACGGCGGATGTTTCCAACGATGCGGTTGCGCCAATAGGTAACCCCACTCAGCCACAGCAGGTAGGTTGTCAGAGTATAGGGCTCGCGCATCAATTCGCCGTCGCGCTCCCAATCTTGGGTGTAGGTGTGATGGGCGAAGTGCATCACCTGATCAAAGTCGCGCGGGAAAAGTTGGATGAAGCCAATAATTCGCCCGAACATCTCGTTCAGGCTGCGGGTTTTGAATACTGTGGCGTGGCTCAATTCATGCTGCGCGGCGTAAAGGAAGTTCAACAACACCCCAAGCGCCAACCCCGTCAGCCAGACCCAAACTGTCCCCATGGCTTGCGCATGAAGGATCACCACAACTGCGATTGCGCCGATGTGGCTGGCCATCTGAAGGCCGCCCATTACATCTGAACGCTCGTTCAGCGCCCGCAATTCCTGCGGTGTGACAAGCTTGCGGCGCGAAAAGCTGGCTTCCATGTCTTCATTCCCTAGATCATTGGTCAGGGGAGAGTTTGACCCGCATTATTCCTCATGTCATACGATATATGTTCAAATATCACATGAGTTTTTTTCATATGAATATTCCATCCACATCCTCCCTACAGGCCCTGGCAACCTTCGCCCGTCTGGGAAGCATCACCGCCACGGCGGAGGCCTTGTCCGTCACCCAATCCGCCATCAGCCATAAATTAAAGGCGCTTGAGGAGCAGCTTGGCTTTCCCCTGATGCGCCGAGAAGGGCGCGGGGTGCGTTTGACCGAACGCGCGAGACATTATGTGGCCGAAATTGCCCCCGCCTTGGACACATTAGCGCGGGCCTCGCAAACGCAGGCGCTGTCCGGTTCCCTAACTTTAAATGTTGCGTCGGGATTCGCCGCCAGTTGGCTGGCCCCGCGCATTGGCGGTTTTCTGGCCAAGCACCCCGGAGTGGCCTTACGGATCAACACCCCGCGCCGCTACGGCGATCTGGGCGAGTTGCGCAACGATCTGTACATTGGCTTCCTGCTGCCCGAGGAAGTGCCCGTCAATTCGGTCAAGCTGATGGACGTTGGCTTCTTCCCTGTGGCCGCCCCCTCGATGATGAGCGGGCAAACCACTTCGGACGTCGAGGGCTTGGTGCAGCTGCCATTCCTGCACCTCGACAACAGGCAAGATTGGCAGCGCTGGCTTGTGGCCGCGGGAGGCGAGGCCCCATCCGACGCGGGCGTCGTGTTTCAAGATGTGTTGATCATGGAAATGGCCACCAAAGCGGGCCAAGGCGTATCGTTAGGAGACAACTTAACAAGTCGCGCCGCCATGGATCGCGGCGAGTTAATGCGGATCCATCCGTTCGAGCTAGCTTCCGCTCGCGCCTATTGGTTGGTTCGTGGCAAGGCCCCGCCTAGCGAAAGCTCAAAGGCCTTTGAGCAGTGGTTAACCGCCGAGATTTAGGATTTGGCGATCAGCCCAACAGGGGCCGCCTCGTCGCGTACGAAATCCAGCGCGGGGTGACTTGCCGTTGCTGTATTGCGTTTGAATTCGAACACGACCGTATCGCCATCAAAGGACGTTGCCACAACCAACGCTTGATACAGATGCCGCGCACCATCGAAGATATCGACAAGCCCCCGCAGTCGTGGGGCTTTGTCTTTCTCGATCGTAAAATGACTGCCGGTGAGCTTCACCAAAGGGATCAGGTCATCGCCAGATCGTATCCGCAGTCGCGTCTTTTTCTTGTCTGCTTTCAGCCTCGCGGCAGCAAGGCCATCCACGATTTCTTTGGGCAAATACTCGATCATGTCAGCGATTCCCTCCGCTTCCCCTGCAAGGATAGTGGAACGCTAAACCGTTAACATCAAGTTTTTACGACAGTTTTACGAAGCTTTAACGACAGGACGCAGCACATGCGGCATTGTTGGATCATACAGCGCGCTGTCTCGGAAATCCTTCACCTCGCCCAAAGCGGGCCCCACAAGGATCAGTGCCGTACGTGTCAATTTCTCCGCACGGACCTTCTTGCGGATGTCTTTCAACGTACCGCGCAGGAACAACTCATCGGGCCACGACGCCCGATACGCCACCACCACGGGGCAGTCTTCGCCATAGTGAGGGATCAAAACCCGCTCAATTTCGCGCAACGCCCTGATGCCCAGATGGATCGCCAAAGTTGCACCTGTGCGCGCGAAGTTGTCCAAGGTCTCCCCCGCCGGCATGGAAGTGGATTCCATAGACACACGCGTCAACACAATCGATTGCGCGATTTCGGGGATGGTCAACTCCTGTCCCAATGCCGCCGCCGCTGCCGCATAGGCTGGCACGCCGGGGATGATCTTGTAGTCGATGCCTTCGGCTGTCAGGCGGCGAATTTGCTCGGCGATGGCCCCGTAGAGCGACGGATCGCCCGAATGCACCCGCGCCACGTCTTGGCCCTTGGCATGTGCCGCCATGATCTGCGCGTGGGTGTCGTCCAATGTCATCGGCGCCGTGTCCATGACCAAGGCCCCCTCGGGCGCGCCGGCCACGACCTCCTCGGGCACCAGCGAACCTGCGTATAGGCACACAGGGCAGCGCGCGATGGTTTTCTGCGCCTTAAGGGTCAGCAATTCAGGGTCACCTGGCCCTGCGCCAATGAAGTAAACGGTCATGATGAAGTTCCTGTTTTAGCAAGATCGCCGTCGATCTTTCGCGCATAGCCGCGCGGTGTGTACATACGCGGGCCTTCGCCCAATTGCGCCAGTTTGGAGTGGCTGGAGCCGATCAGAACGACCGTGAGCATGTCGACCTCGTCGACCTCCAACTCGTCCAAGCGGCGATAACGCACGTGCTCCTCTGGGCGCCCCAAGGACGACGCCAGCATGACTGGCGTATCGGCGGGGCGGTGTTCTAGCAAGATGTCGCGCGCCTCGGCCAGCAATGTGCGACGGCGCATGGAGACGGGGTTGTAGAAGGCGATCACGAAGTCGCCCTCCGCCGCCGCATGCAGGCGTTTGATGATGTCCTCGCGCGGGGTCAACAGGTCCGACAACGAGATGGCGCAGAAGTCGTGCCCCAATGGCGCACCAGCGCGGGCCGCAGCCCCTTGCAACGCGGATACACCGGGGGTGGAGACCACTTCCACGCGGCGGGCGGCATCCGTAACCCCAAGCTCGTCAGCGCTGCGATCGAGTAGCTCAAACACAAGCGCCCCCATGGCGTAGATGCCCGCATCACCCGAGCAGATCAGCGCCACGTTGCGCCCCTCGCCCGCGCGTTCCAACGCGTAGCGGCAACGATCTTCCTCGCCGCCCAACGGGAAGTCGGAGCGCTGCTTGCCGTAGGCCAAGGGTCCGAGCAGATCAATGTAGAGCCCGTAGCCTACCAGTTCTTCAGCTTCATTCACCAGCTGCGACGCCTCTGGCGTGCGCCACGAATGCTGCCCCGGCCCGATGCCGATGATCGACAGCTTGCCACGCGCACGGCCACGCAATTCGGTGATCGGTGCGGGGGCCAAAGCCACGGCACAGGTTGCGTTCTTGGTCTTCTGTTTCGGCGCAACAAGCGTTGCGTCATCCCCAGCGCCCGCCAGTGCGGCAGCCTCGGACACGCCGTGCGTGCCCACTTCTGCAAAGACCACATCGGACGGGTTTTTCAGGCGCGGGGTTTCAGCTTCCAATGCTTCGGCGTCGAAAACCCGAACCGGAATATCGAATGCACGCGACAAGGCATGAACGGCAGGCTCGTCGGCCTTCAGGTCCAGCGTGTAGATTGCCTTTAAGGCGGCGGGCGCAATATTGGCGTCACTTAAGGTTTTGGTCACCAAGTCGTGCAATTCTTCAGGCGCACAGTTGCGCGCGCAGCCGACGCCCAAGGTGACTTGTTGCGGGTGGAACACCAAATCAGCACTCGCGGGTGCTGTCGTACAAGTGATGCGTACGCCGTCACCTTTTGGCAGGTCAGCCAACCACGGCGCGTCACCATCCACGGTTGCCCCCTCGCCCGACAACAGCTTGGCCATGGCTTCTTTGGCGTTCTCGGGATTGGCAAGGCGGTAGCCCAATGGCGGCTCGTCCAGCGCCACGCCCAAGGCCACATCCCCTGCCGTGGTTACTGCGGCAGTGGCGTCCATGGCTTTCGCGATCAAAGCCGCCATACGGTTCGCCCCACGATGGCCACCTAACAATGGCACCACAACCGCGCCATCGTCCGAGACGGACAACACAGGCGGCTCGGCGGTTTTATCGGCCAGCACAGGGGCCACGGCGCGGATCAAGATGCCCGACGCACAGACACCCACCACAGGTGTGCCCGCTTGGAACAACAGGCGCGTGTGGTCCAGCGCGTTGGCAAAGAACACATCCGCCACATCAACGCGGCCCTCGCGGCCATGCACGGGGGCGTCTAGCAGTTTGGCGACGCGGTGCGCAGTGGCCTCGCCTGCGCGGTTGAGGCACAGGACTACGGGTTTTACAGCCATGGATCGGCCCCTTTGGTCAGCAGAATTATGGAAAAATACGGTGCCTTTTCAGGCGCTTCGGACAGCGGTAACACCACCTCCTCGGGCAGAGTAGCCCGCTCGACATACATGGCCTGATCCGTCAGTCCCAGATCATCAATCACGGCGCGGATTTTGGGCAGGTGGCGGCCGACCTTCATGATGACGACGCTTTCGGCCCCATCAATGCGGCTGCGCAATTCGGCCTCCGGCAGCGGGCCGGGCAGCACTGTCAGGCGTTCATTGCGGGCGGCCAACGGCATGGCGGCGCGGGCGGCGCAAGCGGTCACGGAGGTCACACCGGGAATGATCTCGATGTCATAGGCCGAGGTCAGGCGTGCATGCAGATACATGAAGGAGCCGTAGAAAAACGGGTCGCCCTCGCACAGGCACACAACGTCTTCGCCTGCGTCCAGAATAGCAGCGATTTCCTGAGCGCCCGCATCATAGGCGTCTTGGGCAGGCTGGCGCTCCGTGCTCATTGGCACATCCATGCGAATTTCGCGGGTGCCGTCCTTGATTAGTCCTGCCGCAATGGCGCGTGCAAAGCTGTCCCCCCCCGCAAGGGTCGGGTAGGCGATGGTCGTCGCGCCCTCGATCAAACGCGCTGCTTTCAGGGTGATCAGCTCGGGGTCACCTGGCCCAAGGCCCACGCCATACAAGGTGCCGCTCATCGTTTCACAAGGCTCCATTGTGTGACGGTCATCGATGGGCGCCATCCGGTCAGGCGGCCCACGGGTTCAGCCCGCTGGACGCCAATCTTGACCAATTCGCCGCCGTGCTTCTTGTGCAATGCGATCAAGATCGCCTCGCTTTCCAAAGTCACAGCATTGGCCACCAATCGGCCAAGTGGGCGCAGGTTGTCCCATGCGATGTTGAAGACCTCCTCGCTAAGGCCGCCCCCGATGAAGATCGCGTCCGGTGCCTCCAACCCCTGCAAGGCTGCGGGCACTTCGCCCTCGATCAATTGCAACTTCGGCGCACCCAAGGCGAGCGCATTTTCAGCAGCCATTGCGCGACGATCTGCGCGGGGTTCGATCCCCAACGCGCGGGCGTATCGCGCCGCTCGCATCCACTCAATCGCAACCGAGCCGGAGCCAGTCCCGATGTCCCACAGCAGCGCCCCGCGCATCGGCATCAGCTTGGCCACTGTGGCCGCGCGCACTTCACGCTTTGTCATGGTGCCGTCGGAGCGAAACAAATCGTCACTCAACCCCGGCACGCGCGGCAGCAACGCCGCGTCCTTAGCCGCGACGCAAAGCACGGCGAGTGTGTTGAACGCGGGCACCTCATGCGACCAATCGGCGGCGGTCCCGTCGAAGCGTTGCTCTTTGTCCCCGCCCATAGAGGCCAGCACGGTCATCTGCGACTGACCAAAGCCGCGCTCGGTCAGGAATTGTGCGATCTGCGCGGGCGTCTCCGCGCCGGTTGTCAGGATAATCAGGCGTTGGTCCGGCTGGATAAACGCCACCATCTGATGCACGGGTCGCCCATGTACGGTCAGGGTCTCAACGTCCGCAAGGCTCCAGCCCATACGGGCGGCGGTGAGCTGAAATGCGGAGAGTTGCGGGTGGTAGACGATCTGGGACGGATCAATCGAGCGCCCGATGCGCGCCCCCACCGAGAACCACAGCGGGTCACCCGTCGCCAGCACCACAACGCGTTTGCCTTTGTGGCTTTCCAAGGTCTCAATCAGCGCATCAAAGGGCGATGGCCACGCCACGCGGGTCGCATTTGCATTGGTAGACAGTTGATGATGGCGATCCCCGCCGATGATCACTTCCGCCGTTTCCACCACTGCGCGGGTCACGGGGCTGAGGCCGTCCATCCCGTCCTCGCCGATGCCGACGATATGGAGCCATGCGTCGCTCATGATTGCACCTCTGGCAGGCCAGCGGCCAAGGCATTCACCGCCGCCGACGCTATGGCGGAGCCACCTTTGCGCCCACGAAGGGCGACGAAGTCACAGCCTCGTGGGTTGGCGGCCAATTCGGCCTTGGATTCAGCTGCCCCGACAAATCCAACAGGAAAGCCGAGGATCACGGCAGGTTTGGGAAAGCCCTGATCGATCAGCTCCAACAAATGGAACAACGCTGTGGGTGCGTTGCCGATGGCCACGACCGCGCCTTCGATATGCGGCTCCCACAGCTCCACGGCGGCGGCGGATCTGGTGTTGCCAATCGTAGCCGCCCGGTCCGGCGTGCTGGGATCATTGAGGGTCACGATCACCTCATTATCCGACGGCAAGTAGCGGCGGATGATGCCCGCGCCAACCATTTCGCAATCGCACAGGATCGGCTTACCCTCAGCAAGGGCATGATGCCCCGCGTAGTAGGCCGTGTCGGTAAAGGACAAGCGGTCCGCAATTTCGACCATGCCGCAAGCGTGGATCACCCGCACCGCGAGACGATCCAGCCCGTTCGGGAAACGGTCCAAACTCGCCTCCGAGCGCACGGTCTCGAAGCTTTGCGCATAGATCGCGGCTGGGTCTTTTACGTAGGGGCGCATGGGCTAGATTTTCGCCTTGCGCGCAGACTCTGGGCCATGCGGGTGCATGGCATGAGGGTACGGCGCGTGGTGGTGGTCGTGATCATGGTCGTGCCCATGCCCGTGACCGTGATCATGCGAATGATCGTGGCTGTGGTCATGGTCGTGATGGTGGTGGTGATGTCCCGGCAATTCCAAGCGGCACATCCCTGTGCAGAAGGTATCGCATCTGTCGCAATCCTCTACGTTGGAGCCGGGGGCGTGTGCGCCTTGGCCCTCCACGTGGTGGTGGTGCGATTCCTGAACGGCGCCAACCTCGCCCTCGAACCCGAGAACCTGCACGCGGTATTTGCACAGCACGCAAGTGGGCGGCGGCACGTCCCCAAAGGCGGCGTGATCTACAGGCGCGATGTGCTGCACCTCTTCACCCTCAATAGCCAAAACCTGTGTGCGGTATTGGCAAATGCCACAGTTGGGGGGCGGGTTGCTTCCAATCTGCTCGGTAATGCGTTCGGCGAAAGTTTCCAGCACTTGTGAATGATCGTTCAGATAACCCGCTTTGACGAACTCAATATCGGGGTTCTGGGCTGCAACCTGATCCGTGAAACCGTAGATGCGGTCGATCAGGATGCCTGTGAACAAGAAGTATGGGAACACCACGATGCGCTTGTACCCCAGCTTGGCGGCGTGGGTCAGGCAAGGCTCAACCAGCGGGAAGGTCACGCCGGAATAGCCAACCTCGACCCAGCCAAAGCCCATACCTTCGTGCAGCATCCGCGCGATTTTGGAGACGTTGCCGTTGGCGTCCGGATCAGACGCGCCGCGCCCGATGACCACAAGGCAGGTTTCCTCGTTCGGGACATGCTCCACCGCATTCGCGGCATCAACGGCCGTCTGGATGCGCGCACCGGCGGCAGCGATCATCTTGGGGTCGACGCCCAACTCGCGGCCATAGCTGATCTCGATGTCATGCTTGGCAGCATAGGTGTTAAGTACGGTTGGGATGTCATTTTTGGAGTGCATCGCGGCGAACAACATGCCCGGCACGGCCAGAATTTTGTCGCAGCCTTGTTCGCGCAGTTTATCAAGCCCGTCGCGGATCACTGGATTGGCGAACTCAAGGTAGCCGTATTCCACCGGCCATTCAGGCGGCAAGTAGCTTGGTAGCTTCTCCGCCAGAACCGAAAACTGGTCCACCGCCGCCTGAGAGCGAGAACCGTGACCGCAGATCATGACACCAACTTTGCTCATGCCGCTTCCTCTTCCAGCTCTTCTTCGTGTTCGGCGTCTACTTCTTCAGCATCCTTTTTGCCCTTTAGGACACCCCAAATGGACACGGCCACCGCAGCCCCCAAAGCGGCCCCCGCGACCCAATGGTCGTGGCCCGCAAATTCGCCAAGGTGCCCGACATGCGCCGAGGCTGAGGTTGCTGAAAACAACATGGTTAAGGTGATAAATACTCGGGTCATTGCCGTGCCTTCCATCCAAACTTCCATAGGGGAGAGATTGGGGCAACCGCCCGCTCCATGACGATGCAACCGGTGGATCCCCTATCTGGGTCGATCCGAAGGCCGCCAACCTCTCTGGGCAAAAGCCCTCGTCATGAGTCGCAGGTATATGGGGCGGCGGTGCTTCCCGCAATGGCATTGAGCGTCGCGCCGTGGTCCGAATGCGTCGTCTCGCGCAGTTTCTGTGCATATTTGCGAGGTGACGCAGGGCCAATCGGGCGCTACCAAAGCATACCGACGCATGGAGGATTGGTTTTGGGACAACTTGTAGACGGCACATGGCACGACACTTGGTATGACACAAAATCAACTGGCGGGGCGTTCAAACGCACAACCGCAGGCTTCCGGAATTGGATTACCCCCGACGGCGACTTCCCTGCCGAAGCCGACCGGTATCACCTCTACATCTCTCACGCCTGCCCATGGGCGCACCGCGCATTGATCTTTCGCAAGCTAAAAGGTTTGGAGGATTTGATCGATGTCTCCGCCGTACATCCCGACATGTTGACGGATGGCTGGACCTTCGAGAAAGACGAACATGGTGCCACCGGCGACCAGCTTTACGGCCTGCCATTTGCCCGCGACCTTTACACCAAGGCCGATCCCGGTGTGTCGGGCCGCGTGACCGTGCCGATCTTGTGGGACAAGCACAGTGAGACCATCGTCAGCAACGAATCCTCCGAGATCATCCGCATGTTCAATTCGGCCTTCGACGCGTTGACCGGAAACACGCTGGATCTATGGCCCGAAGACCAGCGCGACGCCATCGAGCAGGTGAATGAGCGCATCTACAACACCGTGAACAACGGCGTCTACAAAGCAGGCTTCGCCACATCGCAGTCCGCCTATGACGCGGCCGTGGGGCCGCTATTTGAATGTTTAGACTGGCTGGAAGACCGCTTGAGCGACAACCGCTACCTCATGGGGGGCGGCATCACCGAGGCAGACTGGCGCTTGTTCACCACCTTGGTGCGTTTTGATCCGGTCTACCATTTGCATTTCAAATGCAACCGTAAGCGGATCATCGACTACCCGAACCTATGGGCCTACACCCGCGAGTTGTATCAATGGGACGGCGTCGCGGAGACGGTGAATTTCAATCACATCGTGCGCCACTACCACTACAGCCATGAGACGATTAACCCCAACCGCATTATCCCGACCAACCCGACGTTGGATTGGCAGGAACCGCACGGTCGCGGGTAAAAGCGGGCGTAGAGTGAAACCTTACCTTGCGTGGTATTCGACCAAGGCCGCCAGGTCTTCGGGCTGGGTATTTTGTGGGATCATAGCGCAGGCGTTGGGCATGAAGTTGAAAATCGACCCATCCGAGAAAAAGCTGTTGGACGAGACGCAGACAATCTTAGCGTTCGGCTGGCGAAAGCTTGCGTAATCCGCAATGGCCGAGGCGTCCCCGACGCTCGGATCAAGCTTAAGGTTAACAACCAAAACGTCGAAATCCTGCCCGCGCAAGAATTCCTCAGCATCTTGTTGACTATGGACGAGGGTGACCCTGCATCCAAGCCGCGCGACATGGTCGGACCAAATCTGGCCCAGCCCGCTTCTGCATTCTACAATGAGAACATTCATTACTTTCTCCGACCAATGGCGAGGATAGGCCGGTACGCTTCCCGCAAATTTTATTTTTATTATCCTAGTGCTGTAGGATTTCGTCCTTGTGGCATTAAGTCCCTAACGAAAGGTTAACAAATCACGTTGCACGAAATTGAGACCTCACTTCTTGCGAATCTGGCGGATTTCCGCTTGATAGGAGAGGATATTTTACTGGCGCGAGAAACCTCATGACAACTTGGATCACTATTTGCGACACTTGCAAACGCGATGACTGGGAGGCGCGTGCCCCGGGCGTTGCCGACGGAGAGGTTTTGGCCGATTTGATTGAGGCCGCCGCCGAAACGGCAGAAGGCGTGCGCACCAGACGCCACTCCTGCCTGATGGGCTGCGCGCGCGGGTGCAACGTGGCCATCCAAGGCAAAGATAAACTGAACTACACCGTTGGCGAATTTGAACCCACCCAAGAGGCCGCCGAAGCCGTCGTGGGCTACGCCACCCTGCACGCCCAAAGCGAAACCGGCCAAGTGCCCTACAAGCAATGGCCGCAAGCCATCAAAGGCCACTTCGTCACCCGTCACCCCCCTATGCCCGACGATGAGTAGCACCCCGCGCGATCACGGCGGGGGCTTGGACGCAGCAATCGCGAAATATGGCGGGCAACGTGCGGACTGGCTGGATCTATCCACTGGGATTAACCCCGTCCCCTACCCCATCGGCGAAATCGACGCGGAAGCGTGGACGGCCCTGCCAGACAGCGGCGCGTTTGAGCGCCTTGCAAACGCGGCACGCAAACATTGGGGCGTTCCTGAAGGCGCGGAGATTGTACCCGCGCAAGGTGCCTCCGCGCTGATTGCAGCGATGCCTCATGTTTTCAATGGCCGCTCCGTTGTGATCCCGACACCCACCTACAATGAGCACGCCGCCGCCTTTCGCGCGCAAGGTTATGACATAGCCGGTGCAGGCGCTGGTCTGCGTGTCGTGATTCACCCCAACAATCCAGATGGGCGGCTTTGGAGCACATCAGAAGTCTCAGGCCCAATCGTGATCGACGAAAGCTTCTGCGATATCGCCCCTGCGGACAGCCACATCCAATTGGCAGAACGGCCCGACACCGTCGTTCTAAAAAGCTTCGGCAAGTTCTGGGGGCTGGCAGGCATGCGGCTGGGCTTCGCGATCACAACCCCGAAGATCGCCCAGAAGCTTCGCAATGAAATCGGACCTTGGGCCGTATCCGGCCCCGCGTTGCAGATCGGCGCAAGGGCGCTGGAAGATCACGCATGGGCCGACACCACGCGCGATCGTTTGGCACAGGACGCGGAGCGGTTGGATGCGGTCATGCTTAAGGCTGGTGCGAAAATTGTCGGGGGCACCACGTTGTTCCGCCTCTATGATGTGAATGATGCCGCCCATTGGCAGGACAAATTGGCGAAGGGTCATGTCTGGTCGCGCATCTTCCCATACTCGGATCGCTGGCTGCGCCTAGGCTTGCCCGCACCCGACCGCTGGGACCAATTGGAAGCCGCGCTATGACCGTTGTTTTCGCGATGATCCTAGACGCGGTGATAGGCGAGCCTAAGTGGCTATGGGACCGCCTGCCCCACCCCGCCGTCTTGATGGGCAAAACCATCGCGTGGGCCGAGGCCCGCATGAACCACGGCAACGACCGCCGCGCCAAGGGAGTGGCGCTGGTCATATTTTTGGTGGTCTGCGCCCTTGGGCTGGGAACGCTCCTGTCGGCCTTCGGGTCCGTTGTTGAGATCATTCTCGGGGCCATATTATTGGCGCAACGCTCGCTGGTCGATCACGTCGCGGATGTCGCCCGCGCCTTGCGCCTTAGCTTAGAGGATGGCCGCGAGGCGGTGGCCCGCATAGTGGGGCGCGATGTGAAAGCGCTGGACCGCTCCGGCGTGGCGCGCGGCGCCATTGAAAGTGCGGCCGAGAACCTAAGTGACGGGGTTATCGCACCCGTATTTTGGTTCATGCTGCTCGGGTTGCCCGGATTGCTGGCCTATAAGATCATCAACACAGCGGACAGCATGATCGGCTACCGCAACGCGCGGTATGAAGAATTCGGTTGGGCCGCCGCACGTCTGGATGATCTGGTGAATTGGCCTGCTGCTCGCCTGACGGCCGCGCTCATGTCACTGGCTCATTGGCACCGCGATGCGTGGCGGCTCGCCAAACGCGACGCCAAATTGCACCGGTCCCCGAATGCGGGTTGGCCGGAAGCGGCGATGGCCAGTGTCCTTGGTGTCGCCCTATCGGGGCCTCGCAGCTATGACGGTACCTTGCGCGACGAGCCATTCGTGAACCCCGAGGGCCGCCGTGACCTTGACGCAGACGACATAGATACCGCGGTGCGGGCCCTTTGGAAGGCTTGGGCCATCACCTTCTCGTTTGTTCTGTTCATCGCGTCGGCTCCTGTATTGGCCTACATTGCCCTTGCTTTGGTGATTGCATAGATTGCCCCGAAATTGTCTTCGGAGCCTCCAATGCGTCACTTGTTACTTGCCTTGTCTTTGTCCCTCGTCGCACCCGCAGCGCATGCGGCTTGTGGCGGAGGGTGGAATTCCTTCATCGGCGAATTGAAGTCAGAGGCCGTCGCAAAAGGGCATTCAAAATCGAGCACTGACCGCTTCTTCGCCTCTGCACGCCAAGATCCGAAAGTTCTGAAAGCCGACAGATCGCAGGGGGTTTTCAAACGCGACTTCATCGACTTCTCACGCCGCGTCATCTCCAAGTCCCGCATCGATAAAGGCCGCGCCAACGCACAAAAGTATGCATCTGTCTTTAGACGCGCCGAGCAAGAATACGGCGTCCCCGCAGGGGTTTTGTTGGCCTTCTGGGCGCTAGAGACCGATTACGGCGCAGTGCAGGGAAATTTCAACACGCTCAACGCATTGATAACCCTGAGCCACGATTGCCGCCGCCCCGAACTTTTCCGCCCACAAGTGTTCGCGGCACTAGAATTATTTGAGCGTGGCGAATTCGATCCAAAATCAACCAAGGGCGCATGGGCAGGCGAAATCGGCATGGTGCAGATGCTACCCGAGGACATTATCGCCAATGGTGTCGACGCGGATGGGGATGGGAAGGTTAGCCTGAAGACCTCCGCCCCGGATGCGCTATTGTCAGGCGCGAAAATGCTACGGTCCCTTGGTTGGCAACCCGGACAAGCGTGGTTGCAAGAGGTTCAGGTTCACAAGCAGATGGACTGGTCCAAAACGGGACTGGGCACCACATTGAGCGTAAATGATTGGGCCCAAATGGGCGTCAAACCTAAGTCCAAAAAATTTAATGGGTCCGCTGGCTCGATCCTTTTGCCAATGGGAAAAAATGGTCCGGCATTTATCGCCTACCCAAACTTTCGCGTTTACTTTGAATGGAACCAAAGCTTCGTCTACGTGACGACCGCCGCCTATTTTGCAACGCGTTTGTCGGGTGCGCCCGTCTATGATGCTGGCAATCCAAGTCCCAACCTTTCGGACGCTAACATGAAGAAACTACAGAAAAAATTGTCAAATCGCGGCCACAATGTCGGAAAAATAGACGGCATTCTTGGCTCAGGAACTCGTGCGGCGGTACAAGCAGAACAAAAACGCCTTGGGCTGGCGGCTGATGCATGGCCGTCATTGGAGTTGCTAAATCGACTGTAGAAAAAACCAGCCTTGGATTTATTCAGTTTTTGCTTTATCAGAGCCTCATTCATAAAGCTGGGGAGCTTAACAAATGGCTAAAATCGATCTGAGACCATTGTCTCTGACAGAACTAAAATCGCTAAAGGCCCGTGTCGAAAAGGCTATAGAGCGTCACGACAAAAAACAGAAAAGTAAAGCACTCGCCGTAGTGAAAGCGAAAGCAAAAGAGCTTGGCTTCTCGTTGGGCGAACTGACCGGAGAGGTTACAAAAGCCCCAAAGGCAGCCGCTAAGAAACCAAGCAAAGCGGCCTACCGTCACCCTGACGACAGCAGCAAAACTTGGGCAGGACGAGGTGCACGACCTCTGTGGCTCAAAGACGCTTTGAAAGCTGGAAAATCATTGGACGACTTTAAAGTTTAGTTGCCCAATTAGAATTTTAGAAAGGGATGTGTGTGTCGACGCACGTCCCTTTTTCTTTGCCGTTAAGCCACCAGTTGTTCCGCTTTTTTCAGGTCAACTGACACCAATTGCGACACGCCCAATTCCGCCATTGTCACCCCGAACAAACGATCCATCCGCGCCATTGTCACCGCGTGGTGGGTGATGATCAAAAAGCGTGTATCGGTGCGGCGAGCCATCTCATCCAACAAGTCACAAAAGCGCGTCACATTGGCGTCGTCCAGCGGCGCGTCGACCTCGTCGAGCACACAGATCGGCGCAGGGTTCGCAAGGAACACCGCGAAGATCAGCGCCAATGCGGTCAGCGTCTGCTCGCCACCCGACAGCAGCGACAGCGTCGACAGCTTCTTGCCCGGCGGCATGCACATGATCTCCAGACCAGCTTCCAGCGGATCGTCGCTTTCGACCATGACCAGCTTGGCCTCCCCGCCGCCAAACAGGTGCTTGAACAAGGTGGCGAAGCTGCTGTTCACTTCTTCAAAGGCTGTCAAAAGACGCTCGCGGCCTTCTTTATTGAGCGACGCAATCCCTGTACGCAGCGCAGAAATGGCGCTTTCCAGATCGGTCTTCTCACCCAGTAAATTGTCGTGTTCTTCGGACACCTCTTTGGCGTCTTCTTCGGCCCGCAGGTTCACCGCACCAAGCGCATCACGCTGGCGTTTCAAGCGGTTCACATCCGTCTCGATGCGCTCGGACGGTGGCATGTCGTCTGGGGCCGTATCAAGGGTTTCCAACAGGTCCTGCGGGGTGGTTTCCATCTCTTCTTGGATACGCTCCACAGCGTAGGTCACGGTCTCTTTGGCGGCCTCGGCGCGGGCCTCGGATCTCGCGCGGGCCTCGCGAGCCTCGGAGGCTTCGCGCTCTGCCTCGCGCTCCGTTTGGATGCCTTCACGCAGGGCAGTCTCGGATTCCGCCAGATTGTCAGCCGCCACTTTGCGGCGCCCTTCGGCCTCCTCAATCGCGGTGCTTAACTCGTCGCGCTTCGCCGCCAATTCGGCAGGAGCGGCGGAGGCTTCTTTTAGCTCTTCCTCAGAGGTGGTTTTGCGTTCTTCCAGCTCGCCAATACGCTTTCCAGCAGTTTCCAAACGGTGCTTCCAGCCGCTAATTTCGGTGGTGATTTCTTGACTGCGTTTGGTGCGTGCCTCGCCCTCGCGGCGCAATTCATCATGCGAGGACCGCTTGGCCAACATCGTCATCCGCGACGCCTCGACGGTCATTTTGACGTCTTCCACCTCGGCGCGGGCGGCGTCCAAATCGCCCAAATCAGCCACGCCTTTGTCCGCCTCGCGCAGACGATCCCGTGCGGCCATCGCCTCTTCCTCGTAACGGGTCACAGCCAGCTCTAAGCTTTCGACGCGGCCACCAGCGATGGATTTTTCGCCCTCGGCGCGAGACACGGCACGCGACGCATCGGCCATCGCACGGTCCGCGTTCTTGCGGGCTTCACGCGCATCGCGGTCAGCTTGGGCCGCTTGCGCCAGCTCTTTGGTCAACATCTCATGCGCCATTCGCGCGCCATCAGCGCGGGCTGTCGCACCTTCCAATGCTTGCTTCAATTCTTCCAAACGATTGAGCTGCTGCAAACGCATCGCGGCCGCAGACGGTGCGTCATCCGCCCCTGTTCTGAAACCATCCCAACGCCAAACATCACCTTCTACAGACACCAAACGTTGCCCCGGCAACAAGGAAGCTTGCTGGCGGTTGCCGTCATTGGCGGGCACCAATCCGACTTGCGACATGCGGCGAGCCAACACGTCAGGAATCGTCACATAGCTGGTCAGCGGGTTCACCCCTTCGGGCAAACGTTGCGGCTGCGCATAGGCATCCAGACGCGCCCAACCGGTAACTTCATCGTCGTCGATTTGCGGCGCACGCAGATCATCGGCCAAGGCCGCACCAAGCGCCTTCTCGTAGCCGGATTTCACCTGCACCACGTCCAAAAGCTGGCCTTGCTCGGACGTATCACGGTCCACCAAACGCGACAGGGCGGTGGCCTCGGCCCGCAAGGCATTGGCCTCACCTTCCGCCTCGGAGCGTTGTGAGCGGGCGTCGCCTTCCTTGTTCTGCGCCTCGGTACGGGCGGTCTCCGCGGCGGTCAAATCACCGTCAGATTTTTCGGCTTGCAACGTGGCTTGCGACAGCGATGTTTGCGCGGCAATCAATGCCGTATCCGCGTTCATTGCCGCAGCCGAGGCGTGATCAACCGAGGCCCGCGCTTTGGTCGCTTCGTCCTCGTAGCGCTGCAACGTCTTGGCGGCATCTTCGCGCAAACGGTGCGCGGATTGGTGACGCGCGGCCAAGCGGGCGACATCCTCTGTGTGCTCCGCCAATTGCGTCTCGCGGTCTTGCAAAACGGTCGCGGCTTCGCGGGCCTGCGTGGCGGCGGCGTCCAACTTATCGACATGCCCTTCGGAGGCTTTGCCTAGCTCGCGTGCTTCCCATTCCAGCCGCTCAATCGTCTCACCCGCGTCGCGATTCAGGGCGGTTTCACGCTCAATATCGCGGCCCAACTGGTCGATGCGGCCCGTCAGCGTTTCAATCGTTTGCTGGGCCTGACGTTCTTGGTCGGTCAGCGTGTCGCGTTGCACTTGCAGGCGCTGCAAAATGGCGGCGGCGATCGCCTCTTCCTCGCGCAGTGGCGGCAGCGCGTCTTCCATACCTTGGCGCAGCTTGGCCACTTCGCGCACCTGTGCCTCAGCGGAGGCCGCCAGTTTGGTGCGCTCGGTCAGGGTTTGGCTGGCAGCTAGATTGGCCTCCTCGGCCTCTTTCCAGCGGCGATACAGCAACATGCCCTCGGACTTGCGCAGCTCTTCACCGATCTCGCGGTAGCGCGCAGCCTGACGCGCTTGGCGGGCCAGTTGCGCCAATTGAGCCGCAAGCTGCTCAATCACATCATCAACGCGAGACAGGTTGGTTTCCGCCCCGTTCAGCTTCAGCTCCGCCTCATGGCGGCGTTGGTACAGACCCGAAATGCCCGCCGCCTCTTCCAAAATGCGGCGACGCGCCTTGGGGCGCGCGTTGATCAGCTCGGAGATTTGCCCCTGACGCACAAGTGCTGGCGAATGCGCACCCGTGGAGGCATCCGCGAACAGCATCTGCACATCACGCGCGCGCACGTCCTTGCCGTTGGTCTTATAGGCAGAGCCCGCGTCGCGGGTGATCCGGCGAATGATCTCTAGGGTATCAAGGTCGTTGAACCCCGCAGGCGCCAAGCGTTCCGAATTGTCGATATGCAGGGAGACTTCCGCGAAGTTACGCGCAGGGCGCGACGAGGCCCCTGCGAAGATCACGTCCTCCATGCCGGAGCCGCGCATAGACTTGGCGCGGTTCTCGCCCATCACCCAACGCAGCGCTTCCAGCAGGTTGGACTTGCCGCAGCCGTTTGGTCCCACAACGCCCGTCAGCCCGTCAGCAATCACCAACTCCGTGGGGTCCACGAAGCTTTTGAAGCCGTTCAATCTGAGTTTAGAAAAGCGCAATGCGTGCCTCGCAAAGGAATCGGGGTCTGATGGACTATTGTTTGAACCCAGCCCGTCCAAGTCAACGTAAAACCACTGCATATCGCCAGTTCGGCAAGGTTATCCCCAAGATGTTGCGGATTGTGGCTTATATCGCCGTGCCGCGAAATGCGTTCCCCGTGTCGGAATCGGTCTTGACCCAAGCTCGTGCATTAACGCATTGTCGTGCGGCATGGTTCCCCGCGACGTGCAAAGCACATGTGGGGAAAAATGGGAATTCGGTAAGCCTGACCCAACTAGGGATGCAATTCCGAAGCCGCCCCCGCGACTGTATGCGGAGAGCACCCTGCCAAGCGCCACTGGAGCAATCTGGGAAGGCGGCAGGATGCATCGACCCGCGAGCCAGGAGACCAGCCGTGCGTTGTGTAACCCCTCCCGTCGGGTGTGACGGGGCAAGGAGATATAGAAAATGAAAAACGAAGCTAAAGTCGCCACGTTGAACGCAAATGAAGCCCAGGCCGCTGACATGAGCCTTGTCAGCATTCTTGGTGCAGCCGCTCTGGCATTGGCCCTGCTGTTCGCAGCCGGTTTTGCCCAAGCCTCCGTGATGCATGACACCGCGCATGACCAACGGCATGCCATGGCTTTCCCCTGCCACTAAGCATCACTTAAAATCATGTTTAAAAATTTGGTAACCAGCGCTGTGTTCGCTGGCGTAGCCGTCGGTGTAATCGCCGCCGCGTTGCAATTCTGGATGGTGACGCCCCTTTTGCTAGAGGGCGAGCTGTATGAAACTGGCGCACGGGTGCATTTCGCAACCGATGGCTCCACCCAAAGCGACGCGGGCCACCCCGCGCTGTTTACAGAACCCGCGCGTGACTTGATGACCGTTGGGTTCAACATGATCACCTTCACTGCCTTCGCCCTGCTTCTTGCAGTTGGCTTCGCGCTGGTGGAGCGAGGCGGCCATGAGATCACCGCAAAAGGCGGGCTGATCTGGGGGTTGGCGGGCTTCATCGCCATGCAGCTTGCCCCCGCCGTTGGGCTGCCACCTGAACTGCCCGGAACCATTGCCGCCGATGTAGAGCTGCGCCAAGTTTGGTGGATCTGCACCGTGTTGGCGACCGCCCTCGGGTTGGGCCTCATTGCCTATGGCCCGATGGCCGCAGGCTTGGTCGGCGCAGCTCTGATAGCGGCCCCTCATGTTATCGGCGCACCGCATCTCGATACCTATTTCGGCGTGGCCGCCCCAGAGCTTTCGGCGCATTTCGTGGCGGCCTCTTTGGGCACCTCTGCAATCGCTTGGGCGCTTTTGGGCCTGTTCACCGCGGCCCTTTGGGTCAAATTCAAGGACGCATAACATGCAAGCCAAAATCCCTGCTACCGTCGTCACCGGCTTCCTTGGCGCGGGCAAAACCACCCTCATCCGCCACATGCTGGAAAACGCGAATGGCAAACGCATCGCCCTGATCATCAACGAGTTTGGTGACCTTGGCGTCGACGGCGACATCCTCAAAGGCTGCGGCGATGAGACCTGCACCGAAGATGACATCATGGAGCTGTCCAACGGCTGCATTTGCTGCACCGTGGCCGACGACTTTGTGCCGACCATGGAGGCCCTGCTGGCCCGCGAAAACAAGCCCGACCACATCGTCATCGAGACCTCGGGGCTGGCCCTGCCGCAACCCCTGCTCCGCGCCTTCAACTGGCCGGAAATCTCGACCAAGGTGACCGTGGACGGCGTAATCACTGTGGTCGACGGCAAGGCGGTATCCGAAGGCGTCTTCGCCCATAACGTCGCCGCCGTGGACGCGCAGCGCAAGCTGGACGAAAACCTAGACCACGAGACACCATTGTCCGAATTGTTCGAAGACCAAGTGGCCTGCGCCGACATGATCGTCGTCAACAAGTCCGACCTTTTGGGCGAGGCCGAAGCCGACACGCTGGTCGGCAAATTAAAGGCCGACAGCCGCAAGGGCGTGCAAGTAGTGCGCACCTCCATGGGCAAGCTGCCGGTCGATGTATTGCTGGGCCAAGGCATCGGCGCGGAGGACGACCTAAGCGCGCGCCACGAGGTGCATCATCACCACCATGACCATGACGACGACCACGATCACCACCACGAACATGACCACAGCCACGACGAGTTCCAATCCTTCGTGGTCACCCGTGGCGAAATCACCGACCCCAAGGCCTTTGCCGAACAGGTGGCGGACGTCATCCGCACCCACGACATCCTGCGCCTCAAAGGCTTCGCAGCCGTAGACAGCAAGCCCATGCGCCTGACCTTGCAAGCGGTTGGCCCGCGCGTGGACACCTACTTTGACCGCCCCTTCGGCAGCGACCCACGCGAAACGCGCCTAGTGGTTATCGGCCAATCCGGCTTGGACCAAGCGGCGATTGAAACCGCGTTGCAAGCATGATCGTAGAGCGCGCAGACCCCCGCGACCCACAGGTGGCGGCACTCCTTCAGGCGAGCCATGCCTTGATGGAGTCGTTGTTCCCGTCGGAGAGCAACCACTACCTGTCTATCGACGCGCTTTGCGTGCCGGAGGTGCATTTCTTCGCCGCCCGCGATGGGGACACTGCTCTGGGATGCGGCGCGTTCAAAACTATGGGCGACTACGGCGAAGTGAAATCTATATTCACCGCCGAGGCAGGTCGCGGGCGCGGTGTGGCCTCGGCCATTCTCACGCAGATTGATGCGCAAGCCCGCGAACTTGGCCTCGCGTCGCTCAAGCTCGAGACCGGCGATTTGCTGCATGCCGCGCACAAGCTTTACGCCAAACACGGGTTCACCCCTTGCGGGCCTTTTGGTGACTATGAGGCCAATAAATCCAGCATCTATATGGAGAAGTCGTTAGCGGCTTCGACCTAATCCGAATACCGCGCCGGAGGCGACCCCAATGCACCTACTCGCTGCCACACCAGGAAGCATAGATGACGGCCAAGAGCCCGTTGACCTGAACCAGACCCCCGCCGATCTGGTGTTCATCTCCGCCGCCGACACCGAGCTGGCCGCCCTATCTGCCGCACGTGGGGAGTTGGCAACGCCGCCCACCCTGCGCCTCGCGTCGATGATGCATTTGATGCACCCGATGTCGGTCGATCTGCACATCGAGGCCTGTGCCGCCAAATCCAAACTCGTTATCGCCCGCGTCCTTGGTGGCGTGGGCTACTGGAAATACGGCGCGGAGCAATACGCAGCCCACATGCATGACGCAGGCGTCCCGCTGGTCCTTTTGCCGGGTGACGACAAACCGGACGCGGAACTGCGCGGGCTGTCTACCGTGTCGGACGAAGACTACGACGCGCTTTGGGCATATCTGGTTGAGGGCGGCCCAGCCAACTGCGAAAATTTCCTGACCTACGCGCAGGCGATGATCAACGGCACCGAGCGCCGCTCCTCCGCAACCCCCTTGTTGCGCGCGGGCGTTTACTGGCCCGGGTCGGGCATCTCCGACCTCGCAGCGGCCCAAGAGGCTTGGACCAAAGACGCGCCAATCGTGCCGCTGATCTTCTACCGCGCGCTGGTGCAAGGCGCGGGGCTGAACCCCGTCAACCGCTTGGTCAAATCGCTCCTTCGCGCGGGCTTGAACCCGCTGCCAATTTTCGTGGCCTCCCTCAAAGATCCCGTCAGCTTGGCCACATTGCAAGGCCTGTTCGAGCAAGCCCCGCCAGACGTGATCTTGAACGCGACCTCCTTCGCAACAGGCTCCCCACACCAAGGCGATGCAGAGACGTTCAACCCGCTCGCAGCCCCTTTTGCCAACCAAGCGCCTATCTTTCAGGTGATTTTCTCCGGCTCCTCCGAAGAGGCATGGGAAGAAGGCCTAACCGGCCTGTCAGGCCGCGATATCGCGATGAATGTGGCCCTGCCAGAGGTCGACGGGCGCATCTTGTCGCGCGCGGTCAGCTTCAAGGGCGAGGCCTATTTTGACGAAGCCACCGAATGCCCAATCGCCGCCTACCGCGCGCGCGGGGACCGCATCCAATTCGTGGCCGACCTCGCCGCCAACTGGGCCAAGCTGCGCCGCGCCAAAACCGAAGACCGCAAGGTGGCGCTTATCCTTGCCAACTACCCAAACAAGGACGGGCGCTTGGCCAATGGCGTGGGCCTAGACACCCCCGCCGCGACCGCTCATGTGCTGGGGTTGCTCAAAGGCGAAGGCTACAAGGTTGAAGGCGCGCCGGATGACAGCAAGGCCCTGATGGAGCGCATCATGGCAGGCCCCACAAACTGGTTAACCGACCGTGCCGACCGCGACGGTGGTGAGGCCCTGTCGATGGAGGCCTACACGGCCCAATACTCCAAACTGCCCTACGCCTTGCGCCAACAGATGGAGGGCCGCTGGGGCGCGCCCGAAACCGATCCCTTCTTTGACGGCACCAGCTTCAAGCTGTCGATCCACCGCTTCGGCAACGCCGTCGTGGGCCTGCAACCTGCGCGCGGCTATAACATCGACCCGACAGACACTTACCACTCGCCGGACCTTGTGCCGCCGCACAACTACCTCGCGTTTTACTTTTGGTTGCGCCATGAGTTTGGCAGCCATGCGATCGTCCACATGGGCAAGCACGGCAACCTCGAATGGCTGCCCGGCAAGGCGCTGGCTTTGTCGGAAGAATGCTGGCCCGAGGCCGTGTTTGGCCCCACCCCACATGTCTACCCGTTTATCGTTAACGACCCCGGCGAAGGCACCCAAGCCAAACGCCGCGCGCAAGGCGTAATCATCGACCACCTGACCCCGCCGATGACACGGGCGGAGACCTATGGGCCCCTGAAAGACCTAGAGGCATTGGTCGACGAATACTACGAGGCCGCAGGCGTGGACCCACGCCGGATCGAACATCTGCGCCGTGAAATCTTGTCGATGACCTCCGCCACGGGACTATCAGAAGACGTCGGGTTTTCAGGGGACGAGGACGGCGATTTGGCCAAGCTCGACGCCTACCTTTGCGAGTTGAAGGAGGCCCAAATTCGCGACGGGTTGCATGTGTTCGGCGTGTCTCCAACGGGCGAGCAGGCGCGTGATTTGACCATCGCATTGACCCGCGTGGCACGTGGTGATGGCAAGGGGGCGGACGCCTCAATCATCCGTGCTTTGGCCGACGATTTGGCGCTAGACTTCGACCCGCTCTCCGCGGATTTGGCAGAGCCTTGGACCGGCCCGCGCCCTGCACTTCTGATGGGCGACACATGGCGCAACACCGGCGACACAGTGGAGCGGCTGGAGGATTTGGCGATCCGTTTGATGGAAGGGGAAACGCCCCCCGGCCCTGCAAGTGCTGCCGTGATGGACCATATCCGCGACCACGTATCGCCCACCGTCAACGCCTGCGGACTTATGGAAGGGGCGGGCCTTCTCAGCGCCCTCAAGGGACACTTCGTCGCCCCGGCGCCCTCCGGCGCCCCGACACGCGGACGGATGGATGTGCTGCCAACCGGGCGGAACTTTTTCTCCGTCGACAGCCGCGCGGTTCCAACGCCGACCGCATGGGCCTTGGGGTGGAAATCCGCGAACCTATTGATTGAGAAACACCTACAAACCCACGGCGACTGGCCCCGTGCCTTGCTCTTGAACGCATGGGGCACGGCCAATATGCGCACCGGTGGCGACGACATCGCACAAGCCTTGGCGCTGATGGGGTGCAAGCCGAAATGGGACGCGGCCAACCGCCGTGTCACCGGCTTCGAGGTTCTGCCACTGGGCGTGCTTGGCCGCCCTCGGGTCGATGTCACCTTGCGTGTGTCCGGCTTCTTTCGCGACGCCTTCCCGCAGCTCATCGCGTTGGTCGATAGCGCCGCACGCGCGGTCATGGAAATGGACGAACCAGAGGCCGACAACCCCGCCGCCGCCCGTTTCAAACGCGAAGGGCAAAGCCACCGCGTGTTTGGCTCCAAGCCCGGTGCATATGGGGCGGGCCTGCAGGCTATGATCGATGAACGCCTATGGTCCGATAAATCAGATCTCGCAGAGGCCTACCTTGAATGGGGCAGCTACGCCTACGGCAAGGACGCCGAAGGCACCCGTGATCGCGCGGGCTTTGAGGCGCGATTGGGCCAAGCAGAAGCCGTGGTTCAAAACCAAGACAACCGCGAACATGACATCCTCGACAGCGACGACTACTACCAGTTTGAAGGCGGTGCGGCGGCGGCAATCGAGACGTTACAAGGCCACGCCCGTCCGATCTATCACAACGACCATTCACGCCCTGAGCGTCCTGTCATTCGCACCTTGGACGAGGAAATCGGCCGCGTTGTGCGGTCTCGCGTGGTGAACCCCAAGTGGATCGAAGGTGTGAAGCGACACGGCTATAAAGGGGCGTTCGAGATGGCCGCCTCGCTGGACTATCTCTTCGCCTTCGCCGCGACGACAGGGGCCGCCAAGTCGCATCACTTCGACCTCGTGCATCAGGCCTATATTGAGGACGACGACACACGCGACTTCATTGAGGAACACAACCCAACCGCCCTGCGCGAGATGGCTGAGCGCCTCAAAGAGGCCATTGAACGCGGGCTTTGGACACCAAGGTCCAACTCCGCCCGGGCGTTGATCGACAGCTTGCTATGAATGCAACGTTCAAAGCTCCCGAAGATTATGATGCGGCCGTATTGCTTGACCTGATCCGCGAGGCGTTTGTCGAGCAAAATGGCCGTATCGATCCGCCATCTTCCATGAACACCCTTCGTATCAGCGACATTGAAACGCATCTGGCGAACGAAATGATATTCGTTATTGAGGAAGGGGGCACACCTGCCGCCTGCTTGTTTGGCACCCGCAAACAAGGCGCGCTCTATGTTGGGAAATTGTCAGTGCGTCTTGCCGCACGCGGGTCGGGCCACGCCAAGCGGCTCATTGCTGCCGCCGAAATCGAAGCCTTTGCAATGGGGCTAAGGTACCTAACCTTAATAGTGCGGCGTGAACTCACCGAAAATCACGCGTTCTTCCAACACCTTGGGTTCGAGAAGTTCGCTGAAGCTAGGCATGACGGGTACGACACCGTGACAGAATTCCATTTCCGCAAGGTATTGCTATGACCTCAGCACAAGATATCGGCTTGGATCATGGCCACGTCACCGCGAACCGAGCTGCGCACCACATGGCACCCCGTTGCCCGCTCAATAGCCGTAGCCCCCGCCGCGAAGACCTCCCGCGCCTTAGGCTTGCGCATGATGTTGGTGCGATACGCTTCCGCGCGCGCGCCTTTGTGCCGGACGGTAAACGAGAACTGGCCTACGTCCATCTTCGTCTTGGCACCGCCCATCACGCCAACACTCGGCGCGGTGCATGCGGGTAGGAGGCCCAGCAGAAGAAACATGAATACACGCACGGCGAACCTCGGTTTGATCTCAACTTCCACCAAGTTACCGCCCAGTAAATTAACAAACCCTTTACCGCCTTAGAGCTTGCATCAAACGCATCCCTCCAACAGGTTAAGATTAACAGATATCCGGAGCGCACCATGACTGATGAAACCCCAGAAGACCTGACACGCCACGCCACCAAGATGGCCAAGAAGAAGGCCGCCCGCGATAAGATCATGGCCACCAAGACCGACAAACGCGGGCTGATCATCGTGCACACCGGCAAGGGCAAGGGCAAAAGCTCCGCCGCGTTCGGCATGATTTTCCGCTGCATCGCGCATGACATGAAATGCGCCGTGGTCCAGTTCATCAAGGGCGGCATGAGCACCGGCGAGCGCGACCTGATCTTGGGCAAGTTCTCCGACACCTGCGAATTCCACACCATGGGCGAGGGCTTCACGTGGGAGACCCAAGACAAATCCCGCGACATCGAGATGGCGCAAGCCGCGTGGGAGAAAGCCAAAGAGCTGATCCGCGACCCGTCAAACCACATGGTTCTGCTGGACGAAATCAACATCGCCCTACGCTATGATTACGTCGACATCAACGAGATCGTCACCTTCTTGGCCGAAGAAAAGCCCGACATGACCCATGTGGTCCTGACAGGCCGCAACGCCAAGGAAGAGCTGATCGAGATCGCCGATCTGGTCACCGAAATGGAGCTGGTCAAGCACCCGTTCCGCTCTGGCATCAAGGCGCAAATCGGGGTGGAGTTCTAAACTCCTACCCCTCTCCCAACGCCCGTGTTTGCGACAGGGTCATACCCGTTGAAAGCACCTCGTCGTCGAGCTGCAACTCGATCACAGACAACACCCCTGCGGCCTGCGCTTGCGCAAAGGCCGCAGCGAAATCTTGCGTCCGCGTAACGGTCTGCCCCTCCCCGCCATAGGCCCGCGCGAGGGCTGCAAAATCAGGATTAGCGATCATCGTGCCAGATACGCGCCCGGGGTAATGCTTCTCTTGGTGCATACGGATGGTGCCGTATTTGCCGTTGTTCACCACGATCACAATCACCGCCGCGCCGTGCTGAATGGCGGTCGACATCTCGTTGCAAGTCATCTGAAAACACCCGTCCCCTGCAAAGCAAATAACCGTGCGGTCGGGATGCTCCAACTTCGCGGCAATCGACGCAGGGAAGCCGTAGCCCATCGAGCCAGACGTCGGCGCCAATTGCGTGGTATAGTTTTTGTAGCGGTAATAGCGATGCACGAAAGCCGCGTAGTTCCCCGCCCCGTTGGTCAAGATTGCGTCCTGCGGCAGGGTCTCCGCCAGCCACGCGATCACCTGCTCCATCTTAACCGGACCAGGGGTTTCTTGCGGGTGCTGCCACGCCTCATAGTCATGCCGCGCCTGATCCCGCCAGTCAGCCCAAGCCCCAACAGCGCCCCCCGCGTCACCAAGTGCCGCAAGCAACGCACCACTCTCGCAGGCAACCGCGAAATCAGGGGCGTAGACATGACCCGGCTCATCGGGGCTCGGGTGCGTATGGATGATCGTTTTGCCGTGGTCAGCCACGTCGAGCAGCTCAAACCCGCCGGTCAAAATGTCCCCAACCTTGGCGCCAATCACCAGCAACACGTCCGCGTCCTGCAACCGCTTCGCCAGCGCGGGGTTCATGCCCACGCCAAGGTCGCCCACATACTGCGCGCTGTCGTTATTTATGTAGTCCTGCCTGCGAAACGGCACGGCCACCGGCAGATCCATCCCCGCGGCAAACCGCTCCAAATCCGACGCGGCCTGCGCTGACCAACCAGCTCCACCCGCAATCACCAAGGGCCGCTTTGCCTGCCCCAGCATATCAAGAATCCTCGCCGTATCCGCAGGCGACGGCATCGCGCGCGCCACCTGTGCCACGGGGCGATCCGCCACGTCGGCCATGGCGGACAACATGTCCTCGGGCAGTGCCAAAACCACCGGACCCGGCCGCCCCGACATGGCAATCTGAAATGCCCGCGCGATGTATTCCGGCAAGCGGTCGGTCTGGTCAATCTCGGCCACCCATTTGACCAAGCCGCCAAACATCTGGCGATAGTCAACCTCTTGGAACGCCTCGCGGTCGCGGTGGCCGCGCGCAATCTGTCCCACGAACAAAATCATCGGCGTGCTGTCTTGCATCGCCACATGCAAACCCGAGGAGGCATTCGTAGCCCCCGGCCCACGGGTCACAAAGGCCACGCCCGGTTGTCCAGTCAGCTTGCCCTGCGCCTCCGCCATCATCGAGGCACCACCCTCTTGGCGGCACACAATGTTCTGGATACCGCTGTCATAAAGCCCGTCCAAGGCCGCAAGGAAGCTCTCCCCCGGCACCGAGAACACCCGCGTCACGCCTTGAATTTTCAACTGCTCCGCTAAAATCGCGCCGCCATGCCTAGGTGCCATCACACTCTCCATCTCTTGTTGAATGCAGTCTGTGGTCAGAGCATCAGATTTTGCAACGCCAATAACATCTCATAGGGGTGGATCATTCAGTACTGTTGGAAATCTCGATCAGATTTCCATCAGGGTCGCGAATGTAGATGGAACGGATCGCAAACTGCGCACCACTGCGATCAATCGGCCCTTCTTCAATCTCCACACCAGCCGCACTTAGATGCGCCATCCAATCCTCCAAAACCGTGTCCGATAAGAAGCACAGGTCCGCACTGCCAGCCGTGGGCCCCATCGCATGTGGTTTGAACTCCGCTCCGACTTCGTGAAGGTTGATCTTTTGTGCCCCAAAGTACAGAGCCGTTCTGGTGGAGCCATCCGCAGGCTGAAACGCCCGCACCTCCATTCCTAAAACGTCCCGGTAGAACGCCGATGTCGCCGCAATGCTGCGCACAGTCAGCACCAAGTGGTCCAAGCCGCTCAAAACTGGGGTCATGTCACGCTTGCCTTTCAAGTGTTTGGCGAAGAATGATACCCGTATGCAACCAGATCAAGCCCTCATAGACATCGACGACGCCCTCGACCCCTCGCGTATGAACGCCTTGGCCGCCTGCTTGGCGTTGCCCGATAATCAGCCACGCCCGTTCTGGCATCAGGTGTATTTCTGGGACGCGCAGCCCCCCGGGCAACTCGGGGCAGACGGCCACCCCAAAACAGGCGCGTTAATCCCTGATCTAGGTCTACCTCGCCGCATGTGGGCCGGTGGCAGGCTGCAGTTTCACGCACCGCCCGTACTTGGAAAGCCTGCAACCAAATCAACGCATCTACTAAAGGCCGATCGCAAGGAGGGGCGCACTGGCCCCCTCGGCCTCGTCACCCTTCGGCACAACATAAAACAAGGCAGGGCGACCTTGGTCTCAGAAGAACAAGATCTCATCTATCGCCAATCAGATGCCCCAACCGGAACGCCACCAATGGCGCTCACCGATGAAACGCATTCCCGCCCCCATAAATTCACCACGACCGAGCTGTTCCGATACTCCGCCCTCACCTTCAACGGTCACCGCATTCACTACGATCGCGATTACGCTCAAGACGTCGAGGGGTACAACGGCCTCGTCGTGCACGGGCCACTTTTGGCGCAATACCTGATGTTGATGGCGCAAGATATCTTAGGCGGTCTGGTCCATTTCAGCTTCCGCGCAACCGCCCCATTGATGGATCACCAGTCGGTGACGTTTTGTGCAAAACATAACGGCACAGGATTGGACATGTGGGCACGGGCGGACGACGGACGGCAATGCATGACCGCCACCGCCTCACTATAAGCAGCAGGTCGCTTGAAAATCGGGCGGGATATTGTCGACGCTGTCCAGTACCAAATCGGCCATGACATGGGCGATTTTCGGGGCCATTCCAAAGCCGATTTTGAACCCACCATTAACCACAAAAGCGCCATCCTCAAACGGGTGCCTGCCCAACATCGGCGCGCGTGTGCGCGAGCGGGGGCGCACGCCGCCCCAACGCGCGATGATCTTCGCCCCGCCAAGCAGTGGAAGGCCCGCAACCGCCCGCGCATGGAGCGCATCAAGTTGCTCGTCAGTAGACGTGGGCGCGTCGAAGTATCGCTCGGTGGTGGAGCCAATCGCGACCGTCCCATCCGTGTGGGGCACCACATGCACACCGTCGAAAAACAACTGCGGCAGCTTCTGCGCGTCATAGTCCAGCAGCATGGCTTGCCCCTTCTCGCCATTCCCCACCTCGCGGCTATGCAACGCGGACATCGCCAGCAAACCCTCGTAGCCCGTGGCGTGAACCACCGCGCCCTCAAGCGGGCCGCTTCGCGTGATCTCTCCGCCCGATGCCTCAATCGCGGCAGCCAAGGCCAAGCAAGACTGCTTGGGGTGAAGCCGCCCCGACAATGAGTCAAACACCACTTGGCCCGTGGGCGACGCTGGACACCAATCGCCCGCCGCCGCCTCTAAGCGCCATTCGGCAGCGCCCGCCCAAAGGGTCTTGGCATCTTCTGATCGCGCCTTCGCCAGCGTCAGCCCCCTGTCGTTCAAAACCGGTTGCACCCGCCCCAGCCGCGCGTAACCCGTAGGCAGGCCGGACGCATCCTCGACCTCCCCCCAGAACTGCGCGGCCATGAGCAAGCTTTCCAGTTGAAACTGCTTCTTTTCATCCCAACGCTCCGGCGTGTGTGGGGCCAAGGCCCCGACAATTCCCCCCGATGCGCCAGCGGCCACACCGTTCGGATCAATCACCCGCACGCGCGCGCCGCGCTGCACGCAGGCCCACGCCACGGACAGCCCAAAGGCGCCGGCACCCAGCACTGTTACTTCTGCTCTGGACAAGGTTGCCCCCTTTGCTCAGTGTCGCTTGGGTGGGACATGTAAGGCAAACCAGCATGAGCGACCAGACAGCAGACCTAGAATGGCGCGACGGTGTGATCCCTGTCTCGACACAGTTCGACGATCCCTATTTTTCGCTAGAGTCGGGACTGGACGAAACCCGCCACGTCTTCCTTGCAGGCAACGATCTTCCCGACCGCTACCAAGACGGTTTTCACATCGCGGAGTTGGGCTTTGGCACAGGATTGTCCATGCTCACCGCCCTGCACGCTTTCACAGGCGAGGGTACGTTGCATTTCACCAGCTTCGAGGCCTACCCAATGGCCCGCGCCGACATGGAAGCCGCCCTTAAGGCCTTTCCCGAATTGGACCCCGCACCCCTGTTGGATCACTGGCCCGCGACCACAATTCGCACGGACCGCTTGCACGCGGACATCATCATCGGCGACGCCCGCGAAACTTTGCCCCAATGGGGCGGCAAGGCGGATGCCTGGTTCTTGGACGGGTTCTCGCCCGCCAAAAACCCCGAACTTTGGGCGCCGGAATTGATGCGGCAGGTCGGCCAACACACGGCGGAGGGCGGCACCTTCGCCACTTACACTGCCGCCGGACATGTACGTCGCAGCCTCGCCGACGCGGGCTTCACGGTAGAGCGCGTCCAAGGCTACGGCCGCAAACGCCACATGAGCATAGGACAGCTGACATGAGCGGCAATGACACCAAACGCGGCATCATGCTGATGTCCCTGACCATGCTCATCTTCGCCTCTCAAGACGGCATCTCGCGCTATCTGGCGGGGGAGTACAACGTGGTGATGATCGTCATGATCCGCTACTGGTTCTTCGCCGCCTTCGTGCTGACGGTCTCGGCCAAACGAGCAGGCTCCATCAAGGACGCCGCCCGCACTACCCAACCCGTGCTGCAAGGGTTCCGCGGGGTTCTTTTAGCGCTAGAGGTTTGCGTTATGGTCGCGGCCTTCACGCTGTTGGGGTTAATCGAGAGCATGGCGATTTTCATCTCTTATCCGCTAATTGTCGCCGCCCTGTCTGGTCCCGTGTTGGGCGAAAAAGTGGGCCTTTACCGCTGGAGCGCCATCGGCCTTGGCTTCATCGGCGTCATGATCATTTTGCAGCCCAGTGGCGGGGTCTTCAGCCCCTACGCGCTGGTCGCAGTTGCCTCGGCGTTGATGTTCGCCCTCTATACGCTGCTGACCCGCTTCGCCGCGCGCAAAGACACCGCCGCCACCAGCTTCTTTTGGACAGGCACCGCCGGAGCCGTGACCATGACGCTGATCGGGGTGTGGTTTTGGGAGCCTATGGCACCCCGCGACTGGCTCTGGATGTCGACGCTTTGCGTCATGGGGGCATCAGGCCACTACCTGCTGATCAAAACCTATGAGGTCGCCGAGGCCTCCGCCGTGCAGCCCTTCGCCTACCTGCAACTGGTGTTCGTGTCCGTGATCGGCTTGTTCGTCTTCCATGAGGACATGCGCCTGAATGTGATCATCGGCGCGGGGTTGGTGATCTGCGCGGGCATCTTCACCCTCTGGCGCGCCCGCCGCGCTACTGCTTAAGCTGGTCGCTTAGCCTGATGTCGTCCACCTTGCCGCTCAGCCTAGCGCGGTATGGCGCGAAGCTTTCGGTCACGCGCATCACGTAGTTGCGGGTCTCGCGAAACGGGATGCCTTCGATCCAATCCACCACGTCTACATCTGCCCCGCGTGGATCGCCAAACAACGTGGGCCACCGCTCCGCTCGGCTTGGGCCAGCGTTGTAACCAATCGACATCAACACGGGGTTGGACCCGAACCGCTCCGCCAAGCTGTCCAGATAAGCCGTGCCCAATCGTGCATTATAACTGGGGTCACCGGTCAACCTTGAACGCTCGTACTCTTCGCCGATCTGTCCCGCCACTTGCTGCGCCGTGGCCGGCATCAGCTGCATCAGACCACGCGCACCCGCGCCGCTGACCACCACGGGATCAAACTCACTTTCACGCCGCGCAATGGACAGCGCGAATTCCTCAGGGATGTCCATCTTGATGCCTTGCGGCACTGCCAACGGGAAGTAGCCATTGTACAATTCAAACCCTTGCCGCGCGCCCTGTTTGGCCAACATCAAGGCGATATGTGTCTCGTCCCACGACGTCGCCACATTGATCAATTGCCCAATTCCCGTGCGCGACTGACTTTCGGCCAAATGCACTAAGAACCGCTCCGCCAAGCTGCGCAATCCGGCGCGGTGCAATGCCTCCGCCGCGTCAAAAACAGAGGACTTGGTGAACTCCGCCCCACGCCAATCAGGGAACTCTTCGGCGCCGGCCATATCGACATCGCGAGCCACATTCGCCCGCTCGGCCGCCAGTTGGCCATAGAAGGAGGATTGATAAAGCCCGCCAAACTCATAGGCCGCCTTGGCAATATCCGCATCACCCTCGGCCTCGTACGCACGTCCCAGCCAATACCCAGCGCGCCCCAGCGAGATTGGGGTCTCCACGGCTTCTTGGAAGCTGTTGAAATGCGCCAACGCCTGCTTGGGTGCATCAAGTTTCCGCAAGGAGATGAAGCCCGACAGCCACTCCAAATCAGCATAGGCTGACCCCGCCGTCAGGAAATGTTGCGAGGCGACGGCGTATGCCTGCTCGGCGTTGCCGTCGCGCATCAATTGGCGTGCGATGGACCTTCTTCGATCCGCCCATTCAACCGGACGCCCTAGGTCTTGCACCGACAAGGATCGCTCCAACAAAATCTCCACGGCTCCGTCAACACGCCCTTTACGCGCCCGCCACAAGAACCGCTCATAGGCCAGTCCCGCATCTTCAGACAGCGCCGCTGGCACCGCCTCAATCAACCCGTCAACGCCCCCTGCAAGGTCGCGAAGCCCAATCCGCGCCCGCGCAAGCTTGGTCCAGTCCGCAGACACAAGCTCAAACATACGCCGCGCGGCAGTGTCCTTGCCGCGCCAAAGCAGGGTGTCCAATCGCACGGTGTGCAGGTCTTTCAAATGCTCGCCGTGGCGCGTCACAAAGGCGTTGTGTTCGGCTTGGGCAAGATTGAACACCTGCCACGCGCGCCGCGCCTCTTCGATAGCCTCATCCCCACGCTCAACCGCCCTTAGGGCTTCGATCAGACGCAATGATCCTGTGCCAGTTTGCGGAAGTGTTTCGCCGAAAAATTCCAACACCAGCTGTGGGGCGATCCCTTCGCGCGGGATCGAATATTCGCAACGCAGCCGTAGCAAGCGCAGCCCCGGCCAATCGGCGTTGCGGTCCAGAAAATCCACGCATTCGCTAAAGCTACCTTGCTGTCCGCGCAGGCGCATCCAGTCGACGATATCGCGCTCAACCGGATCAAATAGTGCCCCCCGCGCTTCGGCGACCGCGGCCCAATCCTTGGCACCCGCAGCAGACACGCCTTTAGCCAAATCCGATTGCTGAGCTACCACGCCGCCCACACAGCCCATCCAGGCCGCCAGTACAGCACCGAAAACTCTTGCAATCACAACTAACCTTCCACGCGATAGGTGCCCATTAAGTAGGTGCGAATACGCACCATGCAACTCACATAGATGACATCTCCCCCCTTGCGGCGGCGTTCCGCCAACGGTATCCGAAGATTGAGACAACTTAACCAAAGGAGAACGTGTCATGTTCAAAGGCTCAATGCCCGCACTGATTACCCCGTTTAGCAACGGTGCAGTGGATTTTGACGCACTCAAACACTTGGTTGAGTGGCACATCGAGCAAGGCTCCCACGGGCTGGTTCCTATGGGGACAACGGGCGAAAGCCCAACCGTCAGCCATGACGAACACGACGCCGTGGTGGACACCGTAGTCAAAGCCGCCGCTGGCCGCGTGCCTGTGATTGCGGGCGCAGGCTCCAATAACACGGCAGAAACTGTGCGCCTTGTGCAACACGCCAAAGAGGTCGGCGCGGATGCCGCCCTTGTGGTCACGCCATATTACAACAAACCAACTCAACGTGGGTTGAAGGCGCACTTCACGGCTGCTGCGGATTGCGGCTTGCCGATCTTCATCTACAACATCCCGCCCCGCTCGGTCATCGACATGACGCCTGAGACCATGGGCGATTTGGCAAAGCACGCGATGATCGTGGGTGTGAAGGATTCGACCGCCGACATCACCCGCGTGTCCCAGCAGCGCATCACCTGCGGCAACGACTTCTTGCAGTTCTCTGCCGAAGACGCATCTGCTTTGGGCGCTCATGCTCATGGCGCTCATGGGTGCATTTCGGTGACGGCCAACGTCGCACCAAAGCTATGCGCCGAGTTCCAGAACGCGATGGCGGACGGGGATTACAAAACGGCCCTGACTTATCAGGACCGCCTAATGCCGCTGCACAACGCGATCTTCACGGAGCCAGGCCTGGTCGGTGCCAAATACGGCGTGTCCTTGCTTGGCAAATGCACGGACGAGGTCCGCTCCCCGCTGACCACGCTGGAAGACAGCACCAAGGCGGCCATCAAGGACGCAATGGTATTTGCAGGCCTGATTAACTAAACAAGCCTTTAATTGTCGTTCACAATCTGGGAAGGTGAGCAAATGAAATTGCTCGCCTTTTCGGACCTTCACCGCGACATAAATGCAGCCCGCACAATCGTCAGCGCCAGCGCAGATGCCGATGTGGTCGTCGGGGCAGGAGATTTCTCAACCCGTAGCTTTGGTCTACACGACACTCTCGACATTCTCGTCCACTGCAAAGCCCCGTTGATCTTGGTCCATGGCAATCACGACAACGCACCAGAGCTGGCGCAGCAATGCAAGTCCGACGCGAACATCCACTACCTGCACGGACAAAGCGTAAGTATCTCTGGCACCACGTTCTTTGGCTTCGGGGGCGACACCCATCCCAACGGCGGCGTCAGTAAGAACCACTCCATTTCCGAGGCAGAGGCCGCGCAGTATCTGGCCCCCTGCCCCCAAGGCGTCATTCTCGTCACTCACACGCCGCCCAACGGCATCGCGGATCTCTACGAGGACGGCACCCATGGCGGCAGCACCGCCGTGCGTGACGCCATTGAGGCCACAACGCCGCGGCTTACCCTGTGCGGGCATATCCACAACTCTTGGGGGGCAGAGGGCCACATCGGTGCGTCGCATATCCGCAACCTTGGCCCCGCACCCGTGTGGTTTGACCTATAGCTTGGGATTGACCCCGCGCCGCGCCCTGCCTACCTAGAGCAGACTATGGCCAAGAAACCCAAATCAGCAGAAGAGCGTAACTACAAGGTAGTGTCGGAGAATCGGCGCGCCCGCTTTGACTATGCCATCGAGGACGACATCGAGTGCGGCATCATGCTTGAGGGCTCCGAGGTCAAAGCCCTGCGCTCGGGCCAAGCCCAAATCGTCGAAAGCTACGCCGCCGTGGAAGACGGCGAGTTATGGTTGGTGAACAGCTACTTCCCCCCCTACGAGCAGGCCAAGATGTTCACCCATGAGGAACGTCGCCGCCGCAAATTGCTGGTCAAGCAAAAGGAGCTGGTCAAACTCTGGTCCGCCACCCAGCGCGACGGCATGACCCTGGTACCGATGGTGATGTACTTCAACCACAAGGGCCGCGCGAAGATTAAGCTTGGCATCGCCAAAGGCAAAAAGCTGCACGACAAACGCGAGACGTCAGCCAAACGCGATTGGCAACGCTCCAAGGCCCGCTTGATGAAAGAAAATAGGTAGGGCTGCGACCGCTACCAATATCCGCTTCGCTATTCTCATCTATGCTAGGCAGCCTCGCGAGTTTCTTTCACGAACATCGCAGCTGCAATCACCAAAAGCGCAAGAGATACGGCAGCAAGCACAGCCCAACCGAACCCAGCGATGATTGCCCCAGCGGCGAAAGCACACAACGTCGACACCAGCGCGATCACTGTATCGTTCGCCCCTTGCACCAGCGCTTTTTCGTCTTCTGATACAGAATTTGCGAGCATCGTTGTCGCGCCGATGAAGCCAAAGTTCCATCCGATGCCCAATAAAACGAGCGCCCCATAAAAGTGAACAGACGTCAGGCCACTGAGCGCTGCTATCGAAGACACAGTCAGCAAAGCCAGCCCCATGAAAGCAATGGGATGCACGCCAAATCTTTTGATCAAGAACCCTGTAAAGAAGCTGGGGGCAAACATCGCCACGACGTGCCAACGGATGACGTCACCCGCCAAGGCTTCACTAAAGCCGCATCCGATCATGGCGAGTGGCGTCGGCACCATCAAAAAGACCATGATACCTTGCGAGACGGCCCCAAGCCCAACCGCAAGGCGCACAGGTTTGCGTTTTAGAATTGAAAGGGATGCAAAGCGGTCTTTGAGGCTTTGTGGAGCACCGGCTGTTGGAGCGGGCAGCCGCGTTAATGCCAATGGGACCAACCCTAGTATCGACAACACGGCGAGCCCTGCATATGCGCCCGCCAAGGGAATTGGAGCAAGCGCATCTTTCGCAACGATGAACATCTGTGGACCGACAAAGGCGGCAATCAAACCCGAGGTTAACATCAACGAGATTGCGACAGGCTGCCACTCTGCACTGACGGTTTCGGCAGCCGCGAACCTGAAATATTGATAGCACGCGAGTGCGGCACCTAACGCAAGATGTGCGATGCACAGGAGAAGGAAACTACCAATATAGAGAGCCCAAACCCCGAGTAAGGCACCTAAGACAGCGCAGACAACGCCAGTGACAAAACCAGTTTTTCGCCCATGTTTGCCCATCAAAAGCGAAAACGGGGCGGCGGCGAACAACCCTGCAAGCGTCTGAAGCGATGCCGGAAGTGTTGCCAGTGCGGTTGACGGGGCCAACATCAACCCGGCCAATCCTCCCAAAATAATCAGCATCGGCATGGCGGATCCAAGGACTGTGTTTGCCAAAAGCAAGCCCAAGTAATTACCGTTCCGAGATATGAACGAGGTCTGCATATCAAAAATCCAAATCAGATTGCGTTATGACCGTGGTAAAACAATTCGCTTCTGTCTAAAATGTCATTGTGATATCAAATATAGACAAATCATTAAAAACACGCTCAATCGACGTCTTGCTCTTTGACGATGTCAATTTGCTGGATGTCTCTGGCCCTGTGCAGGCGTTCGACACCGCTATGGTGGGTGGTGAAAAGCGATACGATGTTCGGTATGTTTCCATCGATGGAGGTCCCGTCAGAGCAGGTTGCGGGTTGCGTATGACCCCTGATGCAGCGCTGTCGCCCCAGACGACGAGCGACGATCTTTTGATCCCGGGGGGGGCGGGCGTTGATGCACTGATCCCCAATAGTGCCGCCTGCGACATCGTTGCAAACCACCTTGATCGTAAGCCGAACGGGCGTGTCATCTCGATCTGTTCTGGCGCATTACTGCTTGCAGCGGCAGGGGTGCTGGATGGACGGACGGCAACAACACATTGGTCACGTTTGGCAAATACCAAAGAATATGACCGCGTGTTATGGGACCTTGATCAGATTGCCATAGGGCAAGACCGTGTTTTCACGTCTGCAGGTGTGACGACTGGTATCGACCTTGCCCTTTCCATCATTCGCGCGGATTGCGGTGCAACCGTTGCATTGGCCGTCGCACGCGAGCTTGTCGTGCAGTTGCGACGCACAGGTGGACAAAGCCAATACGCCATTCATTTGGCGGGGCAATTCACCAAAGACGATGCACTTACCCAACTGATCGAACAGGTCGTCGCTGAACCACATTTAGACTGGTCACTGGATGGATTGGCCAAAACCGCTGGTATGAACCCACGGACGCTGTCACGGTATTTTAAACGCGATCTGCAAGAAAACCCTGCGCAGTTCGTGGAACGGATACGCATTGAACACGCCCGAGGGCTGATGGCTGACAAACTACCGCTGAAGCGAGTTGCACAGCTCAGCGGCTTTGGAGACCTCCAACGCATGCGCCGCGCCTTTCAACGCAGATTAGGCGTCAATATCAGCGACTATGTGAATTCATTTGTGACCTAAGATTGACAGCCCGAAAGCCGCCCCCTCCTCCGTGTGGATCCCTCAACGCCTACCAATGCACAACACTCGCTCATTTTGACGCCATGATGCACCCTTCACTTGCCTCCGCATGATCACAGGGCTACCAACAGGCAATCCCGCTCGGAGGCTGTGCAATGACTGATGATCCTAAGACCCTCGTTTCCACCAAATGGCTGGAGGATCACATCAATAATCCCGATCTGCGGATCATCGACGCCTCTTGGTATCTTGCAGACATGAACCGCGATGGCCGCGCCGAATATGATCGTGGGCACATCCCGAATGCGCGGTTCTTTGACATAGATGAGATCAGCGACACCCGTTCGGCCTTGCCACATATGGCCCCGCCCGTGGAAAAATTCATGTCCCGCTCCCGCGCACTTGGTGTCGGTGACGGCCACCAGATTGTGGTCTATGACGGCGCGGGACTGTTCTCCGCCGCGCGGGTTTGGTGGCTCTACCGTTTGATGGGCAAAACCGATGTGGCCGTGCTGGATGGCGGTTACCCCAAATGGATCGCCGAAGGTCGCCCAACCGAGGACCTGCCCCCCGTCCACAAAGAACGCCACATCACCATTCATCGCCAAGCGGCATTGGTGCGCGATGTCACGCAAGTGGCTGCAGCGTCCAAGCTTGGCGATCACGCGATCCTAGACGCCCGTGGCGCGCCCCGCTTCAAAGGTGCGGAGCCGGAGCCGCGTGAAGGTCTGCGCTCAGGCCATATCCCCGGTTCCCAGAACGTGCCCTATAAATCCATGCTCAACGCGGATGGCACGATGAAATCCGTGTCGGATATCCGCGAGGTGTTCCATGACGCCAAGATTGATCTGACCAAGCCCGTGATCACCACCTGTGGCTCGGGCGTCACCGCCGCCATCCTTAGCCTTGCGCTGGAGCGCATCGGCAACCGCAATCACTCGCTCTATGACGGCTCTTGGGCCGAATGGGGCCAATTCGACCAACTCGCCGTGGAGACCGGATAATGTTTGAGACCCTGAAAGCCCAACCTGCCGACAAAATCCTGTCGCTTATGGCCGCTTACCGCGCAGACCCACGCGACGACAAAGTCGACCTTGGGGTTGGCGTCTACAAAAACGCGGACGGTCAAACGCCGATCATGCGCGCCGTCAAAGCAGCCGAGAAAAAGCTGTGGGAAGTAGAAGACACCAAAAGCTACACTGGCCTTGCCGGCGACACGGGCTACCACGACGTGATGCGTAACCTAATCTTGGGTGATGCCGTCTCTCCTGACCAAGTCGCCGCCGCCGCAACACCGGGCGGCACGGGCGCTATCCGTCAGGGGTTGGAGCTGATCAAAATGGCCTCGCCGCAAGCCACCATCTGGCTATCCGCACCCACATGGCCAAACCACCCGTCCATCATCAAATACCTCGGCATGCCTATGGCCGAATACCGTTACTTCGACGCGGACACACGTGGCGTGGACTTCGGCGGCATGTTGACCGATCTGGACCAAGCCAAAGCCGGTGACATCGTGTTGCTGCACGGCTGTTGCCACAACCCAACGGGGGCCAACCTCACGGCCAGCCAATGGCAGGAGGTCGCGGACTTCCTAAAAGCCAAGCAGCTGATCCCCTTCGTGGACATCGCCTACCAAGGCTTCGGCGACGGCTTGGACGCGGACGCGTTCGGCGTGCGTCACCTTGCCAAGACCCAGCCCGAAATGTTGGTCGCCGCCAGTTGCTCCAAGAACTTCGGCATCTACCGCGAACGCGCGGGCGTGCTGATGGCGATCTCTCAGGACCCTGCCAAAACGGCGCTGAACCAAGGCACTGTGGCCTTCTTGAACCGCCAGAACTTCTCATTCCCGCCCGACCACGGCGCGCGGTTGGTAACGCTGGTTTTGAACGACGCCGAGCTGCGAACCGATTGGCTGAATGAGTTGGAAGACATCCGCACCGGCATGCTCGGCCTGCGCCAGCAGCTGTCCGATGCCCTGCGCAAACGCACCAACTCCGACAAATTCGACTTCATTGCCCAGCACCGCGGCATGTTCTCGCGCCTAGGCGCCACCGAGGCGCAGGTCGAGGCCATGCGCGAAAGCCACGGCATCTACATGGTGTCCGACAGCCGGTTGAACATCGCAGGGCTTAACGCGCAATCCGTGCCGATCTTGGCCGATGCAATCGTGGCTGCCGGTGTTTAGGGCCCTCGTCCTTGCGTTGAGCTTGGGGGTGTCAGCTTGTGGTGGCGGCAGCCCCGATCCCGCCCCCGTCACCCGTGCGGACACAATCCCGTTGCATCCCAATGAGACCCCAGAGCTGCGCGCCTTGATCAACCAATACGCAGACTTCTACGAGGTGCCGCGTGCCTTGGTGCATCGCCAGATCATCCGCGAAAGCACCCATCGCCCCGAGGCCCGCAATGGCCCCTACTACGGGTTGATGCAAATACTGCCAGCGACAGCCCGCACTATGGGCCATCGCGGCACACCGGAAAGTCTGCTGGATGCAGAGACCAACCTGAAGTACGCGGTCAAATACCTACGCGGCGCGTGGCTGTTGTCTGACGGCAGCTTTGATACAGCGGTAAAATGGTACTCCCGCGGCTACTACTATGAAGCCAAGCGGCAGGGTAAATTGGTCGAGACTGGGTTGCGGTCGGGGTAGCACTCGATTGCGCGCCTGAGGTGATGTCTTAGAGGTAGGTATCCTCCCTCACCCCTTGCCCGCGCCAATCACGTTTGCCCCCTGAACCGTCAAATTCAAGACGTCAGGCCTTGAGTAATGCCCGCTCGGGTCACGAAGCTGGCGGGCCATCACAACTGACTTGGTGTCGATGTCAGCTGCCACTATCCCTTCTTCCCCCACCAAAGGCCCCGCCACGATGGAGCCATCCGGTGCAACTATATGCGATCCGCCATTTTGCCAGACTTTTTTACGCGTAAGCATCTCTTCCCGAACCGGAAAAATATCCTCGCTCAGATGTTCCATGTCTTGCGCCCGCAACACCCCGCAGGCGGCAATGGACCAGGTTTTGCCCTCAATAGCGATGAAGCGGGTAATGTCATCAACCTGAGTGATGCTACCCGGCCAGACACCGACATGGATGAATTCGTCTTGTTGGTGCAGTGCCGCCCGTGCCAACGGAAGCCAATTTTCCCAACAATTCAGCGACCCGATTTTGCCAATTTTGGTGTCATGCGTCCGTAGGCCCAAACCGTCACCATCTGCCCAAACCAGACGTTCTCGCCATGTCGGTTTCAATTTGCGATGTCGCCCGATGAGTTCACCCTGCGCATCGATGGTGATGATCGTCGCATAGACCGAGCCACCCGAACGCTCCGCCACGCCGCCGATGATCATGACCTTATGACGCTTAGCGAACGCCTTGATGTCGGCCACCAAGGCGCCATCCATAGTAACCGCCTGATCCCAATAGCGTGCATAGGCAGGCTCTTGAGCCTCAGTTGTGTCAACGGCAACCCACTCGGGGTAACCCGGTATAAGCGTCTCGCCCCACGTAAGCACCTCTGCGCCATCGTTCACGGCCTCCAGACCCATGGATTTGATCTTGTCCCATGTGGCCCATGCATCCAGATACACCGGTGCAACTTGCAAAGCCGCCACACGCAAAACCCCTGCAGAAAAAGGTGATGTACGGTCCGTCATGATGGGTTCAGGACAACGTCAAGCTCGCTAATAGATGTAAACAAGGGCGAGTGGCTAAACCCAGTTTTCTTGAGCGTCAAATTCGGGTGGCGTTGGGCAAGCAGCGCAATAACCTCCTCAACTTCCATGGTCACAGCATAGCGCCCCACACATGAGAAAATGCCGCCCCCGAAGTTCAGATGCGGAGGCTCATCAACCCGATCAATGTCAAACATTTCGGGGTCCGCGTAATGGCGCGCATCCCAATGGGCCGCGCCGATGTTGGCGAAAACAGGCGTGCCCTTGGGCAAGAGTGTCCCCTCAATTTCCATGTCTTCCATGACCTCACGCGAGGTGGATATTGAACGCGGATGAAATCGCATAACTTCGCGCACGGCTGCTGGAACCAATGTGGCATCCGCACCAAGCCGCGCCCAGACGTCAGGGCGTGAGGCAAGTTCGATCAAGGCAATCCCGATCTGATGCGATGAATTGTCAGTGTTGGCTTCCGCCAGCTTCACAACCCAATTGCGCAAATCGGATTCGGACAATTGCCCCGCATCGGTGGCACGGATCAAATCTGAAAGCAGGTCATCCTTCATGTCAACGCGACGCTCCTTGATCCGCTCATCCACGAAATCCAGCAAACTTTCAAAAGCTTTGACAATATCCTTGGTGTGTTCGGGGTTCCGTGTGTGCACCTGTTGAACCGTGTGAGACGTCCGTGCCACGTAAGAGGCGTAATCGAAAGGTGCTCCGGTCCAGTAACAATAAACCGCCGATGGGATGGGGTCGCAAAGATGCGTGACCAAATCAACCGATGTGTCTGTTGGGATCGCATCGACGACACGGGTTATGACGTGCTTGATATCTTTGCGAAATCGCTCAGATGCGTCCGGCCCCATCAACTTTGTCACCGGAATACGTAGATTACGGCGACGTGGGCCTCGATTGTGATACGAAATTGAGGCGCGTTTGTAGTCCAACGCGCGACCTTCGGGCAGACCCAACACATCCATTAGTTTGGGGTGACCCGTCCCCAGTTTTCTGTCCACGATGGCATGGCGGCACAGGTCATAGTCCAACAGCTCAACTCCACGTTCGGAGCGGGCGATTTTCCAACGGCGCGCACAATCAGCAAGCATTTTGAAAGGTGCCGCTTGATACTCAGGTGAGGCAAAATCAATCTCTGGCAAGTCATCGACGTGTCGCATGGGGCTTCCTTTTCGCTGCGGCCAAGGGCCAGGTCTCTTGTTCGGGTCTCTTGTTTAGGTTTTCGTTCAGGTCTTGATCTGAACCATCCCCTCTTTGATACGAGTCTCAAATGTCATCATTGGGCGAGTGGCCGGTGGGCTAACGGGCTTGCCATCGCGCACATCAAAAGCCCCTTGGTGAAGCGGGCATTCAATCACGTGGCCATCAAAGTACCCGTCGCACATGTCTGCACCGCCGTGATTACAAAGGGCCGAAGATGTGTAGACGCCACTGGGAGTGTCATAGACGGCAAGCTTCCGTCCCCCCAAGTCCACCCGCGTCACCCAACCCGCCTCTAGAAGATCAACCGCGATGATATTGTGCCATGTCTTTTCACGCGCCATCTCTATTGAGCCCCCTGCGCGGCAGATTTTTGAGCGTGGATTTGACGCAAGATATCAACGTGAGCCCCAACATATCCGCCCTTTTCAACGTAGATATGATCTTTCAGTTTTTCATGAAGCTTGGGCAAAGAGTGGAACGGCACCGACGACACATAATGGTGTTCAGCGTGATAGTTCATGTTCCATCCCAGAAATCGCCATGGCAGTGAAACAAGGTTGGTGCGCGTGTTCTCATGCATTTGTGCAACCATTGGGCGGCCAACATGTTCGGTCATGCGAATGAACCGCATAACCGGCTCTCCAAGCACCATGGGGATCACCCAAAGCCAGATCAATCCCCACCAGCCCGAAACCGCCATACCCAAAAACAGGACCGCATAAGTACCGAGCATTAAGCGGGCATCACGAAAGACTGCCGCGTGCTCCTCATTGGGAATGAACTTACGCTCAGTTTCACTCAGGGTGCCCCGCGCATGGCGAAAGACTTCCGTGACTTTGTTGCGCCAGTAGGGAATGGCCGTCAGATAAAACAGATACTCGCCGTAGGTCGTGGGCGTTGGGATCAGTTCCGGATCATCCCCCGTGACCTGAGTGAACGTATGGTGGTCGCAGTGTTCATATCGGAAAAACCGATGCGGCAACATGATAATGAAACCGCAGATTTGCCCTGCTATATCGTTGTAATGGCGAGTGCGAAAAACGGTGTAGTGAACACATTCATGCTGCAGCGAAAAGTGGTGAACAAGAACCACACCATGCACGAACATCGCAGGCCAGATTAACCATGAGTTCCACGCCAAAGCCACCAGCGCGGTTGTAGAGATCAACACAAGCGCCCAGATTGCCAAGTGCCGAAAGGCCGGCGCATCGGAGCGCTGCATAAGCTCTTTCAACTCCGCGCGCGACAGCTTGCCTTCGGCTAAGGCTTGGATCAGCGGGGTTACGATGGGGTGTGGCACGTGCGATCCTTAGTGAGGTGTTGTAGGGCCATAGACAAGCTACCTATTTCTCCATCCGTCGAAATAGCATCGACAGCCCGAAACAGATTATGAAGTAGAACGCAGCGGCGGTCAGCCACGCTTCGAATATCAAGCGTGTAGAGGCGACAAGCTCGACGGTTTTAAACGTTAGGTCAGGCACTGAAATCAGCGACACAAGCGAGCTGTCCTTGATCAACGTGATGAACTGATTGGCCATAGGGGGCGTGACCTTGCGCAGGGCTTGCGGCAGCACAATGTAGCGCATTTCTTGGTAGCGGTTCATCCCAATAGATCGCGCGGCTTCGCGTTGACCCTTACCGACAGACTGGATGCCTGCACGAACGATCTCGCCCACGAAAGCGCTTTCAAACAACGCCAGAACAATGACCCCAGAAATCAACGCAGGAAAGCGCCGCATATCACCGAACAGAAAGGTCCAGACTCCGTTATCGTCGCTGCGCGCAATGCCGCGCGCCCAGCTTTCCATGTTTAGTGCCGTGATCAATTGCTCGGACAGGAAAAAGAAGAAAATGAAGATGATCACAACCGGCGGGACATTCCGCAGGAATTCAAGATAGGTGCGCGCCAGCATGCGAATGGTCAGATTGCTCGCGCAACGTGCAATGCCCAAACCTACGCCAAGGATCAACGCAAGAATGCTGGAGTAAATCGCAATGCGGAGCGTCGTATACAGCCCTTGGACCAGCAGGTTGGCGACCCATGCGTCTTCGCTTTCTTTATAGCGGAAAAGGTAATTCGGGATCTTTTCCCAGCGCCAATCATAGTTCAGCGCACTTCCCATGCGCACCGCAATTAGTGTCGTCACCGTCGTGACAACAACAAGGATAACGTAATCCATCCAATGCAGGCGTTTAAGGAACTTGGGCATGAGGCCTTTCCGGCGGTTGGGTAAGGCGGGCCAGTTAAAGCCCGCCTTGGTAGGTTTGATTACTCAGCGACGCTGGCTTTCCATTCGTCACCGCGGAACCAGTAGTTGTGGCGCTCTGTCAACCAACCGGTGCGGGTTTTGATGCCGATCCAGTTGTTGAAGAAGTTCTCGGCGTCTGGGTCACCCTTGCGCAAAGCAAAGCCTTCACCAGCAGCTTGGAAGGCTTGCTCAAACGGCACGTTCACTGTCTCAGGGTACTTGCGTGCATATTCAGACGGGGAAGGCTCCGCGCCCATTGTTGCGTGTGCGTTGCCATTCAGGACCTCTTGATCAGCCGCGCCATCCTCGTCGAACAACAGCAATTCAGCCTCTGGGAACATCTCGGCGATAACCGTAGCAGGTGTCGCGCCGCGGCGGGCCGAGAAGGTAACGTCTGGGCTGTTATAATCTTCCAGCGCGAACCCTTTGGTCAGCTCATTGTTGGCCATAATCGTCAGACCGGAATAAGCATAAGGGTCCGAGAATGCGACTGTCAGATTACGCTGCGGCGTGATGGTCATGCCAGAGATGATGACGTCAAACTTGCCAGACACGAGAGCCGGAATGATCCCGTCCCAAGATGTCGGCACGAACTCAACTTCAACGCCCATGTCTTTGGCCAGCTCACGGCCCACGTCCAATTCAAAGCCCACCAATTCGCCGTCGAGATCGCGCATGGACCACGGGCGGAAGATGGATAGACCAATGCGCAGGACGCCGTCTTGCTTGATGGTCTCGATAACTGAGGCCGCTGCCAGACCTTGGCTGGCGTTTTGAGCGGATGCGGGGAGCGCCAGGGCAACCGTGGCTGCCGCCGCGAGGGCAATCCCTGCCATACGTCTAGTAAGTTTCATAAAGTTTCTCCTTGGTGAGTGCTAAGTTTGAACTGCGTATTTCTTTTCGATCCGGGACACGCCGATGGACAACATCAGGGTCAGGATCAGATAAACGGCGGCGATGGTGAACCAGATCTCGAAGCTCATGTAGGTGTCGGAAATCAGGTTGCGGCCAATGGTGGTTAATTCCACGACGGCAATCATGCTGACAATCGCGGAGCTTTTGACCAGATGAACCATTTCACCGGTCATGGGGGGCAACATAAACTTTATGGACTGCGGCAGGATGATGTAGCGGTATGCCTGTGCCTTCGACATACCAATCGACGTCGCCCCCTCCCATTGGCCTTTGGGCACGGAGTTGATGCCAGCGCGGAAAATCTCGGAGATGAGGGCGGCGTGAAATACCGCAAGACACATGATGCTAGCGGTGTAGCGGTCAAGATCAAAGACCGGCCCAAGCACATAGTAAAACAGGTAAAGCAGTACGAGTAGCGGCATGTTGCGCACGAATTCCAAGAACACGACGGCGACCGCACTTCCGACCACCAGACCGGACAGGCGCAACAAGGCGACGACCAGCCCCAGTAGTGTCGCAAAGATGAACGCGGTGACGGATAGCTGGATCGTTTTGACCAGCCCAACCATGATCTCGCCCCATTGGAAGCCATCCTCTGTCAATGTGTAGAAGTACTGCGGCATCCGGTACCACTGCCAGTTGTACCCCATCGCTTGCGCGCCAGAATAGGCCAGCCAGAAAATGCCGAACACGACGGCGAGGTAGAGGCCAATGGCCACCGGCACCGCGTTCAAAACCGCCTTGAGTGTTAGTCGCTTTTCCATCGGCCTCTAGTGGTCCAGAATTTGCCCAAGGAAGGCTTTGCAACGGTCGCTGTCAGGATTGGTGAAGAACTTCTCCGGTGGGGCAACCTCAACGATTCCCCCCTCCTCCATGAACACCATCGTATCAGCGACCTTACGTGCGAAGCCCATCTCATGGGTCACGCAGACCATGGTAATTCCGGTGTCCGCCAACTCGATCATCACGTCCAGAACCTCGTTAATCATTTCTGGATCAAGGGCGGATGTTGGCTCGTCAAATAGCATGATTTGCGTTTCCATGCATAACGAGCGCGCTACCGCGACGCGTTGTTGCTGCCCGCCAGATAACTGTGCGGGGTATTTGTCTGCTTGCTCGGGAATATGGACGCGTTCAAGATATTTGCGGGCGCGTGCTTCGGCCTCAACCTTGCCAACTTTCTGCACCTTCATTGGGCCGATCGTCAGGTTTTCGAGAATTGTCAAATGGGGGAACAGGTTGAACTGCTGAAAAACCATGCCAACCTGCTGCCGCAGCCGGTTCAAATCCTTGCTGTCTTCGGCAACAAGGAGCCCATCAACCATTACGGTTCCGGAGTCGTGGAGCTCCAAGCCATTCAGGCATCTGATCAAAGTTGATTTTCCGGAACCCGATGGCCCACAGATCACGACGCGTTCCCCTCTCGTCACCTCAAGGTCAACGTCGCGGAGCGCTTGGAATGGGCCAAAGGACTTACTCATTCCGGAAATCGAAATCATTTTTTCATGCATAATCGCGGCGACTGAGCAAATCCAAATCGGTCAATTTGAATAACAACGGCTTCGACGTCCTAAGAAGTTGCGAAGCAGTTTCTAACTAAGTCTCCTCCCGAAAGTAGCCCACTGGAACGCCCTACCAATGAGTAGGTAACTTAGCAGAGCGGATTTTGAGTGCAATCAAAATTGCATTCAAGTTTTCGCTACCTGCTTGAACACCTGCAAGCTGGCTCGTCTAATCTAGGGATATCGTGGTCTTCTTTTAAAGACGTGTCTGGCTTCAGCCAGCCTTGGCTCTCAGGTTCCATTGTCTGCCGACAGGAACGTACATATTCCCCCATGCGCCCTCAATGAGGCCTTCGCACGGGGGAATAGTTCTAGATTAAACAGTCCCGCGTGCTGGGCGTTTATGCTCGATGTTGAATTTCATGCCATCAAGCAGTTCTTCAAGATCAGGGCGTGCAGCTGGGCCATTCGACAAGCACACAATCTGAATTACTCCATCGGGGCGAATGCAGAAGATCGCAGGCTCCGAGAAACGACGATCAGTCTCATCAGGGGAAAGCGGGTTCGAAATGTATACGCCCAACTTTTCCATTTGCTCTTCGGTCAAGCCGTAGCCAAGGTCGAAGTCCCAACCATATTCGGCGACATCTTGCTGCGCTTTGCTTTCTGGATCTGCCGATACCACAGAGATATCGAAGCCAGCGGCTTCCCAATCGGACGCGATTGCCTGCAACCCATTGAGATACTTCTTGCAACGACCACAGTGCTTGCCTCGATACACGATGAAAAGGGAGTAGCGATCTTTAGGTCCACCGACGGAGATCGAGCCACCGCCAAGTTTGTCAAAGGTCATTTGCGGAAAGAGACCGCCGGCCTCCGGTTTCGTGTTTAGCATGAATTGCCCTTTCATTAGATAGCAAAGATAGGTTTTCAGACGAGGGCCAAGCGAACCCAGCCCTCGTCAGGGAGAACACGATTATTACAGCAGCAAAGTCGTGATTTCTGGGAAGGCCATCATGACCCCCAGCACAAGAAGCTGGATGCCAATGAATGGCAAAAAGCCCTTGAAGATGTCGGCCAAAGAGATGTCCGGCGGGGCCACTGATTTAAGATAGAAGGCAGCAGGGCCAAATGGGGGGCTAAGGAAGCTGACCTGCATGTTGATGCAGAACAAGATGCCGAACCAAACGGACACATGAGACGGTGACAAGGTTCCCAAGACACCGATATCCGCAGGGTCCATCCCCGCCACGATGGGAAGGAAAACTGGCATAACCAGTAGAACAATCCCGATCCAATCCAGCAACGCGCCTAAGAACAAGAAGATCAACATCATGACCAAAATGATGCCCATTGGCGGCACATCCAACCCTAGGATAAGTCCAGCAATGAATGTTGGCCCGCCAGCAAGAGAGTAGGCACCAGCAAGCGCGGTTGCACCAAAAGTCACCCACATGATTGTACCGGTTGAGCGCATCGTGCGCTGCAGCGCTTCAACAAACAATGACCAAGACATCTCTCCGCGTAGTGTAATCAAGAGCAACGTCCCGATGCACCCAATAGCGGCCGCCTCGGTAATGCCCGTGATGCCACCGTAGATGGACCCCAGAATTGCTCCGACCAGCAGCATTGGCGGCAGCAGCCCCTTAAGTGCTATGATCTTGTCGCGGAAGGTGACCTCAAAATCCAACTCGGGAAGTGGCGCATCTTGCGGGCGCAAGCGAGCACGGATCGCGATGTAGACGATGTAGCTGAACCCAAGAAGCAAGCCGGGAATTAGGGCGGCCTTGAACAGCGAGTGAATAGAGGTCTCCGTAACCACGCCGTAGATGATCAACACGATAGACGGTGGGATCATGGTGCCAAGGGAGCCCGCAGCACAGATTGTCCCGCACGCAAGGTGTTTGTCGTAATTCAAGCGCAGCATTTGTGGCAGTGCCACAAGACCAAGCAAGACGATCTCGCCTCCGATAATGCCGGACATGGCGGCCATGATGATAGCCATGACGGATGTCACGATTGCGATGCCACCCCGTGTGCGCGACATCCAGACGCTCATGGAGTCGTACATATCTTTGGCTATGTTACTTCGCTCAAGGAGCATGGCCATGAATATGAACAGAGGAACGGCCAGCAAGGCATGCTCGATCGTGAGGTCATACATCCGCTGCCCGAGAATGAAAAACCCGCGGTCACCCAGCTTCCAATAAGCGACAAGAGCGCCCAAGAAACCGGAGGCAAAACCAAGCGGGACACCAATGGCCAACAGTACGATGATGCCCAATACGAGCAGGATTGAAAGTTCTGCGATACCCATCTAGCCGTCCTCCGCCGGAGCCAATGGCGTGCTACGCCGCCAGTCGACGATAAGGTTGTTAATCGCTTGGATACTCATCCAAGCACAGACGATACAAATTAACGGCTTCATGATGGCCGGAATTGGCGGGTTCCATGCGGAGCCGTAAAGCTCCCATGAACTGAATTTACGCATGGAATTTTCCCAGTACCCCCAAGCAACCGACCAGCAAAAAACGCAAACGCACGCGGTGGCAAGTGTCTCCATAATGCGCTGAGTATTGCGGTTAACGATGTCGTAGACGATAGTGACGCGGATGTGGGTGCGTTGCTGCATGGCGTATAGCCCCGCGACAAGAAAGATCACACCGCCAAGCCAACGCGACAACTCTTCGACCCAGATAGTTGGGCGCGCGAACACGTAGCGCATGATCACTTCGAACAGCATAATGCCCATGATGATCGCGACGACAAACATCAACAAAGACGAGATTCGAAGAGTTACATGGTCAACAAATGTAAGCGGCGGGCTATCTGCCCCGTGCAATCCACGCGACAGCATGGGCACAAATTTTGGCGCAATGAAGAGCATCCAGAAAAGGGTTAAACCGCTTAAGGATGCCACCCAGATATAGCCGGATGGATCGAGTGTAGGCATGGGGCTGGCTTTCAAAATGAGGTTGGGGCGGCGAGCATCGCCGCCCCAGTTTCAGTTATTTAGTAATCAGGCCGATTTGCTTCATGAAATCGATGTGGCTGCTAACCAAGGACCCAGCTTCTGGTGTCTTTGCGCCCCATTCTTCCCACTTGCCGCGAGAGAATGTACGGAAAGCTTCACGCTGCTCGGCATTCCAGTTGTACAGCGTCACGCCACTTGCTTTCGCTTTTTCAGCAGCAACACCCATTTCAACCTGGTGGCTGAGGGTCTCGCGGAAGGCCATTTTCTCCATGGCAACTTCAAAGATCGCTTGGATGTCTGCTGGCAGACCGTCCCAAACTTCTTTGTTGATCGCAAGGTGGTCCGCAGGCATCGAGTGGAAGCCAGGGTATGTTGCGTGCTTGGCAATGTCATAGAGACCAATCTCAGTGTTGGTCGCGATGTTTGAAGCATCTGCGCCGTCAATGATTTTAGTCTCTAAAGCCGTAAACACCTCACCGAAGTCCATAACGATCGGGCTTGCACCCAATTCCGCGAAGATTTCAGTTTGGATGCCTGGAGGGGAGCGGAACTTCCAGTCTTTGAAGTCTTCTACGCCAGCCAACGGGCTTGTAGATGACAGCGATTCCTGACCAGAAATCCACCAACCAACAACATGCATGCCGTGCTTGTGGTACAGAGGCTGAGCCGCTTCAAGGCCGCCACCGTAGTAGAACCACGAGTACATTTCCCAAGGTGTGTCGTAACCACCAAGGATATCACCAACGAACTGGAACGCTGGGTCTTTACCTGTTTGGTAAGCAGCACCAGTCATATCGCCGTCAAGAATGCCATTCACGGCGGCGTCAAATGTTTCCGTCGCCTTCACCAATGAGGCTGAATAGAACATTTCAATGTCCACGCGTCCGCCGGACATGCGTTCAACATCGTCCACCAGGCTTTGAACGTTTTTGCCTTTCAGCGATTCGGCACTGAAGTGAGTTTGAATGCTGATGTCGAACTCAGCAGCACTGGCGCCCGCGGCGCCGATCATCGTTGCAAGCAACGATCCCGTCAGGTTTTTAGTAAGAGTCATTTGGTCCTCCCAAGGTTGCGTCGTGATGCCGATTAAAGGTTTCCTCCCGACATCATCTGTTGTATGTTGTATGATGAATCTACTAAAAGCAACTAACAAAAATATTCACCGCTAGCTGAAGGCATCGTGTAACTACTTGAGGAGAGGTACGATAACACCGGAGGAGTCTGAAAATGGTTGATTCAAAGGGTCTTGCTTTGGGCATGCGTCCGAAGCTTGGCGAACGAGTTGCGGATCAATTGCGCGAACGCATTCAGAAGGGCGACTTTGCGCCGGGCGCACAGCTGCCAACGGAAAGCGCGCTGGTCGAACAGTTCGGAGTGAGCCGCACGGTAATTCGCGAGGCTATCTCGTCTTTGCGCGTTGATGGTCTTGTAAAGGCGCATCAAGGGCGTGGCGTTTTCGTCTGCGAAGACATCAGCCAACAACCCTTCCGACTTTGCAGCAAGCACCTGAACGAGAAAGACCACATTGAGCAAGCCATGGAGCTTCGTATGTGCATGGAGGTCTCCAACGTAGAGCTTGCCGCGTCGCGTAGGACCGAGGCCGACATTAAGGATATGTACGCGGCCCTAGACAAGCAGCACGCCGCACATCTTGCGGGCGAGTTGGGCCAGATCGAAGACTTTCAATTTCATCTGGCCGTTGCTGCTGCGACAAAGAACTCGTACATCGCTGATTTCTTACGCTTCTTAGGGCCGTTCATTATCCCCGCAAACGCAATGCAGCACATGGATCAACAAAAACTTCCGGCCTACCAAGAGAGCTTACGCCAAGAGCATTTGGTCATCGTCGAGGCGATCAAAGAGGGCAACGCCAACGCTGCGGGAGACGGAATGCGCGCTCATCTGCGGCGTGGCCTTCAAATCAACTCAGGGGAACGCAACGTTTGATCTGCGAAGAAAAGCCCAAATGCTAAACAACCGACTTAGGGAAACAGAATGCTGACTATTGAACGTCTCGATATTGCCGACGCAAACGCGCTGATAGATGGCGCACGCGCTAAAGCAAACGAAATCGGCATACCGATGTGTATCGCCATTACCGACGAAAGCGGCAATTTGATCGCATTTGAACGTATGAACGGCGGCAAAGTTACCAGCATCAATCTGGCTATCGACAAAAGCTATACGGCTGTGGGCGTCAAAAAAGGCACCCACGTCCTAGGGGAAGTCAGCCACCCCGGCGAGCCGGCATATGGCCTGTCGTCAACTCTGGGCGGCCGCATGGTCGTGGTCGCTGGCGGCCTTCCGGTGCTGTTCAACGGTGAAGTTGTCGGCGGTATCGGCGTCAGCTCAGGCTCCCCCGCACAAGACCGCGAAGTCGCCGAAGCTGGCGTGCGCGCGTTCTCTGAAAATCAATCCTAAAACAAGAACTCAAGGAATCTAAAAATGGAAAAACCTGTCATTGGCTTTATCGGCCTCGGCCTTATGGGCGGCAACATGGCTGAATGCCTGCAAAAGAATGGCTACGAGCTGAACGTCATCGACCGCAGCCCCGAAGCGGTTGCAGCGACCACTGCACGCGGCGCAACTGAAGCTGGTTCCGCCAAAGAACTGGCCGAAAAGAGCGACATCGTCATGCTTTGCCTGACGACATCTGACGTTGTTGAAAGCCTGATCTACGGCGACGAAGGCATCTTGGCCGGCATCAAAGAAGGCGCTGTTGTCATCGACTACGGCACGTCCATCCCTGCCTCCACACGCAAAATCGGCGCTGATTTGGCCGCAAAGGGCGCTGGCATGATCGACGCACCTCTTGGTCGCACACCAGCCCACGCGAAAGACGGCCTGCTGAACATCATGGCCGCTGGCGACTTGGAGACATTCGAGAAGGTGAAGCCTGTTCTTGAAGTTCAAGGCGAGAACGTTTTCCACCTCGGCGCACTTGGCGCTGGCCACGTCACCAAGCTGATCAACAACTTCATGGGCATGACAACTGCTTGCACCATGAGCCAAGCTTTCGCCGTTGCAGAGCGCGCAGGCGTTGATCGCCAGCAGCTGTTCGACATCATGTCCGCTGGTCCGTCCAACTCGCCATTCATGCAGTTCTGCAAGAACTACGCTGTGGACGGCGTTAGCGATTTGGGCTTCTCCATCGCCAACGCGAATAAGGACGTGGGCTACTTCTTGCAGATGGTTGAAGACATGGGCACCCGTGCGCCAATCGCTGAGGGTACATCTGCGAACCTTCAGGCCGCGTTCGACGCGGGTATGGGCAATGGCAACGTGCCAGAAATCTTCGACTACTTCTTGAAGCTACAGAAGTAATTTACGGCTCAGACGAACGAAGGTGCCGCTCCGGTCGCGAGCGGCGCCTTCACCTAAATGCGGTGTGGAACACGGGCCGCGAAGAAAACAAAGTTGCGGTTCCCCAAACCCGCAACCGACATCACCCTTGTTTGGCGGCTTCGCGGGCTTTACATGGCTAGCATGAAACGTTTTATCCCCTTTTTGAAGTCGCCCCCTGTGATCAACGTCGTCTCCATGAGTGGCGTGATCGCCGCAGGTGGTCGTGGTGGCAATCTCAATGACGCGGGCCTCGCGTCCATGCTCCACAAAGCCTTCCATAAAGGGAAGCCTGCCGCAGTTGCGTTGCAATTGAACTCACCAGGCGGATCTCCGGTACAAAGCTCATTGATCGGTGCCCGCATTCGGCGCTTATCCGAGGAAACCCAGGTTCCCGTATTCGCATTCGTCGAGGACGTAGCAGCATCCGGAGGCTACTGGTTGGCCGCGAGTGCGGACCACATCTATGTCGACGAAAGCTCGGTCGTGGGCTCTATCGGTGTAATTTCCGCCAGCTTTGGCTTTCACGAGTTAATGCAACGCCAAGGGGTGGAGCGGCGGGTACACACCGCCGGCAAAGACAAGTCCATGTTGGACCCCTTCCGCCCAGAGCGCCCCGCAGACATCAAGCGGTTGAAGTCGCTACAGGCACAAATCCATGACACGTTCATCGCCCATGTGAAGACGCGCCGCGCTGATAAACTATCCGAAGATGGTGACCTATTCACCGGTGAAATTTGGGTGGGCGAAAAAGCTATCGAGGTCGGGTTGGCAGACGAGGTCGGACATCTGGTGCCCGTGATGAAGGAACGCTTTGGTGACAAGGCTCGTTTTAATTCATTTGGCCCCAAACGATCACTATTCCAACGCTTCGGCGCACGAGTACTGACCGACACGATGGACCAGCTTGATGAGAAAGCGCTTTGGGCGCAATTCGGACTTTGATGCGATGATTTTCAAAATCATCACCCTATTTCTGGCTGGCATGGCAATCCTCGCCATGTTCGGGAAGCTGAAGTTTCCAAAGATAGGGCCAAAGCTGGGCGCGAAGGCTGCGCATAAATGCGCGAAATGCGGAAGTTATAAGATCGGCAAAGGCCCCTGTCCTTGCCGCAAAAAGGGCTCATAAATGTTTGAACTTCTGGGGGCCCTTGGCGGGCTGATTATCCTGCTTGTGGCAGGTGACGCGCTTGTGCGAGGCGCAGTGAACCTATCGCTTCGTCTTGGCATCCCCGCATTGATTGTCAGTCTGACCATTGTGGCCTTCGGGACCTCCGCACCTGAACTACTGATCGCGGTGCAATCCGTCTTGGGCGGTGTGCCGGGTTTAGCGCTTGGCAATGTCGTGGGATCGAACACGGCTAATGTTTTACTCGTGCTGGGAATCCCAGCCTTGTTCTTTGGTCTGCCAACGAGCGAGTCCCAAACCCAAAAAAGCTACATGCAGATGATCGCGGCAACGCTGCTGTTCATCGCAGTTTGTTTCTTTGGCCCCATCACATGGGTTCATGCCCTAGTCTTGCTCGGCGGCATGTCCCTGATCCTGACTGACCAATTCCGTGAAGCCCTTAGTGGTCGCATCAAGAACGACGAGGAAGAGCCTGAAGGCGCGGACCCGTCAATGGCCGGATGGAAGATCGGAGCCTATCTGCTTGCGGGTCTGATTGGCCTCCCATTGGGCGCGAGCCTGTTGGTGGATAACGCCAGCGCTATTGCGACGCGTATGGGCGTATCGGAAACCGTCATCGGCCTGACTTTGGTCGCCGTCGGAACTTCCCTGCCCGAACTGGCGACAACTGTCGTAGCTGCCATGCGCAAACATGCCGATGTGGCATTGGGCAACGTCATCGGATCGAACCTGTTCAACTTGCTCGTCATCATCGGAGTAGCCGGTCTTGTGGGCCCCATCCCCGTCCCTGAGGCGTTCTTGCGCTTTGACTTGTGGGTTATGCTGGCATCATCTCTCGTCTTGATCCCAATTGTGTTCATGCGCAAAGATTTGGGGAAACGTTGGGGCGCAGCCTTATGTGCGCTATACGTGATCTACATTGTGATTGTGTTGGCGGCAGGAGTTTAACTTGATTAAAAGGCGAGCCCTCGTAACGGGAGCAGCGGATCGATTGGGGCGTGCCATGGCGCTGTCCCTTGCGGAGATGGGTTTCGATGTGGCCGTACATTATGGCTCCTCCAAAGATGCGGCTCTAGAAACGGTCGCATTGATCAACGCCAAAGGCTGCACCGCCGTAGCCGTGCAAGCAGACCTGCTCGATATGGACAAGGTCGAGGCGCTGATCCCCGAAGCAACCCAAGCCCTCGGTGGCCCCTTCAGTGTTCTGATAAACAACGCATCAATTTTTGAATATGACACGTTGACCTCCGCCACCCGCAAAAGCTGGGATCGGCACATGGGGTCGAACTTTCAGGCCCCCTTCTTGTTGACGCAAGCCTTTGCCGCCCAAGCGCCGGAAATCGGGCGGGACGAGAATGACGAACCCGTCGCACAGGCAGTGGTCATCAACATGATCGATCAACGTGTCAGGAAGCTTACACCTGAATTCATGACCTACACTTTGGCGAAGATGGGCTTGTGGGCGTTAACCCAAACTTCCGCTCAGGCGCTTGCGCCCGCTATTCGCGTCAATGCCATTGGGCCCGGCCCCACCATTCAGGGCATCCGACAGTCTGACGACCATTTTTCCCGCCAACGCGCGGCGACCATACTAGAGCGCGGATCAAACCCAGATGAAGTCACCGCCGCAATGGAATATCTAATCAAATCACCTGCGGTGACAGGGCAATTGTTATGCGTAGATGGTGGTCAACATTTGGGTTGGAAAACGGTGGATGTGATCGGAGTAGAAACTTAGAAAACCAGCGATTAACGAAGGATTGAGACTTGACTTGTCCCCTGCGGAGTTTCTCTTCACATACCCGTTATTAAAAGCTTAATGTTTTCAGTGCTTTGCGATCCTCCAATTAATTTATCGTTTTATAACAAAGGTTTGGATAAGTGCCTATTTTTTAGGCATTTAGCTTTTAGCCCCGAAAAATAACGATAATTTCTAGTTCACGGTATTTCCCCCACAAGGTTATCCACAAGAACAGTGGAAACCTTTTATCTTGCTACTCGTTGCGCGACATTGCAGAGGAGATAAGGAATCATACAGACGATATGACAGACACTATGCCGCCCTCAAAATCTGTTGAAGATGCATCCGCCAAACTGACGGGGCACGATTGTGTGCAATCCTATCTAAAGACTTTGGACAACTCGCCGGGCGTCTACCGGATGCTCGATGCGCAACAACGGGTTCTTTATGTCGGTAAAGCCCGTGCGCTGCGAAAGCGCGTGTCGAATTACGCCAACCCAAACGGCCACGTCCCACGGATATCGCGAATGATTTCCGAGACGGCATCGATGATGTTCCTGACCACTAAGACCGAAACCGAGGCATTGCTGCTCGAGCAAAACCTGATCAAACAGCTGAAGCCCAAGTTCAACGTATTGCTGCGCGACGACAAGAGCTTCCCGAATATCTTGGTGACGACGCAGCACAGCTTTCCCCAAATCAAGAAGCACCGTGGCGCCAAGCGAGAAAAGGGCAGCTACTACGGCCCCTTCGCTTCTGCCGGAGCGGTGAACCGAACGCTCAACCAATTGCAACGTGCCTTCTTACTGCGCAATTGCTCTGACAGTGACTTCGAGTCCCGCTCGCGCCCTTGCCTTCAGTATCAGATCAAACGTTGCGCCGCTCCTTGCGTTGGTAAAATCAACGATGACGATTACGGCAGATTGGTGAAGGACGCGCAGAACTTCCTGTCTGGCCGCTCCACCGACATGCAAGAACAGCTTGCCACGCAGATGCAGCAAGCCTCCGACGAGATGGAGTTCGAGCGAGCTGCCGCCCTGCGCGACCGCATCCGCGCATTGACCCAAGTGCAAACAGCCCAAGGTATCAATCCGCACACGGTGTCCGAGGCTGACATCATCGCGCTACATCTGGAGCATGGGCAAGCCTGCGTCCAGGTGTTCTTCATTCGCGCGAACCAAAACTGGGGGAACCGCGACTTCTATCCCAAGACCGCCAATGCAGCCGAGGCGGAGGTCTTGCAGGCCTTCATGGGCCAGTTCTACAGCGACAAAGAACCGCCACGCCAGATCATCCTGTCTCACGCGATTGAGGACCCCGACTTGATGGCCGATGCTTTGGGGCAGAAGATCGACCGCAAGGTTGAAATCTTGGTCCCCCAACGCGGCGAGAAACAAGAGTTGGTCACAGGTGCCATTCGCAACGCCCGTGAAAGCCTTGGCCGCAAAATGTCGGAAACCGCGACGCAGGCCAAATTGCTTCAAGGCGTGGCTGAGGCCTTCGGCCTTGAGGCCCCACCGAAACGGATCGAGGTTTACGACAACTCCCACATCCAAGGCACCAACGCGGTGGGCGGCATGATCGCCGCGGGGCCGGACGGGTTCATGCGCAGCCAGTACCGCAAGTTCAACATCAAGGGCGAAGACCTCGTGCCAGGGGATGACTTCGGCATGATGAAAGAGGTGCTGCAGCGCCGCTTCAAGCGCCTCAAGAAGGAAGACCCCGAACGGAAAACAGACATGTGGCCGGACCTGTTGTTGATTGACGGCGGGGCGGGACAGGTTTCCGCCGTGCGTCAAATCATGCGCGAAATGGACGTGGAAGACATCGCCATGGTCGGCGTGGCCAAGGGCGAGGACCGCGACGCTGGCAAAGAGGAATTCCACCGCACAGGCAAGCGTCCCTTCGCGCTGCGCCACAATGATCCGGTGCTCTATTTCGTGCAACGCATGCGCGACGAGGCGCACCGTTTTGCCATCGGCACCCACCGCGCCAAACGTGCCAAATCACAAATGAAGAACCCGCTGGATGAAGTCGAAGGCGTAGGCCCCAAGCGCAAAAAGGCGCTCTTGCTACACTTTGGGTCCGCCAAGGCGGTATCGCGCGCAAACTTGTCCGATTTGATGAGCGTCGATGGCGTGTCTGAAGCCATGGCGCAAACGATCTACGACCACTTTCACGAAAAGGGGTAAGGCCGTTCCGGTTGTGAACGAGAGCTAGTGCTCCCAGCCTTGAGCGTAGGCAAGAAGGTAAGCATAGGCCCCGATAGCGAGCAGCAGAATTACAACGACGATGACTATGATCGGTCTCCAACTGAAGTTGGGGCTGCGCCAATAGAAGTAGAACGCGGCTAAGATTGCAGGCAAGACGACGAGCCCAAAAGCGCCCGTGACGATCAAACCAAGACCGATGAAGACGATGATCAGCGAGATGATGACGTTCTTTGCGGGCATAATGGCCTCTTGGCGTTGTGATGCGTTCGTCATAGCGTAGAGGGCATGAGTGATCAAATAGCCTTAGGTGCCCGCATAGACAGCAAGCGCGACGACCTGATCGCGCTGACGCAAGACTTGGTTCGCATCCCGACACTTAACCCACCGGGCGAGAACTACCGCGAGATTTGCGAATATTTGCTTCAGCGTTTGGAGGCACGCGGCTTCACCTGTGAGCTGATCCGCGCCCACGACACCCCTGGCGATAGCGAAAAATATCCACGTTGGAACATCGTCGCGCGGTATGACGGAAAGAGGCAAGGCGACTGCGTTCATTTCAACAGCCACACCGACGTGGTCGAGGTCGGGGCTGGTTGGAGCACCGATCCGTTTGGCGGTGAGTTAAAAGACGGCAAAATCTACGGGCGCGGCACCTGCGACATGAAGGGCGGGTTGGCCGCGTCGATCATCGCGGTTGAGGCGTTTATTGAGCAGCATGCCGATTTTGCTGGCAGCATTGAGATCAGCGGCACGGCGGACGAGGAAACCGGCGGCTACGGCGGCGTGGCCTATTTGGCCGAGAAAGGGCACTACGCCCATGTCCAACATGTGATCATCCCCGAGCCTTTACAAAAAGACCGCATCTGTTTGGGGCATCGTGGCGTTTGGTGGGCGGAGATCGAAACTCATGGCGAGATTGCCCACGGGTCTATGCCCTTCCTCGGTGACTGCGCCGTGCGCCACATGGGCGCGGTGATGCATGAGATGGAGCAAAGCCTGTTCCCAGCGTTGGCCGATAAGAAGACCGAAATGCCAGTGGTGCCGATTGGCGCGCGGTCCTCGACGATGAACATCAACTCGCTCCACGGTGGGCAAGCGGAACCGGAGCCGGACTTCACCGGCCTTCCGTCCGCTTGTGTGCCAGACCACGCGAAGATGATCATCGACCGCCGCTACCTGATGGAAGAAAGCAAAGAAGAGGTCGAAGGCGAGGTCCGTGCGGTCCTCGACAAGGTCCAATCGGAGCGAGAAAATTTCAGCTACGACTTGAATGAGATTTGGTCGGTGGAACCCACGATGGCCAGCAAGGATGCCCCCGTTGTGACTTCGGTGGCCAAGGCGATTGGCGAGGTCTTGGGCAAGGAGGCAGAGTATGTCGTCTCTCCTGGCACCTATGACCAAAAGCACATTGACCGGATTGGCAAGTTGGAAAACTGCATCGCATACGGGCCGGGTTTGCTGGAACTCGCCCATAAGCCCGACGAATATGTGGGGGTTGATGACATGCTCGACAGCGCCAAGGTTATGGCGAATGTACTGGTCGACCTGTTAGACCCGCGCGACTAATTGAGATCCGCGAACTTGGCTTTCAGCAGGGCCTCGTCATACTCATCTTCAGCGGTGCTGTCATAGACCACGCCGCCCCCTACATTCATGCTTACGCTGCCGTCTTCGCCACACATAAGCGTGCGGATGGCCACGTTGAACTCCATCGCTCCATCGGGTGCGATCCAACCGATAGCACCGCAATAGCCGTCACGAGGGCCTGCTTCCAAATCGCGCAAAATCTCCATCGCGCGGATCTTCGGCGCACCGGTGATGGAGCCACATGGAAACAGCGCGCGAAACAACTCCGCAATGCTGGTGCCATCGTTGATTTGCGCTGTGATGCGGGACGTCATTTGGTGCAAGGTCGCGTAGCGCTCCACTTGGAACAACTCCGGCACGCGCACGCTGCCGATTTGCGAGATGCGGCTTAGGTCATTGCGCAACAAGTCGACGATCATCAGGTTCTCGGCGCGGTTCTTCTCGGATGTTGCCAACGCATCGCGCAAGGCGTCATCCTCGGCAGACGTGTGCCCGCGCGGGGCAGTTCCCTTCATGGGGCGGGCAGTTAGCTTTCCTTTAGCCGACAGTGAGAAGAACAATTCCGGCGACCGCGACAATAGCGCAGGGCCACCCAACTGGACCAATGCACCATAAGGCACGCTTTGGCGGGCGCATAGCGCTGCATACAATGCCTCGGGCGTCCCTGTTAACTGGGCTTGCATAGGGAAGGTCAGGTTGGCTTGATAGACGTCGCCTGCCTTGATGTATTCATGCACGACCTCAAAGGCACGGGCGTACCGATCGCGGCTCCACATCGGCAGGGGCGACGTCAATTCCGCCCGCCCCCCCTTTAAGGGTTCGACCGCAACGGGATCATCAAATACACCGAATTGCAGCAATGGAAGTTGACGCACCTCTGGCAGCAGGCCGACCAATTTGCGCGACATCAAATAACCTAGCTCATAGGACGCAAATCCCGCCAGCCAATGCCCCTGACCTTGCGCGTCCTGTAAGTCGACAAAGGCTTGAGGCACCTCGTCAGGCGACGTGGCCGTGATAACGCGACGCGCGTTCTTGAATGCGGTGCCGGTGCCAAGTGGCCCACGGTCAAAGCGCACCCTAGGCGCAGACATGGTCTTTAAAAGTCCGCAGCAATCCGCAATTCGCGCAAAGGGCGAACAACGGCGATGGAGTCTTGATACAACTGGTGCGCCTTGTAGGCCCGCAGGTCTTCGTCGCTTTCGAACTCTGCGTAGACCACCACATCAACCTCGCCCGATAGCGCGTCGACGTTTTTGTTTTCCGACACCTCGAAAGTCGAGGAATGCGGGATATCACGTAACAAGCTCAGGCCCTCACGAATGCGGGTCACATCGGCTTTGTCCTTTGCGCTGAAGAATACAACGTGTCGGATGAAAGATCGGTTTGCCAAGGTAAGTCCTCTTGTAGTCTAGGGCGCGGTCTTGCGGGGAGGTTTAGCAAAACTGAGCCCCTAGGGAAGGGCACAAAAGCGCCATTTGAAAGCAGCTTTCGGCTATTCCACAGCTATATTGTCGATGAGGCGGACACCAGCCAGCCACGCGGCGGCCAATAGTCGCGCTGGACGGGTTGGCGTATCCAGCTCCTCCAGCGTGTCACGGGCGCGTAAATCCATATATTCGACTTCCGTAAAACCTGCCCGTTCAATGCGGGCGGTGGCCTTGGCGCGCAGTTCGGTGATGTCACCGCCCGCAAGCAACCCGTCGGCCATGTCTTGCATCGCCGCGTTCAGCTCAGGTGCCCAGACGCGAGCGCGATCTGATAGCAACAGGTTCCGCGACGACATGGCAAGCCCGTCTTCCTCGCGAATGGTGGGGCATCCGACGACCTCAACCGGGATATCCAGATCACCGGCCAAGCGGGTCACCACCTGCAATTGCTGAAAGTCCTTCTCACCGAAGTAGGCGCGGTCAGCCTGCGTTTGTAAAAACAGCTTACTGACAACCGTCGCCACGCCGTCAAAATGGCCGGGGCGATGTGCACCACATAGTACATCCGTCAACCCACCCACAGATACATTGGTGGCAAAGCCCTCGGGATACATTGCCGGCCCATCAGGCACATAAACCACATCCACGTCAAACGGCTCCAGCTTTTGGGCGTCATCCTCTTCGGTGCGCGGATAGTTTTCGTAGTCCTCTGGGTTGTTGAACTGTTTGGGATTGATGAAGATCGTGACAATGACACGGTCGCAACCTTCCTTGGCGGCGCGAACAAGGCTCAGGTGGCCTTGATGAAGCGCGCCCATGGTTGGCACGACCCCCACGGTTTCGCCCCGTTGTTTCCAACCGGTCACCAGCTGGCGCAACTCGGCTAGCGAGCGAACAATAGCCGCGCTCATTTCGACGCCTTCGGTGCGTCTGCCGCGAATGTATGCTCTGACGCGGGAAAACTGCGCGCTTGGACTTCTTGCGCGTAGGCTTCAATCGCGCCACGGGCATCCTCGCCCAAATGAGCGAAGCGCTTAACGAACTTGGCCTTGAACGCGGTGAACAACCCGAGCATGTCGTCGACCACCAAGATTTGCCCGTCACAATTGACTGACGCCCCGATGCCAATCGTCGGGATCGCCACCTCTTGAGTGATTTGGTCAGCCAACACGGCTGGTACTTTTTCCAACACGACAGCAAAGGCGCCTGCCTCAGCGACAGCTTTTGCATCAGCGATCAGAGCAGCAGCTTCCTCGCCGCGCCCCTGCACCTTGTAGCCGCCAAGCGTGTTGATGGATTGCGGCGTCAGGCCGATATGCGCCATCACGGGAATGCCGCGTGACACAAGGAAATTAATCGTGTCCGCCATGCCAACGCCACCTTCCAGCTTTACGGCACCGGCGTTGGTCTCAGCCATCAAAATAGCTGCATTGCGAAATGCCTGCTCGGTGCTTTCCTCGTAGGAGCCAAATGGCATGTCCATCACCAGCATGGACGCGGACAGCCCACGTCGCACCGCCTTGCCATGCATGATCATCATGTCCATCGTGACACCCACGGTGGATGGCAAACCATGCAGCACCATGCCCACGGAATCCCCGACAAGGACGAAATCGCAGATGCCGTCCATCATTTCAGCCATCGGGGTGGTGTAGGCGGTCAGGCTGACCAAGGGTACCCCACCTTTGCGGGCAAGAATATCTTGCGGCATGGGGGCGGTTTTACGGGCGGTGGCGCTCATAGGAATGGTACCTTCTCGTAGCAAAGTTGTGCAGGGCCTATCAATTTGGCGGCTGTGATACCAGTGCGTCCGGACGCTTGCACTTGATTACATCACGATTCCGTTTCAGACTTGGCGGTGACGGTGCGGCAACCGCCCCAGACAGACGGAGGATACTCAATGACCCGCTGGATTTTAGGAACCGTGGCTGCAACCGCGCTTCTAACCGGAACTGCTTTCGCAAAAACTGACGTCACGATCGGCCTACAGCTAGAGCCACCGCATTTGGATCCGACGTCGGCTGCGGCAGGCGCGATTGACCAAGTGCTGTACTCCAACGTGTTCGAAGGATTGATGCGCTTTGCGGCGGATGGATCTGTCGTCAATGGCTTGGCCAAAGATTGGAGCATCTCCGAGGACGGGAAAACCTATACCTTCACCCTGCACTCCGATGTGAAGTTCCACGACGGCACTGATCTAGAAGCAAGCGATGTGGTTTTCTCCTTGGATCGCGCCCGCGCCGAAGATTCTGTGAACGCCCAAAAGGCTCTGTTCGACAACATCGAAACGGTGGAGGCCGAGGATAACCTAACCGTCAAGGTGACGCTGACCGCTCCTCAAGGGAACTTCCTGTTCAACATGGCTTGGGGCGACGCCGTGATCGTGGCCCCTGAAAGTATCGATGACATCAAGGTCAAACCAGTTGGCACCGGCGCGTTCATGTTCAACGATTGGAAGCAGGGCGACAGCATCACACTCGTGCGCAACCAAGGCTATTGGGGGGATGCCCCCAAGCTGGAGGAAGCAACGTTCAAGTTTATTTCCGAGCCCACGGCAGCCTTCGCCGCGATGATGGCCGAGGACGTTGACGCCTTCTACAGCTACCCCGCGCCTGAAAATCTCGCGCAGTTTGAAGCGGACCCTCGCTTCACCGTGTTAGCTGGCAACACCGAGGGCGAAACAATCCTCGCCATGAACAACAAGCAAGCGCCGTTCGACAACATTTTGGTACGCCAAGCGGTCAGCCACGCGATCGACCGCCAATCGGTCATTGACGGGGCCATGTTCGGCTATGGCACCCCTATTGGGTCGCACTTTGCACCACATAACCCCGCCTATGTAGACCTGACAGGGAACTCCGAATTCAACCCCGAGAAGGCGAAGGCATTGCTCGCCGAGGCAGGTTTGGCGAACGGCTTCAAAACGACCCTAAAGCTGCCTCCGCCATCTTATGCGCGGCGCGGCGGCGAGATCATCGCGGCGCAGCTGCGTGCGGTTGGCATTGAGACTGAAATCAGCAATCTGGAATGGGCACAATGGCTGGAACAGGCCTTCCGTGGCAAGGATTTTGGCCTGACAATCGTAAGCCACACGGAGCCGATGGATATCGGCATCTACGCGCGGCCTGACTACTACTTCCAATACGACAACCCCAAGTTGCAAAAGCTGGTTGCTGATCTTGATGTCGAGGTTGATGCGACCAAGCGCACCGACATGTTACAATCCGCGCAGATGATTATTTCGGCGGATTACGTGAATGGCTATCTGTTCCAACTGGCCTTAACGTCGGTGGTGAACGCCAAGTTGCAGGGGCTCTGGCCCGATGCACCGACACAGGCGATTGATCTGACCGGCGTTAGCTGGTCCGAATAGACGCGGAGCATAGCGGACCACATGATACGCTATGCCCTCAAAAGAATAGGCTCGCTCATGATCTCCTTGATCGTGGCGAGCCTTGTCATTTTCGCCTGCATCGAAGTGATCCCAGGTGACCCTGCATCATTCATGCTGGGTATCAACGCGCAGCCCGATACGGTTGCAGCCTTACGCGAAGAACTGGGCCTCAACGCCTCACTTTCAGTGCGATACCTGTCATGGGTCACGGGCATGTTGTCGGGGGATTTTGGCACCTCCTACACCTATCGCACACCCGTCGCAGAGATCATCGCGGAACGCCTTTGGCTCTCGCTCCCGCTCGCATTGATCGCATTGGGTTTGACCGTGTTTATCGCTTTCCCAATCGGGATACTCGCAGCCACCAAGCGCGGATCATGGACGGACATGTCGGTGATGGGGGCCACGCAGCTTGGCATCGCGGTGCCTAACTTCTGGTTTGCCATGCTGATGGTTTTGCTCTTCGCGATCAATCTGCGGTGGTTCTCTGCAGGGGGATTTCCGGGATGGGATAACCCGTTCGCCGCGCTCAAGGCATTGACCTTACCATCCATCGCATTGGCACTTCCGCAGGCATCTATCCTTGCGCGCGTCATGCGCTCAGCCCTGCTCGATACATTGTCCGAGGACTACATCCGAACCTGTCGAGCAAAGGGTCTAACAAGGCGGCAGGCGCTTTGGCGGCACGCTTTACGCAACGCCATGATACCCGTGCTCACAATCATCGGGTTGCAGTTCTCATTCCTTCTGGCTGGCGCAATTATTATCGAAAACGTCTTCTACCTGCCGGGTCTTGGTCGCTTGGTATTTCAAGCCATATCGCAGCGGGATTTAATCATGGTTGAAAGCGTCGTTTTCTTGCTGGTCTTCGCTGTCATCATCGTAAACTTCGCCGTTGATCTGGCCTATGCTTGGGTCGACCCTCGTCTAAGGGCCCGTGTATGAGAGGCCGTGTATGAGGAACTTGATCGTAGGCCTAACTCTCACCGCAATCTTTGTGCTCGCCGCCTTGGTATCTTTCCTCTGGACGCCCTACGATGTCACCGTGCTTGAGATTGCAAACAAGCTAAAGCCCCCAACCTTCTCGCATTGGTTCGGCACGGATCACTTCGGGCGCGACATCTTCTCGATGATCATGGTTGGTGCGCGCACCTCAATCGCTGTCGCCGTGGTCGCAGTAGGCATCGGTATGGGGCTGGGTGTGCCGCTTGGCCTTGCCGCCGCTGCTCGAAAGGGGTCATTTCTGGACGAGGTGATTATGCGCGGAAACGATCTTATCTTCGCATTCCCCTCGCTTCTAATCGCAATTCTAATTACCGCGATATTCGGCCCTTCCGCGGTCAACGCCATCATCGCCATCGGCATATTTAACATACCGGTTTTTGCTCGTCTGACACGCGGCGCCGCCATGTCCCTATGGACCCACGATTATATTCTTGCAGCGCGGGTGGCGGGTAAGGGCGCGACGCGTATCTCGGTTGAACACATCTTGCCCAATGTAGCGAACTTGTTGATCGTCCAAGGCACTATTCAGTTCAGTCTAGGCATTCTGGCCGAGGCCGCGTTGTCCTACGTAGGCCTAGGTGCGCAGCCCCCAACGCCATCATGGGGGCGCATGTTGGCCGACGCGCAAACACTGATCGCCTTGGCGCCCCATGTGGCTCTATTCCCAGGTTTCGCAATCCTGTTCACGGTCTTGGGTTTAAACTTGGCCGGAGACGGCATTCGCGATCTATTAGACCCTAAATTGAGGGTTCAGCGATGACGCTTTTGTCAATCGACAAACTATCCCTATCCATTCGCGGCACGCCGATCTTGCGCGGGGTGTCTTTGTCCATTGGGGCCGGCGAAATTCTTGGCGTCATCGGGGAAAGTGGCTCTGGCAAATCGCTCACGGCTTTGTCCGTTCTCCAGCTTTTGCCCGACGGCGCTGCGTGCACTGGGAGGATAACACTGATGGGGCAAGATGTGCTCACTCTGACAGAACAGAGCCTTTGCGCAATGCGTGGGCGCGATGTTGGTATGGTGTTTCAAGAGCCTATGACGGCCCTAAATCCGGTGCAAACCATAGGCGCGCAAGTTGCCGAGACCATCTTGATCCACGAACCCAATACAACAAAATCAAACGCGCGAAAACGTGCAGAACAGGCTCTAACACGATGCGAATTGCCTCAGGATCGTTTTCCACTGAGCCGTTACCCACATGAATTATCCGGCGGGCAACGCCAACGCGTGGTGATCGCTATGGCCATCGCGCTACAACCCAAACTGCTCATCGCGGACGAGCCGACCACGGCATTGGATGTCACAACTCAGGCGGAGATATTAACCCTTCTGACACGGCTCGTGCGCGAGGATGGGATGGGCTTGATGCTCATCTCTCACGACTTGGCTGTGGTCAGCAACATGGCCCACCGCATCGCGATCATGAAGGACGGGCAAGTTGTCGAGGCCGGCAACGCAGATCTGCACCGCACCATGACCCACCCCTACACTAAGGCATTGTTCGCCGCGTCCAACCACCAGCCGGATCGACGCGTCACGCCCAAGGAAGTGCCGCTGCTGGATGTACGCGGTGCAACCCGCGACTACGCGCTACCCCGCAAATCCTTGTTCGGTACCCCGGCCAAGTTTCGCGCCGTTGACGCAGTTAGTTTTCAGATCAACAAAGGGGAGAGCTTAGGTCTCGTTGGAGAAAGCGGATGTGGAAAATCGACCCTAACACGCGCCATATTGGGTTTGGAGACCTTGCAAGACGGTAGTGTTTTTCTCGATGGTGAACCCGTTGGTCCAAATGTTCTTCGCAAGATGCAGGTGGTTTTCCAAGACCCTTACGCCAGCTTTAACCCACGACACAAAGTCAGGCGCCTAGTGGCGGAACCTTTTCATGTGTTGGGGCGCAAAGCTACGGAGGCCGAGGTCGACGAGGCCTTGACCTCGGTTGGCCTGACACCCTCAGACAAGCACAAATACATCCACGAGTTCTCAGGCGGTCAACGCCAACGTATCGCCATTGCGCGCGCATTGATCATCAAGCCAGAACTCATCGTGTTGGACGAGGCGGTCTCAGCATTAGACGTCTCTATCCGTGCGCAAATCCTCGACCTGCTCGCAAAACTGTCGAACGACTTTGGCCTAACCTACCTGTTCATCTCCCATGATCTATCGGTGGTCCGCGCCATCACGGATAGGTGCTTGGTGATGAAGGCAGGGAAGATCGTTGAGGAAGGCAAAACCGAAGACTTGTTTAACGCCCCGTCTCATCCCTACACTCAAGCCCTAATCGATGCCGCCCCTCAGCTTCCAATCGCATAGAAAGGCACTCTCATGAGCAGTCAAGACATCTGGTTCGATCCTTCATTGTGCTTCATCGGTGGTGCTTGGGTCGATCCTGCGGGCGGGCTGACGCTGAATTTGGAAAACCCATCAAATGGCGAAGTGATTTGCCAGATCGCACGTGGGCAAGATGCCGATGTGGACCGCGCGGTCACAGCCGCGCAAGAGGCTTTGGACGGCCCTTGGGCGCGCATGACCGCCCCAGAGCGCGGGCGAATCTTAGCTAGAATCGGACAGCTGGTTTTGGACCACTCCGACACGTTGGCGCGGCTTGAAGCCATGGACGTAGGCAAGCCCTTAAAGCAAGCGAAAGCCGACGCGTTGGCATTGGCACGCTACATGGAATTCTATGGCGGTGCTGCAGACAAGTTGCACGGTCACACGATCCCTTATCTGGACGGCTACACAGTCTACACCCTGCGCGAACCGCATGGCGTAACTGGGCATATCATCCCTTGGAATTACCCTATGCAAATCATCGGTCGCTCCGTCGGGGCGGCCTTGGCGATGGGTAACGCCGCCGTCCTAAAGCCAGCCGAGGAGGCTTGTTTAACGGCCCTCGCGTTCGCCGATCTCACACGCCAAGCCGGACTACCGGATGGTGTGTTAAACGTGGTCACGGGATTGGGCGCGGAAGCGGGTGCCGCGCTGTCCGGCCACGCGGGGGTGCACCATGTCTCCTTCACTGGGTCAGTTGGGGTCGGCAAATTAATCCAGCGCCAAGCCGCCGAAAACATCGTCCCTGTGACGCTGGAACTCGGGGGCAAATCCCCGCAACTTGTGTTCAACGACGCGGACATCGATGCCGCCCTGCCGTTCCTCGTGAATGCTGGGGTGCAAAACGCCGGACAAACCTGCTCAGCATCATCGCGCATCTTGGTGCAACGCGGGGTGTTCGACGAAGTGCTGGACCGTATGGCCGCGCGCTATGGCGAATTGCAGGTCGGGCCTGCCACGTCCGATCTGGATGTCGGCCCCCTTATCTCATCCCGTCAGAAGGAAATCGTTGAGGGTTTCCTCGCCCAAGGCACATCTTTGGAATTGGCGGCTCAGGGCCAAATCGTAGGCGATGCTCCGGTGGGCGGCCATTACGTGGCGCCAACATTATTCGCGGGTGTCAGCCCCGGCCACGTGTTGGCTCAAGAGGAAATCTTCGGCCCCGTCCAAGTGGTGATCCCGTTTGACGATGAGGCGGAAGCCCTCGCCATCGCGAATGGAACTCAGTTTGGTCTTGTCGCCTCCGTTTGGTCCCGTGACGGCGCGCGGCAGATGCGTCTGGCAAAAGCGCTGCGCTCTGGGCAGGTGTTTTTGAACAACTACGGCGCGGGCGGCGGGGTGGAGCTGCCTTTTGGCGGCACGGGCCTATCTGGTCATGGCCGCGAAAAAGGGTTCGAGGCCCTGTATGGATTCTCAACGTTAAAGACCGTCGCAGCGCTGCATGGATAACCTCAAAATCATACCCCTGAACGCGCAGGATGATTTCGTGCGGGTGCGGGATTTATGTGAACGGGCCAGTGACTATGTGATGCTGGAAGAAGGCCATCCTCCCGACGATGCTTATGTGACGCGCACGCTCAATGAGGCCCCTCCAGTGTGCGGTCCCGATGACATTTTCCTGCGCGGTATCGAGCGCGAAGACGGGTCTCTTGCAGGGATAGCCACATCCATTCGCCATTTCTATGAGCACGGCGAATGGTACATGGGTTTGCTCATGTTAGACCCGAAAGAGCGGGGTGGCGGCCTTGGACGCAAGGTTGCCCAACATGTCATCGATGAAGCCTGTGATGACGGTGCGCCATGCATCCGCATTGCGGTGCTTGACGCCAACACACGCGGTCGGAAATTTTGGGAAAGCCTCGGCTTTACCCACGAGAAATCAGTGCAGAGTGACGATCACTTACGCCATGTCTTGAAACTAGATTTGAAGGAGGGCCCCGATGCGGCTTGAAGGAAAAACAGCGATCATCACTGGAGGGGCTTCGGGTTTTGGCGCGGGGATCGCCATGAAGTTTGTGTCTGAGGGAGCCAATGTTTTGATCGCTGATCTAAACGTGGATATGGCCAATGATCTGGCGTCTCAGCTGGGTAGTTCAGCACGTGCTGTCAAAACCGATGTCGCGCAAGAAAGTAGCGTGAAATCTATGGTTCAAGCCACATTAGAGTCATTCGCGCGTGTCGACATCTTGATCAACAATGCAGGAACCACGCATCTGCCAACCGCATTGGAGGACGTCACGGAAGACGACTTCGACAGGGTGTTTGCGGTCAACTGCAAGTCGGTCTACCTGACCGCCAAGCACGTGGTTCCTCTTTTGAAAATGCAGGGCAGCGGGGCGATATTGAACGTGGCCTCCACTGCAGGAGTTAGCCCACGGCCACGCCTGAATTGGTACAACGCTTCTAAGGGCTGGATGAACACAGCGACCAAAACCATGGCAGTGGAACTTGCCCCCGACGGCGTTCGCGTCAATGCGATCAATCCGGTGGCGGGCGAGACACCATTGCTCAAAAGTTTCATGGGGGAAGACACGCCCGAGGTTCGTGCCAAGTTCATCGCCACTATCCCACTAGGCAGGTTCTCCACCCCTGAGGATATGGCCAACGCCGCCCTCTATCTATGTTCGGACGAAGCCGCGATGGTCACAGGCGTGTGCATGGAAGTCGACGGCGGGCGGTGCATCTGATGCGGGCTGGTGCACGCAACTTGATCACGGATGTCGCGGGCCTGAAGGTCGGACATGCGCAAGATGATAGTTTGAAGTCTGGTGTCACGGTGTTGACCGCAGACGCCCCTTTCGTGGCCTCAGCGCACATTATGGGCGGCGCACCTGGGACGCGAGAAATTGCATTGCTAGACCCAGATAAGTCTGTGGAAGGGGTCGACGCATTAGTCTTGTCAGGCGGATCAGCGTTCGGGCTGGACGCGGCATCTGGTGTCACCACCGGATTGCGAAATCAAGGGCGCGGTTTTCTCGTTGGCAACATGCGAGTGCCGATTGTCCCGTCAGCGATCATCTTCGATTTGCTAAACGGAGGGCGTAAGGATTGGGTCGATAATCCTTATACTGATATGGGGGGCGCCGCCTTGGCGAGTGCCTCAACCGACTTCGAGCTAGGTAGTATTGGCGCAGGGACTGGGGCTACATCGGCGACTTATAAGGGCGGATTAGGATCTGCCTCGCTGGTTTTAGAGGACGGTGTAACAATTGCCGCCCTGGTCGTCGCGAACCCCATCGGCAGCGTTGTGACCCCCGACGGAAAGTTCTGGGCGGCACAATCCGAAATCGATGCAGAGTTTGGCGGCTTGGGGGGCGACCCAGCCTCCTATGGTGCGACGCGGTTGCCGTTGAAGACTGATGCACGCGAGGCCGGCAATACGACCATCGCAATAGTGGCAACAGACGCCAAACTGACCAAGCCGCAATGTAAGCGCATGGCGGTTGCGGCCCATGACGGCATGGCACGGGCCATTGTGCCATCCCACACCCCAATGGATGGTGACTTGGTCTTCGCAGTGTCTAACGGTGATAAGCAAGGCGATCCAATGGCGATCGGCCATGCCGCCGCGACGTGTCTGGCCCGCGCGATTGCACGTGCGATCTATCTCGCAACACCTTCTGAGAACGACGTACTGCCATGTTTTTCAAAACCAACTTAGGCACTGTTCTGATGACTGTTTATGGTGCAAACATGTGCCGACCATTTTTCTTTTTGTAGGATGATACCATGACCAAGGGCACCGCTCTTTTTGACCTCACAGGCAAGCGAGCACTTATCACAGGATCGTCTCAGGGCATCGGCTACGCCTTGGCTCAAGGCTTGCAGGAAGCAGGGGCTGAAATTGTCTTGAATGGTCGTGATACGGTCAAGCTTGCGGCGGCTGCAAAGGCTCTAAACACGCCTCATATGCTGCCATTTGATGCATCAAACCACGAAGCTGTTCGAAAAGCCGTGGACGAGTTCGAGGCCTCCACTGGCGCTATCGACATATTGATCAACAACGCTGGCATGCAGCACCGAACCGAGTTGGAGAACTTTCCAGCCGACGCGTTTGAGAAAATGCTGCAGACCAATGTCGCCTCTGTTTTCCACGTAGGTCAAGCCGTCGCCCGCCATATGATCGGGCGTGGCGCGGGTAAAATCATCAACATCGCGTCGGTCCAAACGGCGTTGGCCCGCCCCGGCATTGCCCCCTACACCGCCACCAAGGGCGCGGTGGGAAATCTCACGAAAGGCATGGCCACCGACTGGGCAAAACATGGTTTGCAATGCAACTCCATAGCGCCCGGCTATTTCGATACCCCGCTGAATGCGGCCTTGGTTGCTGACGGTGAATTCTCGGCTTGGCTTGAAAAACGTACTCCGGCGGGGCGTTGGGGCAATGTCGAAGAACTTGTGGGAGCAGCGATCTTCTTGTCTTCGCCCGCCTCCAGCTTCGTCAATGGCCATACTCTATATGTCGACGGCGGCATCACGGCGTCTTTGTAAATGCTCAAGGCAATTATAATGGGGGTCGCGGGCTCCGGAAAATCCTCGGTGGGTGCCGCTATCGCGAAAAAGATCGGGGCAAGCTACCACGACGGGGATGACCTGCACCCGCAAAGCAACATCGACAAGATGGCGGCGGGCACTGCGCTGAACGACGAAGACCGCGCCCCGTGGTTGGATAGCGTCGGCAGGGCATTGGCGCAGTCAAATGCGCCGTTAATCATCGGCTGCTCAGCACTCAAGCGGTCTTACCGTGACCGAGTTCGCGCCGTATGCCCCCAGACCAAATGTATACACCTAGCGGGGTCACGCGAGGTGATCGAGGCGCGGATGTCAGCAAGAAAAGGCCATTTCATGCCAGTTAGCCTGCTCGATAGCCAATTTGCCACGCTGGAAACTCTTGAGGCCGATGAAGCTGGATTCAGCGTAAATATCGCGCAGAATTTAGACGCGGTGGTGGCCGAGATGGCTGCCCATTTGATCGACGAATACTGACCTTCGTTGGGGCGCCTAATGCCACGACACAAAGTCGCGGGTTTCCACATGGGCGGGCCTCAGTTAAACAAGGCCCATGAATTGGAATATTCCTAATATCCTGACGCTCTTGCGTTTGCTGGCAGCCCCGGGCGTGGCAGTCATGTTTTTATACTTTCAACGGCCTTGGGCGGATTGGTTCGCGCTTGTGTTGTTTGTGACTGCAGCGCTCACGGATTGGCTGGATGGCTACTTGGCCCGCGCGTGGAAGCAAGAAAGCAAGTTCGGTGCGATGCTAGACCCGATTGCTGATAAGGCGATGGTCGTGATCGCGCTACTTGTGATCACGGGCTTTTCAGGCATGAACCCTTGGGTTCTATTGCCCTCCACGTTGATTATGTTTCGCGAAGTCTTCGTATCAGGGCTGCGCGAGTTTCTTGGCGACACCGCAGGGCTTCTGAAGGTAACCAAGCTCGCGAAATGGAAAACCACCGCACAAATGACCGCCATCGCGGTTTTATTTGCAACCGGCTTGTTCCAGCATGAATTTTTGGACCGCACGTCTGGGATGGATGACGCATTGTTGGACGCGATTATGTCAGGGGAAATTGATGACCCTTTGGGCCTGAATTGGTTCGCCGCAGCCGCGAACGCGACGTTCAAAGTCGGCGTAGTCCTGCTTTGGGCGGCCGCCGTTTTAACGCTGATCACCGGGGGGGACTACCTTCGTAAAGCAATGCCTTTCTTACGTGACGAGCAAAAACAATGATCAATGTGTTGTACTTCGCATGGGTGCGGGAACGCATCGGCTTGCCTAAAGAAAAGGTCGAAACCAGCGCCACTACCGTTATGGGATTAGTAGATGAGTTGCGCGCACGCGAAGAACGTTACGCGCTGGCATTCTCGGATCTATCGGCGCTTCGTGTGGCGTTGGACCAAGACCTGTCCGACTTTGACGCGAGCCTTGATGGCGTGCGCGAAGTAGCGTTCTTTCCGCCAATGACGGGCGGCTGATTGCAATGCGGGTTGTTGTCCAAGAAGCCCCTTTCGATCCTGGCGCGGAGCTAAATGCCTTTGGCAAGGGCGACACTGATATTGGCGCTGTGGTCAGCTTCACGGGCGTGACGCGAGATGTCTCTGGCGGATTGAGCCGTATGCAGATTGAGCATTACCCTGGCATGACCGAACGCGCCCTGACCCAAATTTGCGAAGAGGCGCAAAGCCGCTGGAGCCTTGCAGATCTTTTGGTCATCCATCGTCACGGTGTGATGGAAGCAGGCGACAACATCATGATGGTCGTCACGGCCTCCCGTCACCGCGCAGATGCATTCGCTGCCGCCGATTTCTTGATGGATTATTTGAAATCACGCGCACCGTTTTGGAAGAAAGAAGTCACCGTCGATGGGGCTGACTGGGTCGCCGCGAAAGACAGTGACGAAGACGCGCTGGACCGCTGGTCTCAGTGAACGCTGCGACAGCATAATCCTGCGCGCCTTCCCCAGCCATCATAGACCACGTTATTCCTTGCTACTGACCGTCACTTCCCCTAAACGCGCCAACTGAACACCAAGTCTCCGCTACCTTGTCAAAACGGAATAATATTATGACACGTCTTCTACCTGGCATCTTTGCCATGGCCCTCACAGTTGTGGCCTCCAACGTTCTTGTACAGTTCCTGCTCGGGGATTGGCTCACATGGGGCGCTTTCACCTATCCAATCGCATTCCTCGTCACTGATGTGATGAACCGCATCTACGGCGCATCTGCCGCGCGGCGGGTGGTCTTTGTGGGCTTCCTTGTCGGCATCGCCTGCTCCCTCATCGGGTCGCAAATCATGCTGGAATTCGGCCCCGCCGTGCCACTACGCATCGCCGTGGCATCTGCCATCGCTTTCTTGACTGCCCAACTTTTGGACGTTTCGATCTTCGACCGCTTGCGCGAGGGTCAGTGGTGGAAGGCACCACTGGCATCAACCATTGTTGGCTCCATCGTCGATACCGCCTTGTTCTTCACCATCGCTTTCTCCGCCTCGGTTACATTCTTTGGTGCAGGAAATGACGAAGCGATTTCATGGGCTTGGGAAGGCGTTCCGCTGCTCGGTCAAGGCGCAGTATTGCCGCTTTGGGTCTCGCTTGCCGTGGCCGACTGGGGTGTGAAACTCTCCATTGCCTTAATCGCCTTGGTTCCGTTTCGCATCCTCGTTTCAAAGTTTTCGCACAAGATGGCGTAGAAAAAACTTGAGTTATCCACAAGATGTGGCACCATCCTTACTAACAGCAACCAGTAGAAAGGAGGTGTCCATGTCTAGAGTGATATTGGAGCAACGTGTCAGGCAAGGTACGGAGGTGCGTGTCTAGGGGCAGCCCCCTAACTCACACCGAGGTATCCGGTCATAGATCGACCTGACCCACCTCCATCAGACTCGGAAAGGGCGTCCCGTGCTGTGGGCGCCCTTTGCTTTTGTAAATCAACCAATCTCTTTTCTCTCACAGCCCCAGCGCAACTCCCCAGTGTCACGCATAGCGGGTTCCCAGCGCCGATTACGCCCTCCCCCCTATACAATGCTGCGCAAGCAGCGTATTGCCCCCCACTTGCGGTGCGCTTTCAGGGCTCGGACCGCTTTTGGCGGCCAAATAGGGGTGGCTGCCGTTCCCTTTCCGCCCTGCACAGAAAAGAGTGACCCGTGATCCAATCTATTCAAGACGCGCTGACCGAGCGCGGCTACACCGACCTGACTCCCGTACAAAAAGCCGTAACCGGCGACGAGTACCAAGGCGCTGACCTTCTGGTCTCCGCGCAAACCGGCTCGGGTAAAACAGTGGCCTTCGGCCTTGCCATCGCCCCAACATTGCTTGGCGAAGAGCTCCGCTTCGACCGCGCAGCAGCACCTTTGGCTTTGGTCATCGCCCCAACCCGCGAATTGGCCTTGCAAGTGAAACGCGAGTTGATGTGGCTCTACGCCAAAGCTGGCGCGGTTGTTGCGTCCTGCGTGGGCGGCATGGACATGCGTGACGAACGCCGCGCGCTGGACCGTGGAACACATATCGTAGTGGCCACACCGGGTCGTCTTCGTGACCACATCCAACGCGGCTCTATCGACCTAAGCGAAGCCCGTGCAGTTGTGCTTGATGAAGCTGATGAGATGCTGGATCTCGGTTTCCGCGAAGACTTGGAATTCATCCTCTCCGAGGCCCCCGAGACACGCCGCACTTTGATGTTCTCGGCGACAGTTCCCGCGTCCATCGCACGTCTGGCGAAGAGCTACCAGAAGGACGCGATCCGCGTCACCACGAAGGCCGAAAACAGCCAGCACTCCGACATTGAATACCGTGCGATGGCCGTTGCCCCGCGCGATGCCGAGAACAGCCTGATCAACGTCCTGCGCTACTACGAGGCCCCAACCGCGATCGTGTTCTGTAACACTCGCGCCATGGTGAACCGCTTGACGACCCGCTTCTCGAACCGTGGGTTCTCGGTTGTGGCTTTATCGGGTGAGTTGAGCCAGAACGAGCGCACCCACGCCCTGCAATCCTTGCGTGACGGCCGCGCCCGCGTCTGCGTGGCCACCGATGTGGCCGCCCGCGGTATCGACCTGCCGAACCTAGAGCTGGTGATCCACGCGGAGCTGCCAAACAACCACGAAACATTGCTTCACCGCTCTGGCCGTACGGGCCGTGCTGGTCGCAAAGGTGTCAGCGCGCTGATCGTGCCCGCCAAGATGCGCCGCAAGGCAGAGCGTCTGTTGCAAGGTGCGAAGGTGAAGGCCGACTGGGGCGAAGCCCCGTCCGCCGACGACGTAAACGCCCGCGACGAAGAACGCTTATTCAATGACGCAGTATGGACCGACACGCCTTCCGATAGTGAAGCTGGTTTGGTTGCCAAGCTGGTTGAGCGTTTCTCACCAGAGCAAGTCGCAACAGCCTACACGCGTATGTTCCGTGAGCGCCAATCCGCCCCCGAAGATTTGGCACCGGCCAACTCCGACGCACCCAAAGCACGCCCTGCCTTTGGGGCAAGCGTGTGGTTCTCCATCTCCATCGGGCGCAACGACAACGCAGAGCCACGCTGGTTACTGCCAGCCATGTGCCGCGCAGGTGATCTGACCAAGGACGACATTGGCGCGATCCGCATCCAGCAAAACGCCAGCTTTGTGGAAATCCTGAAGACCAGCGAAGAAGGCTTCCTGAAAGCCCTTGGCGACGACATGAAACTGGAAGACGGCGCCATCGTGACCCGTCTTGATAAGGCGCCGGACTTCGATTCCATGCCACGCCCGAAAGGCGGCAAGAAGAACTTCGACAAGAAGCCTTACGACAAAAAACCACGCGATAATAAGCCGTATGACAAGAAGCCATACGATAAGAAGCCACATCGCGGCGACTACGACACCCCACCACGCCCTGCCGCTACCGAGCAGCCTAAATCGGGCAAAAGCATCGCAGACGCACGTCCAGCCGGTGCCGTAACTGGGCACAAATCCCAAGGCGACAAAAAACCGTATGAGAAGAAGCCCTATGAGAAAAAGGGCGACAAGAAACCATACGACAAAAAGCCATATGAAAAGCGCGGCGATAAGCCCGACTACGACAAGAAACCTGGTGGCAAGAAGCCGTTCAAGAAGGCCGATGGCGACAAGCCATTCCGCAAGAACGACGGCGATAAGAAGCCATATGACAAGAAGCCTGGTGGTAAAAAGCCATTCAACAAGGCGGACAGCGGCAAGCCTGCGGGCAAACGCCCATCAGCAAGCGCCAATGACACCTCCAAGCGCTTCACCCCTCCGGGTGGCAAAGGCAAGCCTCGCGTCAGCAAAGGTGCAGGTGCAACACCACGTCGCGGTAAGGGCAAACCTTAATCCGACGTATTCACGGCAAGGATCATAGGGTATCAACACCCTATGATCCGCGTGAACGACAATATTACCATTGAAGACTGGGAACTGGCCGAGAGCTTCACCCGCGCCCAAGGGCCGGGTGGGCAGAACGTCAACAAGGTCTCTACCGCAGTGGAGCTGCGGTTCGAGGCGGAGCGATCCCCTAACCTAACCGCCCCCGTAAAGACCCGTCTCAAGCGCCTTGCAGGGCGTCGTTGGACTAATGAGGGGGCGTTGATTATCTTTGTGCAAGAGACCCGCTCTCAGGCCCGTAATCGCGAGCTGGCCGAAGAACGCCTGCGCGAGATTATTCTCAAGGCGCTGGAGACTCCCAAACGTCGGATCAAGACCCGCCCCACACTAGGGTCGCAACGTCGACGCATCACCGCGAAAAAACAGCGCGGTGAAGTGAAGAACTTGCGCGGTAGAGTTAAGGATGATGATTAGGGTCTGGCGGCCCTAAACAACCACATCCATGTCTTCCTGATCGCCAACTCCAAACACGCGCTTGTAACGTTCAATCTCGGACGCAGGGCCCATGGCTTTGCGTGGGTTGTCCGACAACTTGACCGTCGGGCGACCGTTTGCCGACACTGCCTTACACACCAGCGAGAACGGCGCGAGGCCGTTATCAGGCACAAGCCCCCTGAAGTCATTCGTCAGCAAAGTGCCCCAGCCGAAGGAGACCCGAACACGTCCACGGAACCGCTGTTGCAGCTCCACGATCTTGTCGACGTCCAAACCATCCGAGAAAATCACCAACTTCTTCGTTGGATCTTCGCCACGGGACTTCCACCATGCAATTGCGCGCTCAGCACCCTCGCCCGGATCGCCGCTGTCGATGCGAATACCCGTCCAGCCCGCCAACCAATCCGGCGCGCCCGAAAGGAAGCCGTCGGTGCCATATGTGTCTGGCAGAATGATCCGCAGGTTGCCCTCATGCTCTTCATGCCAGTCGGCCAGAACATCGTATGGGGCCTGACGCAAGGCATCGTCGCCATCTGCAAGCGCCGAATAAACCATCGGCAATTCATGCGCATTTGTCCCGATCGCCTCGACCTCACGGCGCATCGCAATCAAGCAATTCGAAGTGCCGACAAACTTGCCACCAAGCCCCTCTTGCATCGCTTGTACGCACCAGTCCTGCCACATGAAACTGTGACGGCGGCGCGTGCCAAAGTCTGCCAAACGAAGATCATCAACGCCTTGCAGTTGCTCAACCTTTTCCCAAAGGCGGGTCATTGCGCGGGCGTAAAGCACCTGTAGTTCGAACCGTCCCATGCCTTTCAGTACCGCGCGGGATCGCAGCTCCATCAATACTGACAACGCGGGAATCTCCCACAACATCACCTCGGGCCAACTGCCCTCAAACGTCAGTTCATATTGACCGTCGCGTTTTTCCAAATGGTAGGGCGGCAGCGAGACATTCTCGAACCACTCCATAAAATCAGGGCGAAACATTTGGCGTTTGCCGTAAAAGGTATTGCCACGCAGAAATGTGCTTTCACCACGCGATAAAGACAGCGAGCGGATGTGGTCCAACTGCTCGCGCAACTCGCCCTCATCCACCAAGTCCGCCAGTCGGATGTCTTTGCTGCGGTTAATCAGAGAAAACGTTACATTGGTGTCACGCTTGTTGCGAAACACCGATTGGCACATCAGCAATTTGTAAAAATCGGTGTCGATCAGAGACCGCACAATCGGGTCGATCTTCCACTTGTGGTTATAAACCCGCGACGCGATATCAACCATTGAGCTGCACTCCTGCATCTTTCATTCCAGAAATCGCGGCATTCAGCGACCCATCCATATCAATCGCACGGCATAAGCTCTGCTCAACCGTCACCTCGAAGCCCAGCTTCGCGCCGTCGACAGCCGAGAAATTGACGCAGAAGTCCAAGGCCAAACCTACAAGCGTCACTTTCTTAATGCCACGATTGCGCAAGTAGCCCTCAAGCCCCGTCGGCGTCACGTGATCATTTTCAAAGAATGCCGAGTAGCTGTCGATCGCAGGGTTGCACCCCTTGCGTACAATCATTTGAGCAACATCCGCGTTCAAGTCGGCATGGAATTCCGCCCCTTGGCTCCCCTGCAAGCAATGATCAGGCCACAGCACCTGCGGGCCGTAAGGCATCTGCGTTAAGGAGAACGGGTCCATACCTTCGTGAGATGTGGCGAAAGAGGAATGTCCTTTGGGATGCCAGTCTTGGCTCAGAACTACCGTATGAAACTGCTCCATCAGATCGTTAATCGGTCCTACAACTTCACCGCCGCCCGCAACGGCAAGCGCACCATCCGGGCAAAAATCATTCTGCACGTCGATCACGATCAAGGCCTCATCGGCTCCACGCATTTCCTATCCTCCCGGGAATTTGCCTGAACTTGCTAGGCCTATGCCCGCCTTGCGTCAACAGGCTGCACTTGAACCCACTATTGAGCAGGCGTAAAGCCTAACCCATGTTTACAGTCGCAGCACTCTATCACTTCACACGCTTTACCGATCCCGACGGATTACGTCCGGCTATTGTTGAGCTTTGCGGTCGCGAAGGCATACGTGGCACCTTACTCGTGGCCAAGGAAGGCATCAACGGAACAGTGGCAGGAAGCCGCAAAGGGATCGACGCGTTGCTGTCTCACCTACGCGCACTTCCCGGTTGTCTTGAAATGGAGCATAAGGAATCCACCGCCTCAGAGATGCCATTCAACCGCATGAAGGTCCGCCTAAAACGAGAAATTGTCACGATGGGTCAGCCCGATGTCGACCCGCTGGCTGGCACTGGGCACTATGTAAGGCCTGAAGACTGGAACGAGTTAATTCAATCTGAAGATGTCGCAGTAATTGATACTCGAAACGACTACGAAGTTGCGATTGGGACCTTTGAAGGCGCAATCGATCCTAAAACAAAGAGTTTCGGTGAGTTTCCCGCATGGTGGGAAGCAAACAAAGAACGATTTCACAACAAGCGTGTAGCCATGTTTTGCACTGGCGGCATTCGTTGCGAAAAATCCACCAACTATTTGCTCGGGCAAGGTGTGGAGGACGTTTACCACCTGCAAGGCGGTATCCTGAAATACCTTGAGGACGTGCCCGAAACCGAAAGCACTTGGGATGGCGAGTGTTTCGTATTTGATGGCCGTGTGTCTGTTGGTCATGGGTTGAAAGAAGGCGACTTGAAGCTCTGCTATGCTTGCCGCCGTCCACTCCAACCTGAAGACCTGCGTCTCAATGAATATGAGTTGGGTGTAAGTTGTCACCAATGTGTGAACGAGACCAGTGAAGACGACAAAACGCGTTTTCGCGAGCGCCAAAAGCAAATTAAATTAGCTGGCAAACGTGGCGAGAAGCACATCGGTTAGCCCCGGTTGCAGCCGAAATTCGCAAGGTTACTTCTTCAACTCGGCAACATATGTCGCGACTTGACGTGCCGTTTGCCCACGCAATTTACGTAAAGCCTCCAGTTGCTGATCAGTGGGTAAGGCGATCAAGTGTTTTGCAATCAACGCAGGGTGTTGAACCATGATCTCGGGCTTGTTCCTTTGCGCCAAACTTTCATCTGATGAAGCTTCAACCCCCGCCGAAGCCGGCACCGATCTGCGTGGCTTTGCTTTTTTCGCTTCCGCCAACCGTCTCACTAATTTAGCAAGCGCTTGGCTTATATCAGGAGTGGTAGGTTCTACATCTACCGACTTCACCGCCGTATGCGCCAATTCCTTGAAAAACGGATGCGTCGACGTCTTCGCGAAGTCAGCCCCCAACAATGAGACTAGCATTCGCGCTTTCGTAACTTGTGATGCGGATGGGGTGTTGGTGGCCACTCCGTCGGTGGCCGAAACCTTCTTAGCATTAGATTGCATCAGACGTAGCTCCTTACTAATGCGCTCGATATCAAACTCCATCCGTCCGCGACTACAAAGAAAGACAACTTGAACGGTAAGGATACAATTGCGGGCGGTACCATCATCATCCCCATCGACATCAGCACCGCCGAAACCACAAGGTCGATAATTAGAAACGGAAGAAATACCAAAAACCCGATTTGAAACGCCCGTTCAATTTCGCTCAACATGAAACTGGGGATCAAGATCGATAGCGAGGCTTCGCTCGGCGGACCTTGTCCCGCTTGCTCTGGGCGTAAATCAGCAAGGGTCCTGAACGTATCTAAATCAATTCGAGCGGACATGAAGGTTCGAAAGGGTTCTAGCGCCCTTGGAATCGCCTCCTCTACGGTCAAAACACCATCGCTTAGTGGCTTTAACCCAACCTCCCAACTTTTGGTAAACACAGGATCCATAACAAAATAAGTCAGGAACAACGCTAGGCTTACAATCAGCATATTTGGTGGGGCGGATTGCAATCCAATAGCTTGGCGCAATATCGACAGGACAGTCACGACGAACGGAAAGCAAGTAATCATAATCGCAATGCCCGGCGCGAGGCTCAACACGGTCATTAACGCGATCAATTGCATCGCTCGGGCGCTCAGAGACGTGTCGTCCCCTAGCGAAAACGACACGTCTTGCGCGAAAGTTGGCTGTGCGAATAAGGCAACTATCAGCACAACTGTGCACATAGTTCTAAGGGACAAACGTAGCCCTATCATTTCAAGCCAGCGGCGGGATCACCCACCGTTGAAAGCCGCACCGAAAGCCCACCATCTTCCGCATCTGCTGTTGTCTCAAGGAACCCAGTTGCAACCAGTTTTTCGCCTACATATAGCTCCACCGGATCATCAATCTTAGTACTCAACGGCAAAACTGCATCTGGGCCGAGCTGCATCATCTCCTTGATAGTCGGTGAAGCAGACCCCACACAAACGCGCAGTTCGACGGCTACCCCTTGCAAAACATCATCTTTCAAAGGGTCAGGCATGTTTCGCCTCCATGGTATTTGGGGTTTCAAAGAAGGTATCGATGCAATTGCGAAGAGCGTCCAAGGTCTCACCAAGGTCCAACAAAGTTTGCCCTTCGTCCAAGTGCAGAATGGCTTGGGATACGGATAAGGTGCTTTCCCCCTCGATCGTGATGGGGAATTTTATGACGTCCGCTACGAGTTCTTTGAGCGCGTCTACATTTTCAGGCGCACAGGCAATCGACACGGATGACTCAACCCCGTCGGCAGCCTCACCGAGAAGTTCAACCAAACGCCCACCCAAGCTTTGAGACAACAGTTCTGGTAGGACCGCATCAACCATCGCTTGCAACACTGGTCTGACGGATTGCATCGCATGTTCACGCGCTTCAAAATAGGTAAAATTCAAGGATTGCAATGAAACTGAAATAGCTTCCTTCAACTCGAGATCTTGCCTTTCCGTAGCAGCCGCCCCGTCTTGCCACCCACATTTGTATCCGTCATCGAAGGAGGCTCGCAGGTCTTCATCGCTTTCTTCCGCCTGAACACTGCTAACCGACATGTTAGGAGTGGCTTCGGAAAAGTCTTCTAAAAATGTCATACTATTCATTGAACACTCACTTCCGGTTCTTCGATCCAGCTTTTGAGCACCTCGACGGTCTCGTCTTGTCGTTCATCAATTAGGCTCTTCAATCTCTCGACAGGGTCATCACTTTGCTCCGGCGAGGCCAGCGTCCTTGGATCAATTTTTGTGAGTTTTTGAACAGCTGGTGAAACACCACTAACATCGTCGATTGAGCCTGCCAAAGCTGGAGCAGCAAGCAAGTCGGTTTGAGGGATTTCGTTTAACGTTGAGCCGGCTTTCTTTGCGGCAATTAAAATTGGGCGCAATACGAATAACCCTAGTACCAATACAACAAAAGCTGCGGCACCAATCTGAGTTAACCCCATCACATCCATAGGCCGTGAGGTAGCCCATCCATCCTCTGGCGTCTCCACGGCTACGGAAGCTACCGACAGATCCATAGATCGTAAGGTAACCGAATCTCCTCGTGCCTCATCAAATCCGATGGCAGACTTAACGAGTTCCTCAAGGGCGAGCAGCTCTTCATCACTACGCGGCTCCCAAACTTCGGTGCCGTTATCATCCACCCGCCGCACGCCACTGACAAGAGCGGCCACAGTGACCCGTTTGATGGATCCGACCACACGTCGCACCTCGCGAGTGGTCTCTGAAATTTCGTAACTCACAGTCTCACGCGTGTTCGAGTTTTGGCCTGATTGTTCACTGCCCCCTTGCCCGGCACCCTCGGGAAGATTGCTAGCGACCGTTACATCCCCCCCACCTTGGTTCGTTGAGGAGCTGGTTGTTTCCTGCGTAGTGGTACTGATTGCAACACGGCTTTCCGGGTCTACTTTGCGTTCAACAATGGTCTCCGCATCAGTCAGAGTGTCAACATTAACCTCGACGACAGCGCCCCCTGCGCCTGTTCGCGCTAAAATGAGCCGCTCCACATTTTGCTTCAGCCTCTCACCGTGCGCCAACGCCGTTCTCACTGGCGTTTCTTCGCCGGCATGTGACATGACGATGCCCAAATCGGCGTTAATAATCGAGACGCTTTCGGGCTGAAGACCCGCCACCGCAGATGCCACCAAAAAGCGAATAGCGTCTGCGGTCGCATTTGGCATCGCCCTCCCGTCACTTCGCACCGACACAGAGGCCGTCGGCTGAACTGTTCTGCGAAAGGGGCTTTGATCAGATTGAGCAATATGAACGCGAGCGGCACTGATTTGGGGGTTTGCTACAATAGTTCGAGCCAGCTCCCCTTCCTTTGCACGAAGGTAAGCTGCATCAAACATTTTTGAGGTTGTTCCAAACCCACTCAACCCGTCCAAAAGCTCGTACCCCTCCCCCCCGTTGGCAGGAAGACCTTCCCCTGCGAGGGTCAGACGTAATTGATCTCGTCGCGCTTCCTCGACATAAATAGCGCCTCCCCTGACTTCGAACCGCACACCTTGAGCTTCAAGTTGGCCAATGATCTCACTCGCCGCATTTGGGGCTAACCCGCTGAACAGCAATCCCATGTTTGGGGTAGTTGCAATACGGGTGAGAAACAAAACCCCGACGGTGACCAATATCGCTGATCCAACAACGATCACACGTTTTTGGGGACTTAAAGCACCCCAAACTTCTTGGAATTGCTGCACGAATAGACCTCTCACACATCGAGTCGTTCTGACCCGCTGACACCACATAAAGTGATCAGCCTTAACAATCGGTTAGTCGGTTCACCGGTATAGCTAAAAAAAACCGATGAGAATCAAATGACCAACGAAACGAATGAAACCGCGGAAGAGACACCCAAGAAAAAGGGGAAGCTAGGGCTTATTATAGGCGTAGTACTGGCGCTCATTGCAGGTGGCGGTGCTTTCTTTGCCGTCTATTCTGGAATGCTCTTGGCCCCAAAGGCTCATGAAGCAGCCAGCTCAGAACATGAAAAAACGGCCCCCCTACCTAACATTAGCTTTGTGCCGATCGAGCCCATAATTGTAACAGTCGGCCGCGCCGGATCCAAGCAACTAAGATTCCGAGCCGAACTTGAGGTTGCACCAGAACGCGCCGATGACGTTGCCCATTTAATGCCACGAATTTTAGATGTTCTAAATGGCTACCTGCGAGCGGTTGACTTGTCGGAGCTAGAGAACCCCGCATCCCTGATCAAAATACGCGCGCATATGCTTCGTCGCATCCAAATTGTCACCGGTACCGGCCATGTACGTGACCTACTAATAACTGAATTTGTTTTCTCATAAGGATTTAAAGTGGACTTTATATCAGATATTTTTCTGGGTTTCGGGGCCATAGGGGCCGCAGTTTACTGCTTTGTATTGTCTCGCAAGCTATCCAAGCTCAAAGGCTTGGACCAGGATTTAGGGGCCGCAATAGCGATCCTATCTCGCCAAGTCGACGACATGACAAAGGCCCTCTCTTCCGCGCAAACAACAGCTGGAGAATCTGCTCAAATCTTAGAAGACAAGACAATTACCGCCGGAGAAATTGCAGGACGTCTAGAATTAATGATCGCGGCGCTTCAGGATTTACCAGATGTTGAGCAGCAAGCAGATTCAGACTTCATTGAAGCTGCATCCGAAATCCCTCCTGATACCAATGTATTCGTACGGAACTCTGATCGTAGGGCATCATGATGAAGATAACAAAAAGCAAAACAACCATCCGCGGCATTCTCGCATTCATTATTACAATGCTTCTTTTCTCAGGAAGTATACGTCTTGGAACTATCGGAATTGCTGTCGCATCAATTAACCCTACAGATGATCCGGTAGCCCTAACTGGCACACATGCATCTTGCACCACAGACGCCGAAACAGAAAGACTCATGGCCATATTAAAGGAGCGCTCCAAGGAACTTGACGAGTTGGAAGAACAACAAGTTCAGCGTCAAGCTAACTTAGATCAGGCAAGGGCTGAGATTTCAAAAAATCTTGCCCTTGTAGAAGAAGCTGAACGGCAATTATCTCAAACGATTACCCGGGTAGGCGATGCATCTAGCAATGACGTAACTCAACTGACTGCCGTTTATCAATCGATGAAACCGAAAGATGCAGCAGCACTATTTGAGCAGATGTCTCCCGATTTTGCGGCTGGTTTTCTAAGCGGAATGTCACCCGCCGCCGCGGCAGGGATTCTCTCGGGGCTAAGCTCGGAAAAAGCCTATGCTGTTAGCGTGGTTTTAGCCGGCCGGAATGCCAACGCTCCAACCCAATAACTTTCTCAAGTACTGTATTCAAAGGGCAAACTCGATGGTTGGAATTGTAGGCGTCATCGTCGTTTTCGTAATGGTTTTCGGTGGTTACCTAGCTGCGGGTGGAAAAATGGGAATCATCCTCAAGTCTCTACCATTCGAGTTTACCATGATCGGTGGTGCTGCGATTGGAGCATTCCTTATCAGCAATGATTTTCCAAGCGTCAAACATACGATCAAAGACGTAGGCAAAGTGTTCAAAGGGCCAAAGTGGAACAAGCAGGATTATCAAGACTTGCTTTGCATGCTTTCAGAACTTCTCCGGGTAGCTCGACGCAGTCCTGTCGAACTTGAACCACATATTGAAGTACCTTGGGAATCAGATCTGTTCAAAATCCACCCTCGCATTCTCGCGGACGCAGAAGTGGTAAACCTGATTTGTGACACCTTGCGGTCAGCTGGCATGAATTATGACGATCCGCATCAAGTAGAAGAAGTGCTGGAGAAGCGGATCGAAGGAAATGCACATCATGCGATGCACTCAAGCCATGCAATGCAAACTGTTGCAGATGGCCTACCTGCCCTTGGCATCGTCGCGGCCGTACTCGGCGTTATCAAAACCATGGGTTCCATCGATCAACCCCCGGAGATTTTGGGAAAGCTCATCGGGGGGGCTTTGGTTGGAACTTTCCTTGGCGTATTCCTTGCATATGGATTTGTCGGCCCCTTTGCCGCAAAAATTAAGACCGTTATTGAGGACGAAGGCAATTTCCAGTCCCTCATTCGAGAAGTTCTGATCGCAAATCTTCACATGCATTCAGTTAACATGTGCATTGAAGTTGGTCGGCAAAATGTTCCAAGTTCTCTTCGACCCAGCTATTCCGAACTCGAGGAAGCGCTCAAAAGCGCACGAAAGGATGCTGCGTGAAATTAGTTAGCTTTCTATTTGCAATGATCTTATCCAATCCTTGCTGGGCCAAACCTGCAACAGTTAAATCTGGTGAACACGACAGTTTCTCTCGGCTAGTTCTTTACACTGGCGAGTCACAAACTTGGTCTTTGGCACAAGAGTCTAATATTGTGACAGTCGCAGTAGAAGGCTGGACGGAAGACTTTGACATCAGCGAAATTTTTACCACCTTGCACCGGGTCCGCGTTCTCAATGTAAATACTACACCTAGAAGCTTGGTGTTAACCTTGGGTTGTGAATGTGTATTGGATATCAGCGCGCTCAAACAGGTGGGCATCATGATCGATGTTAAGAACAAGGTATCTACAAGAAGCCGGCAGTCACCTCTTCTTTTTCCCGAACACCGATCAGTCTCCGAACGCTCTTTGACACTAGAAGAAAGAAGGAAGAAAAGTGCCCAAACTACTTCGGTCAAAGATCTCCAACAAAAATTGACTAGGCAACTTGGGCACGCTGCGACTCAAGGTCTTCTCTTGCCCATCCCAGATCCTTCATTCAATTTAAAGAAGGCCAATCTCCCTGTAGAAAACCTCGCCGACCCTCCGGAAGAGATACGTTTAAGAACCACATCAGCCTCCGAACGAGCAACGCAACGATTAAGTTCCCAGAAAATCCAATCGACTCGATGCCCTAATCCCAGCTTCGGCGATATTGAAAATTGGGGTACTGGATTGCCTTTCTCATCGCAATTAGGAGAGATACGTGGATCCGTTACGGGAGAGTTTGATACAATTGATCATTCGAAAGCTATACAACTAGCTCAATTATACCTTTACTTTGCTATGGGTGTCGAAGCAATCTCCGTGCTGGATATTTTGTCCAAAGGCTCTCCCAAAACAAATTTCTTAAGGTCATTGGCGCTCGTTCTTGATGGGTCAGGTTCAGAGGTATTTCTTAACACAATATCGCCCCAAGAATGTCCCGGTTCGATGGCAATCTGGTTCGCACTATTAGATAAGCACAATTCGTCAATTTCAGAAGCCCAGTCAAAGATGATCAGCGAGGCATTCGGAAAGCTTCCACATCCGTTGAAAACAATGTTGGGTCCAACATTGATTGCTCGATTACAACAAAGTAAACATGAAATCGCTGCGAGTATTATCCAAAACTCTATTTCCTTACAGTTCGAACAGAATGCACAAGCCGCTAGAAAAACGCTAGAGTTGACCCGAAGCTCCTCCGGTGAGCTTATTAAACTTGTATCTCAAAACAACGATCTATCTGCGAAAGCTGTGGCTCAAATCATTCGGTCCAACATTGACCAAGGTCATCCAACCTTAACCCCTATGCGCGACGTCGCCATGTCCTATGTTGTCCAACAAAAGGGAGACCCCATTTCCAACGAAATCGCGTATTTGTTGATCAAAAATGAGGCAATTCAAGGTAGTTATATTCAGGCACTCAATTCCGCATTGGACGTTTCCGTCGAAGCCACCCGTGACGATCTACTAAACTATATAGCAATGCGGGTAATTAGAAGTGGGCGAGACATCGACGTTGCGAAGTTCGCATTACGTTTGATTTCGAAAAAGGCACAGGCATATCTCAGCAAAAATAACGCCGCGTCCCTTACGAGTCGGCTGCAAGACACTGCAATGCGAAATATTATCAATTCGATTTTTCAAAAAAAAGCCTCCTCGTCAGAAATTTCACCTTCCAAAGCTATCGCACCGAAAGTGAATTCTTTTGTGAAATTGGAACAAACCGCGCTTAAAGAAGATCAATCATATAATCTACAAGATGCTGCTGTCATTCTAAATGGAAGCCGCTTAATGAAGGAAAGATTACTAAATCTATTAAATAAAAATTAGATAATGAAGTTTCTTTTTAACTGAATATTACGAATGACTCGGTTAATTTTTTCATTACATCTTCATCAATATCAATTCGGTAAATTAAATGAAACTCCTTCTTCAACCGACTGTGGCTTTGGCGATCACCTTGATGTCGATCATCGTCATGATGGTGCTTCCTATGCCGGCATGGATTCTAGATTTGGGTTTGGCAGCCTCATTTGGGCTAGCCATTCTAATGTTCACAACAACTCTTTTTCTCGAAAGACCATTAGATTTTTCCGCTTTTCCTACGATCTTATTGGCCTCATTGATGCTTCGCCTCTCTCTCAACATATCATCAACTAAATTAATTATTGGGGAAGGTCATACAGGCACTAGCGCCGCTGGAGATGTCATAGAAGGGTTTGCGAGCTTTATTATGGGCGGAAGCATCTATCTAGGCCTTGTTGTCTTTTGTGTCCTGTTAATCGTGAATTTTATAGTCATCACCAAAGGCGCAACTCGTATGGCAGAGGTCGGGGCGCGTTTCGCATTAGACGCCATGCCCGGAAAGCAACTCGCCATCGACAGTGATATGTCCGCAGGTGCTATCGACCACGTTGAGGCCAAAACCCGGCGGGAACGTGAACAAGCAGAAACCACCTTTTTCGGCTCCCTAGACGGAGCATCAAAATTCGTCAAGGGAGATGCAATTGCTGGGCTACTAATTACACTACTCAATCTCGTAATGGGCTTAATCATCGGCGTTTCAGCTCACAAAATGCCAATAATTCAAGCATTTGAAACATATGCTATCCTTACTGTCGGAGACGGCTTGGTTACGCAAATTCCAGCGGTCATAATATCGATCGCTACCGCACTGCTTCTGGCTCGAGGAGGAACCAGTGGCTCGACAGATGTCGCACTTGTAGAGCAAGTCGGGCGGCACCCCGCCGCTCTGGCGACGGTCGGTATATTGATGGCTTTTTTCGCCCTCGTCCCCGGCATGCCATTCGTACCGTTTGTTCTTGGCGCTATAACGTTACTTTTTTCGGCCAATCATTTTAATAAAAAAGTGGTCAAGTCTCTAAATATCGAACCGCCAGTAGAAGTTAAGAAGATTCCAGAAAGATCCATGGGGGATATCTTGGATTTGGATGAAATTCATGTCGAGTTTTCCCCCGACTTGGTCATGATGGCGCTCGATCCTGCTACCGGTTTAGAAACGCGAATTAGCAATATGCGAAATCATGTTGCCAGCAACTTTGGGTTGATCTTACCCGAAATTCGGTTGACTGACGATGCCTCTCTGCCCTCTGGTGTTTACAGAATTCGCATTCAAGGGGTTATTCAAGCTGAAGATAAGCTGTATCCCGATTCCATGCTTGCTCTTCTCCCAGTAGACACAAAAAACTTTACAGAAGATTCCATTGTGAAAGAACCTGTGTATGGTGCTCCGGCGAAATGGGTTCCGAAAAATAAAAAAGAAACAGCAGCATTTTCCGGTTGCACTATCGTTGCACCACCTGAAATATTGGCAACTCATCTTCTTGAAGTGATTAAGTGTAACTTCTCTCGCCTACTGAGCCTGAAAAGTTTGCGCAGGGTGTTAGATGAATTCACCAACCTGACAGACCCCAAACGGAACGACGCCAACCGCAAAATATTGGAGGAATTGGTACCAGAAAAGGTTTCACCAGAAACACTTTTACAAGTTCTCAGATTGCTCTTGGATGAACAAGTTTCGATTAGAAATCTTCCTGTCATTCTTGAGAGTGTAGCTGAAGGTCGATCAATTCACACCTCTGCTGATGCCATTTGCGAGCATACGAGGAAACGTTTAGGTGCTCAAATTTTTTCGGACCTTCAACGCGATGACGGCTCTTTACCTTTGATCAAACTGGCTTCCGATTGGGAAGATTTATTCATCAAATTTTCCAACAGCATGCCCGATTTTCCTGAGGTAGCGCTGCCTCCAGAAAACTTCAAACGCTTGACAGAAGGAGTATCGGAAAAACTCTCACACCTGAACGATACCGGCGTGTTTCCAGCGATCGTCACATCTGCACATAGACGTCGATTTCTTCGCCTTCTCTTAACTAGTCGAGGGATCAAGGTACCAGTACTTTCATACGACGAAATTGCACAAGATAGCCGAGCTACGATCGTTGGAATGATCGCTGCATAATGCTTAATGAATTATTACCCTGGGTGTTTCGAGAAGATCAACTTTGGATCGTTACTCTTATTGTAATACGAGTAGGAGCTGCCATAGCCTTTTTACCGGCATTTGGCGAACAAGTTGTTCCAATGCGATTAAAACTCTCTGCAACCCTCGCCTTCTCCGCGGTGATGATTCCTTTAATCTGGACGAGCGTCGAAGATGTTGTCGTCAATCATGGCTGGGTCACGTTGCTAGCGTCTGAGGTCATTGCGGGGGCAATGGTAGGTTTTGTCTTTCGGTCTACAGTTTTTGCACTTCAGATTGCTGGAACTATTGTCGCTCAATCCACCTCCCTTTCTCAATTTTTTGGGGGGGGACTTGGTTCGGATCCTCAACCAGCATTTAGCACGTTATTCGTGGTATCAGGACTCTGCCTAGCCGTTACGCTCGGCCTTCATGTACGGGCCTTGGAACTCTTGCTCTACTCTTACGAGAGCTTCCCTCCTGGACACTGGCCTGCTCCCGGTGCGACCGCAGAATGGGTTGTACTTAAAGTTAGTTTCACCTTTGGTCATGGATTCGCATTGGCAGGACCATTTGTTTTGGCATCACTCATCTACAACTTAGGCTTAGGTGTCATCAACAAAGCGATGCCGCAACTTATGGTCGCGTTAGTTGGCGCGCCTGCGATCAGCTTTGGAGGTTTGTTAATCCTTTTCGTCACTTGTCCAATCATACTGTCAAGTTGGGGAAAGGCTTTCATCTCCGCAACCAGACCTCTTGGCTCAGGTTTTTAATGTCGGAACCGTCTAGTAGTGGTGAAAAAACCCACGATCCAACCCCAAAGAAGTTGCTTGATGCACGCAGACAAGGTCAGATCCCTAAATCTACCGATATCGCGGCCTCGGCCGCCTATCTGGGATTAGCTCTAGCCTTAACCATACTCGGCCCCACGACGATATTGACCGGTGCCGAGAGCTTGGCTCACCTACTTGGCAACCCACAAGATTTTCAAGATTCGGGGTCAGGCATAGATAAAACAAACCTAACTAAGTTGTTAATCTCAATCCTTAAAACGTCCTTGCTACCACTATTTTTCATTCCTGCAATTGCTGTCTTAATAAGTTTAATCGCGCAAAATGCAATCACGATTGCGCCGACAAGGGTACTCCCAAAATTCAGCAAAATTTCACCAATCACATCAGTAAAGAATAAGTTCGGAGCTGCAGGGCTATTCGAATTTTCAAAATCCACAATCAAGCTAATTCTCGCATGTGTAATTATGGTTTTTTTTCTTAAATCGAGCATTCCTAGTATGTTGTTGATCATAGATAGTACGCCACAGATTACGCCCACAATTCTTGGTGAAAATATCGTCCTATTTCTGTGTGTGATTTTTACATCTAACCTGTTGGTTGGTGGAGCAGACTACCTGTGGCAAGTGGCGGAACATCTTAGAAAACACCGCATGACAAGAAAGGAGGTGGAAGATGAGAACAAAGAGTCTGAAGGTGATCCCCACAACAAGCAAGCTCGGCGCCAGCGGGGTTTTGAAATAGCCATGAATCAAATGCTAACCAATGTTCCTGACGCCGCTGTTGTAATCGTCAATCCGACTCACTACGCAGTCGCACTCAAATGGGACAATAATTCCAGGGCCGCACCGATTTGCGTTGCAAAAGGTGTGGATGAGATAGCCTCGCGAATTCGAGAAACGGCTATTGCTGCTAACGTACCAATTTTCAGAGATCCGCCGACTGCAAGGTCACTATTTTCCAGAATCGAGCTTGATCAAGAGGTTGAGCCCAATGATTATCGCGCGGTCGCTGCTGCAATTCGGTTCGCACGCTCTATGAACAAGGTAGCGAGATCAGATGAAGCTTAAAGATATAGAACCTCATTTAACAGCAGTATTCAATTCTGATCAGGCAAAACTGACAGATCTCCGACGTCGTCAGCTCGACCTCGAATTGACCAAAACAGAACTCTCAAATTCTTTTAACTTGGCTCACGAGGAAGCGATTAGTTTTGAACAATCTGTAGATGAAAGCCGATATCAAAATTGGAAAAGGCAAGAAATTGAAAACCTAGATAGATCAATCAACGAATTACAATCTGGGATAGATACCTCAAAGAAAAACTTGAAACGTTCGTTCGGCAAACTGGAGGCTCTCAGACACGTCTTAGAAGGCGATGACGATTAAATATCTTGGCGCACGATATCGGTAATCAGGATATCTGAAATACTCTCCCCCGCGACCAACCTAGCACTCTCTAACAGAGAACTCCGCAATGCGTCCATTGCAGGGGATGCTGTGTATACACCATTAAACCCACCAATGTATGCGTGATCGAACATGACTTGCAGGAATGCATCCCGAAGTTTGGGTTCACGCTCGTATATGAATGCTGTCTCTGAAGCCGGCGCTTCGAGGCTCAAAGATAGCACGACAAGTGCGGAAACTTTGTCTTCATTGATGATAGGCACGACGAATTGGTTGTTGATCTTCACGTAACCAATTTCGTCGACAACGACCTCCTTTTCGCCATCTGCCTGATCTTTTTTCATGACATCTTCGGGCTCAACAGAAGGTCGAAGAGCCATACCTGCCCCAACGCCTAAACCTAGCCCTAACAAAACGAGCACTATTGGGAGTAAAATCCTCATGTATTCTCCTAAAATGGAAGAACAATATCAGCCACTTGTTGTCCATATCGGGGCTGTTGCACATCTGTAATTTGACCACGCCCTCCGTACGAAATTCGTGCCGCTGCTATTCGATCATACAAAACTTCGTTCTTCCGGTTGATATCTGCCGGCCTTACATACCCAGTAACCAACAGTTCTCGTAGTTCAAAATTCACCCTGACTTCTTGCGATCCTTGGATGCTCAACACACCATTTTGCAATACATCGACAACAGTTGCGGCCACTCGAACCGAGAACTTTTCATTACGTTTAATCGAACCGTCCCCAGAAGATGAGCTTGTTGAATTGGTTGATACGGCTGTATCAAGGCTAGCACCGTCTGGGAGTTTATCGTTGATCCTTTGTGGAATACCTAAAAGCGATGGGAGCTCCAAAGTCTCCGATCCCGAACGCCCCCGCGAACTGCTATTCGAAATTTCAGCGCGCTCATCAATCTCAACCACGACTGTCACAATATCTCCTATTTGTTCGGCTCGTTGGTTCCCCAAGAGAGAGCTACGCCCAGATTTCCACAATGAAGAGCTATCTGCGGGCAGAACTTCCACTACAGTTTTTGGCAAAGGAACGCGCATCATTGCATAATGCTCATTGGAACTTGTCACAGGTGTTATCTCGGGGGGCTTTCCAATCGCCTCTATCCGACCGCAGGCATTGGTCAGCAACATCAATGCACCCAGAAAACAGTAACTCAAAAGCTTAACAATCATCGGTATCCCCGGCCTTGATTAACAATAACTTCACCTGCATGGTTCACGTGGCCAACCACAGTGTTCCTGGAAGCAATATTGATCACTCTAAGTTTCGCGCCTTCTGCACCTCTCCCCAATGCTCTGCCTTCTGTCGCAATGCTCAATAACGTCGTTTGATAAATCAATGTTACGATTTCGTTTCGTTCAACCAAGGCCGGTGCGCCAATGTCCCCAACTTGGAACGGGCGGCCCCGATATAGAACCCGCTGCACCTCCAAACCGATGACCTTCGATACATCGGTAAAAGCCCCCGTCTGCACATCCTCAACCACGCGCACATCCCTTGCGGTTACGAGCTGACCAGGTTTCAAAGTTTGAGTCGGAACTACCGACTGCGCAAAGGTGATCGTACTCGAGAAGACCACGATCAAGTTGGTTAGACTCCACATCAATCTCATCGGATTTGCGTAGTCGCGCTGAGCATTTGGTCTGCGGCGGTAATAACTTTGGCGTTTAACTCATATCCTCTTTGCGCTTCAATCAGCTCGGTAACCTGCCGAACTGCATCAACAGACGAGTCTTCAAGATATCCATGCCGGAAGCTACCCAATCCATTCTCACCCGCGGTATCAACAACAGCATTGCCAGAAGCGCCAGTTTCAACAAACAAGTTGCTTCCGATTGCTTCCAAGCCCTTTTCATTCGCAAAACCTGCAAGTGTAATTTGACCTAATTGCTCTGGCTCCACTCTATCCGCAAAATACGCGTAGACCTCTCCGTCAGGGTTGATCGAAATCGAACTTACATCCTCGGGAATCGTGATGTTAGGTACGATTGGGAATCCATCTGACGTCACGAGTAACCCATCCCCGGTACGTTTCAGACCGCCGTCACGAGTATACCCTGAATTGCCGGCCGGAAGGGTAACCTCTAAAAATCCTCGACCTTCAATAGCCAAATCTAGATCGCCACCCGTTTGCGACAATGCGCCTTGGGCAACGTTCACAGAAACCGCCGTCGGGCGCACGCCCAACCCCATCTGCACCCCTGCTGGGATCAACGTACCATCCGCAGCACTGATGCTACCCGCACGTGTTAATTGTTGATAATGAAGATCCGAAAACTCCGCTCGGCGAGCGTTGTAGCCTGTCGTCGACATGTTCGCGAGATTGTTCGAAATAACGTCCACACGGGCCTGCTGTGCGGCCATCCCAGTCGCGGCAATTTTGAGTGCATTCATTTCACATTCCTTTTCTATCGGCCGCCAACCAGCGTCATAATGGAGCGAAGTCGCTCATCTTCTTTTTCAAGAAATGATTGTCCCATTTCATAAGAGCGCTGCACCTCGATCATGCGTGCAATTTGCTGCACAGGTTCAACGTTGGAGGCCTCCAAGAACCCTTGACTTACGCTCGCATCTTCAGCGGGGATCAATGCCGATTGCGTACTGAATTTAACGCCATCCTCTCGGACCATGTCTGTGAGATCTTCAGGGATGACCAAGCCAACCTGTGCAATTGGGTTCCCATCTGCTGACAAGGTACCGTCAGATGCAATATCAATCTTGCTTGCCCCCAATGGTGCAACGATTGGTGCTCCGCCGAAGTCCAACAGATTGTATCCTTCGGTTGTCACCAGTTCCCCTGCCGCGTTCGGGCTAAAAGATCCTGCCCTCGTCAACCTCACACCAGCAGGTGTTTCGATCTGAAAGAATCCGTCTCCATTGATACCCAAGTCAAAAACGCCTCCCGTTTGCGTAAGGGAACCCTGAAGAAAGTTCGTCGAATGCGCACTCGCCCGCGCCATCGACATACTTCCGTTGTCTCGTCCCATGGGGACTACAAATTCGGTAAAAATCGTTTCTTCCGATCTGAATCCAGTTGTCGCAAGATTGGCAATGTTATTTGCAACGACATTCATCTCTTTCATCAACCCGGACTGACGCGTCAAGGTTGCGTAAACTGTATTTCCCATGATCAACCTCCTACAACATTGGGAATAATTGTGTCCGCCCAAAAAGACGTTAGGCTCTTCGTCATAAATCCCATCGTGACCCAAAAGGTTGCTAAAATCGCACCGACTTTAGGAACGAAGGTCAGGGTCATTTCTTGAATTGAGGTGAGAGCCTGGAACAACCCGATAAGTAAACCAACACCAAGCGCCACTGCCAATATCGGGCCCGAAATGACGATTGAAACCCAAAGGCCTTGTCGAAGAATATCATAAAGCTCAGCCTCGCCGAGCATTAGACCGGCATTCTCAGTATTTCCTGATAGGCCTCTACCACTTTGTCCCGCACACTAACGGCGGTTTGTATCGCTAACTCAGATTGAGTGAGCGCCTCAACCAATTGGTGCGGATCTGCGTTGCCAGCCATTGCATCCATCGCGGTATTCTCACCCATTGCCACCACATCAGCGAACTGCTGAGAAAGCCGCCCCAAACTCGCATCTGAGGATGGCATAGTCGCTGGTTTCGATATCTTATATGCCTCGTGGGCAATCGAAGTAGAGATATCCATTCTGGATTTCCTTATATTTGAGCAATTATCGTTTCAATAAATCAAGAAGTTCAGAAGACATTTTTCGAGTTTGCTCGAACATCTTCAGGTTGACTTCATAACTTCGTTGCGCCTCTCGCGCGTCGGCTATTTCGATCATTAGGTTTACATTTGACCCCTGAACATACCCACCATCGTCTGACATGGGATGAGATGGATCAAACTTCATTGGTAGTTCAGTCTGATCCAATCTGGTTTCACCACTCCGAACTAATCCAGTCGACTCTCCAAATTTGGTCTCACTTTCAAAGGACGCCATTTTTCGGCGATACCCAGGTGTGTCCACATTTGCCAAATTTTCTGCGGTCAATCTAAGGCGAGAGGAATGAGCTCGCATACCACTTGCCGAAATCGCCAAGCTACCCGAAAAGCCCTCCATGAATTTTACCTCCCTCTACCAATAGAAATTTTCAACACGTCCATTGCATGTTGGTAAATGGCCAACGCCTTAGAATGTTGCCGTTCTATTTCAACAGATTTCAGTATTTCCTCTTCGACAGATACAGAGTTCCCGCTAGGCTTACCTTCGAGAAGGCCCGGCTTAGGGCTCCAACTCTCGCTGGAGGTCTCATCAAATATCCTAGAATTTTCGGGTTGAATTTTCAGATCGACTCCCATTCCAATAAAGTCGGAAAATGGGGCGATATCTCTTGGTACATAATTTGGAGTATCTACATTGGCCAAATTTGTGGAAACCAATTTTTGCCGCGCTGACGCGTGCTGCGCCATCATACTCGAATTTTCTAAAATTTTAATATCAGCGAACAACGGGGCTTCTCCCTCCATTACATACACATTGTTTTAAGAGTGATTCCTTTAAAAAGAGTAAGCAGCACGGAGAACTTGAAATGCAAAATCAAAGCCTCAACCAATTACTATCGGCAATTAATGATATACCGCGCACAAAAAGGGATGGTTCAGTAAGGTCTACTTCCGCAGGAATTGCCAGCGTTGTGGGTCTATCCAAAATTGCGCATATCGGCGACCTCGTCGCCTTTCACCATAAAAAAGGAAAATCCACATTTGGAGAAGTCGTCGCATTAAGTGAAAACAGCATCGACGTCTTACCCGAAACAGGAGTGGATGGCCTCGCACTCAATGGACGAGTGTCTCACCTCGGCACAAACAGACTAATGCCTGACAAGAGCTGGTTAGGCAGAGTGATCGACCCTTTCCTTCGCCCTCTCGATGGCAAACCCCTTATCAACGGTCTAGATGAAGTTCACCTCAAGCGATCACCGCCCTCTCCGGCCACTCGAAAAAGGTTAGGGCCACGTATTCCTACCGGAATAGCGGCGATCGACACATTGCTCCCATTAGTACAGGGGCAAAGGATTGGCCTCTTTGCTGGTTCTGGGGTCGGGAAATCAACACTAATATCCGACCTTGCTAAAGGTATTTCCGCTGATGCCATTGTGATCAGTTTGATAGGGGAGCGGGGACGAGAAGTACGAGAGTTCATAGAAGAAACTTTAGGGTCAGAGGGGTTGGAGCGGTCTGTAGTCGTGGCTGCAACAGCTGACCAGTCAGCAATGATACGACGTCGCGGCGCATGGGTCGGGATGGCAATTGCCGAGTACTTTCGGGATCAAGGCGCTCAAACCTTACTCTTAACCGATTCTGTCACTCGTTTCGCCGAAGCTCATAGAGAAATTGCACTCTCTTCCGGAGAAAGCACATCACTTCAGGGTTTTCCACCCTCAACAGCGCAAGAATTAATGGCTTTGAGTGAGCGCGCAGGGCCGGGATCTGAAGGACGCGGAGACATTACAGCCGTATTTTCTGTTTTAGTGCAAGGTTCCGACATGGAAGGGCCAATCGCCGATATTATGCGGGGGATTTTGGACGGCCACGTAATCCTGGCCCGCAACATCGCTCAACGAGGTAGATATCCAGCAATCGATATCACAAAATCAATATCACGCAGCCTTCCGAATGCAGCACTAGACGCCGAACTTGATTTGATTGCGCAAGCGCGGTTGGCAATAAGTACCTACGAAGAGGCACAGGCTTTGATCAAATCTGGGTTGTATGAAGCGGGAACCGACAAAGCGATTGATCATGCAATTGATGTTCGCCCACACCTTGAAACATTCTTATCAAACCGCAACTCTAGATCCATCTCATCTGCATTTACACTTCTCCAAAACGCCTTGAACATCGACAAGTCAAGTTAGCGCTTAGGTCAAGACTCATAACTGAAATATGACGGTTGCGGCCGGCGCGATTGCCGACAAGAAGACCTTCGGGCATCGGCCATAGCGGATTGGGACGCGCCGCCAATTTTTGAGGCTACCAAACATTCGCTCGATACGCTTGCGGCGTCTGAATCGGCGCTTGTCGTATCAAATGTCCTTCTTACGAGATTTGCGATCCGGGACGCAGGGTCGTGTGCCCCTTTCTAACAAGGCTTCGGGGAATCAATCCCATCATAGCCCCGGTCACCGAGTAGCCATTCAGCATCTGGTAGACTGTTCATCAAAGCCATGGCACCGGTGTAGTCACTGACTTGACCTGCTGTAAAAAGAAGCGAGTTGGCCAACCATCCGTTTCTGTGACGGCGTGTAGTTCGAGTTCATGCCACCCTTTGCTTGCCCGATCAGACGCCCACGCCCCCTTTTTAAGCCTCAGGCTTGCGGCCGTGCGGTGTGCTTTGAAGTATGTCCATCAATTGGGATGGTCTTATTGTCTGGAGTTTCCGCCGCCAACCCGCTCATGATCCGGGTAAACACGCCTAAATCGCTCCAACGTTTCCTGCGATTGCAAAAGGTCTTTGGCGGGCCATAGGCGGTAAGCAGATCACATCCTCGTAACCTATTCCAGTTAATGAGTATAATACCACTCAAAACACGCCTGCCATCACCCCGCGACCGACCCCGGCTCTTCGGAAAGAACGATCGAAGGCCCCTCATTTGCGCTTCCGTCAGCCAGTAAGGGTTGCACATTAGTCCCCCAAACTGTTGGAGATTGTGAATCATGGCAATGACCCCGCATCAACCCTTCAATGGCTCCTGACCCTAACAACAACCCTCTTCTTTACCAGCAATACCTTACGCCGTCGCCCCACCTTGTAGCAACGTCAATGCTGTCGATGCGCCATTTGTGTACTGATAGCGCTCCAATTGGGTCGCCAAAAGAAACCGTGTTCGCATTTTATCAATATTTTTCTGATCTCTGAAGACATCAACGCTCGAGCTTCCATACTGCATCTCAGTGCGCTCTTTAAGAAGGGCAACTTGATCGTCTAAGTCCAAAGAATCAAATCCATCAGGCAAGAACATTGATCTTTCGACAATAGATTTCAATGGTGGATTTCCCAGAACCTCAAGCCATTTCGTATCTTCACCTTTATCAGTCTCTGTAATATTCTCCATTTCCCTTCCAAATGACAAAGCCAGTCGCATATCTTGATCCTGTTCACCGACTGACACCTCAAACTGCCTGTCTTTGTACAACGACAAAATCTCTTCTGAAAAATAACTCAATTGCGTTCTGGGCACGTCAAAATCACCGAACCCAAAAGCCTTAGTAAATGCCAAGTATCGCTTATCCGAAAATCGATTTGCCAAAGCATCCGGGTCACTTGATCCATCATTGAGAATTTTCCTTATTAAAAATTTGTTGTCGATATCATCCTCTAATCCAAATGCAGTAAGCGCTACTGACAGTAACTCTCGATCTGCAACGAGTTGTTCAGCTGTGTGAACTTCGGAAATTTTTTCCTGAAATTCAAGGATGTTTCTTTCGGCTTCCCCGTTGGCGAAATATGCATGCTTCTGTGTGTCAATTGTCCGCGAAAGAAACAACCAACCTTGCAATCCAGTTTGAGGGAGGGCAACAGAAAATGTCATTTCACAGAAACCCCCATAATTTTTGACTCTCGAGACAGTAAGGAGCGTAGACTTTTCATGGCCTGATAATACTGCCCACCATTGACTTGTTCAGTTGATACACTAAGAATTTTTCGACTTTCAGTATCACTAAATGCCTGATTAAGCTGCTCTATTCCTTTAAGGGCTTGCCGCTTCCCTGTGTCCTGAGGTGCATCTCCGGATAATACTAATTGCATGATATAGCACACTCGACGTACCGGCGTGTTTACCTCTAAGGGATGGAGCGCATCTTTCAATCTCAATATATGTGCATCTGGCGTAACAATTTGTAACTTACTTCTCTTGTCACCATTTTCGACAACAGCACCATTTATCAAGATACGCTCCTTGGGTCCCAACTTTATCACAAGACCAGTCAAGAGGCCGGGCCATCGGAGCTTAGGCCGCGCATAATCGAAATGTTTACTTCACTCAACGCCTCTGTTGTTGCCTTTCCACTAAGAACTTTCTTTGTATGAGCGTTCACGAACTCCGATAGATAGAATATACTTGCACGGATTTCTTTGGTTAGAGCATTTTCAGAGCTAGACACGTCGATGGCTAAGGCCGTCCAAAGCTGTCGATTTTTATGCAAAACAGAAACCAGGTGCGGAAAGTTATCCCGCCGTTCTTGGCTTAGATTCATTATATCACGCGTAATTTTGGTGAGAATTTCTATTTCAATTCCCCTATTTGTTTTGAAGGCTCGACTGTTCACGCCATAGGCGGACGCGGCTTGAAGTGTAGCATTCATCATTTTACCCAGCATTGTTAATGGGGCGAAAACCATGAATGATCATCGCCCCTTGGTAGATTATTAACGGAATAGAGAAAGAATATTTTGAGGAGCTTGATTCGCAATCGACAACGCTTGCACGCCTAGCTGTTGCTGGACTTGCAGAGCCTGAAGTCTAGCTGACGCTTCTTCCATGTCCGCGTCCACCAACGTACCAATGCCGGATTTCAGTGAATCTGTTAGCTTCCCAATGAAATCGCTCTGTGTCTCAATCCGACCTTGAGCCGAACCGAACTCAGCCGCAGCGTCAATAGAGTTTTGGATCAAAATCTCTACATTATCTAGGGCGGCCTCTGCGCCTTGGTCAGAAGTTACGTCAATGCCATCTAACCCAAACAGTCCACCTGAAGCCGTCCCGTCTTGAGCGCCAACCGCTGTGAAAGTCGAAACTGGTGTTCCACTGTCGTTGTCGATCTTAAGCACCTGCTCACCGTTATTGTTTGTGGTGACTCTTGTTGAAATTCCTTCAATTTCTGCTGCATCAATTGCAGCTTTCAAGCCGTTGGCGACGTCCTCAAATGTTTCGCCTTCACCTGCGACATAAGTAGCCACATCAGACCCTAAAGTAACACGGTAACCGTCTCCTGAATTAACCTTAGAGACGGACGAAAATGTTACGTTTTCTGCCCGTTCAGAAATCTCTACGCTATCGTCAGATACTGGTGAACCGGAAAAATCGACATCAACTGTCTCGAATGCACGCGTAGACGTAATTTCTAAATCACTGCCATTTCGAGTTGCACTAACACCTTCAAGCCCCAATGCATTAATTTGACCCGCAATTTGATCGATGGCTAGCTCTTCAGTATCTGATGCAGCAAACGTGCCTGCAGAAAAGTTCAAGGTAGAACCCGCAACCGTGATTTGAAAATCATCCCCGGACATATCGGTGCTATCCGCAAACGTAATTGCCTCAGTGTTACCTGTATTAGCAATGGCTCCGGCTGATGCAGTAGCATTAGCGGATAGAGAAGTTCCCGTACCGTACGTGCCCGCAGAGTCTGACAGGTCAGCCCGTGCGATTGAAATATTCGATGCAGAAACTGATCCATCGCTCAAACGATCCAAAGACGAAAGTATATCAACAGAATCCGTACCTTTAAGCATATTCAATCCATTGAATTGCGCTGCACCAACCACAGAAGAAATCTGCGACGTCAATGCGTCAATGTCAGTTTGGATTTTTTCTCGATCAACGTTCTCTTCTTGAGCGGAAACCACCTTTCCCTTTATCTGCGTTAACAGGTCTGTAACGGTTTCTGCACCTTGGCGAGCTACCGCAACTGTGGATTCCCCGAGCGACAAACTTTCAGAAATTGCATTAAAGCCTTTTACGTCCGACTCCATCACTTTAGAGATGGCCCAAATTGCAGAGTTGTCCTTAGCTGACGATACAGATTTGCCCGTCGAAATTTCTGACTGCGTATCGAGCAAGCCGGAGTTGATTGTTTTCAGTGTTTGTAGCGCCACCATCGCGCCATTATTCGTCAAAATACTGGACATTTTAGTTCCTTTTCACGGCGCATTCAGCACCAAATTTGCATCACTCAAAGTGACTTCAAAGTCGTTTTGACAATTACATGTTTTCTTTTTTAACACGCGCCATCCCAATCGCGGGATGCTCCGTTGTTTTGCAACAACAATCCTAACAGAACGCTAAATAGGGGAATTACGGTTTGGAAAATTGTACTCAACAATCACACCCTTATTCCTCTGGCAGAATCACAGGTAAACACCTGAGTGCCTTTCGAGTTGTACACCTTGAGAGACCCTCGTGATTCAATTAACTCTTCAACTCGTTTCAAAGCCGAAGAAATTCCAACCTTTACACTTAGGTAGAGATCTTGGTTTTCAGCCAACTCCTGCTTCAAACGCTCTGCATCAAGTACTTCCAAATTAGATTTTTTGGATTCTATTTCTTCTAATATGGCCTCCTTGTTTCTCAGAATTTCTTTCAATCCTGAAAAATTTCCTGCCATTAAGAACTTTCTCTCATCATCAATAATTTTTCTTATACTGACGGATTTACTTTTCATAACCATGCCCTCCGGGCATCTTCGTCATTATTGAAACAGACAAGCCTACGCCACCATGGGCGACAATCATCTCGGCATATTCATCATTCAAAAATGATTTAAACTGTTCCTCGCCGGCCCCACCGGCAAATGTGATTTCTCCAGACGCAGTGTCGATAGATTTCAGCATTTCGGCAATAAATACCTGCTCTAACTTTCTAACCACATCTCGCTGAGCATCAGTACGTGGGAAAAGTTCAACGCGATCAAGAGGGCTTTGTATACTTTGTATGTCCACTGCTTTTCTCCAAACCCTCACAGGTCAGAAATATTCTTGCACTGGTAAAGATTAAGTAACTCCCATCTGAAAGAACAGGAAAGAACGTTTTGAGAGAGAGAAATGCATTCACTACTTGCGCACCAACCAAATGGCACCCGTCAGCTCACCTCGATGAACACACTTGAATCTAAGTTAATCGAATCAGATAGTGATACGCGCGATGCTGAAAAGGATATTTTTACCTTATCCCTCGAGGTTGCCGACAAGCCGACGAATGAAGACCAGCCTGTGTCATTGTCTGGTTCGTCCGGTTCTCAGTTGAGCCACAATACGACATCTTCACTCCTAGCTATCCACGCTCAACTCGGCCCTATGCCTGAATTCAATCCGGTTAGCAGTTTACCGGATACACGCGAGAAAATATCGGAGAGCAGTGAAGGCACGAAAGGTAATCCAGCAGAGGTGGTCGCCCCAACAGAGGGAGCATATCACCGACAGCTAGAGGAATCCGAAAAACAACCGGATCACTGGGCCGCCAGTTCAATGCAAAGCAATGCGCCTATCGCGCGCGTTGAAGTAGCCGAAGAGCTGGCAGTCCCCGCCCATACAGAGGCAATTGTTCCAGCCGCAATTGAGCCAGACACTCCCGAGATGAACCCAGAAAAAGACTTACGAACTGAAAACCAGCATTCGTCACTCAACTCTGACACTGCTAAGGGGCAGCTCACCGAAAGCTCGCCAAAGTTTGACCGGCCCCAACTAGAACACGAAAATAACTCAACAGACCAGCCATCTCGCATCCTTGTCTCTTCGGAAAAGTCGATTGAGTCTTCAACGGTCCACTCAATCATTCGTGAGGTTGAAGTAGCTCATTCATCAGCAGCCCAACGCGTTCAGATGAGTGCACCTCCAACAGTTCAGCCCGACTTTGGTGCATTAGATCCAGCGTCTGAAACTCACTTGAAATCAGGGGATGCAAATCCTCAACCGCAAGAGGTTGGATCTGTAACATCAGGAAAACTGCCTGTAATTCTGTCCGAACAATCAGGCCTGCAGGATCCCAGTGAGCTGAAAGCTTCCGATTTAGCACGAGTCAGTAAGGATCCGCATAGCCCCCACGCAGCCACATCTACGTTAAGCGAGCCCGCAACGCCTGCTCCAACAAGGACCACAATCTCGCCCCCAATTAACTCTCACGTTGAGATACATAAAACATCAATGACGTCGAATGCTGGTGAAGCACTTGGCGGCTTATTGCCGAATGTGGAGAATGACATCCACTCTATGAATCTGCCATCATTCACGACAGCTGTCCTACCTTCTTCTTCCTCGATGTCTGTTGCAATCAACCTATCACATTCGACAAGCACCGTTCCCAGGTCTTTCAGTGGCATCAGCGACCAAATCACTGCCGCGATAACGACCACCAACGAAAATGAAATCGAGGTTCGGTTAGATCCGGAAGAGTTAGGGCGTTTGCGCATTGTATTGGGTGGTCGCGAAGGCTCAATGAACGTAACTGTGTTCAGCGAAAGAACTGACGTACTCGAGTTATTGAAACGCAATTCAAACCTACTTGAAACCCATTTTTCAGACGCCGGATACGAGGACGCTAGTTTTTCTTTCGAAAAAGAACATCAAGAAGCACCCCATGAAGACATCGACGATCATAGCTTGATCGTGATTGATGCGCCCGAACTTTCAAATGCCAAACACCTGCATAACATCAGTACAGACACCCAGCTAGATCTTCGCCTTTAAGGAACCCACATGGAACCAATTTCCTCAACCTCAACCCCAACGACAGCTGCGACACAAGCCAGCACCACATCAGACAGCATCATAACTTCCGATTTTGAAACCTTTTTGGTCATGCTTACTGCTCAGATGGAAAACCAAGATCCATTGAACCCGCTAGACTCGCAGGATTTCGCGACTCAGTTAGCAACCTTCTCAGGGGTGGAGCAGCAAGTAAAAACAAACGATTTGCTTGGCGCGCTGAACTCACAGCTGCTTGTTTCAAGCATTGGCGACATGGCGAGTTGGGTCGGAATGCAGGCCCGAATGGCAGCTCCAGCCTATTTTGGTGGCACACCGATAGAGATCGTGGCGAACCCGGTCAGCTTTGCCCAACGCGCGGAATTGGTCGTGTCGGATGAGCAAGGGAATGAGATACAACGTATCAACGTGCCCGTGTCTGACGATCCGATCCTTTGGGCAGGCGTTTCAGATGACGGGCAGCCATACGATGAAGGGACCTACAGCTTCTCGGTAGAATCCTATTCTAACGATGCCCTTATCGACACGCATACACCTGACACATTCGCCAACGTAGTGGAGATCAGGACGGTGGATAATACAGCCGTCGTCGTTACCGAAGGGGGTGCAATTCGCCCTGCATCACTTGTGACCGGTCTAAGATAGTAAAGCCCAAGTAGCAGCCGCGCCAACTGCGACCGCAACTCCTGCCAGAAAAGCAAATGCTCCGGTGCTCCCCTTTGATACGTCCACAGGCTTGCTATTCTGCTCAGATTGCAGAAGCGCAGCCTCCATTAGATGCGGCAGTTTTGGTCCAAAACGCCCCAATACCTGCGCGGTTGCGATCAAATCTCGCAGCAACGCTTTGGGACCAATGTTTTGCTTGATGTAATCTTCAACCACCGGCTGCGCGACCTGCCAAATATTGATCTCGGGATGCATCGTTCTTGCGACCCCCTCCACCACTACCATGGTACGCTGTAACAGAATCAGCTCAGTCCTAGTTTCCATGCCGAAGCGTTCGGTAACCTCGAACAGATATGCCAACAAATGCGCCATTGATATCTGCGTCGCATTCATCCCAAATATAGGCTCACCGACGGCCCGCAAGGCCTGCGCGAACTCGTCGATATCCCGGTCAGCGGGGACATAGCCGGCCTCGAAATGGACCTCCGCCACGCGGCGATAATCCTTGCGAATAAATCCAATCAATATCTCAGCATAGACCCGCCGAGTGTATTCATCGATCCGACCCATGATACCAAAGTCATAAGCAATGATATCCCCATCAGCGCTAACCTTTAGGTTGCCTTGATGCATATCGGCATGGAAGTAGCCGTCATTCAACGCTTGGCGCAAAAACAGCTGCAAAACACGTTCACCAAGGGCTTGCCGATCATGCCCAGCGGTAGCGATCACCTCAACGTCGCCGAATGGGATTCCTTCCGCCCATTCCATAGTCATGACTCGCTTGGCAGAATTGAAGAAATGCGTTTTTGGAACCACGAAACCAGCATCGCCTTCAGTTTTTGCCGCGTATTCACCAGCAGCCGCGGCTTCCAATCTTAGGTCCAATTCCCCCTGCACGACGCCGTCAAAATGTTCAATCACGGCGCTTGGGTGCAGCCGCCTTGATGCTGGAGACAAGAACTCAATCACCGATGCGGCAAAGTAGAAGGCGTCGATATCTTTCCGGAACGCTTTTTCAATTCCTGGGCGCAACACCTTCACGGCGACCTCTTCGCCTGTCTCATTTAGCCGCGCCTTGTGAACCTGTGCGATGGACGCCGCAGCGACGGGCTCCGAAAATTCGGAGTAAATTGTATCAAGCTGCGCACCTAACTCTTCTTCAACCGTAGCTATGGCTTGTTCAGTTGGGAAAGCTGGCAACTTATCTTGAAGAACACGCAGTTGTAGCGCCAATTCGTCGCCAACCACATCTGGGCGCGTCGATAAAACTTGCCCAAATTTAATGTAGGCAGGGCCAAGCGCTGTTAGAGCGCGAACAGCCGGTGGCATGTCGGGATCACCTTTGTGACCAAGCCATTGAAACGGCCATGCCACGACACGCGCAACAACCCGCAACGACGGCGGGGCATCAAAAGCATCAAGCGCGAAGCTCATCGCGCCCGTGCGCTCCAGCGTGGCCCCAGTGCGAATGAGGCGCCAAACATTGTGCGGACCACGCATCTAGATTTTCCAACCGGCGTGAAGGGCCGCGATGCCCATTGTCATATTTCGATAAGAGACATTTTCGAAACCAGCGGTGCGGATCATATCCGCAAAGGTTTCCTGGTCAGGAAACTGTCTGATGGATTCCACAAGATATTGATAGCTATCACTATCATTCGCGATCATTTTCCCCATTTTGGGGATGACGTTAAACGAATATAGGTCATACGCCTTTTGCATCATAGGGTTGGGAAGCTGCGAAAACTCTAGCACCATCAATCGACCACCCGGACGAAGAACGCGGTAAGCCTCGGCCAAAGCATCGGGGATGCGTGTTACGTTCCGAATACCAAAGCTGATGGTGTAGACGTCAAAGCTGTTGTCCTCAAACGGCAGCGCCATTGCGTCGCCAACGACCCAATCGAGATTTTCTGCAAGCGACGCGGCTTCAGCGCGCTTGCTACCTTCAACCAACATCGATTCTGTCATATCGAGGACGACAGCATTCGCCTCGCCAGCCCGCTCCAAAAACCGAAACGACACATCGCCGGTTCCACCAGCCACATCCAAAAGGCGTTGACCAGACCGCGGGGCCAGCCAATCCATCATCGCTTCTTTCCAAATCCGGTGGATTCCAACGGACATAACGTCGTTCATGATGTCATACTTTGACGCAACATTGGTGAACACTCCGTGCACCATCCCAGCTTTCTGGTTTTCAGGTACATCGGTGAAACCGAAATGGGTCGTTTTTTGCGAATCTACAGCCATGGTTCTTGCAGTCCTTACGTTCTCACCCTTTCTTATAGGTCCAGCCTGTCGGGTTACAATGCGACGCGAAGGACCATCGGGGGAAGAAAGTGCCAGAATTACCAGAAGTTGAAACCGTGAGGCGGGGCTTACAACCCGTCATGGAGGGTCGGAAAATATCCAGCGTCGACGTGAATCGCCCTGATTTACGCTGGCCATTCCCAGAAAATATGGCGGACCGGCTTACCGGCAAGACCATCACAGCTATGCGGCGGCGCTCTAAATACCTGTTAATTGATCTTAGCAGTGACGAAACTTTGATCATCCATCTTGGAATGTCAGGCCGCATGCAAATTACCTTGGCTGAAACTGCAGAATCTCACCGAGACCAACCAGCAACACAGAAGCACGACCATGTTGTGTTCCACATGGAAGATCGCACCAGAATCGCCTTCAACGATGCAAGGCGGTTTGGCGCAATGGATCTAGCCAAAACGGCAGAGCTGGAACAACATTGGCTAATTGAGAAGATAGGCCCCGAACCCTTAGGCAATCAATTCGACGACGCTTACTTAATCAAGGCGTTAGCGAAAAAAGTCTCCCCTATAAAAACGGCACTGTTGGATCAACGAATTGTTGCGGGTTTGGGCAACATCTATGTGTGCGAAGTACTCTTCCGCACGGGGATTTCCCCCAAGCGAAGGGCAGGCAGTCTAAGTGCTGCGCGCGTGGCGACCTTAGTCCCAACAATCCGAGACGTGTTAAATGAGGCCATCGAATCGGGTGGATCGTCCCTACGAGATCACCGGCAGGCGAATGGCGATTTGGGTTATTTTCAACACAACTTCGCCGTCTACGATCAAGAGAATGAACCTTGCAGAAACGACTGTGGAAGCACGATTTCAAGGGTTGTCCAATCGGGTCGCTCAAGTTTTTACTGCCCAAAATGCCAAAGATGAATTGAACCTGCGTACGAACATGATACGTCTCATGCCCTGTTAGCAATGAGGATAGATCATGGCGTTCAAGACAATTATCGTTGAAATTGAAGAGCATATCGCTCTGATCAAACTGAATCGCCCCGACGCGCTAAATGCGTTGAACGCGGCGTTACTGACCGAATTGTCTCAGGCTTTGCTGGACGCCAACAGCAACAAGAAGGTCCGTAGCATTGTCATCACCGGCTCTGAAAAGGCCTTCGCCGCGGGTGCTGACGTCACCGAAATGGCAGATAAGTCCTTCACCGATGCATTCGGCGGCGATTTGTTCTCAGAATTTTCAAACAGCTTCCAACGCATCCGCAAACCAATTATCGCAGCCGTTTCGGGCTATGCCCTTGGCGGCGGATGCGAATTGGCGATGATGTGTGACTTCATTATCGCGTCCGACACCGCCAAGTTCGGACAGCCTGAAATCAACCTCGGCGTAATGGCCGGTTTAGGTGGATCGCAGCGGTTAACCCGCTTTGTTGGCAAATCCAAAGCTATGGACATGAACTTGACCGGTCGCTTCATGGACGCAGAAGAGGCCGAGCGCTCCGGCTTGGTAAGCCGCGTCGTGCCCGCCAAAAAGCTTGTAGCAGAAGCGTTGGCTGCAGCCGGGAAAATCGCCGAGAAATCCGCAATGGCGACGATGGCGATCAAAGAATCGGTAAACCGTAGTTACGAAACCTCGTTGAACGAAGGCTTGCTGTTTGAACGCCGTGTTTTCCACTCATTATTTGCCACCGAAGACCAAGCAGAGGGCATGGCCGCATTCATTGAAAAACGTGAACCGCATTTCCGTGACAAATAACCCGACTTAGGGCGTTGACTTGCAAGTGAGTCGGCCCTAGAAGCGCAATCTCAGATTTACACACCGAAGCATCGGGAACCTTAAGTATGGCAAACACGCCTCAAGCTAAAAAGCGCGCTCGCCAAACAGAGCGCCGCACCGAAGTGAACAAAGCGCGTCGTTCGCGCATTCGCACATTCCTGCGCACTGTTGAAGAAGCGATCACCTCCGGCGATTCTTCCGCAGCTAAAGATGCCCTGAAGTCCGCACAGCCAGAGCTGATGCGCGGCGTTACAAAAGGCATCATGCACAAGAACACAGCCGCTCGCAAAATGTCGCGCCTGTCTTCACGGGTTAAAGCACTCGGCTAAGCCGATCTGCGAGCCTCGCCTTAAAATTTTAGAAACGCGTCTTTTTTAGGCGCGTTTTTTTTATGATCAATCGGTTAGACGGAGGCAAATTCGTCACGGTTAGATTCGTGTTTCAACTAACTATGAGTCAAGTACGAAGATAAGTTGCGAGGGCCCTACTCCTGTCGCTATCCATGTTGAGCGATTCACTTCGTCTCGGGGGACATGGAATGAGCACGAACTCCAGTTCGGCTGTAAAAGACTTGCTGCCGGCACAAGCTTGGGACCTTTTAAAGAGTAACCCGACATCAGTGCTCATCGACGTCAGGACAAAGGCCGAATGGTCCTTTGTGGGGAAACCTGATCTGTCGAGCCTTACTCGTTCGGTCATAACGATCGAATGGTGCAGGTATCCAGACATGTCCGTTAACCCGCGGTTCGTTGAAGAAATGACCGACGCTTTAGATGGCAACGTGCCGTCTCAATTGTTGTTCATTTGCAGGTCAGGAGTGCGGTCTATGAATGCCGCCCTTGCCGTGCAGGCGTCTCTTTCTGCAGATGCGCCTAGCATGGAGCTGTTCAACGTGGCCGAGGGTTTCGAAGGCGATTTAAATCCTGAGAAACATCGGGGTGGCCTTAACGGTTGGAAGGCCAACGGATTGCCTTGGCAACAATCCTGATCTGCGGAATTGGTAAACGGGTAAAATATGACGAATGAATTTTGGGGGCGAACACGTGAAACTTTGCGGGCTGCGATTGGCAAGAATAACTATCAAACATGGATTGAACCACTCACATTGATCTCCTGTGAAGCTGGCGTCGCCGAATTCGGCGTTCAGACCAGTTTCCAAGGCGATTGGGTGTCTCGGAATTTTGGCGATGAGATTCTGCGCCAGTTTGAACAGCATGGCGTCCAAGTTGGCCGTCTGAAGTTTACTGTACAAGCGAACCGCCCAGCACCTGCCCCGAAGGCGTCCCCAAGCGCCGAGAAGTTCACACCGAAAAACGCGCCAGCGGTTGCTCCTGCTGAGGAATCGGTTATCGGCGCACCGCTGGACAAACGTTTTACGTTTGACCGCTTTGTCGTTGGCAAACCGAATGAGCTTGCGCATGCCGCCGCGCGCCGCGTGGCCGAGGGTGGCCCTGTAAGTTTCAACCCGTTGTTCCTTTATGGCGGCGTTGGCCTCGGCAAAACCCACCTGATGCACGCGATTGCATGGGAATTACAGACACGCTCACCTGAGCTGAAGGTCGTGTATCTTTCGGCCGAGCAATTCATGTACCGCTTCATCCAAGCGCTACGCGACAAGCAGATGATGGACTTCAAAAGCCTGTTCCGCTCGGTCGACGTTCTCATGGTGGATGACGTGCAATTCATTGCGGGCAAAGACAGCACGCAAGACGAGTTCTTCCACACGTTCAACGCGCTGATTGACCAACAAAAGCAGATCATCATCTCCGCAGACCGCGCGCCTGGTGAAATCGACGGGCTGGAAGAGCGTATCCGCTCCCGCCTGCAATGGGGCTTGGTCGTGGACCTGCACCCAACTGACTATGAGCTGCGCCTCGGCATCTTGCAGCAAAAGGTTGAGCAATACCGTGCGCAGTACCAAGAGCTGAAGATCTCAAATGGCGTGCTAGAGTTCCTTGCGCATCGGATCTCGAATAACGTTCGCGTCCTTGAGGGCGCGCTGACACGTTTGTTCGCGCTCGCCTCCTTGGTTGGCCGCGAGATCACGCTGGAAATGGCCCAAGAAAGCCTCGCCGACATTCTACGTCAGTCTGACCGCAAGGTCACAATGGACGAGATCATGCGCAAGACCTGCGATTACTACAACGTTCGCATGTCCGACCTGTTGTCGCCCAAGCGTTCGCGTAATATCGCGCGCCCACGCCAGATGGCAATGTGGCTGGCAAAATTGCTGACGCAGCGCTCTTATCCTGAGATCGGTAAGCGTTTCGGCAACCGCGATCACACCACAGTCATCCACGCCGTCCGCAAGATTGACGAGCTAAAAGCACAAGACAGCCAAGTGGCCGAGGATGCGGAGCTACTTCGCCGCATGCTAGAAGCCTAATTGGCTTGACGCCCCCGCCATAAAAGCGGACTTTTCAACAAAATGTTTGCATAAGCGGGCGGAGAGGATACCTTCTCCGCCCCAGCTATCTTCCAAAGAGGACGGATATGAAAATCAGTGTCGAGCGTAGCGCCCTACTCAAGGCAGTGAGCCAAGCCCAATCAGTCGTTGAACGCCGCAATACTATTCCTATTTTGGCGAACGTCCTGATTGAAGCCGAAGGCAACGATGTCACATTTCGCGCAACCGACCTCGATATCGAAGTCGTCGATAAAGCGGCAGCCCAAGTAGAGCGCCCAGGTGCCACAACGGTATCCGCGACCACGCTGCATGAAATCGTGCGTAAGCTGCCCGACGGCGCGTTGGTGTCTTTGACCGACGACGGCGCATCCGGTCGGCTGACTGTTGAGGCTGGGCGCTCAAACTTCTCGCTGGCGACTTTGCCACGCGAGGACTTCCCCGTTATGGCAACCTCCGAATACCAATCGAACTTCTCGGCACCGGCACCTGTGTTACGCCGCCTGTTCGACAAATCCAAATTCGCCATCTCAACCGAAGAAACACGTTACTACCTTAACGGCGTCTACATGCACGTGTCCGATGCTGATGGCGGCAAAGTCCTGCGCTGCGTTGCAACCGACGGCCACCGCCTTGCCCGCATCGACGCGGACCTGCCCGAGAGCGCCGCAGACATGCCCGGCGTAATCGTTCCACGCAAAACCGTGGCTGAGCTTCGTAAGTTACTAGATGACGACGACATGCAAATTGCGGTCTCCGTATCGGAAACCAAAATCCGCTTCGCAACACCAGACATCACATTGACCTCCAAGGTCATCGACGGCACCTTCCCCGACTACACACGCGTTATCCCGCAAGGCAACACGCGCAAGTTGGAGGTCGATGCGACCGAATTCGCAAAGGCCGTTGACCGTGTGGCAACTGTATCGTCGGAGCGTTCCCGCGCGGTGAAACTGTCCCTTGAGGAAGACCGTCTAATTCTATCTGTAAACGCGCCCGACAGTGGTGCAGCTGAGGAAGAACTGGCAGTCGCCTATGGCGACGAGCGCTTGGAAATCGGCTTCAACGCCAAGTACCTTTTGGAAATTGCAGGACAAGTCGATCGCGAGAATGCCGTCTTCATGTTCAACTCCGCAGGTGATCCAACCTTGATGCGAGAAGGCAACGATCAGTCGGCAGTTTATGTCGTGATGCCAATGCGCGTTTAACGCGCGACAATGGCGGGGCTGTATCTCTCTGCGTTAACTCTGTCTCGCTTCCGCTCCCACCGCCGGGTGGAGCTGGAATTGGACGACCGCCCGATTGCAATTTTCGGCTCCAATGGGGCCGGAAAGACCAATATCCTAGAGGCAATTTCGATGCTGTCGCCCGGACGTGGGTTACGACGAGCAAAAGCCGATGAAATCGCACGCACGCCCGAGGCCGTTGGTTGGAAGGTCTCGGCCCTATTGCACAGCCTAGGCCAAACACACGAAGTCGAAACTCGTGCGGAAAACGGCAGCAACCGGACGGTCAGCATCGATGACAAAACCGCGCCTCAGATCGCCCTCGGGCGCATCGCGCGGGTGGTTTGGTTAATCCCAGCAATGGACAGGCTGTGGCTAGAAGGTGCAGAAGGTCGCCGCCGCTTTCTTGATCGCATCACCCTCAGCTTCGAACCCAAGCACGCCGAAGCCTCCGTCGCATATGAAAAGGCGATGAGGGAGCGTAACAGATTGCTAAAAGACATGGTGCGTGATGCGATGTGGTACGGCGCGCTAGAAGCCCAAATGGCCGAGGCAGGCGCACAAATCATCACAAACCGCGCCGCTGCACTCACACGATTGCAGGCCGCTATGGAAAGTGCCCAAACCTCTTTCCCAACAGCCGCCCTATCAATCGAAAACCCCGATGATGCGGATTTCATTGACGGCCCAGACGCGCTGCTCGCCGCCCTCCAAGCATCCCGCCCCACAGACCTCCGCGCAGGCAGAACCCTTGTTGGCCCCCACCGCGCAGACATGAAGGCCATTTACACCGCCAAAAACGTCGAGGCAAAGCAATGCTCAACGGGCGAGCAAAAAGCCTTGTTGCTCTCCCTCATCCTCGCCAATGCACGCGCGCTGTCTCAAGACTTCGGGGCCGCCCCAATCATTCTACTGGATGAAGTTGCCGCCCATCTGGACGCAGGCAGACGCGCAGCGCTTTACGACGAGATTTGCGGGTTAAAAGCGCAGGCATGGATGACCGGAACAGGTTCCGAACTTTTCACAGAACTTGGCGATCGCGCCCAACACCTTGAAGTGTCCGACCACGATGGCGCATCTGATGTCACCCGAATTGATCCCAACGTGTAAGGCATCGCAATGACCATTACCCCCCTTGAGTTGCTGTTTTATGCAGGCGGGCTGTTCATATTGTTCCTAACCCCGGGGCCCGTTTGGGTGGCCTTACTCGCGCGCGCTATGTCGGGCGGGTTTCGATCCGCTTGGCCATTGGCATTCGGCGTCGTCGTTGGTGATGTAATTTGGCCCTTGGTCGCGATCTTGGGCGTGACGTGGATCGTGGATCAGGCCAGCTGGTTTATGGATGCGCTCAAATGGGTCGCCGTCGCGATGTTTATCGCAATGGGCATATTACTTATCAAAAACGCGGATCAAGAACTGTCCGAGAACTCCAGCCTTACGCGCCCAGGCATGTGGGCTGGCTTCATCGCGGGACTGGTCGTCATACTAGGCAACCCGAAGGCTGTGTTGTTCTATATGGGCGTGCTGCCCGGCTTTTTTGATCTCACAAAAGTCACATACCTTGATATCGCAGCGATCTGCACACTCAGCTTCATCATACCTTTATTTGGAAATCTAATGCTAGCAGCCTCCGTGGACCGCGTTCGCGGGCTACTCAAAACCCCTGGTACAGTTAGAAACATGAACATCATTGCGGGTTGGCTGTTGGTTGGTGTCGGCATCATAATCGGGTTAAGTTAACACACTTCTTACGCCGCCCTTCGCAACCACAATATCTTGCGTCAATTGCGTGACAATCTGCTCTCAAAAGACTATATTTCGCGTAACAAAAGCGGGAAATACCTCATGTCTGACGACCAAGAACAACAAGCCGATTACGGTGCCGATTCCATCAAAGTTCTCAAGGGCTTAGAGGCTGTTCGAAAACGGCCAGGCATGTACATCGGTGATACAGACGATGGCTCCGGTCTCCACCACATGGTTTATGAGGTCGTGGACAACGGAATTGATGAAGCATTGGCCGGACATGCCGACGCGGTAAACGTCAAGATCCACGCAGACAGCTCGGTTTCAGTCAGCGACAACGGCCGCGGTATTCCCGTAGGTATCCACGAGGAAGAGGGCGTCTCCGCCGCCGAGGTCATCATGACCCAACTTCACGCAGGCGGTAAATTCGACAGCAATTCCTACAAAGTTTCGGGCGGCCTGCACGGTGTGGGCGTTTCCGTGGTGAACGCGCTTTCCAACTGGCTAGAACTCCGCATTTGGCGCGAAGGCAAAGAACACATCGCCCGATTTGAGCACGGCGATACCGTCAAGCACCTTGAAGTCGTGGGTCCAACTGACCGCACGGGCACCGAAGTACGTTTTATGGCCTCGACCGACACGTTCTCCAATCGCGATTACGTGTTCGAAACACTGGAAAAACGCCTGCGTGAATTGGCATTCTTGAATTCGGGTGTGCGGATCATCCTAGAGGATGAGCGCCCCGCCGAAGCCTTGCACACCGAACTATTCTACGAAGGCGGCGTTAAAGAATTCGTTAAGTATCTGGATCGCTCCAAGTCCTCGATTATGACTGACCCTATTTATGTGGTTGGCGAAAAGGATGACATTGGCGTCGAAGTCGCAATGTGGTGGAATGACAGCTATAACGAGATGGTCCTGCCCTTCACCAACAACATCCCACAGCGCGATGGCGGTACACATATGGCCGGCTTCCGCGGCGCGCTTACACGTACCATAAACGCTTACGCCCAAAGCTCCGGCATCGCCAAAAAAGAGAAGATTTCCTTTACCGGCGACGATGCTCGCGAAGGCCTGACTTGCGTGCTGTCTGTCAAAGTGCCTGATCCGAAGTTCTCCTCGCAGACAAAAGACAAACTGGTTTCCTCCGAGGTTCGCCCTGCGGTCGAGAGCCTGATGAATGAAAAACTGACCGAATGGTTCGAGGAAAACCCTAATGAGGCCCGCGAAATCGTCTCCAAAATCGTCGAAGCTGCACAAGCCCGCGAGGCGGCCCGCAAAGCCCGCGAATTGACCCGTCGCAAGAACCCGATGGACATGAATTTCTTGTCGTCGAAATTGAAAGATTGCTCCGACAAAGACCCATCCAAGACCGAAGTCTTCTTAGTTGAGGGGGACTCCGCTGGTGGCTCTGCGCAAACTGGTCGTGATCGTCAAACCCAAGCTATTTTGCCCCTTAAGGGTAAAATTCTAAATGTAGAACGCGCCCGTTTTGACCGCATGCTTGGCAGTCAAGAGATCGGTAATATGGTCATGGCCCTTGGCACTGGTATTGGACGCGACGAATTCGACATCAGCAAATTGCGCTACCATAAAATCGTCATCATGACGGATGCGGATGTGGATGGTGCCCACATCCGTACTCTTTTGCTCACCTTCTTCTATCGCCAAATGCCCGAGTTGATCGAACAAGGTCACCTCTACATCGCGCAACCGCCTCTTTACAAAGTAGCACGCGGACGCTCGGAAGTGTACTTGAAGGATCAAGCATCGATGGAGGACTACCTGATTGAGCAGGGCGTTGAAGGCGCTGTGCTAAAGCTATCCACTGGCGAAGAAATCGTCGGACAAGATTTACGACGCGTAATTGAAGAAGCGCGCACTGTACGCCGCATTCTGCAAGCTTTCCCAACTCACTACCCGCAACACATCCTAGAGCAATCTGCCATCGCTGGCGCTTTCGCCGCCGGCCAAGTCGACCAAGATTTGCAAGGTGTGGCCAATACCGTAGCTGCACGCCTAGATCTAATCGCATTAGAATATGAAAAAGGCTGGCAAGGTCGCCCAACTCAAGACAAAGGCATACGCCTATGGCGTGTATTGCGCGGCGTTGACGAAGTCCGAGTCCTAGATGGTGGCGTATTGCGATCCGGTGAAGCGCGACGTCTGGGGCAACTGACCAATAGCTTGCAAGAGACCTACGGCAAGCCCGCGAAGCTGGTCCGCAAAGATCGTGAGCAACCTGTTTATGGGCCAATCGATCTACTTCAATCTATTCTCGAAGAGGGCGAGAAAGGTCTATCACTGCAACGCTACAAAGGCCTAGGCGAGATGAACCCAGATCAGCTGTGGGAAACCACACTGGATCCTGATGCACGTACACTGTTGCAAGTTAAAGTTGAAGACATGGCCGAAGCAGACGACATTTTCACCAAACTCATGGGTGATGTCGTAGAACCTCGCCGTGACTTCATCCAAACTAACGCTCTTAGCGTGGAAAACTTGGACTTCTAACTTCACTCAGGGTAGCGGAATACCGCTGCCCTGAACCGCTCAATCCCCCAACCTATTGCACAATAAATTCTGCATGTAAGGCACCTGCAGCCTTTATGCTCTTCAAGATATCGATCATGTCCAAGGGTGTTACACCCAGCGCGTTTAACCCAGAGATAACATCTTTCAAAGTGGTTCCCGGAGAAATTTCTGCCAATCCTATGCCTGGCTCCTCATCTATTGCCGCTGCTGTGCGAGGAACTACAACAGTCTCGCCTTCGGAAAATGGATTTGGTTGAACAACGACAGGAGCTTCCTCAATCGTTAACGTGAGATTCCCCTGCGCCACTGCTACGCGCGAAATTCGTACATTCTCGTCCATAACGATAGTCCCCGACCGTTGATCAACAACAACGCGGGCGCGGCGCTCCGGCTCAATCACGATATTTTCTATCCGGCTAAGAACATGCGCGGCAGAGCGCAATCCTGTCGCGTCAACGTCCAACTCAACGGTTCCAGCGTCCAACATCAACGCCACGCTACGCCCCAAGGTAGAATTGATCGCCAGTTCAATTTTCTCAGCGGTAGTAAAATCTGGAGTTCTAAGCGCCATACGCAAACTGGAAAGTTGCGAAAACTCGAAATCAACTTCCCGCTCGACCCGGCCACCTGCAGGAACAATTCCAGCAGTAGGAACTCCGTGAACGACACGCGCTGCTTCACCTTCTGCTGCAATTCCCCCGGCGATGACGGTCCCTTGGGCAACTACATATACGTCGCCATCTGCTGCGTTGAGCGGCGTCATAATAAGTGTACCACCCAGCAAACTCTTCGCATCTCCAATTGCTGATACCGTTACATCTACTTTACTCCCTGTACGACTAAACGCTGGCAAAGCTGCGGTTACGAGAACAGCTGCAACGTTTTTGGGGCGAAACTCTTCTCCCCCAACATTCACCCCAAGACGTTCGAGGATGTTAACCATCATTTCCTCAGTAAAGGGCGAGTTTCGAAGCCCGTCACCCGTTCCATTTAAACCAACAACCAACCCGTAACCAACGAGATCGTTTCCACGAACACCGTCAAACTCAACCAAATCTTTTAGACGAACGCTGGATGCGTTAACCATTGTGGGCAAGAGTAGTGCGAGCAGTAGAGCGCTGAACCGTAGCATTACAAATAATCCGACAAACGTAACTGTGATGTTCGTGCCGTCAAAACATAAAGCGTTTCTATTTGGAATTGAACAGCCTCCAATGCACTCGCTGTTTCATAAGGATCGATTGACAAAATTTCTGAGCGCGCCATTTCGAGTACGCTTTTTTCAGCTACAGCAGCGACGTCCGCTCGTTCGAGCAAAGCTTCCACCTGACCCGTATCGCGTTGCATTTCGATTAAAGATAGCTCGGCAGAAATCAAATTTTGAGCAACCGAAGAAAGTACGTCACGTTTCTCCTGAGATGTGGCAGCGATATCGCCTTGGGAAATTACTGCTGAAACTGCCAACCCCTTTAACATCGCCCGAAAATTCTGGTTATCCGCCTTGAGCGGCAAATCAATCTCTTGATGCTCGGAGATTGAAATGTTGCTTCTTGCCTGACTCCCTCCTCCATAAGCCAGAGTTTCGAAGCCACCACCTAAATCATCGAACCAAGCATCGACCTGCATCACGAAGTCCGACACACCAGTACTCATAGCGGCAAGGTTACTCATTTGAGCAAGCATCTCATCGCCCGAGATCAAGGGCTTTTGACCCGTAGCACTTCCTGAAAACAAGTACTCGCCAGATACCTGGACGTTCAGACGTGATATGACTTCGCTCAACCGCCCTGAAGCGCCAGATAAATGGGCCTCTAGAACCTCTGGTTGCTCGAGACCTGTCGCGGCAGCGAGTTCGGTCCCGTAGTTCGAGATAACTTCCTCCATGGCTCCAAGAGTAGTTTGCAGGTTGGAGACCTGTTGCCCGATATTTGACCGTCCCAGCGAAAATCCGTCGAGCTTCAATAGTGAGCTCTCTAACCCTGAAATAACTCCAAAATTTCCCCGCACTTTCTTCCCAACGTCCTGCACCTCTCTGGTCGTCAACTCTGTTGTGAGTTTGACTAAAGTGGTTGTTAATTCGGAACTCTGACGACGAAGCATCATGCTCTGACCTAGATCGCTTAGACTGCTATAATTCATTTTCAAATCCTCAACAGTGATTCCAACATCTCATCAACGACCTGGATTACTTTGGCGTTTGCAGCATAGTTCCGCTCAATAAGAAGGAGTTTTTGTAGCTCTTGATCAGTATCTACCCCGCCAGAGCGCTCAACATCAGAGAGTGTTTGAACTCTCGCGATCTCATAACTTTCACGTTGCTCAGACGCATGTCTTTCCTGAGAAATCTGCGTTAAAAACTGTCCTATTAAGTCAGCACTAGAACCCGCATCGGAAAATGCCCCAGTTAACGGGGAAGATACTTGGGAAAAACTATCGGCATATGCGTTCAGCAACTCATTATTAGACGCGGGTCCAGCATCGATCGCGGCGATACCATCCCGAATTCGCCATGCCTCCCCCCCATCAGCAGCAATCACTGCGGAGTTGACACTCAATCGAGATGACAAACCTGCTTCGTACAACGGATCCAGCGTGCCGCCGTTATCAGTAAATAGGCCCGCATCACTTAACCCCAACGTCCCATCTGCGGATGACGCTCTGTCCATCAAATCGCGCGACAATGCATCAAGATTGGCTTGTATCTTTGGAATTTCCTGGTCTCGCAACTCAAAATCTGCTGATAAAGCCCCACCAGAGATAGCTTCTATTGCTGTGCCGCTCACACTGGAGGCGCCAGAAATTTTCAACCCTGACAAAGCTCCGGTTTCAAGGGTCATGTCCGGTGTTATCACCCCAGTTTCCACAAATTCAAAGGATGCCGCTTGATAGTCCACGAGCGTCGTTCCATTCGGTGTAACCAATGCAACCTGCCCGAAGTCACGAGCCACTGTTTGTACAGGTACAATCGCACCGATGCTGTCAATCACCGCTTGCCTTTGATCCATTAAGCCCGAGGCATCCCCCCCTGAATTCAATTGCGTGCGTATCTCTCCGTTCAGCCTGTCGACATTCGAAAGCCCCGTGTTCAGATCAGCAACGTGCCTGCTGATGGCGCTGTCCGCCTCATCCCGCAAATCGATTAGATGATCAGATATCTCATTGATTTTATCGGTCAATCCGATGGCACTGTTAACAACAGAACTAAGCGCGGAGCTATCCGAGGGAGTAATGGATGCCGTGATTAAGTCCTGTTCAAACTGGCCCATCAGACTACCCAGTGAGGCACTTGATGTTGGAGACCCGACAGTTTGTTCAATCGACGCCAACGCTTCACTTCGCGTGGACTGGTAACCTAACTCAGCCTGTGCAAGACGCCGGTCGGCAATTGCAGTCTCATTCACAACGCGCTCGATGCCGTTGATTTGCACTCCAGCGCCCTGCCCACCAACAGTAGCAGCGCCCAATGAAAGTTCACGCCGCCCGTAACTCTCCGTCATTGCGTTCGCTACGTTGGAAGACACAACTTCAGCCGCCCGGGATACAGCGTTCAAGCCAGAGGTCGCATTTGATAGAGACGCAGACATACTCATAAGTGGCTTCTCCCCTCAGTTAGCGCTTGATGTTCGTAGTTTCCTGCAACATCTCATCAACGGTTTGGATAACCTTTGCATTAGACGAATAAGCGCGTTGCGTTTGGATCAATGCCGTCAATTCCCCCGCAACATCCGTTGTGGATTCCTCAAGCGCATAACCTAGTATATCGCCCGTCGGCCCGTCCCCTGCGTCCCATAAAAAGAAGGAACCACTCTCGTTAGACGGCACATAAGTTTGGTTGTCCATGGCCGTCAGCCCATTCGGGTTTGGCAAGTCGACCAGAGGAATTTGGTAAATTGTCCGAGTAATTCCGATATCAAAGGTCGCTTGTACGAAGCCATTTTCATCGACTTCAACAGAAGTCATATTTCCGACTGGGGACCCATCCTTGGTGATTTGTGTCGGCGCGAAGCTATCGGAAAGCTGCGTTACTCCAGTCCCCGATCCCAGTTCACCGATTGTAATTTCCAATGGCCCGCCGTCTAACTCCACCTCGAAACTGCCAGTTCCAGCAACATAATCACTCCCGACAGTCGATGTCCGCACAACAGACGCCAACGTGCCGCCACTGCCACGCGTGTCATCAAACGTCAGCGTGTATTCTCCTACAACTGCTCCCCCATCGGCAGAATCACGCATCTCCATCGTCCACTCATTCGAAGCTCCTGATGTGGGGACAACCGGAGTGTAGGTCACAAAGAGATTTTGAGAGGTGCCAAGATTGTCGAAATATTCAACTGACAATTCAAGTGAATCCCCGCTTGCACCAGCTTCGGTATCTGTCGCGGGTAAATTAACTCCCAAGCCCATCCGCGTCGTCGGCTCACCTGCAAACTGGTTAACATTGATTTGAATTGGTTGGAGACCATCTGCAGTATCGCGCGGAAACGTTGGAACTGTCCCGTCCGAATCTGCAGGCCACCCCATAAGGACCATTCCGGTATCAGTCGTCAGATACCCTTGAGAGTCGGTACGAAACGAACCAGTTGTGGCCAGCCTGAATGGAGTGTCGCCGCCATCAAGGTTGATCGCGGCCTCCGTTGTGATCGGTAAAAACCCACGCCCACGAACTGCCAGATCGGTCGAGTTGGTCGTGGTAAGCAATGAGCCTTCCTGATCGATTAACCGCTGCGAAGTAACACGCACGCCACCCGCGGAATAATTGCCCTGACTGTTCGAAATGACCATCGAATGGAATTCTGTCTCAGCGCGCTTATATCCGTTCGTTCCTGAATTGGCGATATTGTCAGAAATCGTAGACAGGCGGCTGGCATTTGCCGCAAGGCCAGCCACGCCGGCATTCAAAGAAGAGGAAATTGTCATAGTGCGCCTTTCTGAAGCATTACGTCTTGAGAAGAGTTATTGCGCTCGCAGACTTAACATCGCGCTAACAGATAAAATTGGATTGATTATTCGCGAGAATTAACGGGGTGCTCGCAACAGCGTCACCTCAAGCCGGTTGTTCCGCACTTCCATCGGGTCGTTCAGCAGCGGTTTGCTTTGACCAAATCCTGTCACACGTTCCATTCGGTCGGGGTCCAAACCCTCACGATCCATCAACTCGCGTACCAAATGTGCGCGGCTGGTCGTCTCGTCCCAAGCAGGGTTATCCAGCAAAACCCTTGGATAGGCTTGGGAGTGGCTCGCGACAGCCACGTTATTTGTCACGGTAGAAAAAACGTCCACGATCATCTTCGAAATTTCACGCAACACCTTTGTCGGTTGGCCCGTTATCGGATCGAACAACGGCGCCCCTTCAAGATCAAAAATTTCGACAACTAGCCCTTCGTCCGTGACATCGGTAATGATGTGTTCAAGTGTCATTTCCTTGATCAAGCTATCGCCACCTCGTCCCAGAACCCCAGTGGCCAGTTGCTCAAACATCGCTTGTTCTTGCTGCGCCAATGCCGCATCCGCGCTGTCCCTTGTCATAGACAGATCTGGAAGCCCACCTTGCCCTGATTGCGGGAGCTGCGACTTCACAAGCAGCGAATCCCCTCCAAAGGCCCCGTCACCCCCGCCCGACACCCGCGCCACTGCAATCGTCGGGGTAAAGTAGTCGGCCAACCCTTTGCGCTGCTTTTCAGTCGTGGCATTCAGCAACCACATCAGCATGAAGAACGCCATCATCGCGGTCACAAAATCCGCGTAAGCAACTTTCCAAGCACCGCCGTGATGCCCTCCGCCGCCCGACACCTTCTTGCGCTTAATAATGATCGGTCGTGCAGCATTGTCGCTCATGACAGTCCTCGCCAGCAGATTACCGAGGGGATTAAATCAGAAGCTGCTGAAACGACGGTTAACAGTTAAAATTGTTGAGGTAATTCGGCTAACCTCTGGCGCGGTCTAGCAGCAATGAGGTCTCACTACCTGTCACCCCTTGAATCTCACGAACCTGCCGCAGCACACGATCGAAGTCAGGCAGATTGGCCACTTCTATTCGCGCAACCAAATCCCAAACGCCGTTTGTTGTATGTAGATCCACGATTTCAGGCATACGCCGAAGGTGGCGGATCACCGGCGCGGCTTGGGCGCCTTTGACCTCAACCATCATAATCGCTTGGATTAAATCATCCAATCCAGCTTGCCCCATTTCGATGGTAAAGCGGTGTATCGTGCCGTTGTGTTTCATCCGGTCTAGCCGCGTTTGCACCGTCACCCGTGAAACCCCCAGCTGGCCCGCCAAGGTCGTAATAGACGCCCTGCTGTCTTGCTTAAGTAAGCTTATCAATTTTTGGTCGGTGGCATCCATATTCGCTCAAGTTTTATCATATCGCACAAAGTTGTAGACATTATGATAATTATACCTCTCACATTTGTCACTCTGGTTATCGCTTTCGTTATGCCTGCCAATTATTCTGGGCCCAACAGCATAGGAGCGCGAAATGACATCTAAGTCTTGCATACTCGTCGGGGCCCCCGTGCAATCCGGCGCAAGCCAGCCCGGTTGTGTTATGGGTCCGGATGCCTACCGCACCGCGCGATTAGCGCACACTTTGGCCGGGCTTGGCCACACGGTCACGGACCGCGGCAATGTCGTCCATGATGTGCCCCACAACGTCGCCCACGAGAACGCGGCGATACACGACTTGGGGCAAACCGTGGCCTGGGCATCCGCGTTGCAAGATGCGGCCTATGATGCGGCTCAGTCAGGCGAGATGCCAATCTTCCTTGGCGGCGACCACAGCATGGCATTGGGTACGGTTCCCGGGGTCTCGCGTTACTGGCAACAGCAAGGCCGGCCCCTCTTCGTGCTTTGGCTCGATGCTCACCCTGACTTCCACACATTTGAGACCACAAGCAGTGGCAACCTTCACGGCACGCCGGTTGCATACTTCAGCGGCTTGCCCGGTTTCGAGGCCTACCCCAAGCTGGCAGCCCCAGTTGATCCCGCCAATCTGTGTATGATGGGCATCCGCTCCGTTGATCCGGCAGAAAACGCGGCGCTGGCGGAACACAATGTCGAAGTCAAAGACATGCGCGCCATTGACGAGCACGGCATTGCCGCCCCCTTGCGCGCGTTCTTGGAGCGTGTACGTGCCGCGAACGGCGCCTTACACGTATCACTAGATGTCGACTTCCTAGAACCATCAATCGCCCCTGCAGTCGGCACCACCGTGCCGGGAGGCGCCACCTTCCGCGAGGCACATCTGGTGATGGAAATGCTCTGCGACAGCGACCTTGTCACATCCTTGGATCTGGCCGAGCTGAACCCATTCCTTGATGAGCGCGGGCGCACAGCACACCTCATGGTCGACCTCTGCGCGAGTCTTATGGGTCGCAAAGTACTCGACCGCCAGACAAGGAGCTTGTGATGCTCTCAGCTCAAGCCCCTGCCGCAGTGGTAATGGTTCGCCCGCATCATTTTACATCCAACCCGCAAACGTTAGGTGACAACGGTTTTCAGTCCAAAGACACGCGCAATCCCTCTGAGATATCCAGTCTCGCGCGGGCAGAGTTCGACGGCATGGTATCAAAGTTACGCAATGCGGGGATCACCGTTCACGACTTCGATGACACGGGCACTGCAACACCAGATTCTGTCTTCCCGAACAACTGGTTCTCCACCCATACGGGGGGGCATCTGGCCGTCTACCCTATGTTTCCCGAGAACCGCCGCCTCGAGCGCCGCTGGGACATCATAGAGACGCTAAAGACCGAATACCGTGTGCAAGACGTCATCGACTTCTCAGGGTTGGAGCAAGACGGCGTCTTCCTAGAGGGCACGGGTGCGATGGTCCTCGACCACATTTTCCGCGTAGCCTACACGGTGCAATCCAATCGCGCTGATCCCGTGATCCTTGAACGGTTCTGCACGCATTTCAACTACGAGCCTATGGCCTTCGCCGCCGCCGACAACTCTGGCACCAGCGTCTATCACACCAACGTATTGATGACTGTGGGCACGGGTTACGCGTTGATCTGCGACGCAATGATCACAGATCATGATCGCCGCGCTCAAGTCATGCAACGTTTGGCTGAAGGCGGACGGGATGTGATTTCCCTGACGCACGATCAGATCGATAACTTCGCGGGAAACGCTTTTGAGCTATCCGGCAATGACGGTTTGATTCTAGCACTGTCGGAAACCGCTTTTAACGCGCTTACGCCCTCCCAACTAAATCGCATTGAGCAACACGCAACACCGCTGCCCCTTGCTGTGCCCACGATTGAAACCGCTGGCGGCTCCGTCCGCTGTATGTTGGCAGGCGTGCATCTTGCCCGCCGTCCAGAACAGAAAGCTCCCTGATATGACAACGCCATCCAAACTGGCCCTTGTGCCATTCGTATCCGTCGACAACATGATGAAGCTGGTGAATGCCATCGGCCCAGCCAAAATGATTGCGGAAATCGCAGATTACATCGAGGCCGACTTCAAACGCTGGGAGCAGTTCGACAAAACCCCCCGCGTAGCCGCCCACTCCGATGAGGGCGTCATCGAGCTGATGCCAACCTCTGACGGCGAAAGCTACGGCTTCAAATACGTCAACGGCCACCCCGCCAACATGGCGCGCGGGTTCCAAACCGTGACTGCCTTCGGTGTGCTGGCCCGCGTCGATAACGGCTATCCGGTCCTGTTGTCCGAGATGACGATCCTGACGGCCCTGCGCACCGCCGCGACATCCGCGTTGGTCGCGAAATACTTGGCCCCCAAGGGATCCAAAACCATGGCGATGATCGGCAATGGCGCGCAGTGCGAATTCCAGGCGCTGGCGTTCCAAACTGTCGTCGGCATTGACACTGTTCGCCTCTATGACATCGACCCAGAGGCCACGGCCAAAGCCGCCAAGAACCTCGCGGCGACTGGCCTGAAGGTCGTCTCTTGTACCTCCGCCGAGGAGGCCGTCGCAGGCGCGCAGATCATCACAACCTGCACCGCCGACAAGCAGTGCGCGACGATCCTCACCGACAACATGATCGGTGCTGGGGTGCACATCAACGCCATCGGTGGCGACTGCCCCGGCAAGACCGAGTTGCACCGCGACATCCTGCTGCGCTCCGAGATCTTTGTGGAGTACCCGCCGCAGACCCGCATTGAGGGTGAAATCCAGCAGCTGGAAGATGATTATCCGGTGACCGAGCTGTGGCGTGTGATGTTGGGGCAGACCGATGGGCGTCGCGACGACAAGCAGATCACCCTGTTCGATTCGGTGGGCTTCGCGACCGAGGACTTCTCGGCCCTGCGCTACATCCGCGATCAACTCACCGATCACGACACTTTCATCGAGCTGGACATGCTCGCAGACCCTGACGATCCACGTGATTTGTTCGGTATGGTCGCACGCGCGGCCGTATAGGGCGCATTTGCCCTTGCGCCCTGCCTTATGGCCCGCCATTTTAAAGGTGTTCTCAGGGCGGGGCGAAATTCCCCACCGGCGGTAAGCGGATCACTCCGTAAGCCCGCGAGCGCCTTTCACCGCGAAAGGGTCAGCAGATCAGGTGCAACTCCTGAGCCGACGGTCATAGTCCGGATGAAAGAGAACGAGCATATGAACCCCGCGCGGGGTCCGTATGCCCGTGATCGCCTTGGGTGACGTGTCGTTGCTAAGAAGGAGAGATCACTATGACACCCACCCGATACGCGTTCGTCAAAGCCAACTGGCACTCGGATATCGTTGACCGAGCCTTGGAAGGTTTCTGCGAATTGATCCCCGCGTCGCAAGTCGACGTCTTTGATGTGCCCGGCGCATTCGAGATGCCCCTGCTGGCCCGCGATCTGGCCTCTACCGGCACCTATGCCGCTGTGGCCTGCGCCGCGCTGGTGGTGGACGGTGGCATCTACCGCCACGACTTCGTCGCACAGGCGGTGGTGGACGGGCTGATGCGCGCCGGCCTCGATAGTGGCGTGCCGGTTTTGTCAGTGTCCCTGACCCCGCACCACTTCCAAGAGACCGAGCATCACATGGCCATCTATAGCGAGCATTTCGTGACCAAGGGTCGCGAAGCAGCAAACGCGGCCCTAATGATCGGCAAGGCCCGCGCAGCCGTCGCCGCCTAAGCTAGCTTTTGCGTGTCCCCGCAAATGGAAATCGCTTGCCCAGAAATTGTTCGTCCTCTCGTGGAGGCAAGGAACAAACACTGGTCAGCGATCTGTTGCGGGGTCACGTAGTCCTTGATGGACACATGCGAAAAGGCGGCCACTTCAGTCTCTTCATATGACTGCCCCAACCGCTGCGACTTGGCCTCCAAGACTCGCCGCTGCCGGTCACCGGCAACCAACCCCGGCAAGATCGCATTGGCCCGCACACCGTAAGGCCCCAGCTCCAACGCCAATGACTTTGTAAATCCAATCACCCCCCATTTCGCCGCCGCATAAGGGCTGCGAAGGGCAAAGCCGACGCGTCCCGCAAGGGATGACAGGTTGATGATTGATCCGTTGGCGCTGGCCTTCAGCGCATCAACCGCCACTCGCGTGGTGTTAAACTGGGACGTCAGACAGACCTGAAGCGTGTCGTCCCAGCCGTCAGGCGCGATGTCTTCAACGCCTCCCGTCGGCCCTGCGATGCCCGCGTTGTTCACAAGGCAATCTAAGCCCCCCATCTGCGCAATGGTGTCCCCCATGAAGCGGGTGACGGCGTCGCGGTCAGATACGTCGACCTTGGCCGTGCGCATTCCCTGAACACCCTCCAAGGCCTGCTCGTCGATGTCGCAGATGGTGACGGTGGCCCCTTCGTCTCGAAACCCTTCCGCGATCACCTTGCCAATTCCACTCGCGCCCGCCGTGACGATCACGCGGTGGCCTTTCAAACCCAAATCCATGCTTCCCCTTTCCTGAAAACCTCTCTTAGGACAGTATCAACGAAAAGGAGTCTCGCAATGTCTGATACTGTAATTGTCACCGCCGCAATCACAGGAGCCATTCATACGCCGACCATGTCGGATGCCCTGCCGATCACTCCGCAGCAGATCGTTCATGCTGCCGTGGAAGCCGTCGAGGCTGGCGCAGCAATCGTCCACCTCCACGCACGCAATCCCGAAAACGGCGCCCCTGATCAATCGGCGGAGGCGTTTGAGCCGATCCTCTCCGCCATTAAGGATCAGTCCGACGTGGTGATCAACATCACCACCGGCGGCGCCCCCACGATGACCGTGGCAGAGCGCGTCCGGCCCGCGCAACAATGGCAACCCGAGCTGGCTTCTCTCAACATGGGCTCCATGAACTTCGGCCTGTTCGGGATGCTAGGCCGGTTCCCAGAGTTGAAGCACCAATGGGAGGCGGACTACCTCGGCAACCGCGACATCATCTTCCGCAACACGTTCGAGGACATCGGCTTCGTGCTAGACACCCTGCGGTCAGCTGGCACCCGGTTCGAGTTTGAATGCTACGACACCGCCCATCTCTACAACCTCGCGCATTTCCGCGATGCGGGCGCCGTGGAGGGGCCGCTGCTCATCCAGACAGTGTTTGGCCTGCTCGGTGGCATCGGCGCGCACCCAGATGACGTGGCCCATATGAAGCGCACTGCGGACAGGCTGTTTGGCGACGATTACGTCTGGTCTGTGCTTGGAGCGGGTCGTAACCAAATGCCCATCGCGGCCATCTCAGCGGCTCAAGGGGGCAACGTTAGGGTCGGTTTGGAGGATTCCATCTGGTTGGAAAAGGGCGTGCTCGCCCCCTCAAGTGCGGCGCAGGTCACCAGGGTTCGCGAAATCATCGAAGGGACAGGGCGGCGCATCGCCACACCGAACGAAGCCAGAAAGCGCCTGAACTTGAAGGGCGGCAATAACACCGCCTTCTAGATCACCGCTTTCTCCACAAACTTGCGGCCCTCTACAATCCGGTCATAACCAAAGGGCGTCAGGTCCAGTGATCGATACTCGCCGTAAGTGATCCACTCCGCCACGCCGCGCCCCATTGCGGGGCTTTGCTGAAGTCCATGCCCCGAGAAGCCGTTCACGAACACGAAGTTCGCCACCTCGGTATGCGGACCAATAACCGCGTTTTGGTCAAAGGCGTTGAACGCATAATGCCCCGCCCAAGAGTTCATCAACTTGATCGCCTCAAACGCTGGAACACGGATCGCTAGGGCGGGCCAGACCTTCTCTTCCCAGATCGAATGATCCTGCACGAAGTCATCAAACTCGACGGCGGGGTCGTCGTCGGGCGGGCATCCTGCAAGGTAGTATTTCCCCTCGCTGCGCATATGCACGCCGCTTGGGTCAATGGTCAGCGGCAGGTCTCTGTCCAACGGCTGTTCAGCGGCGAATATGTATGTGTAGCGTTTGCGTGGCTCGACAGGGATCTTCAAGCCCGCCATTTGAGCGGTCCGCGCCGCACGCGGGCCAGAGCAGTTCACAAGCGTGCCACAAGCCACCACGTCGCCCGACGCCAAGGTGACGCTTTCAACTCGGTCGCCAGTGGCATTTTTGGCGATCTCCGCCACCTCATTATGCAGGTATTCGACGCCGTTGGCCTTGGCTTTACGCCGCCACCAATCAAAGATCGTGCCTCCGTCAAAGTAACCCTCATTGACCAAGTTGTGGTTCCCGCCAATGATCCCCTCAAGGTTGTAAAACGGGTAATCCGCCATGATTTCGTCCGCGGTCATAAACCTCGTGCCGGCACCAAGGTGCTGCTGTATCGTTTGGGCCTCGCGCAAAGAGGACGCAAAGCCCTCATCGTCTGCCAAATACATGTAGCCGTAGCTTTGCAGCACAATGTCAGGCGCGTCGTCGTCTTGCATGAAGTCTTTGAAGCCGTGAATGAACTCCGCCCCAAACTGCGAGATCTTAACATTCACCTCCGCCGAGAACTGCTGCCGGATGCAGCTGTTTGTGTGTGACGTGGAGGTGAATTCATACGTCGGGTCTCTCTCCACCACCAAGATCGAGCCGTCAAAGTCAGGGTTGCGCGACAACCACCACGCAACCGAGGAGCCATACATAGCCCCCCCGACAATCACCACGTCGTAGCTGTTGGTTTTGGGTGTCAGCATGCGGCTACTTTCAAAGTACAACCAGCGGCTCTATGGGGCCGCAACACCTTTATCTGACAACCACGTGAGGCGTTTGGCAATCCCTTGCGAACACCGCCTCTAAAATTATCGCGGCCGGCCCAACCCCGTTAGGATCGGGCAATCGGGCCGCCCGTCGCCTGCACATGCGTGCACCAGCTCTCCCAGCGTTTCGCGCATAGACTGCAAGTCGGCAATCTTTTGGTCGATCTGCGCCAAGTGCTCTCCCGCAATCCGCTTCACATCAGTGTTGGCTCGCGACTGATCTTCCCACAAGGCCAACAACACACGGCAATTCTCGATAGTAAAACCAAGCGCACGAGCACGGCTAATGAACGTCAATTTATGCAGATCGTTTTCACCAAACGCGCGGTATCCGTTGCGGTCGCGTGCAGGCCGGATCAGGTCAATGTCCTCATAGTAGCGAATGGTTTTTGCAGGCAGCCCTGCGCGCGTCGATACCTCACCGATATTCATGCCGAACCTCCCGCTCGTTTCAGTCGTAGCGCGTTGCTCACCACAAAGACGCTCGATAATGCCATCGCGCCCGCCGCCAGCATGGGCGACATCAGCACACCCCAGAACGGATATAGCACGCCCGCCGCCACGGGGATTAGCGCGGTGTTATAGGCGAAGGCCCAGAACAGGTTTTGCCTGATATTGGCCATCACACGCTTACTTAGGTCGATTGCCTTCAAAACTCCGCCCAAGTCACCCGACATCATCACAACATCGGCAGTCTCGATCGCGACGTCCGTGCCGGTGCCAACGGCCACCCCCACGTCGGCGGCGGCCAACGCTGGGGCGTCGTTGATGCCGTCCCCGACAAAGGCCAACATGCCGTGACCTTTTAATTCGGCTATGGCGTCGGCTTTGCCGTCGGGCATGACACCCGCTACGACCCTCGTAATCCCCAACATATCCGCGACGGCTTGCGCCGTTTGCGCCGTGTCCCCTGTGACCATCGCGACATCTACGCCCTGCTCTGTCAGGCGCGACACAAGCTCTGCCGCTTCTGGCTTCACTTGATCCGCGACAGCGATCACCCCCGCCGCCACACCGTCAATGGCTACGAAAACCGGCGTCTTGGCTTCACCAGCCCATTGCGCGGCGATGGAGCCCAAGCCAGCCAAGTCGATACCTTCGCGGGCCATCAATCGCTTCGCCCCACACAAAACCACTGCGCCATTAACCTTGGCGCTCAGCCCCAATCCGGTGATCGACGCAAAGTCAATCGCATCCGAAACAACCAAGCCACGCTCTTTTGCCTCGCGCACAATCGCGGTGCCAATCGGGTGTTCAGACAACGCCTCCACCGCTGCGATTTGGGCCAGCACTTCGGCTTCGTCAAATCCACTCAACACAGTCACATCCGTCACATCAGGCCGCCCCATCGTCAGCGTCCCTGTCTTGTCGAACGCAATGGTCTTCACCTGCGACAGCACCTGCAAAGCGGAACCTTTCCGAAACAGAACTCCAAGCTCTGCGGCCCTTCCTGTACCAACCATCACGGAGGTCGGCGTCGCCAAGCCCATCGCGCAAGGACAAGCCACGATCAGGACCGAAACCCCCGCCACCAACGCGTGGCTAAGTGTCGGCCCAAAGATGAGCCATATTATAACTGCTACCGAAGCTGTCAGTAGGACCGCTGGCACGAACCAACGCACGATCTGATCCACGACCGCTTGTATGGGCAGTTTGGCGCCTTGGGCCTCTTCAACCATGCGCACGATGCCCGCCAAAACGGTATCCCCGCCCACGGCGGTTGCTTTGACTTGCAGCGCGCCGGTTCCATTCACCGTCCCGCCAATTACTGCGTCACCGTTTCTGCGTTCCACAGGGACAGGCTCGCCGGTGACCATGCTTTCATTAACGAAAGATCGTCCATCGACAACTTCGCCATCCACGGGAATTCGCGCGGCGGGCCGCACCAGTGTGACGTCACCTGTCTTAATGTCATCAATGCCAACCTCAACCCACTCACCAGCACGCTTTACCTGTGCCACTTTCGGCTTTAGCTCCAGCAACGCGGTAATAGCCGAGCCAGTTTGCACCTTCGCCCGCGCCTCCAGCCAGCGGCCAAATAGGATCAAGGTCACGATCACCACCGCCGCCTCAAAGTACACCGCGCGGCTTGCCTCAGGCAGCAGGCTTGGGGCGAATAACGACACCGATGAAAACACCCAAGCAGCCGAAGTGCCCAATGCAACAAGCGAATTCATCTCCGGCGCGGCGCGCCACAGCGCGGGGAACCCATCGCGGAAAAATTGTCGTCCGGGGCCAAGCAAAACGAGGGAAGCCAGAACCCACTGCAGCATCCAACTGGTTGGCTGCCCAATGGTTTGTGCCACGAGCTCCCGTACCCCCGGGACGAAATGGCTACCCATCTCTAGGGCAAACACAGGCAAGCTTAGAAGCGCTGCGATTACGGTGGCCTGGCGAAGCGAATTCACTTCTTCCATGCGCTTCTCAGTAGCGCTTGGCGCGCTGATCTGTTTGTCCGTCAGCGGTACCGCCACATAGCCTGCGGACGTGATGGCTTTCGCGATACCCTCGACTGTCTGACTGCCACGCAGCCACGAAACTGTCGCAGTGGAGGTGGCCAAGTTGACCGATGCCTCCACGACACCGGGAAGTTCGGTAGCACCGCGCTCCGCCCGCCCGACGCAAGACGCGCATGAAAGACCTTCAACGCTAAATTGGGATGTCTCTTGAACCGCAGGATAGCCCGCGGCGTCTAAGGCTGTGACCACGCCGTGCAAATCCACATCGTCGCCGCCAATCCGTGCATTGGACGTTGCTAGGTTCACCGCCGCAGATGCTACATTTGGCAGCCCCTGTAAAACGCGTTCGGCCCGCCCCGCGCAAGACGCGCAGGACAGGCCATTAATTTCGAACGACAGTGTGCGTGGATCCGCCAATTGCGAGACCTCTGATAAATGTCAGGGACTCGCTATATGGGGGTTCCATCTACTGGAAGGTCAAGCCCTCAAGACGCTTTTGTCAGCCCATCAGGTGCAAAAACATGCTGGCGCTCTGGGATTGCCGTGAAGTGCAATGTGTCCCCGTAAGCCTCAGTTGGTGGTGTCTCCATCTTGGCGATGAATTCGGAACCATCTTCAGTGATCAGGTGGGCAAGGGCGTATTCACCCAATTGCTCAACCAGATCCAGCTTACCCGATATCAATGCGCCAGCAGCGTCAGTGGCTATCAGATGCTCAGGACGGATGCCCAAAGTGTCGCCTTCAGTATATGTCGCAGGACGCGATCCGGTGCCAACATCATTGCCAACGAAGAAGTTCATCTTCGGGCTACCGATGAATTGCGCAACGAAAGAGTTCGCCGGGCGTTCATACAGCTCAATCGGGGAGCCGACCTGCTCAATGCGGCCGTCACGCAGAACGACGATCTTGTCGGCCAATGTCATCGCTTCCACTTGGTCGTGGGTCACGTAGATCATTGTGGACTTCAACCGCTCGTGCAGGCGTGCAATCTCCAGACGAGTCTGAACACGCAAGGATGCGTCGAGGTTGGACAATGGCTCATCGAACAAGAACACTTGAGGATCACGAACAATGGCACGGCCAATAGCCACACGTTGACGTTGACCACCCGACAGGTTGCGCGGGCTGCGGTCTAGGTAGGTGTTGATCTGAAGCACTTCGGCGGCAGCTTGAACGCGGCGGTCGATCTCGTCTTCAGGTGTTTTAGCCTGCTTCAGGCCAAACGCCATGTTCTCATACACAGTCATGTGCGGGTACAGAGCGTAAGTCTGGAACACCATGGCAACGCCACGCTTGGATGGCGCAACTTCGTTCACCTCGCGATCGCCAATAGCGACTGTGCCGTCAGAAATTTCCTCAAGACCCGCGATCATACGCAGCAGTGTTGATTTACCGCAGCCCGACGGGCCAACGAAAACAACAAACTCACCGTCGTTAATGTCGAGGTCGACGCCATGCATAACCTGCACGTCGCCGTAGCGTTTCACCAGGTTGCGAATTGTTAAACCGGCCATATTAGCTCCATTTCCTTAATTGCGCCTCGAAGGGCGGTGGTGAAGTCCTGAAAGCGGTCTGGCAGATCCGCCCAAAGAAGTTTTGAATTACAAAAAGCGTCGAGACTCTCGTCGCCCGCAAGCATTGGTTCCAGTAAATCCCAGCTTGGCTCGAAGTACTTGAACGGGATTTTACCCGCGGCCACATGCTTCGAGAACACGTACCAGCTCGCGATAGAACGCAGCCCAGCACTCGGGGTAATCCCCTGCGCAAAGCAGCTTTCCAACGTTGGCCGAATAAAGATTGGAAACTTCGCCATGCCGTCCGCGCAAATGCGCTCAACAGAGTCGGCGATGGCAGAGTTGCCAAAACGATCCGCAATGCTTTGCAGATATTCCGCACGATCAAACGGGAGATCCAAAGTCAGCGCGGGAAGGACTTCGTCGCGCTCATAGGCCCAAAAATGATCGTTCAGGTCGGCTTCAGCCATCGCAGCATCAAATGTATCGATGCCATGCAACGCAGCGAGATAAGCAAGGCAAGTGTGCCCTCCGTTCAGGATGCGAATTTTAGCTTCCTCAAACGGGTGAACATTTGGCGTAACTGTAACTCCAACTGCACCAAGGTCCGGCATTGGACCAGCGAAGTCGTCTTCCAGAACCCATTGAGTAAAGCTCTCAGCAATGATCGGGGACACCGCTTTGCTGTCGAACATGGCACGAACCTCAGCCAGAAGCTCGGGGCTACTGCGTGGGGTAATTCGGTCAACCATAGAGCACGGGAACGTCACGTTCGCCTCTACCCAAGCGAGCAGATCAGCGTCACCCTTCAACCGAAGGTAGGAACGGAAGTTCGCGCCCAGCTTGGTGCCATTCTCACGAATGTTGTCACAACATAAAATTGTAATCGGCTGACCAGTTCCATCCTTACGCGCGCTCAATGCACGGGTAAGGTAGCCATAAACTGTGGTCGGTGTTTTCCCGGAAACTTCGCCTACGATCGTCGGGTCCTCAGGGTTCAACAGCCCAGCATCGTCCGTGTAATAGCCACTCTCAGTCACCGTGATGGTGACGGCATGTACGCTAGGAAGGGACAACAGGCTTTCAGCGCCAGCGGCGTCCTTGCTCCAATCAGCGAATGCGACGTGGGAACGAACGCGGCGGAAAATAGTCTGCCCATCTGGCGAAATCGATTTAACAACATAACCGTCGGACTCGGCGTCATATTTGGCGAAGACTTCCGCCTCTGGCGCACGCAGGTTTACTGCGGCAATGCCCCATCTCAGGTCGCCGGTGGCTTCCATCATGTCATCGATATATTGTGCTTGGTGGGCTCGGTGGAAAGCCCCGAACCCCAAGTGGACTACGCCAATCTCGCAAGATTTTCGGTCGTAACCGGTGGCGTAAAGTGCCGTTGTAGTCGGCTTATTCATGACGCGCGCGCCCCTTTAGATACAAGTTCCTGCCTAGCAAATTCGCGGTAGGCTGAAGGCGTCATGTCCTTCATCTTAAGAAACTGGCGATTGAAATTTGCAAGGTTTTGAAACCCTACGTCGTAGCAGATCGACGAAATTGGCTCGTCGGTCGCGTAAAGTTTTCCGCAAGCCTGCCCAATGCGGACACGATTGACGAACTCGACAAAACGGTGCCCCGTGACGGCTTGGAAATTCCGCGAGAACGAGGTGGTGCTCATACCCGCTTTTTGTGCCGCAAGCTCAACCGACATGTCATCGGCGTAGCATTCGACGATATGGTTAATCACATCGGCGATCCGTGTCTGTTTGCTGCTTCCCTCAGGTTGCACGATCTTCATGACCGAAAGCGTCTTCTTCTCCGCATGTTCATTCACGCGAATAAGAAATCTGAGCAAGGCCACGATGCGCTCCGGACCCTTAGAGTCGCGAATTGCCTCGAGGTGACCCTTTGCAAAGGTCGGGTTGAAACCCACAAACTCGATACCCGATTGGGCAAGTGTCAACATCTCACGAAGCTCTAAAAATTCGGGGAACGCTGTTGCAAGCCGGTCCAAGCTGCCTTGGCTGAATTGCACCAGCATATCCCGTGTTGGAATTGGTTCTTTGTAGACTTGGTCAGTTATCCAGTTGTGCGGCAGGTTAGGACCGGTCAGGTACAAGGCCCCTGGTCCAAAGTCGCCAATGTAGTCACCTACAAAAGCTTTGCCGCGCGTGTCCGTAATCAAGTGTAGCTCGTACTCACGGTGGCTGTGCCAGCGGCACAGATCCGTGGGCCAACCGTGCTCCAGATAGCGGATGCTTTCTGTAGCACGGTCGACGAACTCGATTTCCGGCTGGATAATCGACACTTACTTCACCGCCCCGAAGGTCAGGCCTTGAACCAGCTGCTTCTGAGCCATCCAACCGAAGACAACGATTGGCGCACAGGCCAGCGTCGACACGGCAGATACTTTCGCCCAGAACAGACCCTCAGGCGCTTGGAACGATGCCACAAAGGCGGTCAACGTGCTGGCGTCTGTGGTGGTCAAAACGATCGACCAGAAGGCTTCGTTCCAGCACAAGATGATCGACAAGAGCGCAGTAGATGCGATCCCGCCCCATGCAAGTGGCAGCACGATTTGGCGGATCTCGTTGAACGTCGATGTGCCGTCCATACGCGAGGCTTCCAAAATCTCTTTCGGGATCTCACGGAAATAGTTGAACAAGATCAACATCACGATCGGCAGGTTCATCAGCGCGTAGATGATGACCAACAGGATACGTGTGTCAAACAGGTTAAACTTCTGCGCCAAGAAGTAGATTGGCATCATAACGCCAACCGCAGGCAACATCTTGGTCGAGAGCATCCACATCAACACGTCCTTGGTGCGGCGTGTCGAGTTGAAGGCCATCGAGTAGGCCGAAGGGATGGCAATCAGAAGCGCAAGCAAGGTGCCACCGAAGGCCGTGATGACCGAGTTGATGGCAAACTTGGTGTAGTTCGTGCGCTCTTGGATTTCCAAGTAATTCTCCAAGGTTGGCTCGAAGATCAACAATGGAGGAATTTGGATGGCCTGACCTTCAGTTTTGAAGCTCGTCAGAACCATCCAGAAGATTGGAAAGAAGAACACGATTGCTGCGATCCAAGCAAAGGTCACGGCCGTGCGGTCGATCCATATTTGGCGTTGTCTATCTGTCATGGTTACACCGTCAATGTTTTGCCAACGGCGCGGATCAAGAAGAGCGCGACAATGTTGGCGAGGATGATTGCAAAGACACCACCGGCGGAGGCAACGCCTACGTCAAAGGCTTGCTGCGACTGGATGTAGATCAAGTACGTGAGGTTGGTCGACGACACGCCCGGACCACCAGAGGTCGTAACAAAGATCTCAGCAAAGATCGCAAGGTGGAAGATCATCTGGATGAGCAGCACGATAGAAATCGGGCGCGCCAGATGTGGCAACGTCAGGTTCCAGAACTGGGACCAGAAGCCAGCGCCGTCCAGTGTGGCGGCCTCTTTTTGCTCTTGGTCTTGGGACTGAAGTGACGTCATGAAAATCAGGATGGCGAATGGGGTCCACTGCCAGCTCACCATGATGATGATCGAGAACAATGGGTACTGCGCCAGCCACTCAACGGGCTGAAACCCAAGGGATGTGGCAAACGAAGCAAACAACCCGTTATTAGGGTCCATCAGCATGTTCTTCCAAACCAAGGCCGAAACGGTTGGCATGATGAAGAACGGCGAGATCAGCATAACCCGAGCGATGCCGCGTCCTTTAAACGGGCGGTCGATCAGGATGGAAATTGCCAGTCCCAGCACGATGGTGATTGCAAGAACCGAACCAACGAGGATCAATGTGTTGATCAACGCGGGCCCGAAAGATGGGTCAGTCGCGAAGAAGCGGTAGTTATCAAGGCCGATAAAGCCTGTGCGTTCTGGGTACAGTAGGTTGTACCGGATGGTCGAGAAGTAGACCGTCATGCTTAGTGGCACGATCATCCACACGAGAAGCACAAAGATACTTGGCGCTTGTAGCCATCTGACGAGTGTCGGATTCATGAAATAGCCCCCTGGTTGGTACGTCACTCATCACACGCGCGGCGCTTGAGTGGTCCAATTGGCGAGAAAACGGAATGGAGTAGGATTAGTCGCTCATATCGGGGCGGAGACCGAAGTCCCCGCCCCTAAAGATTAGCCTGGGCTTAGTAGTAGCCGGCTTTCTTCATTTCACGGTCAGCAGCTTCTTGGCTGTTAGCCAATGCTTCTTCAACAGTGATGTTGCCTGCAAGAGCGTCAGTCATTTGTTGACCAACAGCTGTACCAATTGCTTGGAACTCAGGGATGGCAGCAAATTGAACACCAACGTATGGGGATGGGTTCAGTGTGCTGTCTTCTGGGTTAGCAGACAGGATGGCTTTCAGCTCAGCTTCGTCGAACGTAGCCGCTTCTTGGAACTTAGGGTTGTCGTATGTGGACTGACGTGTGCCAGTCGGAACTGCACCCCAACCGTTTTTGGAAGCTACAAGCTCGATGTAGGACTTGGATGTTGCCCATTCGATGAACTTCTTAGCGTCGTCGCCTTGCTTGGTGCCGGCAGGAATTGCCAAGGACCATGCCCACAGCCAGTTCGCACCTTTGGTGGTCGCTTTTTGTGGAGATTGAGCGAAGTCGATCTTGTCAGCAACTTTGGACTGACCTGGGTCTGTCACGAAGGACGCCGCGATAGTTGCGTCGATCCACATGCCGCACTTGCCTTCGTTGATCAAAGCCAAGATCTCGTTGAACGAGTTGCCTTCGGAGCCGGGAGGGCCCGATTCGTTGAGCATATCAACGTAGAAGGTTACTGCGTCTTTCCAAGCGTCGGAGTTCAGAGCAGGTGTCCAATCTTCGTTGAACCACTGTGCGCCGAAGGAGTTCGCCATGGTCGTGATGAACGCCATGTTGTCGCCCCAGCCTGGCTTACCGCGAAGACAGATACCGTAGACGCCTTCGTCTTTGTTTGTGATCGCTTTAGCAACGTCACGAACGTGGTCCCAAGTTGGGTTGTCTTCGATGGACATACCAGCAGCTTCAACCAAGTCCTTGCGGTACATGATCATGGACGATTCGCCGTAGAAAGGTGCAGCGTAAAGCTTACCTTCGTGGCTCAGGCCGCCACGCATAGCTGGCAAGATGTCATCAACGTCGTACTCGGCGTCGAATGTCAGTTCTTCCAACCAACCGCGCGAACCCCAGATTGGAGCTTCGTACATGCCGATTGTCATGACGTCGAACTGGCCACCTTTGGTGGTGATGTCCGTAGTAACGCGGGAACGCAGTGTGCCCTCGTCCAAAGTTACCCAGTTCAATGTAATGCCTGGGTTGGCTGCCTCAAACTCTGGTGTGAGTTTTTGCATTTCGACCATGTGGCCGTTGTTTACAGTAGCGATAGTCAGCTCACCGGCAGTGGCAACAGATGCACCAGCTACACCGAGGGCTAGGCCCAGCGCTGTGTTACGAAGAGATTTCATGTTTTCCTCCCTGAAATCACGGTTATCTAATTCCGTACTCACTAGGGTGCGTTTTCCCTCGCGTGATAGCAAATACCTTTTTCGCAAGGGTTGATACTTTTTTTACGTTTTAAAGAGGCATACGCCGAAAAAACTGGCATAAAAATATAACTTGAGGCGCTAACTGCCTCAAGTTCGACCAATTGCGTGTTCAAAATGTATCAAATCCGAGTTTGAACAATATGTCGCATACGACAACAGAATCACCTGATTCTTTCGTCATGGACCAAAAAACTTCACTAAGGCTTCTGGCAACAGCACCCCAAACCCTCGTCAATTTATTGCAAACTGGTGCCCCAAGACGGACTTGAACCGCCGACCTTGTCCTTACGAAGGACCTGCTCTACCAGCTGAGCTATTGGGGCCGCTAAAGGGGCATCGGGGTGAGGATTGCCCCTCCCCCCAACTCAAAAAGCCTTAGCTGGCCTTTTCTACCTCACCATCAGGTGTGGCTTCAGCACTCGCCTCAACGACCACAACGTCGTCGTCTGATACGATCTTCGCGTCCTCACCGGTGGGAGAGTTTTCAGGCGCACCAACGATCAGAGGCAACATTGCTGTACCTGCAGGCATCGTCACCGATGTCTCAGGCGCGTCCTTCCAGCTCAGCGTATCGAGGCTGCCACAGCTTGAGCATGTCGGCGACCAAACAGAATGAACGCTCAGGCAATTATCGCAAACCCACTGCGGGCCTCGTGGCGCAGATAACGCACGTGTAAGCCAGCCACGCACAACGGCATCATCCGATCCCTCACCACGTTCGACCGCCGCCATAATGGTCAGCACACGTGCGGTTGGGCTCGTTTCTGCCAAGTCGCCAATGGCGCGGCGCGCCTCGGGGAATTGCTCGGCGGCAATGTTCAGTTCAGCCAGCAACATCTTCGTCTCGGCGTGGTCAGGCAGCGCCTTAGTAAGTGCCCCAAACCGCTTGATGCGAGCTTGTGGGGTCTCATCAGGTGCAATCTCGGCAAAACCGGCAGCCAAATCTGGATGCGGACGTGCCGCCCAGGCCTTCTTGAGAACACGCGCAGCGTACTTCGGCTTGTCTTGCTCAATGTATCCACGGGCAGCCAATATGGCGGCGGGGATCAAGTCAGGCGACAGGCGGTTTGCCTCAATTGCGGTTTCACGCGCTTTAACACTAGAGCCTTCATCCATGTCCTTGGCTTCCGACAAGGCAAGAACAGCCTCGCGGCGGCGATGCACGTCACGCGGCAGGTTGCCGTGCTTCAACTTGGCATTCAACGTCTTGCGCGCGCCTGACCAGTCTTCGTTTTTGGCTTGCAGTTGCAACAAAACATCTTGGGTCTCTTCGTGCTTTGGCTTCAACGCGAACGCTTTTTCCGCCAGCTTAAGTGCCGTTTCGGTGTCCCCCTCAGCCAGCCTTTGCTTCATGATGCCGCGCACCCCCACAAAACGGGTGCGCTCGTCGGCCAAAAGATGCTTGTAAACGGTCTGCGCTTTTTTCGTATCACCCGCGGATTCGGCGGCTTGCGCGGCCAGCAAGTTGGTCAGCTCTGGCCGGGCTAGGTACTTCTCGGCCTTCGCGGCTTTCGCCATTGCCGTGCGCCCCTCGCCGGACGCCAAGGCCATCAAGCCATCCGCCAGCGCCTCGTAGCCTTTGCGCTCGCGGTTGCGGGTGAAGTAGCGGCTGATCGCGGTCTCATCCCCGTTCAGGAAGCGGAACGTCGCAACCAGCAGGCCGACCACTTTGAGCAAAACCCAGAACGCGGCCAACATGACCACAAGGCCAATGATCGTCATCAAGGGGGTGAGGGTGAATTCGGTATTCGCCACAGACACCCGAACACCACCACTGGTTTCCAGCAGCATGCCCAACCCTAAGGTGATTGCCACAATGACGGCCACAAACACGAGAATTTTCACAAGAGACCAAAGCATAATAACTATCCTAATTCGCGTTCAGCGCGTCTGAGAGGCTGTTAAAGGCGGCAAGCGCATCGCGACGCGTCGCGGCAACCCCTGCCCAATTTTCAAGTGCGGCCTTACCCTCAGCGGGCAGCGCTTCGATGGTGTTCAAAGCAGCATCCAGATCACCCGCCTTGATCGCGGCTTCAGCGCGAGACAAAACCGCATCAGGGTCGTCGCCATCGCGAGGCGTCAAAGACCGCGCCCCAAGCTGATCCTTAATAAAGAATGCCAGTTTGTCGGTCGCGCTCTCTCCAGCCGTCGCCTTTAAGGACGCCGACAGCGCGTCACGGGCGCCTTGCTCGAATTGCTCCTCAAGAGCCGCCGCCGTAAGAATGCCGGTCTCAGCATTTGTAGCAAGTACTTCCGGCACATCCACCGCCGCCGCGACCTCAGGCACAATCGCAGCAAACGGCGCGCCGTTCTCTAGGGCAGTGCGCAAAGCGTTCAAGGCCCCACGCGCTTTCGCCTTAGCTTCGGCTTCAGCCGCGTTTTCTTGTTGGGCCTGCGCGGATGCAATCTGGTCTTGCGTCAAGGTGCGCATCTTTTCCAGAGTGGTTTCCAGCAGCTCCATCTCGGCACGTTGCGCTTCAAGCGTTGCCTGAACATCTTCCGGCAACGGAGCGACCTCCCGCGTTGGGATTTCATCAATACGGGTGCTCAAAGCCGCGCGCGCGTCGGTATTTTCCGACTGGGCGGCATCCAGAGCTGCTTGCAGTCCCGATATCTTCTCAGATTGCTCGGCCAGCAGGGCCTCAAACTTGTCGCCTCCGCCAAACACTGGCCATTCGGCGGCCTTGAAGTAGATCGCGCCACCAAATCCAATCACTGCGGCTAGCGCACCGCCAAGCAAAGGGCCCAAAAAGCCGCCGCGACGCTCGACGGCAGCCTGTACAGGTGCCGCAGCTTCTTCGACTTCGGCTTCAACAACCTCGTCCGCCTCAACCTCTTCAATGGCATCTATTGCTTTGTCGGTTTCGGCGTCGGCGGCCTCAACCACCTCATCAGAGATCACGGCATCCTCGACGGCTTCCTCGACATCAGGGTCCCCCAATGTCACGCCCTCAACCTTGGTGTCGGCCATGGCCGCGTCTAGCTCGTCAAATTCGGCGTCTTTAACCACGCCAGAAATAGCGCTCGCCTTGGACGAATCCGCCTTTTGTTCAGACACGTCGGTCTTCGACGGAGTTTTTTTCTTGCGTGCCAAGCGCCTATTCCTTCTTCGCTTCATGAGCAGGGCGACTCTTACAAACCGAGCGCCACGCCCGACCTTAAACCAACAGTTTGCTAACCCTCAAGCAGAACACCTACTTTCGTGCCGCTTCAATTGCGCGCAACATCGATGGGCCGTCCGGTCTGTCTGCAATTTGGGCAACCACCAACCCCAAATCCCTACAAGTCTGCGCAACCGCGTCACTCATGGCAACGATGGTCACCTGACGGCCTAAGCTGCGGGTTAACTGTTCAGCGAAAAATGCGGCGCTTCGAGGGGAAAATAACGGAACAATCACCCTATCTACACCCTCCAGAATCGCGCGCGCCTCCCCGCTTAGGGGTTCAGTCACCTGCTCATAGACCACCATCGGAGCAACCAAATCCCCCAGGTCACCTGCAACGTCACGCCCTCTCGCGTGAACCAAACTCTGCCCTTGCGCGCACTGTATAAGCAGGCGTTTCAAATCTTCGACATCACCGCCGGCGCTGGTAGCATCAAACCCAGCATCCCCGGCAGTCTGTGCGGTTCTATCCCCGACGCAGTAGGCCTGCCCCCGCCAAGCCTGAGCCTTCGCGAATCCTGCAACGCCGTTCTCGGATGTAAAAACGACCGCATCAGGTGCAGACAACAAGGGCTGCACATCCACCCAAATTGTTTGCGTCACTGGGGATATGAGGACCGGCGCAGGTAGCATGGCCGCAAACCGTTCGGACGCCGCCCTAGGGCGGGTCAACAACACGGTGGGTGGGATTGTCTGATCCATGCCAAAGGTGTTAACCGTTGCCAAAGCCCCGCACAACAGGCCCAAACCCTTGGCGAATTCCCTCACTATACTAGGCATCGAAAGCAGCTGCGACGACACCGCCGCCGCCGTAGTGCGTCAAACGGACGGCCAAGCGCCCGAAATCCTGTCGAACGAGGTCTTCGGCCAGACAGAACTGCACGCCGATTTTGGCGGCGTTGTCCCCGAGATCGCGGCCCGCGCCCACGCCGAGAAACTCGATGTTATGGTTGAGGCGGCCCTCAAAGCGTCCGGCGTCCTCCTAAAAGACATCGACGCCATCGCCGTCACCGCCGGTCCGGGCCTTATCGGCGGCGTCATGTCGGGCGTGATGTGCGCCAAGGGCCTAGCGGCTGGCGCTGACAAACCATTGATCGGGGTTAACCACTTAGCGGGCCACGCCCTGACGCCCCGCCTGACAGATCAGTTGGCGTTCCCCTACCTGATGCTTTTGGTCTCGGGCGGGCACTGCCAATTCCTGATCGCGCATTCTGCCACCAAGTTCCAACGCCTCGGCGGCACGATTGATGATGCGCCAGGCGAAGCCTTCGACAAGGTCGCCAAGCTTATCGGGCTGCCACAACCCGGCGGCCCATCCATCGAGGAGGCTGCAAAGTCTGGCGATCCCAAGTCCCACAAACTGCCCCGCCCCTTATTGGATCGGGCGGGTTGCGACATGTCATTTTCGGGGCTGAAAACTGCGGCACTACGCGCACGCGATGCGCTAGTTGCTGACCAAGGTGGGTTGCACCAACAAGATCAGGCCAATCTATCTGCCAGCTTCCAAGCCGCCGTCGCGGACGTGTTAACCGAAAAAACCCGCCGCGCCCTTGCACAGTATCTAGAGCTAGCGCCCGCCGCACCCGCCATTGCCGTTGCAGGGGGCGTCGCGGCCAACCAGACAATTCGCGACAACCTATCTAAACTTGCCGATGATCACGGCGTCCGCTTCACCGCCCCGCCGTTGAAGCTGTGCACCGATAATGCCGCGATGATCGCATGGGCAGGTATGGAGCGCTTCCGCCTGCAACTTATAGACGACCTAACTCTCACTGCGCGGCCTCGATGGCCGCTCGACACGGCTGCCCCCGCAATGTTGGGATCAGGCAAAAAAGGAGCCAAAGCATGAGCAAAATAGTAATCGCAGGTGCAGGCGCATTTGGCTCCGCTTTGGCTGTCGCTTTGGATATGGCTGGCCGCGACGTGACGTTGGTGGGCCGATCCGTCGATAAGTTCCAAGCAAGCCGCGACAACCCGCGCCTTAAAGGTGTGCCGATCCCAGACAGCATCGCTCTCTCCACAGAGCTGGCTGTCACATCAGAGGATCTGCTCCTGCTTGCCGTGCCAACGCAATCCCTGTCAGGCTATCTCGCGGATACGCAACCTGCTCCGCGTGCCGCCATTGCATGTTGTAAAGGTGTGGACCTCGCAACGGTACGCGGGCCAACGGCAATCATCGATGATCTGGTTGACGCGCCATCCGCCATTCTAACCGGCCCAAGCTTCGCCGCTGATATCGCACGCGGCTTGCCCACAGCCCTTGTCATCGCGACACAAAGCGACATCGGGCCGGAACTGCAGGAGCACCTCTCCACGGATACCCTGCGCTTATATCTATCCGACGACCCTATCGGCGCGGAACTTAGCGGTGCGTTGAAAAACGTTATCGCTATTGCTTGTGGCATCTGTATGGGCGCTGGCCTCGGCGAAAGCGCCCGCGCGGCGTTGATGACACGCGGCATGGCGGAGATGTTGCGCATGGCCGTTGCCATGGGGGCAAAGCCTGAAACCTTGGCAGGTCTTGCCGGTTTTGGTGACCTCGCCCTTACTTGCGCGTCCGAGCAATCTCGGAACTTTGCCTTCGGCCTGTCGCTTGGCGGCAAAGGCCCTGCCCCAACAGCGACCACCGAAGGACGCCACACTGCCCGCGCAATCGTGAAGCTGGCTGAAGATAAAGGTGTTGATATGCCCATCGCCAAAATGGTCGCGGGGGTGGTAGAAGAGAAACTAACACTGGAACAAGCGCTGTCGCTCCTTTTGTCGCGGCCGCTGACAAAGGAATGGCCCTATGCTTATCGCACTGATCTGCACCGATAAACCCAATCACTTGGAAACCCGTAAGGCTAACCGCGATGCGCATGTAGCCTACCTTAAGTCCTCCGAATGCGTGCGGCAGGCTGGCCCTTTCTTGGATGCCAATGGCGATATGTACGGATCTTTGATCGTGCTGGAGCTGCCCGACATGAATGCGGGCCACGCTTGGGCTGCGGCTGATCCATACGCCAAAGCGGGTCTGTTTTCCGAGGTTCGCTTGGAACAATGGAACAGGGTTATCGGGTAATGCGCTACTGGCTGTTCAAATCCGAGACATCCACTTGGTCATGGGACCAGCAGGTCGCGAAAGGGGATGCGGGCGAGGAATGGGACGGTGTGCGCAACTATCAGGCCCGTAACTACATGCGGGAAATGAAGCTTGGGGATCGCGGATTCTTTTATCACTCCCAAAAGGATCGCGAGATCGTAGGGATTGTGGAGGTTTGCGCCGAGGCCCATCCCGACAGTAGCACCGATGATGACCGGTGGGACTGCGTGGACATCAGAGCCATCGAGCCTTTGAAGCGCGGCGTGCACCTTGATCAGGTCAAGGCCGATGACAGGCTGGATGAGATGGCACTGGTCAAAAGCTCGCGCCTGTCTGTGCAACCAGTCACCAAAGCCGAGTGGGACATCATCTGCGAGTTGGGCGGTTTGTCATAAGGATTCTCTTGATTGGCCACATTTGAATTTCAGAGATTCTCCTCGCGCCTAACAACTGGGCTTGCAAAGCCGGCAAAACGAATAGAAATTTCGTTTAAAATCAATTCACTGAAATAAAGTGATCGCAAACAATTTGACGCTAAATTTTCATTGGTATACTAGAATACATTATGCAGTTGACGTCGCGCTGGGGAGAGCGAGTCTCGTCGGACAGGCGTCAATACGCGAACACCAAGCGATCAGGGAGGATCGAATGACTTTTGTATCTAAATTTAACACTACTGTAGCCAGCGCCGTAGTTGGCGGTTGCGTTGCAGTCGCCGCGACAACAGCCGGTGCAGCTGAACTTCGTGGCTGGAACGTACACGTAGAAGATTACCCAGTTTCCATCGCTATGGAATCCTTCATGGCTGAGGTAGCTGAGCGTACAAACGGCGAAGTTACTGGTAAAACATTCCACAACGGCGTTTTGGGCAACCAGCCTGACGCAATCGAGCAAATTCGTCTCGGCGTAATCGACTTTGGTGAATTCAGCCTTGGACCAATGGGGACTTCTATCCCAGAAACCAACGTTGTTTCTCTGCCGTTCATCTTCAAAAGCATCCCACAGATGTATGAGCTGATGGACGGTGAAGTTGGCGAAGCTATCGGCGCTGGCATGATGAAAAAAGGTATGGTTCCACTGGGTTGGTACGACGCGGGCGCACGCTCCTTCTACAACTCCAAGACCCCTATCAATACACCTGCTGACGTTGAGGGTCTGAAGATCCGCGTTATGAGCAACGACTTGTTCGTAAAAATGGTTGAATCCATGGACGGCAACGCAACACCAATGGCGTTCGCTGAGGTTTACCAGTCGATCAAAACAAGCGTTGTAGACGGTGCGGAAAACAACCCACCATCCTACGAGTCCACCAACCACTTTGAGGTTGCTAAGTACTACTCGCTGACAGAGCACCTGATCATCCCAGAATGCCTGTGCATGAGCTTGAAGACTTGGGAGAAAATGACTCCAGAGCAGCAAGAGATCCTCAAAGACGCTGGTCACAAAAGTGCGTTGCAACAGCGTGAGCTGTGGCAGGCTCGTGAAGCAGCAAGCATGGAAAAAGTCCAAGCTGGCGGCACAATCGTGAACACAATCGCAGACAAAGCGCCATTCCAAGCTGCAATGGCTCCTGTTTACGAAGGCTTCTTGGCTGACAACCCAGATTTGACTGAACTGGTTAACCTGATCCGTAACGCTAACTAATTTGGCCTTACGATAAGCCCGCCGCATCATGGTGTGCGGCGGGCTTTTTACAACCTATCCCCTAAAATTTCTAATTCTCTCGGAGACACTGATGTCGGATCAATCCCCTTTTATTCAGCGCCTAGAGCTGGCTTTAGATTGGGTACGCTCCTTGTGCATCCTGATCTCTTCCATCGCGCTCGTGGTTCTTATTACCACCTTTGGCTGGCTGGTCTTCGGGCGCTACGTCTTGAACGTGACCCCAACTTGGGTGGAGCAACTGGCGCTTTTGCTGATCTGCTACATCGCATTTGTTGGCGCGGCTGCAGGCGTGAATGAAGACACCCATATCGGCGTGAGCCTGTTCCGCGATATGATGCCTGTCACGGTCCAAAAGACGATCATTATCTTCATCGACATCATCCTAGCGGCTTTTGGCGCAATCATGCTGAGCGCAGGTGTGACGTTGATGCAATTTGGCTGGGACTCGAACCTGCCGATGCTTGAAATTCCGGAAAGCTTCCGCACGTTGGCGATCACGTCATGTGGTGCGTTGATCTTTCTGTTCGCAGGCTCTCGTGGCCTTATCCGTATTCTTACTTTCTCGGCTTGGTTGCCGGAAGCTGACTTGAAGGAATCCTAAGCGTGGGTTTGGCTATTCTACTTTGCGTCTTCGGCGTAGGCGTTGTTATCGGTGCACCTGTTGCATTCGCTATGGGTTTCGCGGCCCTCGCTGCATTCTGGTACGAGGGATTCCCTCTGCTCATCACTTTCCAGCGGGCTACGGCTGGCGTGTCGGTCTTCTCGCTGCTCGCCATTCCGTTCTTCGTCTTCGCGGGCGAGATCATGCTCCACGGCGGCATTGCAGGTCGCTTGGTTAAGTTGGCATCCGCTTTGGTCGGTCACCTCAAAGGTGGCTTGGCGATGGTGAACATCTTCTCAAGCATGTTGTTCGGCGGCATCTCCGGCTCCGCTGTGGCAGACATCTCGGCGCTTGGTTCTTTGTTGATCCCTGTGATGAAGGAACGTGGCTACCGCCCTGACTTCGCGGTCAACGTGACCGTAACCTCCTCTATCGCGGGCATCGTGATCCCGCCAAGCCACAACATGATCATCTTCGCGGTGGCGGCGGGTGGCGGTATCTCCGTGTCCAAGCTGTTCCTTGCTGGCGTTGTTCCGGGCATCCTGATGTGCGTCTGCCTTGCGATTGCTGCTTACATCTTATCCGTGAAGCACAAGTACCCCTCCGAGCCATTCCCTGGTTGGGCAGAGGTTCGCCGCAGCTCCTTCGATGCGATCCCCGGTTTCTTTACGGCTGTAATCATCGTTGGCGGCACATTGTCCGGCATCTTCACAGTTACCGAATCCGGTGCTTTCGGGGCCGTCTACGCGGTGCTTCTCACGAAGTTCTACTACAAAGACCTTAGCTGGGAATCTTTCGTCAAATCCGTCACCGGTGCCGTGCGCACAACGGCGATGGTTATGATCTTGATCGCCTTTGCTAGCTCTTTCGCCTACCTGCTCGCCTTGTATCAGGTTCCCGCCAAGCTCAGCACGGCTTTGGTGACGATCTCCGACAATCCAATCATGATCTTGTTGATGATCAACCTGATCTTGCTGATCCTCGGCATGATCATGGACATGGCAGCTTTGATCTTGATCTGCACACCTATCTTCCTGCCTATCGCTAAGGGCTTGGGGATGGATCCAACGCAGTTCGGTATCATGATGCTTATCAACCTTGGTTTGGGTCTTTGTACTCCGCCGGTTGGCACCTGCCTCTTCGTTGGCTGTGCGGTCGGTAAGATCAAGATTGAGCAGGCGTTGAAATCCATCTGGCCTTTCTATGTTGCAATTTTTGGTGCATTGATGTTGGTCACATTCGTTCCTCAAGTATCTTTGTGGCTGCCGTCCCTCAGCGAGTAAGACGGCACCCCATTAAGGTGGGACGATGAATTAATCACGGCTGCTCTTTTGCGTAGCCATAACGTTTAAGACAGGACCACCTGTATGGCACAGTTTATCAACTTGGAACGTCGCACAAACGTCGATGAAATCTTCGACAAGTTGTACAGCGATATCGTGACACTTAAACTGATGCCGGGTACTAAAATATCGGAAGCCGAGATCGCCAGTCAGTTCTCGGTTTCCCGCCAACCCGTTCGGGACGCTTTCGCCCGTTTGGGCAACATGGATTTGCTTCTAATTCGGCCCCAAAAGGCCACCGTGGTACGTAAGTTTTCCGCCAATGGCATCGCTCATGCCCGCTTCATCCGCACCGCAATCGAGGTCGAGGTTCTGCGAAATGCCATCGTCAAATGGCCGGAAACAGATACCACCCGCATTCGCGACATTATGGACGAGCAGGCTAAGGCCATTCCGACAAAAGACACCAATAGGTTCCACGAGCTGGACTTGGAGTTTCACAACGCGCTTTGTGTCGCCGCAGGCTTTGAGACCGCGTTTGAGATAATCTCTGAGATGAAAACCCGTGTAGACCGCCTTGGGCGCTTGTCGCTTGAACAACCCACCGAGATGAACGTCCTGTTGGCAGACCACCGGCGCATTATTGCAGCACTTGATGACAATGATACCGCGGCCTTGGATCACGCCATTCGCAAGCACCTAGGTCGCCTCGATGCCTTTATCGGGCGTATCCAGCAAGAGCATTCAGAGTACTTCGAGTAACGCCCCAACTCATACGAAACATTGGGCAAATCTCACTGCCCCTGCTATCTTCCTGAGACGGTTATTCAGGAGAACTAATTATGGGCCTATTTTCAGTAATTCTGGCAGCTTTTGCGGCGTTTGCCTTTGGCGCAGTCTGGTACATGGCGCTTGCCAAGCCGTGGGCCGAAGCCGCGGGCATAAAGATTGACCCTAATGGCAAGCCCGAGAACCAGACTATGACGCCCTACATAATGGCTGGGGCCGCTATGATACTCGTTGCCGGAATGATGCGGCACGTGTTCGCCGCCTCCGGCATCGACGCGCCCGTATCAGGTTTGGTAACAGGTCTAGGCATCGGGCTATTCTTTATCTCCCCGTGGATCATGATCAATAACGGCTACGGCGGGCGCCCATTCAAGTTAACGCTTATCGATGGCGGTTATGCGACCTTCGGATGTGCGATCATCGGGTTGGTCTTAGGCCTGTTCTAGGCGTAGCCAAGCGACATCAGACAAACAAAAAGAGGGTCCCGCCCCCACGGAACCCTCTTTAACCCCACGCGTTTGGTTTCTCGCACCACGTGACTGTGAAACTGATCTGGCCTCGATGGCTCAGCACCTTATGCCTAGCCTGCTCGCGGAAACATTACAAATAAACTATCCGCGCAATTCGAGCCCCATTTCGCTCAATTTTTCCTAGACGTCGGCCTAGAATGCAAGGCGCCCGCTCGGAAAACCGGCGGGCGCTCAAGTCTTTACAAAGGTTCGCAGGCTTAGCCGTACACGGACTCTTTGTTGAAGTGCTTTGTCAGCATGTAGTAAACCACAGCGCGGTACTTGTTGCGCTCGGATTTGCCGTAAACTTCGATAACCGAGTTGATTGCTTCCATCAGCTGTGGGCTGTCGGACAGGCCAAGCTTCTTGATCAGGAAGTTGTTTTTAACCGTTTCAAGTTCTGCAGGCTGGCTACCGGCGACTGTAGAAGCGTCAGCATTGTAGATCGCTGGACCACAACCGATAGTAACCTTAGTCAACAGGTCCATATCAGGCGTCATGCCGCATTTGTTTTTCAGATCGTCTGCATAAACCGCGATCAATTCGTCACGTTTTCCCATTGAATATCTCCCACCAATGATCGGCCACTATGGCCCTGTATTAGGCCCCAACCGGGCCTTCAAGCGGACAATACGTACTAAACCAGCCAATCCAAAGGAAAAAATCACTATCTTTTCCCCGCAAGCAAGAACTGACTTAACGACACGTCCCCCATCCCTGATTTTGAAGATGGAAATGATCCGCATGAAGCGCGTTAAACTCAGGTCCCAGAACAGTCGAGAACCACTCGCACCCCGCATCGCGGATCGCCCGCATGAAGCCTTGTGCCCCCTCACTGCCTTCCCAACCCGCCAATAGATCGACTGTTGTGCCATCCTCCAAAACCACCCCGCGAATATCGATGGAGGCGGCCGTGGCATGCGTGCTCATCCGGTTTGTTGCCCCACGAATAGCGCGACAATTGTAGCTGCCGATGTGGCGCAATTCGCGCACGCTTTGGCCTAAATGCTCTTGTGCAGCGGGTTGCACCCCATGCCGCTCCCACATGGCCAGCCTCAGGGCTGTTTGGCACGCTGTCTCGACACCGCGGATGCTTGCAGCCCCGACGCCAGTTAGTTTCACTCGGTTCGCAATGCCGCAACGCTCATCCGATCCAACAAGTGGCGACATGCTCTCGAACTGCCCCGATTGCGACAGCAAGCTGAGGCAAGCATCAGGATCATCCCACACACGGCGCAGCTTGAAGTGGGTAACCGGCGTCACCGGATCGCTGACCACCAATTCGCGCAAAGGGTTCCATTCGCGTGGCACAAGGCTTTGCGGGTCCGTAAAGGCCCAGTGAACGCCAAACGCCATCGCAGCGAAAACCGCGATGGCGCCTAGAATGTTCAGCAATATGCGTAAAGTGGCGATAACGCCGCCTCCTTAGTAGCGGTAGTGCTCTGGTTTGAACGGGCCGTCTTGTGGCACGCCAAGGTAGTCGGCCTGCTCTTTGTCCAGCTTCGACAATTTAACGCCGATACGGTCAAGGTGCAGACGCGCCACCTTCTCATCCAAATGCTTCGGCAGGATGTAGACGTCGTTCTTGTAGGAATCGTTGTTGTTCCACAATTCCATCTGCGCCAACACTTGGTTGGTGAAGGAAGCGGACATCACGAAGGACGGGTGGCCAGTGGCGTTGCCAAGGTTCAGCAAACGACCCTCGGACAGCAGGATCAGACGGTTGCCGGATGGCATCTCGATCATGTCCACTTGCTCTTTGATGTTGGTCCACTTGTGGTTCTTCAACGAGGCCACTTGGATCTCATTGTCGAAATGACCGATGTTGCCAACGATCGCCATGTCCTTCATCGCGCGCATGTGCTCGATGCGGATCACGTCCTTGTTGCCGGTGGTGGTGATGAAGATGTCGGCGTCGCCAACAACGTCTTCCAGCAACACAACTTCAAAGCCGTCCATCGCGGCCTGCAATGCGCAGATCGGGTCAACTTCGGTGACTTTCACACGCGCACCAGCACCGCTCAGGGACGCCGCAGAGCCTTTGCCCACGTCGCCGTAGCCCATCACAACCGCAACTTTGCCGGCCATCATGGTGTCCGTGGCGCGGCGGATGCCGTCTACCAGAGATTCTTTGCAGCCGTATTTGTTGTCGAACTTCGACTTGGTGACAGAATCGTTCACGTTGATCGCGGGGAACGGCAGCTGGCCTTGCTTCACCAATTCATACAGGCGGTGAACGCCGGTTGTTGTCTCCTCGGAGACGCCTTTGATCTGGTCGCGCATCTTGGTGAACCAGCCCGGCGTCGCCGCCATGCGTTTCTTGATCTGCGCTTGGATCGCCTCTTCTTCTTCGGACTCAGGAACGCCGAACGCTTCGCCGCCCTCAATGCGGGCACCCAGCAAGATGTACAATGTTGCGTCGCCGCCATCGTCCAAGATCAGGTTCGGGCCGTCTTCAAACATGAAGGATTTATCGAGGTAGTCCCAATGCTCTTCCAAGCTTTGGCCTTTAATCGCAAATACCGGCACGCCAGATTGCGCAATTGCTGCTGCCGCGTGGTCTTGCGTGGAGAAGATGTTGCAGGACGCCCAGCGAACATCCGCGCCCAAAGCAACGAGTGTTTCGATCAAAACGGCGGTTTGGATGGTCATGTGCAAAGAGCCCACAATACGCGATCCGGCCAAAGGCTTTGCCTCGCCGTACTCGGTGCGCAACGCCATCAGGCCCGGCATTTCTGTCTCTGCGATGTTCAATTCCTTACGGCCAAATTCCGCAAGGTTGATGTCTTTTACTACGTAGTCATTGGCCATGTGACCTGCTCCTGCAATCGGTGATTATTGGGCAAATAGCACCCCACACCCCTCTCGACAACGCCTGATGCCCGTGGAACAAAACAACACGCAACAAAGGGCCGCCCTATGAAACAACCCCGCGCATGGCAAAGGATGCTATCTGGCCGCAGGCTGGACCTGCTGGACCCCACGCCAATGGACATCGAAATCGAGGACATCGCACACGGATTGTCCTTCGTCGCCCGCTGGAATGGGCAGACAATGGGCAACTTCGCCTACTCGGTGGCCGAGCATTCCGTGCTGGTGGAGCGTCTCTATTCCGCTGCCAACCCCAAGGCGCCGGTGAAGTGGCAATTGGCCGCCTTGCTGCATGATGCGCCGGAATATGTGATCGGGGATATGATCTCACCCGTGAAGGCATCCGTGGGGCCGGGGTATGAGGAGCTAGACGACCGCCTTACCGCCGCTATTCATATCCGCTTTGGCCTGCCCGCCGCTATTCCCGTCGCGGTGAAGAAGCAGATCAAGAAGGCCGACAAGCTGTCCGCGTGGCTGGAGGCGACGCAAATCGCAGGCTTCTCGGTGGAGGAAAGCAACAAGCTTTTCGGCACCCCAAGCGGCCAAGTCCCGTTGCCAAACACGCTGGTTCCCCGTCCCCCGATGGAGGTGAAGGCCGAGTTTATTCAGCGGTTCGAAACGCTATCGGAGGCATTATGATCGTTCGCAAAGCCACCCCGCAAGACCGCGCCGCAATCACCAACATTTTGAACGAGGTCATCGCGATTGGCGGCACCACCGCCTATGAGGCCCCCAAAGAGGCCCAGTTCTTTGACCGCTTCATCACCCCTAAAGACAACCGCACATTCATTCATGTGGCCGAGGCTGATGGCGAAGTTGTGGGCTTTCAATGGATGAACCCCGACGCCGATGGCATGGGGATGATCGCCACTTTCGCGCAGGCCGGAACCACGCAGCGCGGCATCGGCTCGGCCTTGTTCAAGGAAACGCTGAGGTGCTGCAAGGACGCAGGCTACACCCTGCTGGACGCCACCATTCGCGGGGACAACACCGGCGGCTTGGCCTATTATTCTAAGGTGGGTTTCAAGGACCATTCGGTCACCCGCGCCGTGCCGCTCAGCGATGGAACGCCAGTAGATCGCGTCCACAAGCGGATGGAACTGGGGAAAGCCGACACCCGATGATAGCTTATGTCACTGTAGGCGCGGACGACATCGCCAGCGCGGAGCGGTTTTATTCTGCGTTTCTACCAGCCCTTGGCTACAGGCTGGAAGAGTATCAAGGTGATCTAAGCTACATATTGCCCGTGCCCGATGGGACGCCTCCTGTGTCACCAGATTTCTACGTCAAATCCCCCTTCAATGGCGAAGGCGCCTCGGCTGGGAACGGCTCCATGGTCGCCTTTGCCGCACGCAGTCAAAAACAAGTTCGCGACCTTCACGCAGCAGGGCTTAGTGCTGGTGGTTTCGACGAGGGGCAACCTGATTTTCGCGCCTCGTATAGCGCTCATTTCTATGTTGGCTACCTACGCGACCCCCATGGAAATAAGATCGCATTGTTTAGCGACAACCCAGATGAACCAGGACGACCCGACTAACCGGATGACCAGCGGGTGAGTTGGAGGTAACCCATGGGTTACCCTACAAATATGCGCGTTAACCAATTGAGCCAGCGCCAACAGCGCCCATCCCGTTTGACGTTTACACCTGTTATGAAACCGTAAATTCAATCACATCAAAACCCCGCTGATTTTGATTTGATTAGGCTTACGAAGCTCTACTCCGCAACGGCCTTCAACCAGCGAATGAAGGTTTTCAATCCCTCACTACGCGCCACCGGACGGGTGACCAAATAGTAACCTAAGGCGGACAGCGGCGCCTCGTGAAGACACAGCAAGCTGCCACGTTTCAAGTCAGCCTCTACCAAGGCACGGCCTTGGATCGACAATCCTGCACCAGATCTGGCGGCAGATAGGACCATGGCATTTGTCGGCACCTTGGTGACTGAGCTGTGCGATAAATCCAGCCCGACCTCCTGCGCCCACACCTGCTGTTCGGGCCGATGGGTTTCAAACACCCAAGGCAGCGCGTTCAACTCCTTCATGGTGCCACCTGCACCTTTGGCCGCAAGCTCCGGCGCACCCACAATCACATAGTTGGCGTTAACCAACATCTGGGCCTCCAGCCCGGGCCAAACCCCGCGACCATAGCGAATAGTCAAATCAAGCCCGTCACGACGCATGTCCACAACTGTGTGTGATGGTTGTAGGGACAGCTCGATCTCGGGATGCTCCCTCCAGAATGCGCCGATACGCGGCATCAACCAGTTCTCGGCAAATGTAGGGGTCATCCCGATTGTCAGCGGTCTACCTTGGGTTGCCGCCCGCAAATCCCGCACGCCCGACGCGATGGTGGAAAACCCGTCCCCTAGGGACACCGACAACGCCCGCCCAGCCTCGGTCAACCCCATGCCCGCGCCTTGCCGAAATACCAACTCGCACCCGAACTCTGTCTCCAGCCCGCGCACGTGTTGGGCAATTGCCGCATGGGTGACGTTCAGCTCTCGGGCGGCAGCGGAGAAGCTGCTTAAACGGGCCGTCGCCTCGAACGCCCGCAGCGCGGCTAGGGATGGAATGTCACGCCAATCCATCAGGCAATTGAAAGTTGAGCTAACATGATGGAAATCATACTGACGTGCATTGCAAAGGCAAGGGGCGGATAGTCAGGCATCACTTCATAGAAGGACTAAAAGAATGCTTAACCTACTTTCCTCCGTTATTCTTCGCGCAATTGAAGAGCGCAAAGAGTTTCCCGACCACCTGAAAGATCACGCCGACCGCTATATTCGCAGCCCCCGCGCGCAACGGCGTGACGGCGTCAGCCGACGCACTGAGACACACGGGCCTTACCTGTGGTAGATGCGGACCTTAAGTCGATGATCGCAGGTGTGGCTAGCAGCTAACCCCAGCGCGACTCGTGGCGGAAACCCAGCCGCGAAATTCCCCATTCGCGAACACCAATACCGTCCCATCGGGCCATTCCACTTGCTGCCCGCCGTTTGCGCAGTCTTGCGACGCGGCGGGCTTCGCACCGACCAGTTTGCTCATTGCGGGAATGGTGGAGTGATCCGTGCGTCCGAAGTCGATCCGTTGCGTCCGATCAGACAGCTGTACACCAGCAGCGTCGAGCGTGAACGGTATGGGATCAGGGCGCGGAGCGCTTGGCACAGTGGGTGCGCAGGCTGCCAGCACCAACACCGCCAGCACCGCACGCATTACTTAGGCGACCGTTTTGCAAGGATGCGCTGCAACGTACGGCGGTGCATGCTTAGGCGGCGCGCGGTCTCGGAGACGTTGCGGTCGCATAGCTCGTAGACACGTTGAATATGCTCCCAGCGCACACGATCCGCAGACATTGGATTTTCTGGCGGCGGCGGCAACTCGTCACCGGTTGCCAGCAGCGCATTGGTCACATCATTGGCGTCAGCGGGTTTCGACAGGTAATCAGTGGCCCCGATTTTCACCGCAGCCACAGCGGTGGCGATGGCCCCATATCCGGTCAGCACCACGATCTTGGCGTCAGGGCGTTTCTCACGCAGCACTTCGACCACATCCAAGCCGTTCCCATCCCCAAGCCGCAAATCGATCACAGCATAAGCGGGTGGGCGGGCCGTTGCGATTGCGCGCCCAGCAGCTACGGTCTCGGCGGTCTCTACGGCAAAACCGCGTTTTTCCATGGCGCGGGCCAATCGGCGTAGAAACGGCTCATCGTCGTCTACGAGCAGCAAAGTGTTGTCATCGCCAATCTCTTTCAGCGCATTTTCAACCATCACATGTTCCTTCCGCAGCATTCGCTTACACAAGGTGTAGGTTGCAAATGGGTGCGGCGTCAAACACTACCGCGCCGCCCAACATGCGACATTAACTACTTGCACCAGCGTAGCAAGCGACCGTCTCGGCCATCTGCTCTGGCGTGGAGTCGCGGCGGAAAAACTCCACAAAGCCCTTCTCGGGCAACACCAGATACGTGAAGGTTGAGTGGTCCACGAGATAGTAATCAGGATCACCCGGCTGCTTTTTGTAGTAGGTTTTATATGCCTGAGATGCGGCTTTGACTTGCTCGGCCGACCCTGTAAGCCCCAGCATTTTAGGGTGCATCACATCAGTATACTCACCCACCACTTCGGGCGTATCGCGCTCCGGATCGATGGAGATGAACAATGCACCCGCATCAACACCCATGTCCGCCAAAATATCCAATGCCGACGCATTTCGAGCAGTATCCAAAGGGCAGACGTCTGGGCAGAACGTATAGCCGAAGTACACCAACGTTGGATCAGTTATGACGTCAGTATCAGTTACTGTCGCGCCAGTTTCGCTCACCAACTCAAAGGGGCCGCCAATATCCCCGCCAGCAATCGCCGAAGAACTACAGGACGCGAATTCGTCCTCTGCACCGCGATTGAGCAGCACATAGGCCGCAGTGCCACCCAACATTGCGACGACAAGACCAAGTGCTGTGGCCGAATAGATTTTGTTCATGGGGTACTCCGCAAGAGAAATCATACCGTTAGTTGATCCACGATCCCGCCACATGTATCAATCGGTCATTATGACGCTAACGCTCAAATCTTCGCGATGAAAGAGACCTCGCTTAACCTCTCAACAGGTAGCGCACGCGATGGCGTAGTCCGCCTGCGCACGCTCATTATCTTGCGCTGGTTCGCAGCCATCGGCCAAACCTTCGCCCTAGGCGTCGCAAGTTTTTACCTAGATCTCCAAGTCGAGCTTGGCCTTTGCTTTTTGGCGATTGGGGCCTCGGTTCTGACAAATATTGTGGCCCAGATCGTCTACCCCGAGAACCGACGCCTTCCCGAAGCCGAAGTCCTAGTCACCCTGCTTTTCGATATCAGCCAGTTGGCCTTCCTTCTGTATCTAACCGGAGGGATGAACAACCCATTTGCCCTGCTCATGCTGGCCCCTGTCACTGTCTCCGCCATGACACTGCGCGCACGATCCACATTCTTTCTTGGAGGGTTGGCCATCGCACTTGTGACCTTGTTGGTCTTTTACAACCTACCGCTTCGCAGCGACTCGGGCTTCGTTTTGAGAATGCCGCAGCTGTTTGTTGCGGGGTTTTGGGTCGCCATGGTCACCGGCATCGGCTTTCTTGGCATCTATGCCGCCCGCGTAACCGCCGAAATAAGCTCCATGAGCAAAGCGCTGCTTGCAACCCAAATGGCCTTGTCCCGCGAGCAAAAGCTAACCGACTTAGGCGGGGTCATCGCCGCCGCCGCGCATGAACTGGGCACCCCCTTGGCCACGATCAAGCTGGCCAGCGCCGAGTTGGTGGACGAACTGGACGATCCAAGCCTGCGCGAAGATGCGGAGCTAATTCGCGATCAGGCTGACCGGTGCCGCGACATTCTGCAATCCATGGGTCGTGCGGGTAAAGACGACCTGCACTTGCACACCGCGCCCCTAAGCTCGGTGGTGAAAGAAGCGGCCGAGCCACATATGAACCGTGGCAAGAGTGTACATTTCAAGTTCGGATCAGGGACCCCTAATTCTGGAAGAATGCCAAACGCTTACCGCCGCCCAGAAGTAATCCATGGCCTGCGCAATCTCGTCCAGAACGCCGTAGATTTTGCCGATGCTAATGTTTGGGTTGAGGTGAAATGGACAGATAGAGACGTCACCTTGCGCGTTCTCGATGACGGCCCTGGCTACCCTTATGATTTGCTTGGCCGAATAGGTGATCCCTTCATCAAACGCGGCGGCAAGCGGGAGAAAGACGCCTCCCGACCCGAATATGAAGGCATGGGGCTTGGGCTCTTCATTGCCAAAACCCTTTTGGAGCGTTCGGGGGCCAAGGTTGGGTTTACAAACGGGTCAGATCGCCAGCGAACCTCCACAGTCCCACGCTATGGCGCCATTGCCGAGGTAATTTGGCCCTCAGACGCCTTGATCGAAACACAAGATGGCCCATCCAAAGCCTTGGGCGAAAATAAACCCATCGAGATTTAATCAAGCCTTAATGAATCTCCGGTCAATTCCTCTGCATACCAATGTCAGCATCAAAGGCGGCACTGATGGCAGAATTACTATTCGAACTTTCATTAACGCTCGTGTTGGGGGCCATTCTTGGCGCCATGGCGCTTTACGCATTCAACAAAGCAAATGGCACGAGACGCCCCGCGAGCCCACGTCAAATGGAATTCACGTTTAAGAATCGGGAGCTTGTTGGCGCATGCCACCGCGCCCGCAGGTCCCTAAGCTTGGAAGATCTGGACCAAGATATTTACTCCGAATTGATCGACCGCCTGTCCGTTGTCTTTCCGACGCTTGAGCAACGCCTAGACGATTCTTTGCGCCACGACGCAACCTTCACCCTAAGTGAAGCCACCCAAAACGGCCCTGCGGTACTCCATGTGGAGGCTCATGGCAGCTGTTTAAAATTGCAGCTCTCAGGAATAGAGGCCCCGCTTTCGCGAAAAACGCTCATGGATACCGAACAAGCAACCGCGATGTCCGCCGAGCTTGCAGTTCTTCGCGCCACAGCTGAGGCGGCCCCTTACCTGTCATGGCGCGAAACCTCGGATGGGACTGTCAGCTGGGCGAACAATGCCTATACGAAAGCCGCCGAAACCGCAGACATCCCTGATGCCGCAACATCATGGCCGCCCCCCCGACTGTTTCACGGCGGCCCTATCACCGTGAATGGCGACCCCGCTCAGTTAAAGCGGACCACGTTGGCCATGACCTCCGGCGAGCAAAGAACCTATGAAGTCGCCCGATTTGGAGATGACAGTGGCACGATCAACTTCGCAAGCGATGTTGGCACCACCGTGAAAGCCGAAGAATCCTTGCGCAGCTTCGTACAGACATTGACCCAAACCTTTGCGGCCCTCCCCATTGGGTTGGCGATCTTTGATCACACCCGATCATTGGTCATGTTCAACCCCGCCCTAATGGAACTAACCAACCTAGAGGCCAGCTGGCTGACTGCCCGACCGACGCTCTATGACTTCATCAACCAAATGCGAGAAAAGCGCATGCTGCCTGAACGCCGCAACTTCGCGGATTGGCGCAAGAAAATCACCGAGCTGGAAGAATCCGTCGCCGAGGGCACCTACTGCGAAACATGGGCGCTTCCTTCGGGACAAACCTATCGCATAACCGGCAGACCCCATCCTGAAGGTGCGATAGCATTTCTGTTAGAAGACATCACCGCCGAGATGAGCCTGACACGTAAATTCCGCCGCGAACTGTCGATGAACCAGACCTTATTGGACCATTTGCCGGAAGCGCTGGCGGTATTTGGTGACGACGGCATGATCTCCATGACCAACGCCGCCTATCACGAGCTTTGGGAAACCGACCCAGAGGACACGTTAAGCCAGTTAAACATCACGGACGCGACCCGTCTTTGGCAGGCCAACAGCAACCCCAGCCCAATGTGGGGCGACGCGCGAGACTTTGTCGGTCAGCGCGGCGAGCGCAGCGAATGGTCCGACACTGCCACCCTGTCAAATGGGAAATTGGTAACCTGCAGTTTCGAGCCATTGGCCGGAGGGGCAACGCTGGTTTCCTTCTCTCCGACACATCAGATGAACACACCACCAGCGCAATCCTCCACACAAGCGAAACAACTGGCGTCGGTTTCTTCTTGATCATGGCTTGAAGGCGCTGTCCGTTGGCGTAAGACTGCACGTCATGACAGCGCCCGCCACATCTATACGCAATGCCCCAAGCACCCTAAGCCAATGGGATTTGGATCTAGCGTCCCCGCAAGCAACATCTGCCCTAGCTACGGCGCTGGCGGGTCTCGCGAAAGCGGGGATGTGTGTATTGCTAAACGGCCCTGTAGGCGCTGGCAAAAGCTACCTTGCCCGCGCCACCATTCAGGCCCTGATGGTGCAAAACGGGACTATCGAAGACGTCCCCTCCCCGACATTTACATTAGTTCAATGCTACGAATTGGGCGCGTTGGAAGTCTGGCATGCCGACCTTTACCGCCTGACCAACCCAGATGAGTTGATTGAGTTGGGCCTAGAGCAAGCCTTCGAGCACGCGTTGAGCCTGATTGAATGGCCTGATCGACTGGGCGAGTTGACACCCGACGGGGCCATTGAAATCACCCTGATCCCAGACGCAGATGACCTGGACCGGCGCGCGGCCCAAATCACGGGCCCCGAACCACTTATGTCCCGCTTGAAGCAAGCGATGGAGCCCATACAGAAATGACCCAATCCCGAAGCGATTTAGCAAGGGCATTTCTTGCCACGACCAACTGGAAAACCGGCATCTGCTCGCCTTTGGCAGGTGACGCATCCAACCGCAAATACGAGCGTGTGAGAGCGGATGGCAAACCCCCTGCAGTTTTGATGGATGCCCCACCCGAGAAGGGCGAGGACGTGCGACCCTTCACGGCCATCGCACGACACCTAAACGGATTGGGGCTGAGTGCGCCGACAATTTACGCAGAAGATGCGCAGCACGGTTTTTTGTTGATCGAAGACCTAGGCGACGCGCTTTTCGCCCATGCGGTGGCCGCTGAACCCAGCCTCGAGTTAGAACTGTACAAAGCCGCCATAGATGCGCTGATCGTCGCACAAAAAGCATCCGCACCCGAGCTTGCTCCTTACGACGCGCAAGCCATGGTGGAGACCGCGATGCTGGTCACAGATTGGTACATGCCACAGGCCACCGGACGTGACACGCCCGGCTCTCTTCGCGCCGAGTACGAACAATTGGTGCGCGACATGCTAGACCGCTTGATGATCGGCAACACAGTGCTGGTGCAGCGCGATTACCACGCCGAAAACCTGCTTTGGCTGCCTACACGCGAAGGCGCTGCACGGGTGGGTTTGCTGGACTTCCAAGATGCTATGCTGGGACATCCCGCCTATGATCTGGCCTCCCTTTTGAAAGATGCCAGACGGGATGTGACCGAGGATGTGCAGCGCGATGTGTTGGCCTACTACATCGACCAAACGGGCGAGGATGATACCGCATTTCGTGCCGCATATGCAGCCTGCTCGGCTCAGCGGAACCTGCGTATTCTGGGTGTCTTTGCCCGCCTTTGCGTTCGCGACAAGAAGCCGAATTATCCGGATTTAATGCCTCGGGTTTGGGACAATCTGATGGGTGATCTATCCCACCCAAATCTGAGCGCATTGCGCGATTTCATTACCACGCATGTCCCCACACCAACCCCTAAGATCATCGCAACTATCAAGGCTGCGGCGCATGACTAACCCGACCGCCGCTATGGTCTTTGCCGCCGGCTTTGGCACCCGCATGGGCACCTTGACCGATGACCGCCCCAAGCCATTGATCGAGGTCGCCGGACGCCCCTTGCTGGATCACGCCTTGGCCGCAACCCGTGGGGTCTCGGCACGGGCAATCGTCAACACGCATTACAAGGCGGACATGGTCGAAGCGCATTTAGCGGCACACGACGACGCCCAAGTCTTGGTAGAGCGGCCCGACATTTTGGAAACCGGCGGTGGGTTGAAAGCCGCATTACCGCTGCTGGGGACTGACCCCGTTTTCACCTTGAATTCGGACGCGGTTTGGGCCGGGCCGAACCCACTGGACTGCCTGCAAGACACGTGGGACCCGACGCAAATGGGTGCGCTACTACTGCTCGTCCCGCTGGAGCGAACTGTGGGCTACACCCGCGCCGGAAACTTTGCCGCCGACGCCAGCGGACGGTTAACGCGCGACGCAAGCGGCATGGTCTACACAGGCGCACAAATCCTGCACACGGATGGGTTGGTATTGATACCAGAGGCCAGCTTCTCGCTGAACGTTTTGTGGGACCAGATGATGCCAGAGAAGCGCGTGTTCGGCGTTGAGTACCCCGGATATTGGGCCGATGTCGGCACCCCCGAGGGCATAGCATTGGCCGAAGCCATGTTGGAACAACACGGCGATGTTTGACCCGATCAAGCACCCCCGCGCCTTTGCGCTGCCTATGGGCGTCGACTTCCCCGCGAGCTTGGTGGACGGGTTGCGCCGCCGCATGAAGGACCGCGCGCCCCATGAGATGGCGCATGTGCAGCTGTTCGTGAACACCGCGCGGATGCAGCGCCGCATTCGATCGTTATTCGCGCATTCGGGCGCGAGCTTTCTGCCGCAGTTGAAACTGGTGACTGACTTGGGGCGCGATGACATTGGTGCCGAAGTCCCTGATGCGGTGAACCCATTGGTGCGGCGTTTGGAGCTGGCGCAACTGGTCCGCCGACTGATCGAGACTGAGAAAGACTTCGCCGCGAAATCCCACACCTTTGATCTGGCTGACAGCCTTGCCGGATTGATGGAGGAAATGCAGGGCGAAGGCATCCACCCTGAGGCGCTGGCAGATCTGGATGTGGAGCGCCATTCGGCCCATTGGGAACGTAGCCAGAAGTTCCTGCAATTGGTGACGAAATACTTCGGCTCCGACGCCCCCTTGAACGCCGAGGCCCGACAACGTGTGGTGGTGAACCGGCTGATCGCGCGGTGGGAACAAACCCCGCCGAGCCACCCGATCATTATCGCAGGCTCCACCGGATCGCGGGGCACGACACGCCTGCTGATGGAGGCCGTCGCCAAGCTGCCCCAAGGGGCGGTGATCCTGCCCGGGTTCGACACTGACATGCCCGCGCGGGTATGGGCGCAACTGGACGATGAACTGGTCAGCGAGGATCACCCGCAGTACCGCTTTCATGCGCTGATGCGTGCGATGGAAATCACCAAAGACGACGTGCCGCTTTGGACGAAAACGCCCGCAGCCTCGCCGCCGCGCAACGCATTGGTGTCCTTGGCCATGCGCCCCGCGCCGGTCACCGACGAATGGCTTGTTGAAGGCCCAAAACTGGACGACTTGGCGGGGGCCACCGGCGCAGTCACCTTGCTAGAAGCCCCGACCCCGCGCCAAGAAGCCTTGGCCATCGCGTTGCGACTGCGCAAGGCCGCCGAGGACGGGAAAAGTGCGGCACTGATTTCCCCCGACAGGATGCTCACACGCCAAGTGACCGCCGCATTGCAACGCTGGGGGATTGAGCCGGACGACAGCGCGGGCATCCCGCTGTCCCAAACGCCGAGCGGGCGCATATTGCGCCACACGGCGGAGGTGATGGGGCGCAAGCTGGCCTCTGACAAACTGCTGGCGCTTTTGAAGCACCCTTTGGTTGCGGCGAGCATGCGTGGGGGTCACCTGAAGCACACCCGCGACATGGAGCTGGGCCTGCTGCGCGGCGGCCCCCCGTTCCCGACCCGCGACGACGTTCTCGCGTGGGCCGCGGCGCGAAAATCGGACGAGGACGTTCAGGCATGGGCCAATTGGCTGTGGGATATTTTCGACGCCTTCGCCAACAGTGAGGCGGGCGAGCTGGCCGACCTGACCGAGCACCATATCGCCCTGACCGAACGCCTATGCGCTGGCCCCAATGCGGATGGTGCGGGCGCTTTGTGGGACAAGGCCACCGGCGAAGAGGCCACACGCGCCATCACCGAGATGCGCGATGCCGCGCACGCCGGTGGTGACATGAGCTGCGCGGACTACGGCGACTTTTTGCACTTCGTCTTGAACCGCCACGAGGTGCGCGACCCGAATGCCCCGCACACCGGCATCATGATTTGGGGAACATTAGAGGCGCGTGTTCAGGGCGCGGATATGGTGATCCTTGCCGGATTGAACGACGGCATTTGGCCGGAACTTCCCAAGCCCGACCCGTGGCTAAACCGACAGATGCGCCGCGACGCGGGGCTGCTATTGCCGGACCGCCGGATTGGGCTATCCGCGCATGACTTCCAACAAGCGATTGCGGCACCAGAGGTGTGGCTGACCCGTGCGAGGCGGAACGCGGACTCTGAAACCGTGCCATCGCGCTGGATCAATCGCCTGACCAACCTGCTCAACGGATTGAAGGACGGCGGCACACAAGCATTAGACGCCATGCGTGAGCGTGGGGCTGAATGGATCGAGCTGGCCGAGGCCCTTGATCGCCCACGCGCGGACACGCCGCCCGCAATGCGCCCCTCGCCAATTCCACCCATTGAGGCACGCCCAAAGTCGCTGCCTGTGACACAGGTTGAGACCCTAATTCGCGACCCTTACGCGGTTTATGCCCGCTACGTTTTGCGCCTGCGCCCGCTGGATGATTTACATGCCTCCGCCGACGCGCCGTTGCGCGGCTTGGCCTTGCACGACGTGTTTGACCAATTCATCAAAGACACCGCAAGCCACCTGCCCGACAATGCCGTGGAGATCCTGTTGACCATGGCGGCCGAGGTGTTTGAGCAAAAAGTGCCATGGCCCGCGACCCGCGCAATGTGGAAGGCAAGCTTGGCCCGCGTCGCCCCTTGGTTCGTCACCACCGAGCACAACCGCCGCCAATTCGCGCGACCCAAGTTCCAAGAGGAAAAGGGCGCCGTCGCATTGGACGGCTTGAACTTCACGCTGGAAGGTCGTGCCGACCGCATTGACGAAGCCCCTGACGGCGCGTTGATCCTCTATGACTACAAGACCGGAACCCTGCCCACAAAGCCGCAACGAGAGCACTTCAACAAGCAACTTCCGCTGCTGGCCGCGATTGCGGATCGGGACGGTTTTAAGGGTCTAATACGGCGCAAAGTGCTGCAAGCGGACTACATTGGGCTTGGCTCCGACCCCAAGCAGGAAGGGGACCGCTTTGAGCATGGCGACTTGGACAAAATCTGGGACGAGCTGACCGCATTGATCGCGGCCTACATGGAGCCTGACAAAGGGTTCTCGTCACGGCGCGCCGTGTTTGAAACCCGGTGGGAGCAGAGCTACGACCACCTCGCCCGCTTTGGCGAATGGGACGAAACGGATGAAGCCGTCACGACGGAGGTGGGCCAATGAAGCGTGATGCAGCCACAATGGCGCAGGTCGCCGCCGCGGACCCGAAGGCCTCCACTTGGCTGGCGGCGAATGCGGGATCGGGCAAAACACGGGTGCTGACGGACCGCGTGGCGCGGCTGCTTTTGGACGGCGTACCGCCGCAACGCATTTTGTGCCTAACCTACACCAAAGCCGCCGCGTCAGAGATGCAAAACCGCCTGTTCCAACGCTTGGGCGACTGGGCGATGATGCCAGACGCCCAATTGCGCGACAGCCTGACGGCATTAGGGGCCGATAACATTGCCCCCGACGTCTTGTCAGATGCGCGGCGTTTGTTTGCCAAGGCCATCGAGACACCGGGCGGGCTGAAGATCCAAACCATCCACTCGTTCTGCGCCTCCCTATTGCGCCGCTTCCCGTTGGAGGCAGGGGTATCCCCCGCCTTCGCGGAAATGGACGACCGCGCGGCCAAAGCGCTGCGCGAAGACGTCATGGAAGAGGTCGCCATTCAGGCCCCCGACGCCATGGCCGCCTTTGCCCAGCACTTCTCTGGCGGAGAGACCGACGGGTTTTTACAGGAACTTTTGGGGCGCAAGGAGCTGTTTGCCGCTGCCGCCACTGACGCCGAGCTACGCGCGGCAGGCGGCTTGGCCGAAGGCGTCACCGAAGCCACGCTCCTAGACGCGGTTTTCCATGGCGGGGAGGCCGACCTGCTGCGAGATGTGGCCTCCGTATTGCAAGGGTGCACGGGCAAGTCAGACGTAGCCTTGGGCCAGAACCTAGCCCGTCTGAATTGCACGACCCCAAGCTTGGCCCTGCTGCCACGGTTTGAGAAATTGTTCCTTGGCGCATCTGGCAAATCCGCGGGCTTGCCGAAAGCCCATCCGCCGACCAAAGGCGCGAAAGAGGCGCTTGGGGCCTTGTTAGACCCTTTCGATGCCCTGCGAATGCGCGTGTCGGACGCCCGCCCCATGCGCCAAGCCTTGGCCGCCCACCACCGAACCGCCGCCCTGCACACCTTCGCGCAAGCCTATTTGCCGAGGCTAGAAGCCCACAAACAGAACCGCGCTTGGCTGGACTTCGATGACCTGATCTTGAAGGCCCGCGCATTGCTCACCGACCCTGGCGTTGCCGCTTGGGTGCTGTTCCGCTTGGACGGCGGAATTGACCACATTTTGGTAGACGAAGCCCAAGACACCGCCCCCCGCCAATGGGACGTCGTCCGCTTGCTGGCGCAGGAATTCACCGCTGGCCAAGGCGCGCGCCATGACACCGAACGCACCATCTTTGTGGTCGGCGACCAGAAGCAGTCGATCTACTCCTTCCAAGGCGCCGACCCTGATGCCTTTGAGGCCATGCGCACCCACTTTGACGACGCGTTGGGCGCCATTGGGCAACCATTGCAACGTCAAGATTTGCTACATTCATTCCGCTCATCAAAGGCAGTGTTAGGCTTGGTCGACGCCAGCTTCACCGGCGATCTTAAGCGCGGCATGGGCGACAAAGTTGAGCACCTAGCGTTCAAAGAACACCTGCCCGGACGCGTGGACCTCTGGGACTGGGTTGAGGAGACCAAGAAGGCCGACAACAAGGACTGGTTCAACCCGATTGACACGGTCAGCGACGACCACCACTCGGTCGTCTTGGCACGCCAGATTGCGATGACCATCAAGGACCGCTTGCTGCACGGCCAAATCACAGAAGTGAAGCGCGTGGACGGGCAGGACAAACAGGTGACCCGCCGGATTGAAGCGGGCGATTTCTTGATACTCGTACAGCGCCGATCGACCCTATTCCATGAGATTATCCGCGCCTGCAAGGATTTGGGGCTGCCAATGGCGGGGGCCGACCGCCTGCGCATCGGGGCTGAAATTGGGGTAAAAGACCTGACGGCATTGCTGCGATACCTCGCGACGCCGGAGGATGACTTGTCACTTGCTGCCGTTCTGCGCTCGCCCTTGTGCGGCCTGACAGAGGCTGAGCTATTCGACCTCGCCCACGGGCGCGGTAGCTACCTGACCCGTGCGCTGGGAGAGCAAAAGGAGCGCTTCGCCCATGTTGATGCGATGCTGCGTGATCTGCGAGACAACGCCGATTACCTAAGGCCCTACGACTTGTTGGAGCGCGCCCTCACCCATCACAATGGCCGCGACCGTTTGCTGTCGCGCCTTGGCATGGAGGCCGAGGAAGGCATCGCCGCGCTCTTGGATCAAGCGATGGCCTATGAGCGTGCGGACATCCCCTCCCTGACCGGTTTCTTGGAATGGCTGGCCCGCGACGAGGTGACGATCAAGCGCCAGATGGACAGCGCGGGCAACGCCATTCGGGTAATGACCGTCCACGGTGCCAAGGGGTTGGAAGCGCCGATTGTTATTCTGCCCGACACGGGTCAAATCAAGAACTCGGTCCGCGACGACATCTTGCAACGCGGCGGCACCGCCCTTTGGAAAGCCAAATCCGAAGACCTACCGCCCGCCCAAGTTGAGTTGACCAACGACATCAAGACCCGCCAACGCGAAGAAAAGATGCGGCTGCTTTACGTGGCGATGACGCGGGCCGAAAGCTGGCTGATTATTTGCGGTGCAGGCAAAGTGGCCAAGCTGGAGGACGGCGGCTGGTATGCGGTGGCGGAGGCCGGAATGGCGTCGATGGGGGCCGAGGACGGGCGAATTGAGCATTTGCACTGGCCGGATGATCTGGAACGACGACCGGATTCTACAGAGCCGGAGCGGACGTCGCTTCCCGATTGGGTGGGCACCAAGGCTGCGGAGCCGCCCAAATCCACCGACCCGATTTCCCCCTCCAAGCTTGGAGGCGCGAAAGCCCTGCCCGACCCAAGCGGCAAAGCCTTGTCGGAAGACGACGCCAAACTGCGCGGCACGGCATTGCACAGGTTGTTGGAACATCTGCCACAAGCGGGCGACCCAACCGACCTTGCCAACCGACTTGGCAGACATGGGCCCGATGGCGAGGACTTGTTGCCCATCGCATTGAGCGTAGTGAACGCCCCTGCGCTTAGTCCTATCTTCGCACAAGGCGCACTGGCAGAGGTGACTTTGACCGCCAAACTGCCCTCGTTGGGTGGTCAGGCCGCCTTGGGCACTATTGACCGCCTGATCATTGAGGACACTCGAATCCTAGCGGTGGACTTCAAATCAAATGTTGTGGTTCCAGCATCGCCCGAGCAAACACCATCAGGGATTTTGGCGCAGATGGGGGCATATCTGGAAATGCTTGAGCAGCTCTATCCGCAAAAAACTGTAGAGGTAGCAATCCTTTGGACCCAAAGCGCCCAACTGATGCCACTTCCACACGACATCGTGAGGTCAGCCTTGGCCTCTGCCCATACATCTTGACGTCCCCTTTTGGGGTACCTACGTTCTGTTCAACCTTAATAACACCCATTTGGAGCGCTAAATATGGCTACCGTCGCAGCAACTGATGCAACTTTCGACGCCGAAGTCCGCAACTCGGACATTCCCGTAATGGTCGACTTCTGGGCCGAATGGTGCGGCCCATGCAAACAAATCGGACCAGCTTTGGAAGAGCTGTCTGCCGAGTACGAAGGCAAAGTCAAAATCGTCAAAGTGAACGTTGACGAAAACCCGAACTCTGCCGCCGCCGTTGGCGTGCGCTCCATTCCGGCGCTGTTCATGTTCAAAGACGGCGAAGTTGTTTCCAACAAAGTTGGCGCAGCACCGAAATCCGCATTTGACGGCTGGATCAAAGAAACCATCTAAGCCAACTCAAAGCATCTATTTAGAGGGGCGTGGTCATGCGACTGCGCCCCTTTTTCATGCCCTGCGCCTTAATGACAAACAAACACATTTGCTTGTGAGTTCTTATCTACCGTTTACGCATGCAGACATTGCTGGCCAAACTTGTGACACCCAACAAAAGGTCTAACGCCAGATGTCGCGAATACTGAACTCGATACCCCTGCTTTATGTCTTGATGCTGCTGCCCGGAAGATTGTCCATCTTGGATATGTTCGACGCGAGTTGGTACTATCCCCAGATGATGCGAGAGAGCGGCGAGCTGTCGGTTTGGTACCTGATCGCGTCGCTTGCTGTGACCCCAACCCTCCTGCTGATCAGCCGCATCGGATATGGCAAGAAGTTTGGGATTTGGCTGCTGCGCAGACGCAAGCACATGGGCCTCGTCAGTTTCTTTTTTGCCATGGTGCATCTGGTCCACTACGTCCGCGAGATCGCGGATCTGCCATCCATATGGATTGAAGCGCTGGAGTTGGAGCTGACAGTGGGTTGGGTTGCCTTGATCATTATGTTGGCGTTGGCTCTAACCTCCAACCGCGCATCAACCCGCAAGATGGGCAAGTCGTGGAAGACGCTGCACCGCTTTGTCTACGTGGCCGCAGCCATGACCTTCTTGCATTGGTATCTTGTCGATCAGTTCATTCAGGAGCTCACCCTCTGTGCGGTAGTTCTAACGGCTGTCAAACTGGTGCACGTCGGCTTCAAGACGCTGCCCGCCAAACTGCGGACCCAATAAAAAAGCCCGAACCGTTTCCGGTCCGGGCCTTCTTCTAAGTTGTAAGCTCAACGATTAGTTGGTGAACTCTGGGTAAGCTTCCATGCCCAGCTCGGCCATATCGAGACCTTGAACTTCTTCTTCCTCAGTGACGCGGATACCGACAGTCATCTTCAAGATGAACCAGATTGCGCCAGAGACCACGAAGGTAAAGATACCAACCACAAGGATCGCATAAAGCTGTGTGCCGATGCTTGTCGTCTCGCCATGGTTTGTCAGTACAACAGCGATTGTGCCCCAGATACCTGCAAACAGGTGAACAGGGATCGCACCGACCACGTCATCAATTTTCAGCTTGTCGAGGAATGGAACCGCGAAGACCACGATTACACCGCCAACAGCACCGATCAGAGTTGCCGCACCCAAGGATGGTGTCAGCGGCTCAGCCGTGATGGACACCAGACCGGCCAGTGCGCCGTTCAGTACCATCGTGAGGTCGACCTTCTTGTACAGAAGCTGTGTCAAGATCAGCGCAGCGATCGCACCACCGGCAGCAGCCGTATTAGTGTTCGAGAAGATGCGGCTGATGTCGGCCACGTTGCCTGCTGTGTTCATGTACAGCTGGGAGCCGCCGTTAAAGCCGAACCAACCGAGCCACAGGATGAATGTACCCAATGTCGCCAAAGGCAAGTTGGAACCCATGAATGGAACCGTGCGGCCTTCTTTGTATTTACCGATACGTGGTCCAAGGGTCAGCGCGCCAGCCAAAGCAGCCCAGCCACCAACGGAGTGCACAACAGTGGAACCCGCGAAGTCTTGGAAGCCCATACCGTCCAAGAAACCGCCGCCCCATTTCCAAGAGGCTTGGATTGGGTAGATGAATGCTGTCAACGCGATCACGAAGAACAAGAAAGGCCACAGTTTGATGCGCTCGGCCAATGTGCCCGAAACGATCGACGCTGTTGTCGCGCAGAACATCAACTGGAAGAAGAAGTCGGAACCAACCGACGCATATGTCAGGTCTGGCTCAGCACCTTCTAGGCCAACTGGCTCGAGGCCTGCCGTGGAGAACGCACCAAGGATGCCGTCGATTGTCCAACCGTCGCCCGGGTACATCAGGTTGTAACCGATCAGGTAGTAAGCAATCGCCGCCAGCGAGAACAACGCAATGTTCTTAGTCAGCTGCATAGCCACGTTCTTGGAACGCACCAAACCTGCTTCCAACATAGCGAAACCAGCCGCCATCCAGAAGACGAGGAAGCCCGCCACGAGGAACATGAATGTATTAAAGATGAAGCCCACCTCGGAGGAAACCGGGAGGACCTCCGCGTCTTGAGCGAGACCCATGGTTGGCAACGCGGTCAGCGCAGCAACGATGGGTAATGTTTTTGAGAGTGTCATTTGTGTAGTTCCCCTTGCAGCGCTTACAGCGCGTCTTCGTTCGTTTCGCCTGTGCGCACACGGACGGCTTGCGTCACGTCGAGCACGAAAATTTTGCCGTCGCCGATTTTGTCGGTTTTTGCTGTGGACGCGATTGTCTCGACCACTTGGTCAGCCATGGCGGCGGAAACAGCGATTTCCAGCTTCACCTTGGGTACAAAGTTCACGGCGTATTCCGCGCCGCGGTAGATTTCGGTGTGGCCGGATTGAGAGCCAAAGCCCTTAACTTCCGTTACCATCATTCCGCGCACGCCGATGGATGTCAGCGCTTCGCGGACTTCCTCCAGTTTGAACGGCTTAATTGCTGCAATGATCAGTTTCACTGTCTTCCCCTTCGATTTCGCCCCCATTTCGGAGCAAGTCTGCGGATAGATCAGTTCGTGACGTAGGCGGCAGCAACGATTCTGGCCTTGTTTTTGGGCGGACAGCCGCCCCACGTCATATTTTTTTGCACAAATTTTAGCCGCTGCTTAATTTATGAGCGGCACAGGGATCAATCCTTTTAGGACTTCCCCTCCACATCCGTCGCTTCACCCTCTATATTGAACTCAACAAAAAGCAGCCTTGAAGCGCAGGTACATGAGCAACTCCGGACGTAAAAAGCCCACCTTGGTGGCCGATAAGCGCTATAGCAAAGCGCCCGCAGCAAAACCGAAACCAAAGGCCAAACCCAAAAAGCGGGTGGCCAAGCGCAAGGCTGCGCCCAAGAAACGCGGCCTCATCGGCTGGCTCTTGTTCCCGTTTGTGTGGACCTTGCGCCTGATTTGGCGCCTCACGTGGCGGATCACCGCCGTTGGGGCAATCCTGCTCGCGGCTGCCGTTGCCTATACCTACGCACAACTTCCCCCGGTTGAGACTTTGCTAGACGGGCGGACACGTGGCTCGGTTACCTTGCTGGACCGCGAGAACGTCGTCTTCTCATGGCGCGGCGACAACTTTGGCGGTGCCGTGCGCGCAGAATCCGTTGCACCTGCATTGAAGAACGCGGTGGTCGCGACCGAGGACAAACGTTTCTTCTGGCACGTGGGCATCTCGCCACGCGGCGTCGCATCCGCGATGCGCATCAACATGCGCGAAGGCCGCAAACCTTGGAAAGGTCACGGCGGCTCGACCCTGACGCAACAAACCGCCAAGCTACTGTGCCTTGGGGTGAGTTTCGACCCAAAGAGATGGAAGAACGAAACCGAGTACGAAGCTGACTGCCGCCGCACCACCTTGGCCCGCAAAGGCAAAGAGGCGCTTTACGCGCTGGCGATGGAGGCCAAGTACTCCAAGAACGATATCCTCTCGATCTACCTGAACCGCGCCTATCTGGGCGGCGGGGCCCGTGGATTTGAGGCTGCATCGCAAATCTACTTTGGCAAACATGCCTCTGAGGTCAGCGTACCAGAAGGCGCCATGCTGGCAGGTTTACTGAAGGCACCGTCGGTCTACTCCCCAACCAACAACCTGCAACGCGCCCAAGACCGCGCGGCCACGGTTTTGAAGCTCATGCGCGAGCAAGACTACATATCATCGGCTGACGAGGTTGCCGCGAACGTGGCCCCTGCCACCCTGTCCAAAGCCGCCCAAGACCGCGCTGGCGGATATTTCGTGGATTGGGTCATGGACACTGCCCCCGACTTCTTAGCCAAGGACACGACCGAAGATGTGATGATCCGGTCCACCTTCGACACCCGCTTGCAAAAATCTGCCGAAGACGCATTGGATTTCATCTTTGAGAATAAGGTGCGCGAAGGCTCCAAAGCACAGGCGGCCATTGTGGTTATGTCCCCTGACGGGGCCGTGCGCGCAATGGTCGGCGGACGCCAAGCCAAAGTATCCGGCGCATTTAACCGCGCCGTGCAGGCCAAACGTCAAACGGGCTCAGCCTTTAAACCGTTCGTTTATGCCGCCGCGATGGATTTGGGGTTCCAATACGACTCCGTGGTTGAAGACGCGAAGGTCTGTGTTAACTCCCCAGGCTCCGGCAACTGGTGCCCAGAGAACTACACCCGTTCATTCAAAGGCGACATGACTCTGACAGACGCCTTGGCGCAATCCATCAACACCGTTGCGGTTAAAGTGTCCGAAGAGGTCGGCCGCGACAACGTGCGCCGCGTCGCCGAAGCTTTTGGCATCGACAATGAGCTGGCCAAAGGCCCAGCACTCGCACTTGGTGCATCAGAAAGCACTTTGCTGGAAATGACCGGCGCTTACGCAGGCATCCTGAACGGTGGCCGCGCAGTTTCGCCCTACGGCATCCGCGACCTACGCCTTAAAGGCGACCAAGAGGCGCTGTTCGGCCAAGGCGGCGGTTACGGCGACCGCGTGATTTCCGAGAGCGCAGCCCAACAACTGACCTACATGATGTACCGCGTTGTCGAAGACGGCACAGGCCGACGCGCCAAACTAGGCGACCGCGAAGCTGCAGGCAAAACCGGCACCACCAACGCCGCAAAAGACGCGTGGTTCATCGGGTTCACCGCGCAGTATGTGGTGGGCGTTTGGATGGGTTACGACGACAACACCCCGCTTAACGACGTGACCGGCGGAGGATTGCCTGCAGACATCTGGAAAGAGACAATGACGCGGGTGACAGCAGGCCTACCCGCTGAGCCACTGCCGCGAATCCGTCCTGCGAACCCACCACGCGTGACCGCGCCAGAGCCGGTTCAACAACCGCAAGTGGCGCAGGCCCCACGTGGGAACAATGGGAACAACCGCAATACGCAGCGTCAGCAAGATGTGGAAAATGTCGCCGACCAGATCATCCGTGATGTAGGCAAACTAATCGGCAGTCTCTTCGGCAATTAACTCAGCTTGTTAAGATCTGCCGTTAACTTGCCGATGTCGCCGCGACGTTTGTCCAGCATCGCGCCAATCTCGGCGCGCTCTGACGTCAGCGTGTTCACACCTTCAATGATGATATTGAAGATCTTTGGCTGGCCAGATTTGTCCGACACCAACCAAGACACCTTGAACGGCGCAGAGCCGCGCAGCTTCGCGGTGGACCGAACTTCAATGTTGCTTTTGGACTTGCGAGAGCCTTCGACAATGATCTTACCGCCAACGAACTCGTTGAAACGATTGCCATATTTGCGGGTGAAATAGCCTTTGAAAGCCTTCACATATGCGTTGATCTCCGCCTTGCTGGCACTGCGGCGTGCAGGGCCAAGCGTGGTGAGCGCGATGATATTCACGTCGGCGTAGCGTTCAAACACGCGCTGGAAGTCGCGTTGCATGGCGTTCGCGGATTTCCCGGACGCGATAATTTTGTTGATGTCACCAACCGCCGCATCGACCAGCTTCTCAGCGGTAGAGCCCGTCAGGGCAAAGGCAGGGAGCGGCAGTGTCGTCGCAGCAATTGCCGCGACAAACGCGCGACGGGAAAACAAATTATTCATCACCAAAAACTTCCTCATATGGGTCTTCGAAGTCCGCCTGCTCCCCGCGAGACAGCGTGAAGCGTCGGTTTTGCAAGTATAGAAGCTGCGCCTGCGCGTAGCTATCTGCACTTTCATATAAGACCGAATCTACCAGATCGGAATACTGGTAGCGATCACCAAAGCGTGCAGCGACACTTGCGCCGGTTCCCGCTGCGCGCAACGCACCTTCGGTGCCAAAGTTCAACGGATTCAGCAGCAAGTCGACAACACGCCCCGCGGCATGGCGTTCCGTAGATGGACCAACCAAAGGCAACTCCAGATACGCCCCCTCAGGCGCGCCCCAAACATGCAAGGTTTCGCCAAAGTCGGTAAAACGATTCTCCAGACCAGCATCGGTCGCGACATCCAACAAACCACCAAACCCGAAGGTTGTGTTCACAAGGAAGCGGAATGTGTTGTGGCCAGCGTCCTCAATACGGAACTGCAATATGTTGTTAAGCACCTGCCCTGGTAGGTTCAGGTTCGACGCAAAATTCGACACCCCCTTGCGCACAGGCTTGGGGATAATCGTTCCATACCCTTGGGAGGCGGGACCGACAAAGGCGCGGTCGAGCGAACGGTTGATAGCATGGGTGCTACGGTTCTGCTCCTCAATAGGATCATTAACGCCGACGCCAATTGGCGCGGCTGTACAGCCAGCTAAAACCAGCACCAGTGGAATTACGCTCATGCGCAGGCCCAAAGCTTGAATCAATCTTGCCATTCTTCCCCCATTAGGGTCATCTAAATCGTCGGATGAAACGCTATATTAGCAGATGTGGCAAAGCACTAGATGTTCAAGTAACATCCTCTCAATCTTTTGAAGATTGAGTGCATAAAGGCACATTCATCTACCCTTACTCACGGTTCATGAGAGCAATCGTGGCAATTGGAGCCAAAAATGGGATTAAAATCCGCCACATGAGACGAGAGAAAAATTACCAAGGCAAAGCCGAGCTTGTCGCCGCACGCAGCGAGAGCCGCCCGCTGTTCATCGCGGCGTTCGTGTTTAGTATTTTTGTAAACTTGCTGATGCTCACAGGCCCGCTCTACATGTTGCAGGTCTATGACCGCGTTTTGGGATCTAGATCAGAGGAAACACTGGTCGCCCTATCGATCCTTGTCGTATTCCTTTACGCCATGATGGGCATTCTGGACTACGCGCGTGGCCGCATCCTTGCGCGGATCGGGGCGCGATTTCAGGGAAAACTGGACCGCCGCGTGTTCTCCGCCATGCTGCGCAAGTCGAACTTCTCCCCTAAATCAGGCGATAACAACACCGGTCTTCGCGATCTGGAAGCCGTTCAATCCTTACTGTCCTCGCCCGCCCTGCTGGCCTTCTTTGACATGCCTTGGACCCCGTTCTTCTTTGCCGCGATTTTCATCTTCCATCCATGGCTCGGCTTTCTAGCTGTTGCTGGCGGTGCTTTGTTGGTCGTTCTGGCCCTAATAAATCAACGCGTCACCCGTCAGCCCCAATTGGAAGCGGGGCTAACAGGCCTGCAAGCCAACCGCCTGTCCGACGAGATCATGGACGAAACCGAGGTCATCGCGGGGCTTGGCATGCGTGAAGCCAGCTTTGACCGCTGGCAAAAATTCCGCTCCGATTCCCTATTCCATACGATGCAGAAGTCCGACCGCGCAGGGGGCGTGACAGCAACCACCAAGACACTCAGGCTATTCTTGCAATCAGCCATGTTAGGCCTTGGCGCCTATCTCGTGTTGCAGAATGAAATGACCGCTGGCGCCATGATCGCCGGGTCTATTTTGTTGGGCCGCGCGCTCGCGCCGATAGAAATGGCCATCGGTCAATGGGCGTTGGTCCAACGCGCCTCATCCGGCTGGCAAAGCCTACAAGCCCTGCTGACCGAAGTCGCGAACCTACCACCACGCACCCCATTGCCGCGACCCAAGGCAGATTTACGCGGCGAACAAGTGACCGTCATCCCCCCTAGCGAGAAGCAAGCCACCTTGCGCATGATCTCATTCGAGCTGCCTGCGGGGCAAGCTATGGGCATAATCGGAGCATCTGGGGCAGGCAAGTCCACGCTGGCCAAAGCGCTCACTGGCATCTGGCCGACTGCAGGTGGCAAGATACGCTTAGGCGGCGCTGCGTTGGACCAATATGAGCCAGACGCCTTGGGCGGGCACATCGGTTACCTGCCGCAAAAGGTGACGTTATTTGACGGCACCATCGGCGAAAATATCGCACGCCTAAGGCGCGACGCCGACCCCGCTGACATCATCAAGGCAGCGCAAAAGGCGGATGCGCACGACTTGATCTTGCGCCAACCCCAAGGCTACGACACGCCGATCTCAAACACACGCGGCCGCTTGTCTGGCGGAGAGTTGCAACGCATCGGCTTGGCCCGCGCATTGTTTGGAAGCCCTGTGTTGCTGGTGTTGGACGAGCCGAATTCAAACTTAGACAATGATGGGTCCGCGGCACTCAATAATGCCATCCGGACAATGAAGTCTGAAGGTGGCTCCGTCATCATCATGGCCCACCGCCCCTCCGCGATCACGGAATGCGAGCTGCTCATGGTATTGGAGCAAGGGCAACGCCGCGCCTTTGGCCCACGAGACGAGGTGCTCAAGAATACCGTAGCCAACCACAAAAACATCACCAAAACCAAAAAGCCCGGAGGCGTGACATGAGCAATGCCGATAAGTGGTCCGCCAGAAAACCCGTCTGGATTGGCGTTCTTTCTCTCTTTATCTTGCTTGGCGGATTTGGCGTCTGGTCCATTCAATCCAGCATCGCGGGCGCCATCATAGCGCCCGGAAAGATTGAAGTTGATCAGAACCGGCAGGTTCTTCAACACCCAGATGGCGGCGTGGTGGCAGAAGTCTCCGTGCGCGAAGGAGCACGGGTCGCAAAAGGCGATGTGCTAATCCGTCTAGATGCCACACGCCTGCGGTCAGAGTTCCTGATCGTTGAGGGGCAATTGTTTGAATTCGTCGCGCGCAATGGCCGACTTAAGGCCGAACGTGACGACGCAACTGAAATCACCTTTGACCCGCTTTTGGTTGAGTCCGCGATAAACCGCCCACAGCTTCAAGAACTGATCGACGGCCAGCAACGTCTGTTTGAAACCCGCAAAGACTCCGCCCGCCAGTCCATTGAACAGCTGGAAAAACGCAAAAGCCAGATCGGCAATCAGGTCGACGGGGTTCGTGCCCAGCAACAAGCGTTGGAAACGCAACTTGCCTTGTTGGAACAAGAACTGGACGCGCAGCAGGACTTGCTGGACAAGGGCCTGGCCCAAGCCAGCCGCGTCTTGGCCCTGCGCCGCGAAGACGCTCGACTGCGCGGCACTGTGGGGGAGCTTGCCGCCTCCACCGCTGAAAGCGAAGGGCGCATAACCGAGATCGACTTGGAAATCCTAAGCCTCGACACCCAGCGCAAGGAGGAGGCCATTACTCAGCTTCGCGACCTGCAATACCGTGAATTTGAGCTACGGGAACAACGCCTGTCATTACTAGATCGCTTATCTCGCTTAGAGATCACCGCGCCCGTGTCCGGTTTGATCTTCGGTCTGACCGTTTTTGCCGAACGCGCCGTGATCCAACCCGCAGATGCTTTGATGTTCATCGTGCCGCAAGATCGCCCCATGGTCATCACAGGCGAAGTGGAACCCATCCACGTGGATGAAGTCTTCCTTGGCCAAGACGTGACACTCCGCTTCTCGACCTTTGATGCACGCACCACGCCCGAGGTTTTTGGCACCGTTTCATCGGTCTCCGGCGATGCGTTTCGCGACGATGCCACAGGCCGCAGTTTCTACCGCATTGAGATGACCCTGAAAGAAGGCGAGATGGCCCGCTTGGGCGACATCGATCTTGTTCCGGGCATGCCCGTTGACGGCTTCATTCGCACCGCGGACAGATCACCGATGACATATCTTCTGAAACCTTTTACGGATTACTTCAATCGCGCCTTCCGCGAGACCTGAACGGAGATCCTTATGTCAAATTACGAAACCCGCCTCGCCGAAATGGGCGTTACCCTTCCTGATGCACCTGCACCTGCTGCCAACTATGTTCCCAGCGTCATCGTCGGCGACACCGTTTATGTGTCCGGTCAGATTAGCCAAAACGACGATGGCTTCATCACAGGAAAAGTCGGCGCAGACCTAACCGCCGAGGAAGGTGCCGTCGCCGCGCGCACATGTGCAATCTCCCTTCTGGCACAACTGAAGGCTGCCTGCGGTGGTGACTTGGACCGCCTCGTCCGTGTTGTGAAGCTAACCGGCTTCGTCAACTCCACCTCTGACTTCGTAGACCAGCCTAAAGTCATCAACGGCGCGTCTGATTTCTTGGTCGAAGCCTTGGGCGACGCTGGGAAGCACTCCCGCTCCGCCGTGAGCGCAGGTGCGTTGCCATTCAATGTAGCTGTTGAGATCGAAGGTATCTTCCAGATCAAACCATGAAGCTACCAGCCACCTTCTTCACCCGCCCCATCACGCACCGCGGTTTGCACGACAGATCCAAGGGCGTGATTGAAAACTCTATGTCGGCTTTCCAAGCCGCCATAGACGCGGGCTATGGCATTGAGCTGGACGTCCAAATGTCGTCCGACGCCCAAGCCATGGTCTTTCATGACTACGACATGGCCCGCCTCACTGGCGAACGCGGTCCAATCCAAATCCGGACCACCAAGACGGTGCAGGGTATGACGCTGAAAAATAGCAGCGATACCATTTTTGACCTTCCCGCCGTTTTGGAACTGATCGACGGCCGCGTGCCTGTGTTGATCGAGATAAAGGACCAAGATGGCGCGATGGGGCCAAACATCGGCCCGTTGGAGAAAGCCGTCGCAGATGCCCTAAAGGGCTATCAAGGGGACGCCGCCGTGATGTCGTTTAATCCGCATTCCGTCACCCATATGGCCGAATTGGCGCCTGAGCGCCCGCGCGGATTGGTAACTGGCGCTTTTAGGCCGAAAAACTGGGCGCCGTTACCCGAAAAGATCCTTGATCGCTTGCGTGGCATCCCAGATTATGAGGCCTGCCAAGCATCGTTCATATCTCATTCAGTGGCAGACCTGTCTCGCCCGCGCGTGGCGGAGCTGAAAAAGCAAGGGGCGGACGTGCTGTGTTGGACCGTCAAGTCTCAAGTCCAAGCCGACTCGGCAGCCAGCGTGGCGAATAACATTACCTTCGAGGGGTTCACCCCAGCTTGACCTCTCACCATAAAAGCCCATCTTTAGTCCATGCAGGGTGGGCCCGATAACATGAGCGACGCACAGGTCGAGATCAGCGTAATTTCCAGTCTATCCCAAGTCGACGCCGTCGATTGGGACGCCTGCGCTTGCCCCGAAGACGCTGAGGGCCGCCCCATCGACCCTTTCACCACCCACCGGTTCTTGCTCGCGTTGGAACGCTCCGGCTCCGTTGGCAGGGGGACGGGTTGGCAACCACAGTACCTATTGGCCCGTCTAGATGGCGAAATGATCGGCGCGGCCCCGCTCTACGCCAAAAACCACTCTCAGGGCGAATACATCTTCGACCACAACTGGGCGGATGCGTTTGAGCGCGCAGGTGGCAATTACTACCCCAAGCTGCAACTCGCCGTGCCCCACACGCCCGCCACAGGGCGCAGGCTGTTGGTCAAACCCGAGCATGAGAGCATCGCCCAATCCGCCTTGGTGCAGGGCGCGGTACAATTGGCCGCACAAAATCACGTCTCCTCCCTGCACATAACCTTTTGTACGGAAGACGAGGCCAAGGCCGGCGCGCAAATGGGCCTAATGCCAAGGGTCAGCCAGCAGTTTCACTGGGTGTCGGACGGCTACGCCAGCTTTGACGATTTCCTTGGCTCCCTGTCCGCGCGCAAACGCAAAAATATCCGCCGCGAGCGGGCGCAAGCCTTGGACTTTGGCGGCACTATTCACGCGCTAACTGGCGACCAAATCCAGCCCGAACATTGGGACGCCTTTTGGCAGTTCTACCAAGACACAGGCGCACGCAAATGGGGCACCCCCTACCTGACTCGTGCCTTCTTTGACGAGGCGCAAGAAACCCTAAAGGATGACATGCTGTTGTTGCTGGCAGAGCGCGACGGGCACTACATCGCAGGGGCGCTGAACTTCATCGGGCGCGACACGCTTTATGGCCGCTACTGGGGCTGCCTTGAGGATCATCCCTGCCTGCACTTCGAGCTGTGCTACTACCAAGCCATCGACTGGGCGATCACCAATGGCCTGACCCGCGTCGAGGCTGGCGCACAAGGCGCGCATAAACTGGCTCGTGGCTACTTACCCGTCGCCACCCATTCCCTACACTGGATCGCCGACGATGGTTTCAGCGACGCGGTGCAACAGTTCTTGAACGCGGAACGCGCCGCTATCGATGAAGACATCGAAATCATGACGGAATACGGACCGTTCAAAAAGACGGGCACCGAGGTTGATCCCTGACACGAATGGCGGGGCTGAACCGGAAATAGGGATCACGCTGTGAATAGCTTAAAGAGCAGCCCTGCCCCATATAGATGTGGTTAGTTTAGGCCCCACCAAACCGGTAGGGCCTTCTTCTTTTAGATGCTTTCCAGCAGCGCCTCGCCGCCCGAAACCTCGCACACGCCGGGGTTTTCTTCGGCCTGGAACACCTTCACCACACCATCCTCGGCATACATCGCATAGCGCTTGGAGCGTGCGATCAGGCCCGCAGGTGGCGCGTCGAAGTCCATACCAATAGCCTTCGTGAACTCGGAGCCCGCATCCGACAGCATTGTCAGGCCAGCATCACTGGCCCCAGTCGCTTCGCCCCACGCCTTCATCACGAAGGGGTCGTTGACGGAGACGCAAATAATTTCATCCACGCCTTTCGCATCGAAATCACCCTTAGTACGAATGAAGCTAGGCACGTGAGCAGAGTGGCACGTCGGAGTGTAAGCCCCTGGAACTGCAAAGATAACGACCTTGCGGCCCTTGCTCAGCCTTGCAAGCGAAACCGCCTCAGGCCCCTCTGCACCAAGGCGAGTAAATGTTACGTCTGGCAGTGTATCACCGGTTGAAATGGCCATGTTATTTTCCCTGATTGAATTTTGGTTACTCATGCATATAGGTTCCCCCCAACGATAGACCAGAAGAAGGCAGTCCAAATGAGCCATATAATTGTAATCGGTGCGGGACAGGCTGGATCATCGCTCACCGCTAAGTTGCGCAATTCTGGTTTTGACGGCGAAATTACCCTTATTGGCGCGGAATCCGTGCCCCCCTACCAACGCCCCCCGCTTTCCAAAGCGTATTTGCTGGGCGAGATGGAAAAAGAGCGCCTGTTTTTGCGTCCCGAACAGTTCTACGCCGACCAAAACATCACCCTTCGCCTTGGATCACCTGTAACCGGCATCGATCCCACCGCCAAAACCATAAGCATTGCGGGCGAGACCCTGAAATATGACCAACTGGCCCTGACCACCGGATCCAACCCGCGCCATTTGCCCGCCGATATTGGCGGGGCCTTGAACGGCGTGCATGTTGTGCGCAGCCTTGACGATGTTGATGCGATGGGCGCCGACATGGCACCAGGCAAACGCGCCTTGATCATCGGTGGCGGCTATATCGGGCTGGAGGCTGCCGCTGTTGCATCCAAGATGGGGCTTGAGGTCACCGTGATTGAAATGGCCGACCGCATCCTCAAGCGTGTCGCCGCCCCTGAGACCGCTGGCTACTTCCGCAAGCTACACGAGGCACACGGCGTCGATATGCGCGAAGGCGTGGGGCTCGAACGCCTGTTGGGCGAAAGCCACGTCAAAAGCGCGCGTCTGACCGATGGCAGCGAGTTGGAGGTTGATTTGGTAGTCGTCGGCACTGGGGTAACCCCGGGCGACGCATTGGCGAAAAAAGCTGGGTTGGCTACTGAGAATGGGATTGAAACAGACGCCCATGGCCGCACGTCCGATCCAAGTATTTGGGCCGCCGGAGATTGCGCGTCCTTCCCGTGGCAAGGCGAACGCATCAGACTTGAGTGCGTCCAAAACGCCATCGAGCAGGCCGAACTTGTGGCCCAGAACATGATGGGCGACGCCAAAGAATACGTGCCGATGCCGTGGTTCTGGTCCGACCAATATGACGTGAAGCTGCAAATCGCGGGCCTGAACACCGGCTACGACAAGATCGCCGTGCGCCACGTCGAGGACGCCGTGTCCTACTGGTACTACAAAGGGGATAGATTGTTGGCCGTCGACGCCATGAATGATCCGCGCAACTTCATGATCGCCAAGCGCCTTATCGCAGCAGGCAAAAGCCCTTGCCCCGACTTGGTCGTCCGGCCCGAAACCGACATGAAAAGCCTACTAAAGTGAGGATCATCGGTGGTATTCATCGCTCGGTTGCCCTCACGCCCGTAGGCAAGGGCGACGAGGCCGCGCACCTGCGCCCCACCACCGACCGCATTCGTGAAAGCCTGTTCAACGTGCTGGGCGGGGGGCGCTACGGCGACCCATTGGACGGCGCGCGGGTGTTGGACTTATTTGCAGGCACCGGCGCGTTGGGGCTTGAGGCTTTGTCGCGTGGTGCGACGCAAGTATGCTTTATCGAGAAGGGCCGCGCGGGCTACAAGCTGCTCATCAAGAACATCGCCAAACTGCGTGCGGGCGAAGTGACCAACGCCCTGACGTGGGACGCGACCCGCCTGCCCGAAAACCCCTACAAAGCTTTCGACTTGGTGTTTCTGGACCCTCCATACGGCAAGGATCTAGGCGCGAAGGCCCTGATTTGCGCCAAGAACCAAGGCTGGATATCAAAGGACGCGTTGATCGTTTGGGAGGAAGAGGCCCCCCAGAACGCGCCCGAAGGCTTCACCGTCCTAGAGCACAAGAAATACGGCTCGACCCATATCACGTTCTTGGAACCCGCCGCGGGCTAGAAACAAGATACGGCCCTCAGCGACCCCAATTGCCACGGCTAGGGGATTGTTAGCTTGTGCAATATATGGAAGATTCACCGAAAATCGAGCAAACGACCAAAACAGGCGCACACTTCATGACTGACCCGCAAAAGCTGCTGGCCGAAATCTTTGGATTCGACGAATTCCGCACCGGTCAGCGCGAGATTGTGGACGCGGTTTGCGCAGGCAAAAACACCCTCGCCATCATGCCAACCGGCGGCGGCAAATCATTGTGTTTTCAACTGCCCGCCCTTGCCCGCGACGGCCTAACGGTGGTGATCTCGCCGCTGATTGCCTTGATGCGCGATCAGGTCCGGTCTTTGCGTGCGGCCGGTGTCTCGGCTGGCGCACTCACCTCCGGCAACACGGGTGAGGAAACGGATCAGGTTTTCGACGCCCTTCGGGGCGGCACGCTAAAGCTGCTCTACATCGCACCAGAGCGCCTCGCGTCCGGCGGCACCCGCGATATGCTAAGCCGCGCGAACTGCTCCATGATTGCCGTGGACGAGGCGCATTGCGTCAGCCAATGGGGCCACGACTTCCGCCCCGACTACCTGCGCATCGGCGAGTTGCGCCGCGCCTTGGACGTGCCACTCGCCGCCTTCACCGCCACCGCAGACGCCGAAACCCGCGAAGAAATCGTCACGCGCCTGTTCGACGGGGAACGGCCCGAGACCTTCATGCAAGGCTTCGACCGCCCCAACCTGAACCTGTCGTTTGAGGTCAAAGACGGCCCCCGCCGCCAAATTCTGGACTTCGCCAATGCCCGCAAGGGCCAATCCGGCATCGTTTACTGCGGCACCCGCGCCAAAACCGAAACCTTGGCGCAAGCCCTGCGCGAGGCGGGGCATTCGGCCTGCCACTACCACGGTGGCATGGACCCCGAGGACCGCCGCGAGGTGGAGCGGCGTTTCTCCCAAGAAGACGGGCTTGTGGTGGTCGCCACGGTTGCCTTTGGCATGGGCGTCGACAAACCCGACATCCGCTGGGTCGCCCATGCGGACCTGCCCAAATCCGTCGAAGGCTACTACCAAGAAATCGGTCGCGCGGGCCGCGATGGCACACCCGCCGACACGTTGACGCTCTATGGCCCCGACGACATCCGCTACCGCCGCCAGCAAATCGACGAGGGCCTAGCGCCCGACGACCGCAAGGCCGCCGACCACGCCCGCCTGAACGCGCTGCTCGGCTTGGCGGAGGCGTTGGAATGCCGCCGCAAGCCGCTGCTTGAATACTTCGGCGACACCGACATCACCTGCGGCAACTGCGATCTGTGCGAGAAGGCGCCTGAAACCTTCGACGGCACGGTTGCCGTACGTAAAGCCTTGTCAGCAATTTTGCGCACAGGCGAATACTTCGGCGCGGGCCATTTGATCGACATCCTCTTGGGCAACTCCACCGACAAGGTGAAGGCCCGCGGCCACGACGAGCTGCCAACCTTCGGGATCGGTGGCGAATACGACAAACGGGGCTGGCAAGCGGTGTTTCGCCAAATGATGGGACGCGACTTGATCCGCCCCGACCCGTCGCGCCACGGAGCCTTTCGCATGACCCAAAACGCACGCCCCATCTTGCGCGACGAGGCCACGATCACCCTGCGCAAGGACACCATCCGCAAGGGGGCCAATCGGCCCGCCGTGAAAACGCTGGTCTCGGAGGAGGACGCGCCGCTGCTCTCCGCGCTCAAGGCCAAACGCCGCGCCTTCGCCGAAGCCGCCCGTGCGCCCGCCTATGTGATCTTCAACGACAAAACCCTGATAGAGATGGCCGAAACCCGCCCCAGCACACTGGACGAATTTGCCCGCATCTCGGGCGTAGGGGCCAAGAAGCTGGAGAGCTTTGGCGCGGCCTTCTTAGAGGTCATCAACGGCGCCCCCGCACCAGAGCTGCACCCAAGCCGCCGCAAATTGGCGGGGCGTGACAGTGGCGCGCTTTATGACCAGCTTCTGGAGGCCCAAGCCAACCTTGCCCGCGGGCCGGAGGGCTATGACAAACCACTTAGCTGCTCGGCTTCGCTGATTGCCAAAGTGGCCGAGGTGAAGCCAAGCGACACCAGCTCCATGACCCGCCTTTTGGGCGAACGCCGCGCGGAACGTTTTGGTGAGGCGTTCCTAAATGTGTTGAAAGCCTCTTGAGGCCACGGCGCGGGCGACTACACTAAGCCACAAAGGAGACCACCCATGCTGACCGTGATTTCACCTGCCAAGAAACTGGACATGTCCGCCGTAGACGTCACCCCGACCCTGCCGGAGTTCCAAACCGACGCCAACGCCTTGGCCGAAGTCGCGCGTGAATTGTCCGTGGATGACCTGCGCAAGCTTATGCACATCTCGGAGAACCTCGCGACGTTGAACCGCGATCGCTTCCGTGAGTTCGCAGATGCCAGCACGCCTGAGAACGCAAAAGCCGCGATGTATATCTTCGCGGGCGACACCTACACGGGCCTCGAGGCAAAAAGCTTGGATGCAGATGAAGTGGCCTTCGCCCAAAACCAGTTACGTATCTTGTCGGGCCTATACGGCCTGCTGAAGCCGCTGGATGCGATCCAACCCTACCGCTTGGAAATGGGCAGCCGCCTGAAAACCCCACGCGGCAAGTCGCTTTACGAATACTGGGGCAGCACCATCAGCGAAGCCCTGAACGAGCAGGCAAAAGAGCAGCAGACCGACACATTGATCAACTGCGCCAGCCAAGAGTACTTCGGCGCGGTAAAGCCTGACGCCCTGACCCTTAACGTGGTCACCCCACAGTTCTACGAGGACAAAGCGGGCGGCCCAAAAATCGTCAGCTTCCACGCCAAGAAGGCCCGCGGTGCTATGGCCCGCTTCATCATCCAAAATCGCCTGACCAAGCCGGACCAAATCCGCGACTTCGACACCGGCGGCTATGCGTATCAGCCCGACACCTCCACGCCCGAGCGCCCCGTATTCTTGCGCACAGAAGCCGCACTGCAGGCATTTCAAAAGGCGTCGTGATGACTCTTTTTGCTATGCGAATAGAATCCGCTTAATCTGTCCACATCCCTTATAAATCCCGCGCGCCGGTTTCCGGCTAATAGACGGGCCAAACCACAAGGGCAGAGGACAGAAGATGAGCAATTCCAGACGGGCATTCCTGCTCGGCACGGGCGCATTGGCTGGGGCTTATGCAACCCGCAAATATTATACGACGCCTGATCCCGCTGGCCGCCTTTTAGGCGGGATGGTGACTGACCCGCTGACGCTGAATGACGCATCTGAGCTGTCCGCTACCCGTGTGGCCAAGCATCTGACTCTAACTGACCGCTTCGAGACACCGCAGATCAACGCCCTACGTTCAGAGTTAGCAGACGCGAAACGCGCGGGCCGCCCCGTTATTGCCTCCGCCGCGCGCCACTCGATGGGCGGGCAAAGCATGGTACGTGCGGGCACCACGATCACCATGTCGCATGAATGGATCGAGCTGGATAAAACCGCGCTTACCTACCGCTGCGGCGCTGGCACCCGTTGGTCCACTGTGATCGCAAAACTGGACGCGGAAGGGTTCTCGCCCGCCGTGATGCAATCCAACAATGACTTCGGGGTGGCGTCCACATACTCGGTCAACGCGCACGGCTGGCCCGTGCCCTATTCGGGCATGGGGGGCAGCGTCGTTAACCTGCGCATGATGCTGGCGGATGGATCGCTTATCAGCTGCTCCCGCGACGAGAACGCTGACATCTTCTTTGCGGCCATGGGTGGTTATGGCCTGTTAGGTGTAATCATCGATATGACCATCAGAATGGTTGCTAACACGCGCCTGCAACCGACTTTCGAGAAGATGGACGCCGAGGAATTCGGCCCACGCTTCGTCCAAGCCATCAAAGGCGGGACTGGCGCGCAAATGGCATACGGGCGCTTAGATGTCAGCAAGGACCGCTTTTTTGAAGAGGCCTTGATGGTCACCTACCGCCCGACTCAAAACCAAAGCGATTTACCTGCCGCTCCGGGCTCTGGCGCCATGGCCAAGGCCTCGCGGTCCCTGTTTCGTGCGCAGCTTGGCTCCGACAGCGCCAAGCACCGTCGCTGGTGGTTTGAAACCGGCCTAGGTCCTTGGATCGGCAACGGGGAGACGACCCGCAACACCCTGCTGAATGAACCGGTGATCACGCTGGATGACCGCGATGACACCCGTGCCGACATCCTGCACGAATACTTCATTGCGCCTGAAAAATTCGCAGGTTGGATTAATGCCTGTCGCGAAGTGATCCCGTCCAGTTATCAAGAGCTGCTGAACATCACGCTGCGCTATGTCGCCCAAGACAGGGAAAGCTGGCTCAGCTACGCGCCTGCTGACCGGATCGCTTGCGTTATGCTATTTTCGCAGGAGAAGACCCACCGCGCCGAGGAAGATATGATGCGCATGACCCAAGAACTGATCGACCGCACGCTGAATTTGGGCGGTAGCTACTACCTGCCCTACCGCCTGCATGCGCGTCCCGATCAAATGGCGAGGGCCTACCCCGGCCTGCGCCCTTTCGTGGCCAAGAAACGCGCCATGGATCCCACCAACATGTTCCGCCACGCGATGTGGGACACCTATATGGTTAGGGCATAAATCATGACCACACTGCGCCTCATCACCTTCGGCTACTTCGTCTCGCTATTGATCGCGGCATCGCTGAACTACCTGCCCATTGCGGGCATCATCGACGATCAGGGCTACGCCTTCGGCATCTTCGCGTTGGATGTGTTTGACGATCTGTTGCATGTCGCCTCGGCGCTCTGGGCGCTTGCGGCTGCGTTGATCTCACACCGTGCCAGCCGTATCTTCTTGACGTATTTCGGCGCACTCTACTTTGCCGACGGTTTACTGGGTCTCGCCACCGGATCGGGGTTCCTCGACGCGGGCATCCTAATCTACGGCTTTTACGAATACCCCAGCTTCTTGATCAAACTCGCTGCCAACATCCCGCACCTGTTCTTGGGCGGCTTCGCCCTTGCCGCTGCCATGTTCGGGCGCAAATGAAACGGCTGTTAAAATGGTCGGGGCTATTCCTGCTAGGACTGGTCCTGATAATCGCCACGCCAATCGCCTATGTGGAGACCATGTGCCGTGGCACCGCGTTGGAACAGGCGGAGGCCAAATACATCACCGACCCCGCATGGCAACGCGCGGAAGCGCGCACCTACCTCACCTACCCCGAATGGCACATCGTCTACGCCTACGAGGGCTACGCAGAGGTCTTGAACCGCGCCGACCCCCATAACTTTCCCTATACCCAAGCGATCAGCGGCTTCTGGTCTTCCCTATGCGCGCTGACCGAAAAGGCGGATGAGTTGGGCGAGGCGGGCACAGACGCCAAGCTGACGATCTACACTATCGGGGCCAGCTTCACGCTCGAGATGCTGTTCAAAGCCGCCTATGAAGAAACCATCGGGCGCGTTGCGTCTTGGACCTCAGATACCTCGCCTCAGGACAAGGTCGAGATGGCGATGGCCACGGATTACGCCACCTTCCTGCAAGAAGTTCCGTGGTACAAATACGATTTCGACGGCTGGTACGACAAGTTAATGGCCGCCCCCAAGGAAGGGTTCCGCTCCTATGAGCGCCGCGTTGCGTTAGGGATCGAATGGAAAGCCAAGGCCGCCTACGCCCGCGTCATCGCCAAGGCCGCAGGTGCCTTGGGTGCGGATGAGTTAACCATGCGCATTGCCATCCAAGGCGCGTCACCAATCTATCTGGAAAGCTTCCCAGAGATCACAATCATCCGAACTGACGGCGACACAATTATCGCCGAAGTACCGCGATATCGGACCTTTACCAAATTGGTAGAACGTTTGCTTATCCCCCTCAGCCAAGACCGTGCTCGTATCGTCGAAATTGCGGGGAATGATGATATTTTGGTCAGCCTTCAATCTAGAAAAGACCCTAAGCTACCCACTCACATGGAGATATTGTCGGTCACCAAGCGGCCCGGCTCGAACGGCAGAACTCGTGTTTTGATCGCGATGAAAGTCGATCAGTTGGAGAGCCTTCGCCCGTTGTTAAAGCTTAGCTCGCTAGAGCATATCTACGACTATTAGATGCGCCCGTTCTTGATCATATGCACCTTAGCGACCGCGTGGTTCACCCTTGCCCTTGGTGCTATGCTCACCGGAACGATTGCAACAGCAGCCGTCCCAAAAGGGACGCGCATACCTGCAAATGTCGCGATTGTGGGCAGCGCACCAGGGCTGTTTATCGTGCGCAGTGATGATCCAGACTACGTGCGCGACCTCTATAGAAACGGCGCTAAACTGGTGCTACCTGCCCGCAAGAAGACTTGCTTGGCGCTGCAAGGTTAGCAGCCCAAGAAGCCGCAATCGCGGTACTTCACGACCGCCTCAAACGTCTTTGGCAAGGTGCCGGAGGGCTGCAAAACCTCCACGGTGGGGATCACCAATTCAACTGTCGTTCCGTCCTCGGAGATCGCACCGTTCGAGCTCTCAATCTCCAACCCATGCAATCGCACGACGATCTCCGAGCCCTCAAGCCCGCTGGCCATCATCGCGAACATCGGGTTGTCGGGTGTCAACTCTGCCGGTCTGCCTTCGATGTTCTCAAAGTCCAGCGGCACGGATAGTTTCAAACGCTCGTCGTCCAAGCGAACCAACTCCATCTCGCCTAGAAACGGGTCTTCGGCCTTGGCAGTTTCGGCTTCCGCAATCGCCTCGTCGATGGTCGATGTGTCGCTGCTTTTGCACGAAACACTGTCAGGCGTTTCAACTCGTTCAGCGTCTGCGGGGCAAAGGCCTTCTGCTTGCGGGCCAACCAATTGCAGCATGTCGAACAGTTGGCGTCCCAACACCATGGTGGTGTCGGCAGTGATCACCTCGTCCTCGCCAATTTTGATGTCAGCTTCAACATCAAGACAAGCGCTCAAAGGCAGCATCAAAATCAGGGCAAATTTGCGCAAAAACATAAGGGAAACTCCACATAACAATTCCGACCAACTTGCCCGATTTCACGCCCCTTGGAAAGAACCAGCTTACGGTCCTGCCCCAACGAAAAAGGCCCCGACATTTCTGTCGAGGCCTTTCTACAAATTTTAAAGCAGCGCTTAGGCCGAACGAGACGCGCGTTTGCGCTCGTGAGGGTCAAGGTGGCGCTTGCGCAGACGGATGGCGTTCGGGGTAACCTCAACCAGCTCGTCGTTGTCGATGTAGGCAATCGCCTCTTCCAGCGACATGCGCACAGGTGTTGTCAGGCGAACCGCTTCATCCGTACCCGAGGCACGCACGTTGGTCAGCTTCTTGCCTTTCAACGGGTTCACTTCCAGATCGTTTTCACGGGAGTGCTCGCCGATGATCATGCCTTGGTAAACCGCTTCTTGGCTACCGATGAAGAACTTGCCGCGGTCCTCAAGGTTGAAGATCGCATAAGCCACGGCAACGCCGCTTTCCATGGAGATCAGAACACCAGCGCGACGGCCAGGAATGTCACCTTTGTGCGGTGCCCACTCTTGGAAAACACGGTTCAAAACGCCAGTACCGCGCGTGTCGGTCAGGAATTCGCCGTGGTAGCCGATCAGGCCGCGCGAAGGCACGTGCGCGATGATGCGGGTCTTGCCAGCACCGGCGGCTTTCATCTCGGTCAGGTCGCCCTTGCGGGTGCCTGTCAGCTTCTCGATCACAACGCCGGAATATTCGTCATCCACGTCGATGGTGACTTCTTCGATAGGCTCATGCCGTACGCCGTCGATTTCTTGGAACAGAACTTGCGGGCGAGAGATCGAAAGCTCGAACCCTTCACGGCGCATGTTCTCGATCAAAACGCCCATCTGCAATTCGCCACGACCAGCAACCTCAAAAGCGTCGCCGCCCGGGGTGTCGGTGATCTTGATGGCGACGTTGGATTCGGCCTCTTTCATCAGGCGGTCACGGATAACGCGCGACTGCACCTTCTTGCCGTCCTTGCCAGCCAGCGGGCTGTCGTTGATGCCGAAGGTCACGGTGATGGTTGGCGGATCGATCGGCTGCGCAGGGATCGCTGTATCCACATCCACGGCGCACAAAGTGTCGGCCACGGTTGCTTTGGTCATGCCTGCAAGTGAGACGATGTCACCGGCTTCGGCCACGTCGATGGCCTCTTGTGTCAAACCACGGGACGCCAGAATTTTGGTGGCGCGGAATTGCTCGATCTTGGTGCCGTCACGCGACAGCGCTTTAACCGTTTCGCCAACTTTCAGCGTACCAGTTTCAACGCGGCCCGTCAGAAGGCGGCCAATGAACGGGTCGGAACCCAATGTCGTTGCCAACATGGAGAACGGCTCGTCGCGCTTCTCGATTTGCTTAGGCGGGGACACGTGCTCAACGATCAGGTCCATCAATGCGGACAGGTCTTTGCGTGGGCCGTCCAATTCCATGTCGGCCCAGCCGGAGCGGCCAGAGGCATACATGGATGGGAAGTCCAGCTGCTCGTCGGACGCATCAAGGCTCGCGAACAGATCAAAGCATTCATCCAACGCGCGGTCAGGTTCCGCGTCGCCTTTGTCTACTTTGTTCAGCACAACGATGGGGCGAAGACCCAAGGCCAGCGCTTTGGACGTCACGAATTTGGTCTGAGGCATCGGGCCTTCAGCCGCGTCAACCAGCAGCACAACACCGTCTACCATGGACAAGATGCGCTCCACCTCGCCGCCGAAGTCGGCGTGACCTGGCGTGTCGACGATGTTCAGGCGGATGCCTTTCCATTCAACTGAGGTCGCTTTGGCGAGAATCGTAATCCCGCGTTCGCGTTCCAGATCGTTGCTGTCCATGGCGCGTTCGGCCACGGCTTGGTTCTCGCGGAACGAGCCAGATTGCTTAAGCATTTCATCCACAAGCGTCGTTTTGCCGTGGTCAACGTGAGCGATAATCGCAATATTGCGAAGGTCCATTAGACTAGCCTTGTAAGGAGTATTTGCGCGCGACCTAACGCACCCGCCCCATAAAAGCCAGCCTATTCGCGGCAACGCGGCAATTTGGGTCGCCGAATGCGGTTATATGGGGCCACAACTGCGGAATGTGCCCGACTGACTACTCACTCTAAAAAGTGATGTCAGCGTGTCCACGGCGGCAGTTGCGGCAGGTGACTGCCCCGCATAATCTGCTCACAGGTTTCCGCATGACTAACCTCAATTGAAAACGTGAGCACAATATGGCCAAATCAATCCACCATCTTTTGTTCGCTCTGTTCGCAATCGTCGCCCCCGCATCAGGGTTCGCGCAATCAAAACCTGACGTCTTAATTCTTGGCGATAGCCAGATTTCCTTTGGTGCTGGTGCCGTCTATCTGGATTTCTTCGATAATCTAAATCGGCATTGCGGATCGGTCATGAGCAAGGCTCAGTTGAGCGACCTTGGGAAAGCGCGCACGTTGGCCCTTGGCGTCCGGTCAACATCCTTGCATTCGTGGATCGCGCGCAGCGGCGCATCCAAGGGGACAATTTGTGATGTTGATAAGAAATACGGCGTGAATGCTGGAGTTTATGGGGTCAACGGCAACTCTGAGCGCAAATTCATCCAGATCGGCAAAGAGCGCGGTTTTCGCTATTGTGCGCGCAATGAAAGCGCCTTTGAGGGTGCTTTTAAAAATCCCGCCAACCATCCGAAATTGTTGGTTTTGAATTTTCTTGGGAACTCCGAGAAAAGATGGTCAGAAAGCCAAAGTGCTGCGGACGCCGATGTGCGCAAAACCTTGCAACAAATTCCCAGCGATGTGCCTTGTGTGGTGCTCACCACCGCGCCAGTTTTTTCCAAGCAGACAAATGACAAGCGAATGGCCGCTCAAACACGTTTGGAACGAGCGTTGGAGAAAGCAGGATCAAGGTGCCAGTTGGTGAAGGGGTATACCTCACAAACCCGCAACGCGATTGAGGGGAAGTCACAGTATTTTCGCCGCAACAAAAGCGGCAAGATCATTGATCCGCATCACCCCAGTGAAGCCGCGATCAGGCAGTTCATGAAGTCAACCGGTCCCAAAATTTGCGAAGCAATGGCGTCTGTTTTGAAGTAGCCGATCAACTCATCCACTGCCCGCCATCGACGTTATACGTCTGCGACACGATGTAGTCCGCATCAGACGACGCCAAGAACACCGCCATGCCTGTCAAATCCTCGGGCACCGCAAAACGTCCTGCGGGCACGCTCGCCTCCACTTCCGCTTTCTTCTGGCCAAGAGGTTTCCCTTCCAGCTTGGCGAACATCGCATCCACATGTTCCCAATGCGCGCCATCCACCACGCCGGGGGCTATGGCGTTGACGTTGATCCCTTCTTTGATCAGGTCCAACCCTGCTGATTGCGTGAGCGAGATCACCGCCGCCTTGGTCGAGCAATAGACTGCCACCAAGGCCTCGCCCCGACGACCCGCCTGTGACGCCATGTTGATGATCTTGCCGCCATGCCCTTGGCTGATCATCTGCCGCGCCGCCGCCTGCATGGTAAAGAGCGTCCCCGCCACGTTAACCGCATAGAGCCGATCATAGCTGTCACGGGTAATGTCCGCAGTCCGCGAGGCATCAAAAAGTGCCGCGTTGTTGATCACTATGTCGAGCTTTCCCGCATGATCCACGACCGCACCAATCGCGGCATCAATACTGCCTTGGTCGGTCACATCCATCTGCACCGCATAGGCCGCATCGCCCAGCTCGCTTGCGGTTTGCTGCGCCGCTTCTAGGTTCACGTCCGCAATCGCAACCGTGGCACCCTCATTAATATAAGCCTGCGCAAAGCCGCTCCCGATACCGCGCGCAGCACCCGTGATCAGTGCCGACTTCCCGTCCAAACGCTTCATGTTAGTCGCCCTTAACCAGTTGAAATGTATCTCACCGAAGCCGCTTGAGAATATCCAGCGACGCATATCCGTCCGGCACCAAGCCAACGGAGCGTTGGAACCCCCGCACAGCCTCAATCGTCAACGGCCCGATACGGCCATCAATCTTCTTGGTGTCAAAGCCCTTGGCCGTCAGCAGGCGTTGCATCTCTTTGCGCTCCGCAAACTTCAACGCGCGGTCCCCACGGGGCCACGGCGATTGGATTGCGGGCTTGCCTTTGATGCGGTCCGACAAATGCCCTACCCCAATGACATAGGCGTCGGCGGTGTTATAGCGCTCGATCACCTCGAAGTTCTTGAAGATCATGAACGCAGCACCCTTTGCCCCCGCAGGTAGCAGGATCGACGCCTTGCCGTGATTTGGGATGGCATTGCCCTTGATATCCGTGAAGCCCAACGCGCCCCATTGCGCAGGCGACTTCAACACATCGCGTTTGGCCATGGCGTAGTCAAAACCGGATGGAACGCGCACTTCCACGCCCCAAGGCTGCCCCTTCACCCAGCCGAATTTCGCCAGATAGTTGGCCGTAGATGCCAGCGCGTCCGTCGGGTCACTGCCCCAGATGTCGCGCTTGCCGTCGCCGGTGAAGTCCACCGCATATTCCAAGTATGACGTTGGAATGAACTGCGTATGGCCCATCGCGCCGGCCCATGATCCCGTCATATTGCGCGGGGCCACATCCCCCGCCCGCAATATTTGCAAGGCCGCGATCAACTGCTGCTCGAAGAACTCGGTGCGCCGCGCGTCATAGGCCAGTGTCGCAAGTGAGCCGATCAAATCCTTGGAGCCTGTGAACGTGCCGTAAGCGCTCTCGAGCCCCCAAATCGCCGCGACGACTTCCTTGTCCACGCCGTATTTCGCCTCGATCCGATCCAGCGTGGCGCGGTGTTTGGCGACGGCTTTCTTCCCGTTGGCAATCCGCGCGTCGCTGGCGGCGGTGTCTAGGTAATCCCACAGGGTCTTGGTGAATTCCGACTGGTTGCGATCCCGTTTGATCACATCCGCGTCGTAGCGAACGCCTTGGAACGCCCTGTCATAGGTCGCACCAGAGATGCCCTTGGACAAAGCCCGGGGGCGGAAGGATTTGATCCAGCCAGAAAATTCGGAATTCGACGCTGCCAGCTCTACCCGAGGGGCCGTCGCAGGGGCCGCTTCTCGCACGACGGGGCGCTTGGAGCGAACCACCGCCAAGTGGGAGGGCGCAGGCCCCACGACCAATGCCGCTTGCACCACCTGCGCGTCAAAGTCGGGGCGCGCCAATGGGCGCTCCGAGGCGGTCGCCATTTGCGCTGCAAATACCGCAGCTACACCACATAGAATTTTCATTTTGGACACCTGCTCGTGTTCTCGATTTGGAAACACTGTACCCAGATCGATCGCCCGTGCCTAGCTACGTCCGCTTGCGTTTAAGCTTCTTCTTCAGCTTGGCCCCTTTGGCCTTGTATTTGCCAGTCTTGCGGCCTTTGGGCGGCCCGCTACGCCCACGCCCGCCCGTCTGAGGCAGGGGCTTTCCGTTCAGCTCCAGCAGTTCCAGCACCAATCCGCCGGTGACAGGTGTGGCCTCGGCCAATCGGGCAAGAACCCGCGCACCAAGGCCGATCACCACGCCAGATTTCTCGCCACGCAAGGTTTGCGCGTCGCGGTCATAGGCGAAGTATTCGCGCCCAAGCGTGCCAATCGGGATCAACCCGTCAGCGCCGGACCCGTCCAGTTTCACAAACATACCGAACTTGGCGATGCCGCTGACACGGCCCTCGATCTCTGTCCCGACGCGTTCGGACAAATAGGACGCCAAATAGCGGTCGGTCGTATCCCGCTCCGCCACCATGGAGCGGCGCTCGGTGGTGGAAATATGCTCACCCGTGGCCTTCAGATCATCGTCCACCAGCCCGTCATCGCCAAACTTATGCGAGGACACCAAGGCCCGGTGCACGATCAAATCCGCATAGCGCCGGATGGGCGAGGTGAAATGCGCATAGTCGCGCAAAGCCAGCCCGAAGTGCCCAAAGTTCTGCGGGCCATAATACGCTTGGGTCATGGATCGCAGCGCCGAGATGTTGATCAACTCCGCCTGATCTGTCCCTGCCGCCTGTTCAAGCAGGCGGTTCAAATGCCGTGTTTGCAGCACTTGCCCTTTGGCCAAGCTCAGCCCGCTGGCCTGAACTACCTCGCGCAGGTTGTCCAACTTCTCGGGCGATGGCTCCTCGTGCACGCGGTACAAAAGTGGCGTGTCGCGGGCTTTAAGTTCTTCAGCGGCGCAGACATTGGCCAGCACCATGAATTCCTCAATCAGCTTATGCGCGTCCAATCGGTCGCGGAACGCCACGGAGGTCACTTTGCCGTCCTCGTCCATCATGATCTTGCGCTCTGGCAGGTCCAGTTCCAAAGGCTGGCGATGCGCCCGTGCAATTTTCAACGCCTCATAGGCCTCATACAGCGGCGCGATCACGACTTCCATCAAGGGGGCGACCTTGTCGTTCGGCTTGCCGTCTTGGCCGCCTTGGACCTCTTCGTAGTTCAGCGCAGCGGGGGAGCGCATCAACCCGCGCGTAAACCGATGTGACAGCTTGGCGCCGTCCGCGTCCAGCACCATGCGCACGGCCATACAAGGGCGCTCAACCCCCTCGTGCAGTGAGCACAAGTCGCCGGATAACGCGTCGGGCAACATCGGCACCACACGGTCAGGGAAATAGGTGGAGTTGCCGCGTTTGCGGGCCTCCACATCCAGCTTCGATCCAGGCTGCACGTAATGCGCCACATCGGCAATCGCCACCCAAACCACATGCCCGCCCTTGTTGGCGGGGTCGTCATCCGCGTGGGCGTAGCATGCATCGTCATGGTCCCGCGCGTCGCTGGGGTCAATGGTCACCAATGGCAGGTCGCGCAGGTCTTCGCGCTTGCCTAACTCGACGGGCTTCGCGGCCTCCGCTTCCGCCACTACATCTTCGGGGAATGCGTCAGGAATGCCGTGTTGGTGAATGGCGATCAGCGACACGGCGCGTGGGCCGTTGGGGTCGCCTAACCGCGCTAGAATTCGCGCCGTTGGCAGGCCCATGCGTGACTTCGGCCCCGTTTGTTCCGCCTCGACCAGCTCGCCGTCTTTGGCTCCTTCTACGGCTCCGGCAGGTACGCGCCATTCCTTACCGTCGCCTTTATCAATGGGCGTCACGCGGCCACCCTCGGCGCTCACACGGAAGATGCCCAAAATCTTGTTGGGACCGCCGCCGATGCGCCGGATCAGCCGTGCCTCATAGGCATAGTCTTCGCCGGTAACTTTGGTCAGGCGGCACAACACACGGTCGCCTTCGGCCAAAGCCACATCGCCAGACTTCGCGATGAACAAAATGCGCGGTGGATTGTCTCCGGCCTCGACGGCTTCCAAAAACAGGTCCCCATCCGCATCAGACGCGCCCACACGGCACACCGAGACCGGAGCCAAAGCCCCGTCCTCGCGGAACGTCTTGCGCCGCTTCTCTAGATGCCCCTCACCCTGCAGCTCTTTGAGCATGCGCTTCAGGTCAATCCGCGCGGCACCCTTAATCCCGAAGGCTTTGGCGATGTCGCGTTTGTTGGTCTTCGTGGGGTTGTCCTGAATGAAGGACAAGATGTCGGCTTTGGTGGGAAGATTTTTCATACCCTCGCCTATCACGCCCTACAGGCGGTGTCAGCGGCAGTATTCGCCGCTCACCACTTCGCCGTCATTGGTAACCGTGCTTGTCACGAAGTCATAGCATTCTGGCGTATCGGACGGGGCGTATCGGATGTAGTAATCCTTACCCCCATAAGTATAATTCATGCTCCGCTCCCCATTCTCAGTTTCCGAAAAGACAAGCTTCTCCACGCCACCACGCGGCGGACGACCTGGAGCGGCACCACCGCCACCCGCCACCGACAGTGGGGGAATGCGCGGCAACCGATCAAACTCAGCGACCTTTCCCATCAAGCATTGCACAATATATGGGGCATCTTCTGACGTGTGGTAACGGTACCCGAACGTGTCATCTGACTGTCCGTTGCATATATCCAAATCACCCGCAGCAATTACGCTTCCATCGGGATTGTTGTCGCCAAAGATCGGGAAGCCGTCGAAACCCCAGCCAATGATCGCATCATCACCAGCGTTCTCCATCTGCTCGATCATGCAAGTTGGCTTGGCGTGGTAATGATAGTCATCCCCACGCCCCGCGTGACCACCGCAGACATCCAGTTGGCCCGTTTGAACGGTGTCATGCCGCGCTTGGTGGTGCGCCAGATCGCTTTGGCTCATTTCACCGCCGCCCGTGTAATCGTAGATCGGCACGCCATTTACCGCGACACCAAGGGCCGCATCGCGGGTCAACGGCGCGTCCCCCAGTTCCGGCGCAAGGATGACAGGCGCGGCATAAGTTCCTGGGACAGGCACCTGTTCATTGGTTCCGACAATCCCTGTCATCTTTTCATGGTCGGGATATGTGTCAGACGTGATGACCGCATGAGTATCGGTGCAACTAACGACCACGCGATCCGCAAAGCCCGCATCTTGGACCGAGGCTGCGACGGCAGCGCAATGGTCTTCATGAGCTTGCGCCATGCCGCCCGCGACAATTGTAAAAAGCGCGGTGGCGGCGAAAAGTTGGGCGTGTTTCATAATCATTCCACCGTTAAGCGGCACAAGACCGTATTGCTTTGCTCTAGGTCCGGTCCCCAGATCAATTTGGCGGATTGGTCCCAGGTAATTCTGTCGTAGCCATCCTTCGGTCGGACGTCAGACTCGGAAAACACACTTGCATTCGGCCAGTCGGAAGCGTCAAACGCAGCAGTATCCCAACCATCGGGGGCGGCAACTTCCTCAAACCCGCATGCGCCTTCGCCCGCAACGGGGTTGCGTTCTTTCTCGCAGGATTTGTTCAACGGCGCGGTGTGGACGACCATACAGTGCCAGCCCTCATTGCTGACCGCCACCATCTCGCCAGCAGCGTTCTTGATCTGCACTATCACCCCCCCGTCGCCCATTTGCTGACGACGAGATCCGATGTATTCCAAACCTGTGTCGTTTTCTTTGAAGTCTTTGGCTACCAGCCCAATGACGAACGGCGGCTTCGCCTCGAAAACAAAGCTCTCGGCGTTGAACGACCGCTCGGTGGTGATGGATACGCTGTCTTCGGCAACCTGTTGGCCGTCGATCCGCATCTCGAACCAGTTGTCGGCCCAAACGTCAGCGGAATATGTGTCCGCCACAAGAGCACCAGTAGACAGAAAAACTGCCGCGAGAGTTATAGTCGTTTTGCGCATATTGAGCCCTTTGCCAGCGTAATTCATCTATCTAACGAAGCTAGCGAGAATTTACGTCGCAACAATTACATTTTTTTAATCCGCGGGAAATGGCTCAGCTCGGCAAGTCGTCTGCTGTGTCGACATCTCGCAATGTCGCGACATAACCGACGCTCGCACCGCGCAACGATGCCACGCTATCGGCCAATGCGTGCTCGGTTGACCAGCGCACCCCGTCGAACAGTCCCATATGGCGGCGCATCCGCTTCAAACCCACCAACCAGTATCCACCGTCAGGCGCAGGGCCAAACACGGCCTCGCTCCGCCCCAACTCGGCGAACGCCTCTGCAATCCGTGGCTTTGTCACATCGGGGATATCTGCGCCGATAACGCAAACCGGCCCGTTAGGCATCGCCTCAAAGGCGGCGCCCATCCGGTCCCCCAGATCGCCCCGCCCCTGCGCCCAGCGCGGCAAATCGCTAGGCCAAACCCGCGACACCAAGCCCTCTGCATCCGGCGATACCGCCAGCACCAAGTCCCAACGCGGGTCACGCAAACGGCGTAGCAACGCGCGGGTTTGGTGGCGGAACCACCACGCGGCCCCAACCATGCCCAGTCCCCGCCCCAGACGCGTTTTCACACGGCCCGGATGCGGCTCCTTCACCATCACGACCAGAGTTTTACGCAAAGTAGTCTCGCAAAATTCGGGTGTAGATGCCCTTGAGCTGATGCACCTGCTCCACCATCACCCGCTCGTCCACTTGGTGCATGGTTTTGCCAACAAGGCCAAACTCCACCACGGGGCAGTGGTTCTTCACAAACCGTGCGTCCGACGTCCCACCCGAGGTGGACATCTCCGGCACAACGCCCGTTTCACCTTCTACGCTTTTGGCGACCAATGCCGACAGTTCACCCGGTGGCGTCACGAAGCTTTCGCCCGATACTTGGGTGACCATGTCCACCGTCGCGCCGCTCTCGGCGGCAATCTTATCCGCCTCGCCGCGCAGCCAATCGATCAAACTGTCAGACGTGTGGTCGTCGTTAAACCGGATGTTCACCGTCGCTTTGCATTCTGCCGGGATCACATTGTTCGCCCCGTTGCCGGTATCAATCGTCACCACGGCCAAGGTTGAGGCGTCGAAGTGGTCCGTGCCCTCATCCAACACATGGCTCGCCAAGCGGTCCACTAAACGCGCCATCACCGACACGGGGTTCAACGCGCGGTGCGGATAAGCCGCATGACCCTGCACGCCCTTCACGGTGAAATACGCGGTCATGGAGCCGCGACGCCCGATCTTCATCATCTCGCCCATCTCGTTTGGGCAGGTCGGCTCGCCCACAAGGCAGGCGGTCATGGCTTCGCCCTCGGCCTCCATCCAGTCCAAAAGGGCCACGGTGCCGTCGATGGCCACGCCCTCCTCGTCACCCGTAATCGCCATGATCACCGCGCCGTCTGGCGGGGTGTTGATCACGAAATCCACAGCGGCGGCGGCAAAGGCGGCCACACCCGATTTCATGTCCGTGGAGCCGCGCCCATACAGGTATCCGTCCTTAATTTCTGCACCGAACGGGTCCATCGTCCATGCGCCCTCGTCGCCCACAGGCACCACATCCGTATGCCCGTTAAAGCCAAAACTGCGTGCGTGGCCTTTATTTCCCCAGCGCGCATAAAGGTTGGAAACCTCGCCGCGATCTACACGGGTGCATTCAAATCCGGCGCCCTCAAGCAAGGCCTGCAAGGTGGTCAACGCGCCACCTTCAACGGGCGTGACCGAGGCGCAGCGCACCAGTTGTGCGGTAAGATCAACGGGGTCAATAGGTCGGGTCATGTGGCTCTCCGTTCAGTTTGAACCCTTCTAGCCTGCCCAGCAGGTGAGGCGCAATCGCAACAGAACTGTCGGAAATGTGACAAAACTCAGGTCAAACCATGACCTTAAGCAAAAATTCCTTCCCTCAAGTCAAATTCCGTCATTAACAATGTATTAATAAAAATTAAGCCCGAGGCAGGGTATGCGATCCGCAAAAGGGTCGTTCGAGCGTTAAGTTTATCGAGTTGCATATTGTCTTGAAGGATACTTTTCTTCAGACCCTTACGCTCGCCTGATCTCTGGCAACGGAGGCAGTAATGGTTGCGGCATCGGAACTTCCGATCAACGAAAGCGCGTCTGCGGTGCAGATGGCCAATGAAATATTCGGCAACGGGTCAGTCGTGGTCGGCGCCAGCTATTCAGGTTGGTCGCAGTCTTCTGGCATCTACTCGAATGGCGATAGCGTCGCACCGGGTGTAACCCCCAGCGACACCGGCGTCATCTTGTCCACGGGTCGAGCATCGGATTTCACCAACTCAAATGGCGATTCAAACCAAGACACCAACACATCTACCAACACACCAGGTATCAACAATGATGCCCAGTTTAACGCGCTGGCTGGCACCAATACCTTTGATGCGTCAATCCTAACAGTCGATTTCATCCCTGACAGCGATACGCTGTCGTTGCAGTTTATCTACTCGTCCGACGAGTATCCTGAATTCGTCAACTCCATTTACCAGGACACTGTAGGCGTTTGGGTGAATGGGGCTCCTGTGTCTTTGGCCGTTGGCAATGGGTCAGCTGACATCGGTAACGTGAGCAGCAGCAACAACGTGAACCTCTACCAAGACAACACAAATGACGCCTTCAACACCGAGATGGACGGCTTCACTGTCACACTAACGCTGACCTTGAACGTGAACCCCGGCGTTGTGAACTCGCTGCGCATTGGCATCGCGGATGTCTCCGACAGCAACTTCGACAGTAACTTGCTGATCGCCAGCGGCTCTATTCAAAACGACGTGCTCGCTCACGACGATGCTTATGATGTGGTGCAAAACGGTACTCCCACGCTGGATGTCTTGGCGAATGATGTCGAAGAAAGCGGTGGCACGCTGACCATTACTCACATCAATGGCCAAGACGTATCTGTCGGCAGCACGGTGATCTTGGCCACTGGCGGGCAGGTTACGCTGAACGCCGACGGCACATTTGGTTATGTGAATGACGCCGATATCGAAGAGATCAACTTCACCTACACAACCGAGAACAGCGCAGGGGTATCCGACACCGCCTTTGTCACCGTTAACACCATCCCTTGTTTTGTGGCTGGCACTTTGGTTAACACCCCGTCCGGCCCGCGCGAAGTAGAACAGCTCTTCCCCGGTGACTTGGTTACAACCAAGGACGAGGGCCCGCAGCCGGTACGTTGGATCGGGTCGCGCAAGGTTGTCGCCACCGGCGATCTGGCCCCAATTCGCATCGAGGCTGGTGCATTCGGGGACCATGACACTTTGTCCGTGTCGCCACAGCACCGCGTCTTGATCACTAACGAGATGGCCGAAATTCTCTTTGGTACCAAGGAAGTGCTGGTCGCGGCCAAGGACCTTGTGAACGATCAAACTGTGCGGCGGGACACCTCGAATGCCGAGGTTACTTACGTTCACATCCTGTTCGACACCCATCAAGTTGTCTACTCCGAGCGGCTTGCCACAGAAAGCTTCCTGCCCGGCCCTCAATCGTTGCGTAGCTTCGAGCATGATGTTGTGAATGAAATTTGCACAATTTTCCCTGAAATTGATCCCGTAACAGGCCATGGGTACGGGGCGTCGGCGCGCACCTCTCTCAAAGGTTTTGAAGCACAATTGCTGCTTTCTCAGGGCTATGCGGCCTAGTATTACCCCCAAATACGGCAACAATGCCTTGGTTATTCCTCTGAATAGCCACAGCGCCTCCACGCTTTGGGCAAGGAGCACCTCTACTCATACCATATCCAAAGGTCCTCGTGGCCATGTATGGAGGTAGTAGGTAATGAAGCAGATTAGTGTAAAAATAGACGGGCAAATGGCCATGTTAGGCCGTAAAGAATCGTCAAAAGAAGTCGCAATGTTGGCGAATGGCCGCAATGCGTATGAAGCGGGTACTCAAACCGCATTTTCAAACGTCAATGATCTTCCAGAAGCACCAGCAAACACTGGCATGATGGCAGAAACTCGTGTGGGCACCCCTGACGGGCCGCGCCGCATCGACGAATTGCACGCAGGTGACGTGGTGTTTGACGCCCAAGGCGGCGAAGCACGGGTCAAGAATGTGTTGACCACGGACGCGCCGCGGAATTCGTACATTCTTCGCGCTCCTTATTTCGGGTTGAACCAAGATGTTGTCTTGGCCCCAGAGCAGAAGATCGTAATCACCACCGACATCGCAGAATATCTGTTCGGTGAGGAAACCGTCATTGTCCCTGTTTGGGCATTAAACGACGGGCGTAAGGTTGGGCACTTTGAGACCCGGTCTTCAGATCGCATGTATCAACTGCAACTCGACACGCCTGAGGCATTGTCAGTTGGCCGTTGTGCAATTTCCGCGCTTCACAAAGACGGTGCCACTGAAGGCCGAGTACTTAGCAATGAGGAAGCCCGTTGCTTCGCCACTGAGTACCACTCAGGCTTCCAGAACTAATCATCACCCTCATAGAACGCGGTGGTTTGCGCCACCACGACTGAGTTCTCTTCGAGCGCGCGCTGCATCAGTGCGCGCTCTTCGTCCTCAATGTCATGCCCTTCAGCCAACCGGTCGTTCAATGACCCGTATCCCGTGACATCCAAAGGCGCCAATCCAGCCTGCTTCATCAAAGCCACGGTCTCGCGCACGGCCTCCGCTTCATCCACACCGCTGGAGTAGCACATCAAGGCTGCCCCCGACGCGTGCTCGGGCAGCCCGTCCCCGTCCTTGCGGCCGACTTCGATCAAAAGAGTATAGACGTGGTGTGTGCGTTTGGTTTTCTCAGACATGGCGCCTTCTCTAGGGCCATGTCTAACAGTCTACAAGCGTCGATCTGCGTCGCAACCTTAGGCTGTTTGCGACGCAGCAAGCGCCTTATCCATCAACTTCTTGATGCTAGAGGTCGACGTGCCCGCCACAATCCGTCCCAACTCCTTGTTGCCTTTCAACGCAATCAAGGTGGAGCGGCGAGGAATGTTGCGATCACGGGCAACAGGCGAATTGCCGTACGCATCCCAATCAACACGCACAAAAACGATGTTCTCGTCATAGGCGGCATTCTCTTGTCGCAGCTCATTGATCACCCGTTCTTGCACCGAGCAGGTCGAGCACCAATCAGCCGCGAAATCCACAAATACAGTTTTTCCCGCCTTCAACGCCGCTTTGATCGGGTCCCTTCTGTCGAATTCTATAGTCTTCAGGTCAGCGGCAAATCCAGTTGCAGGCAATGCCAGCGCGGTGGCGATGGTCGCAAGAAAAGAACGTCGGTTCATGGTAAGCACTCCGGTTTCAAATGGATACAGATAGGGTCACAAGCCATTCAGGCAGGTTTTGAATGGCCCAGTAGTCAATCATATGGTTGATGCGGAACAAGATCATAAGGCCCACGGCAACAAAGACCCCACCCAAGATGGGTTTCGACTTTGAGGCCAGTGCCTTCAAAGCAATCGCCCGCCCACGGATCAACTCTTGCCCGCCTAGGCCAATCCCTAGGATCAATGTCGATACGCCCAATGCAAAGCCAACCATGATCAAGAAGGCCCAAAACAGGCTCTCCCCTTGGCTCGCCAGTGCAATAGCACCACCCAGTGTTGGGCCAATACATGGGGACCAAACAGCGCCTAGCAGCAAGCCGCCCAAAAACTGCCCCTGAATGCCACCGGTATTGCTTTGGGCAAGTGATCCATCCGCTTTGGCCGACAAGCCAGCCATAGCAACCTCGAACCGCGACGACAGTGGGGGCAGCAATAAGATTGCGCCGAAGATCAACATCGCGATGGCGCCCGTGTCGGCGAGCACCCGTTCTGTCAAGCCGATGGCCCGCCCAAAGGTGGCGACCACCATCCCGAAGGTCACAAATGACACGCTCATGCCAGCGGCAAGCGCAATTGGCCCGCGCCGATCCGCATTCAATGCCGAGACCAAAACGATAGGCAACACCGGCAAAACGCACGGGTTAATAAGGGTCAGAAGGCCCGCAAGGTAGGCAAAGATTAGCTCCATCTGGCGCACAATACCCGATGCCGAAGGTCGCGGAACACTGCAAGGTGCGCCGCGCGTTCACAAAAGTGTCAACTAGGCGACTTGGGAGAACTGAAACACCGCCCGTTTTCCACTAAAGATGTCAAGTTAGGCTCCAGATACTTGCATTTCCGTACGTTGCGGGTCCAGTAAGGCCAATACCCGCGAAAAGGCCCACTTTATGCGCATTCTATTGACTATACTCCTCTCGCTCGCACCACACCTTGCTTGGGCGGAAGACCCAATATCGATTGCTACAGTTACGCGAACCCCCTTCTCTATGGAGGATAACGGCAAGGACGTGGGCTTCTCGATTGATCTGTGGGATATGGTCGCCGAAGATCTCGGGTTTGAGTACACAATTACGCGCACCGACACTTTTGGCGAAATGTTGGATTTGGTCACAAACGGTCAAGTGGATGGCGCTATTGCGAACATCTCGGTCACCGCTGAGCGCGAAATAAAAATGGACTTTACCAAGCCGATTTTCGACAGCGGATTGCAGGTCATGGTCCACGAAGACAGCGGTAAGACGTCGCTGTTCTCGACCATTTTCGTCCGCGACATTGGATTTGCCATACTGGCCGCGGTGGCGCTTTTGTTTGGCGGCGGCATGTTGATGTGGGTGTTCGAGCGTGGCCGCTCCGAGTTCTTCAACCGCCCTGTGCGCGAGGCGATGTTCCCCTCGTTCTGGTGGGCGCTGAACCTTGTGGTAAACGGCGGCTTTGAAGAACGGATGCCAAACTCTCGGCCTGGGCGCTTCTTCGCGGTAATCTTGGTGGTTTGTTCCCTATTTCTCGTGTCGATCTTTGTGGCCAAGATCACGGCTGCTATGACCGTGAATGCGTTGCAAAACAGCATTGAAACTCTCTCGGACTTAGACGGCAAGCAGACCGGTACACTCGCAGGGTCCACAGCCAGTGCCTTCCTGTCAGATCGCGACGTTGCGCATTTGCAATTTGACTCGCTCGACAAATTGTTGAGTGAGTTCGACGAGAATGAACTGGATGCTATTGTCTTCGATAAGCCTATTTTGGCCTATCACATTGCCAATTCCGCCAAAGGGAAGGCTCGGCTTATTGATCGGACATTTAGGCCTGAAAACTACGCGATGGCTCTGCCCACTGATAGCCCGCTGCGCGAACAAATAGATCAAAGCCTTTTGAAATTGCGCGAAAACGGTGAATATGACCGCCTCCGCGCAAAATGGTTTGGTACGACGTACTAGCGCTTAGTCGCGCAGCAACTCGTTGATGCCTGTCTTGGAGCGTGTGCGCTCGTCCACTGTCTTTACGATAACCGCGCAGTACAGGTTCACGCCGTTCTTGGACGGCATGGAGCCAGACACAACCACCGAGTAAGGCGGCACTTCGCCGTACATCACTTCGCCGGTTTCGCGGTCAACGATCTTGGTCGACTGGCCGATGAACACGCCCATGCCCAAAACCGCGCCCTCACGCACGATGCAACCCTCTACCACCTCGGAGCGCGCCCCGATAAAGCAGTTGTCCTCAATGATGGTCGGGCCCGCTTGCATAGGCTCCAACACGCCGCCGATGCCAACGCCGCCAGACAGGTGCACGTTTTTGCCGATTTGGGCGCAGGACCCAACGGTGGCCCATGTGTCAACCATCGTGCCTTCACCCACGTGCGCGCCAAGGTTCACAAAAGACGGCATCAACACCACGCCAGGCGCGATGTAGGCGGATTTGCGTACGATACAGTTGGGCACGGCGCGGAAGCCCGCTGCCTTCCACTGGTTGTCGCCCCAGCCTTTGAACTTGCTGTCGACCTTGTCCCACCAGCCAGCGCCTTGTGGGCCGCCGTCTTGCTGCTCCATGTCTTTGATGCGGAAGCCCAGCAGAACGGCCTTCTTGGCCCATTGGTTTACATGCCAAGAGCCATCGTCTTGCTTCTCAGCCACGCGCAGCTTGCCGCTATCCAAGGCGTTCAATGTATCCTCGATGGCGTCACGTGTTTCGCCTGTAGTGGATGGCGTGATCGTGTCACGTGCTTCCCACGCGGCCTCGATGGCGGTCTCTAGTTGAGCGTTGGACATGTAGGCATTCCTCAATCGTGTCTGGTTTCAACGGTTGATCGGCTATAAACCAAAAAGACGCATACGCGCAATCAAGAGGCAGACGATATGAAAGACGACAACCGCAAACACCCCATGCGCCATTCCCGTCAGGACATGGAAGAGGTCAAGCAAATCCCCGACACCCCGCAAACGCGGTCTCCCGCCTATGCGCTGGCCTTTACGGATGATGACTTCATGTGCCGTGACGAATTGCGTCCCGTGCGGTTGCAGTTGGAACTGCTCAAGCCACAACTGATGATGGACGAGGCCGGTATCGAATCGACCATCGTTCTGTTCGGTGGCGCACGCATCCCAGAGCCATCCAAGAAAGACACCGCCCGCACCTCCACGCTGGCCGAGTTGTCCAAATACTACGAAGAGGCCCGCCGCTTCGCCCAAATCATGACCGAACGCTCCGACGGCAATCACAACGTGATCTGCACAGGTGGCGGCCCGGGTGTGATGGAAGCTGGCAACCGCGGCGCGCTTGATGCGGGCGGGCGCTCCGTTGGGCTCAACATCGTGCTGCCGCATGAGCAGGCCCCGAACGAATTTGTGACGCCAGAGCTGTGCTTCAACTTCCACTACTTCGCGATCCGCAAAATGCACTTCTTGATGCGTGCCAGCGCCGTCACCGCCTTCCCGGGCGGCTTCGGGACATTGGACGAATTGTTTGAGGCCCTGACGCTGATCCAAACCGGCCGCATGCAGCGCGTGCCGTTTGTGTTGTTCGGGGAAGCCTTCTGGCGCTCCATCATCAACTGGGAAGCCCTGTCCGAGGCAGGCACAATCGCGGCCGAGGACTTGGACCTGTTCCACTTTGTAGAGACCGCCGAGGAAGCCATCGCCATCATCGACGCACACCAAAAAGGCTAGCGCCTATTGGGTCAGACGGTATTCAACCAGCTCGGTACGCTGAAAAAACTTAAAGTTATCGTCGGCAATCATAGTCACATGGATCACCCCTTCGGGGGTGGCCCACACCGCAATACCTTCCAGATTGTCATGCGACCCGCCGGTCGTTTCCAGCAGTTCGCGCTCATCCGTGAAGGCGTTGCCCTCTAGCTTGAAACTGCGTACCCGCGTGGCGAACCCGTTCAGGCCCTTTAGCTCTCGCTCCAGCAGGTAAAAACGCCCATCAGGGCCAAAATCCGCGCCAACTGGTAAAAACCCGTCTCGTCTAGGGATGCGAAGCTGCCGATCCCAGCGCCCACCTCGAAAACGGAAAACAGGAAACGGGCGGTTCAAATCACCTGACCGCTCGGGCAGTGTGTAAAGCACACCCGCCTTGTCGATAGCCAAGGCTTCCAGCGAGGAGTTGCTTTGCAATGCCCCCGTCCACGGAATGTCAGGCAATCGCCGCGCCGCATCATTTAGCCCACTGTAAGCCAGAACGCGGTGAGTGCCCTCAAATGATATGTAGATCGTCCCGTCGGGCGAAATCGCCGCCCCCTCCGCATCTGTCCGGAAGCTGCGCAAAGGCGCTCCCTCGGAATTTTGGAGTAGCTCAAACCGGAGATTTTCCAAGCCACGGATGCGGCCATCGCGCCGAACCACGCGCCCCTCAGCGATCAAGCCCTTGTCGCTCGTCGTGATAAATTGCACGCCATCGCGGCTTAGCTCCAATGAGGAGAAGCCGCCAAAGCCATCCACTTGGCTACGCCAACCGAACCGGCTGACAAACTCCAAGGATTGCCCGTATGCAATTCCCGAAGAAAGCGCCAGCGCGGCAAGCGCTAGTTGGAGTTCAGGACGCCAACGCATGCTTTAGGCAAATCTGCGACCCGCAACTCACGTCGCACTTTGGCGGTCGTTTTGGGTGGGTTTTTCGGAGGGGGCGGCGGGTTCAAAATGTTGTTCACCCATTGTTGTGCATCCGCGCAGCCATCACCCGCTGGCGGGGCCGCTTGGTTGACGCAGTTCGTTGATCCAGCTGGGCAGCTAAGCCTAACATGGAAATGGTAGTGATGCCCCCACCAAGGCCGGATTTTGCGCAACCACGCCCGCTTGCGCTTGCTGCGGGCTTTCTCGTCCTTGCACATTTGCACTTTGGCGCCGGGGAACACAAAGATACGCGCAACCCGCGGGTCACTTGCGGCTGCTTTCAGAATTTCGTGGTGCGCGCGGGTCCAGTTTTTGTTCACAAACGCACCCTCGGCGCGACGCATGGAAATCGCCGAGATGTTTTCGCGCTGGTTGCGGTTCAAATTCACGCGGCCAACAGGGTTCATCCAAATATCGGCATCCAAACCAATTTGGTGGCTGCGGTGCCCCGTCAGCATCGGCCCGCCACGCGGTTGCGAGAAGTCGCCGAAATACAAGCCCTTCCAGCCCTGCTTAACCGCAACTTGGCTCAGCTTCTTGCTGAAATCGATAAGTTCGGGGTGCCCCCAATTTCGGTTGCGCGACAGGCGCATCGATTGCCAAGTCGGGCCGGTTTCCGGCATCTGGACAAGACCCGCCGCGCAGCCATTCGCATAGGAGCCATGCGCGGCCGCCGGTTGATTAGAGCCGTCTCGCTTGGCCCCGAAATGTTGCTTGGCAAGTTGCTGCGCATTCGCAGTACCAGCCATGCAGCTTATCGCTAAAGCTACGCCAACTAAGCTTCGGATTCCCATATTGCGTCGTCCTCTCCGTCCGGTTTTACCCAGATTAGCAGGACCAGCCCCAAAAGGAAGAGCCCGATAAGCGGGGTTACACCAATCCGCTGCGATCCCGATAGCGCGGACGTCGCCGCAATCAAGGCAGGCGCAAGAAATGAAGTCGCCTTGCCCGCCAATGCGTAAAGCCCGAAGGCCTCGGTCATACGCGCGGGGTTGGCTTGGCGTACCATCATCGTACGTGACGCGGATTGGATCGAACCACCCGCTGCCCCCACCAAAATGCCCGCAAGATAGAACGCAATGTCCGACGCTGTGCGCCCTGCAACGAGACCCTCGTCAGACACCATCACTCCGTAGATCGATGTAGGCGTGATCATCACAATGGAAATCGCGGCAATTATAAGCGCCACAATGGATATCAAAATCACCGGCTTTGGTCCAAATCGGCTGTCGGCGCGGCCACCCAAATAGGCGGCAATAGCGCCGCCAATAACCGCTAGAATGCCAAACACACCGGTGTCGACAACGCTCCAACCCAAAACGCCCACCGCATAAAAGCCACCAAACGTGTACATCCCGTTCAGCGCGTCGCGGTACAGCATCGAAGACGCGAGGTAATTCGCAAGGCTTGGGCTTTTAGGCAGCTTTCGAATGGTGCGCCCCAATTCAATCAAGGCGGTCTTCGCCACACCTTTCACGCGGGCCGGTTGCTCTTTTGGTTCGCGCACCCACATGTAAAACGGGATCATAAACACCAAGAACCAGATCGCCGAAAAGACACCGACAAAGCGCGTTCCCTCGCGGTTCTCGTAATCTAGGCCCCCCAATGGATGCTGCCCGATCAGTGTCAAACCTTCGCTGTTTTCCGCCAAAAACAGCAGGGCGAAGACCAGCGCCATCAGGCCGCCAAGATACCCGATAGCCCAACCCGAGCCGGATATACGTCCGATTTCTTCGCGGCTCCCCAGATCCGGCAGCATGGCATTCGTGAAGATGGTCGCGAACTCCATGCCGACCAACCCAATGATGAACGCCCCCATGACCAGTGTCATGTTAAAGCCTTCCGGATAGGCAAACCAAGTGCTTGCCGCACCGATCGCATATAGCAGCGAGAACGCCCAAATATACGGAAGCCTGCGCCCGCTGTTGTCCGCCAATGCACCAAGAACCGGCGCGGATACCGCGATGACCAGCCCCGAGATCGCCAGCACCCAGCCCCACGCGCTTTGCGCACTGGCCTTTGCAAGCTCCTCTTCCAAGCCACTGGACATATACTGAGCGGTCACGACTTCGGCGAAATAGGGGCCAAATATAAAGGTAAGAAGCAGCGTGTTATACGGCTGGGAAGCCCAGTCGAACATGAACCATCCCCAAATGCGCTTCTTTGTAGGTATCGTCATTGTAGTTTTTCCCAGCATAGTCCCATTGAACTAGTGCCAACCGGCTTGCCAAGGCAAGGAATAACTTACCTTTTGGAACAGGCGAGGCGCGACTTCTGCATCAAAACGGCGGCCAAGGTCGCTGGGATTCGGCTTCTACCCAAGCAGTGACCCAACCGGGGAATTCTGGGGCCTCCACTTCCACATCCAAAGACTTCATTACTGTCTGAGGGTTAACTATGCCGCCCTTCCCCGTCACCGCTGATCTGTACAAGATATGTGACGTTGCCTCGCCTCGCACCCACATCGATTGTTCCAGATACAGAAATCGATCATCCCAGCACACCGCGCGTGATCGCATCTCAATCCGGTCAAACATTCGAACGCGGCGGCGATACCGTACCGACGCCCCCGCCATGGTCAAACCCCATCGATTTTCTTTCAGCATTTTGAGCAAACCAACGCGCATCCCCAACGGCATTCGCCCCATGTCATAAATGGTGAGGGTGCGCCCGTTGTTCAGTTCGCGCCAAAGATCCAAATCCCACGGCCAGCAGATGTGGTGCGAGACATGGGTGTCCGTCAGGCCAAGCGGCGGGTCATTGCGGTGGCGAAGGAATTGAAAAATCAGGCGAAGGAATGGGTACATGTCAGCTCCTTGATTGCCGCGAAAAATGCCCTAATTTCACTTCGCGTCAACTACGACATCGCGTCACACCTTGCGCACGGACCGCGCGGGGCTTACCTACTTCGCAACCTTTGAGCGGAGAGCCTAAATGACAAGCCTGTTTCAAATCCTGATGATGATACTCGGTGTGGCCCGCACGGTCATCTTCATCCACTTCATTATGAGCTGGCTCATTAGTTTCGGCGTGCTGAACATCCGCCAGCCGATCGTCGCGCAAATTTGGGAAGGGTTGAACCGATTGCTAGAGCCGCTCTACGGCCCGATCCGCCGTATGCTGCCACAGATGAGCGGCATTGATCTAAGCCCCATCGTTGCATTGCTGGGCATTTACGCGCTGCAAATCATTCTATCGAACAACGCCGCGCTCTTTTACTAAGCGCGGCGCTTAATGCTTAGTGGGTGAATGCAGCCGCATTGCCCCAAAGCTGTTTCACGCGCTGATCACGTCCGCAGGCATTGCGGTACTTCTTGTAAGCCACAGCCTTCGTGCGCGGCCCAAAACGGGTGATGATAAGCTTGTCTTGCTTATAGTAGTCCTGATGGTAGCTAGACGCAGGATAGAAAGACGACGCGTTGTGAATTGGCGTTACGATCTTCTTGCCCAATGCGGCTTCAGCCTCGGCCTTAGCTGCCTCTGCGGCTTTGCGCTCCGCCGCGTTGTTCACGAAAATAGCGGTGGTGTAGCTATGGCCGCGATCACAAAACTGCCCACCGGCATCCGTCGGGTCAATCGAGCGGAAGAACAGATCATACAGCTTCTTTGGCGAGGTTTTGGAGGGGTCGTAGTCAATCTGAACCGCCTCAAGGTGGCCTGTGCCGCCCGCCGTCACCTGCTTGTAATCGGGATTCTTGGCCTTACCGCCAGCAAAGCCGGACACGGCTTCTTTCACGCCCGGCACGCTCTCGAAGTCGCTTTCAACGCACCAGAAGCACCCACCGGCAACGGTGATTTTGGCGGCTTGTGCCTGCTGGGCGGACACGCCGCCAAGTACGGCAAGTGTCAAAACTGCAGCGCTACGACGAAACATTGCGAAGGGGGTCATTGGGATAGCTCCTGTGGATTTATTACCCCCAGAGGTAACGTTCCCACCCCTAGTTTCAATTAAAGTTCACGTGAAGCGATGTGACTAAAGGCCGTTGATATACTCTTCAATGGCATCAACCCGCTCAGCACTTGATGGGTGCGTGGACTTCCATTGCGGGGGCTCGGAGCCGCCGAACCTTCCATCCAAATCCTTGAAGAACCGTTTCAATCCAGCAGGGTCAAATCCGGCAGCGTTCGACAATCTTAGTCCGAACTCATCGGCCTGAGTTTCCTGCGCACGGCTGAACGACAGCGACAACAATACGTTGCCCTCCAACACGACGTCTTCCAAAATTGGCCCCACATCGCCCGCCAAAAACGCGATCAGCACATACATGCTCAGTGACCGGTATATACGCTTTAGCCCGTGCTGCTCCACCACATGGCCGATCTCATGGCCCAGCACGCCCGCAATAACGTCGGCATCGGGGAAGTCTTCCACGAAAGCGTCCGTCATCACCATCGTGCCACCTGGCAAGGCGAAGGCGTTCGGCCCCATGCCCGGCACATTGCGGAACAGCAAATCAAAGCTGTGCTCTTGCTGCACGTCATCTGGCAGGGAGCTAACAAGCCTATGGTAGATCTTCTCCACCTCGGTCTTTTGATCATCTGTCAGCCTCGATGGTTCCGCCATGGCGAAATCAATGGTCTGTAAGCTGCCAACATCGATCTGTTCAATCACGGCGGGCGGCGTCACCGCAATCGCGGCCGAGGCCATGATGTCCAACCCGTAGCGCCACAGAACCCACGCCGCTGCGAGGCACAAAGCAACAACGCCAAACAAACGTCTGTTGAAGCCTTCGTAGTGGTGCAAGATCGAGCCACGCGTTTGACCTGTTAAGGCCTCAATCGCCGCGTGGTCAGTTGTCTCAAAAACCGTGCCGTCGGGGAAGGTCAACTTGCGCGGGAGCGACCCCAGCGGCGCGTCAATTTTCAGCTCTGACAGGTGAGCGCTGCCCAATACAGCCCGCTCATCATTTTGGATATCCACCCAAAGGTCTTCACCACCTTCACGCGTGACAAGCCGCGCAGGCTGGCGATAGGAGGTACGCGCCGCAAAAGCATGGCCTCGAAGGCCCGGAAGTTGCGGCGCGTCACCCATGACTTAAATCGGCAAGCCGACGTCGATACCTTCAAGATCGGTAAATGCGTCACCCATTGCGCCGCCAGCTTTTTGCTGTTGGGTCACAAAGTCATCCATCGAGCCGCCCGGAATGAAGCCCGTGTGATCCGCCAGATAGCGCGCCATACGAACCTGCGCCCAAGGCAGCATCAAGAACAAGGTGAAGATCACAACGACCATGTTGGAGACAGCCAACCACAACAACGCAGGTGCGGTCACGTTCGATACAAACTTGTGGCCGCCTTCAAGGCTGGTGTTGTTGTAGACCGCGTTCCGCGTCAGCGCTTGGTACAAAAATGTCGCTGGCAAAAATGCTACGAAAAAGAGGACGTAGAATAGCGCAATCATGGGTGCCCCTTGTGTCGAACCATTCTCCAAGCTGTCCATCGCATAGGCAAACTCTGTGAAGTTAAAACCCGTCAAGCTGACACCAACGAGGCCCACAACGACGATCCACGCGATTGCAACAAGAAGCGCTTTGTAGAAAGGCCCTAACCCGACCTCCATGCTGAATTTTGCTTGGCCAAGCTTGTGGTTGTTGATCGAGAAGCGCTTGAGCGCACGATCCCAAATTGGGAAGGTTGTGTACAAGGTCAGCGCCATCAAGAGCGGATAGACAAGGAACACGAGGAAGGCTTGCCCAACGCTGCCAACAAAACCAAAGCGCACGTTAGAAAAACTGGTCATCCGCGCGTTAAACGCCAAGGAACGTACGATCAGCCATGGGTATGCAACCAACAACCCAAGCAACAGCACGATCCCAATGATCGGACTAATCGTTGTCAGGACCTGAAGAACAACAACGGCCACAATCACGATTAAGCGGCCTATAAAGATTTGCTTGCCCGTCGCGTGATAGTCGAAGTTACGGCCTTCGATATATGTATGGTTATGGAAGTATTTCTTCGTGCGGACCTTGGCCCAAGCGGAGTAAACGCCCAGCGTCACGATGCTCAAAAGTAGGTTAACGATCCAAATGCCAAACCACTCTTTGGCATTCCCTGTAAACTGAAACGGCTTTGCGCCTGATGGTAAACTATCACTCATGGTAAAATCCTCTATGTACAATGACGTCTTTTTTTCGACGTTCTTACCTCAGGTCAACATGTTTGTGAATCCTTTGTGTGAATGATATTTTCGCTGGCCCAATCCCAAAAATCAGGCTCTATGCTTTTCAGGAGATACATATGCCAGATCACCAAACCACCCTCCAAGCCGAAGAAGACGCCCGCAACGACGCGATTCTGATCTATGTGGACGGGCAAGCCAAATGAAGATCGCCATGTGGTCTGGCCCGCGCAACCTGTCGACAGCGATGATGTACAGCTTTGGCAACCGCCCCGACATGGAAGCGATGGACGAGCCGTTTTACGCGCCATACCTCAAGGCGTCGGGCATCAATCATCCGATGGGCGCGGAGATCATGGCGGCCCATGAAACCGACCCCGTCAAGGTTGCCGCAACCTGCGACGCGCCGCCTGAGCAGCACCGCTACATGAAGCACATGCCCCACCACATGCTGGACGGGGTTCCATTGGATTGGGCGGCGGATTGCGTGAACATCCACCTGATCCGCCACCCTGCCCGCGTCATTGCCAGCTATGCCGCCAAACGCGAGAACCCAACGCTGGAGGACATCGGCTACTCCCAGCAAACCGCGTTGTTTGAGCGCATCGGCGGCTATGTCATCGACAGCCACGACATTCGCGAAAACCCGCAAGCGGCGTTGCGCACCTTGTGCGAGGTCATCGGGCTGCGGTTCTGTGACGCGATGCTGTCTTGGACCGCTGGTCCCAAAGAGTTTGACGGGGTGTGGGCCGCGCATTGGTATGGGGCGGTGCATCGCTCCACGGGCTTTGCGGGGGCCGAAGGTCCATTGCCGGAATTGAGCGCCGAGGCCGCCGAACTATGCGAAAAAGCGCTGCCGCACTACGAGGCGTTGAAAACCCGCAAGTTGCTATTCAAATCATAATTGGCGGGGTTTTGATCTGATTGCGTTTACAGGTTCTCAACACCCGTAAACGCAATTCAGAAATATGGTGGCGGATCAGCGGATAAAAGTTAACGCCAAACCGCGTGAGGTAACCCATGGGTTACCTCAGCTTTTAGTTAAATTACGACTTCAAACGCTTGTCACGTGCCGCCAGTAGCTTCAAACGCAGCGCGTTCAGCTGGATGAAACCAGCCGCATCCGTTTGATCATATGCGCCTGCATCTTCTTCAAACGTCACATGCGCCTCGGAATACAGCGAGTGATCGGACCAACGCGCAACCGTGCGGGCAGAGCCTTTGTAGAGCTTCAGACGCACCGTGCCGGTGACGTGCTCTTGGCTTTGATCGATCAAAGCTTGCAGCATTTCGCGCTCTGGCGAGTACCAGAAACCGTTGTAGATCAGCTCTGCGTATTTTGGCATCAGCTCGTCTTTGAGGTGCGCCGCACCGCGGTCCAAAGTGATCGACTCGATGCCGCGGTGGGCTTCCAGCAGCAATGTGCCGCCCGGTGTCTCGTAGACGCCGCGCGACTTCATGCCGACGAAACGGCCCTCAACCAGATCAAGACGGCCACACCCGTGCTTGCCGCCCAGCTCGTTCAGCTTGGTCAGGATCGTCGCAGGGCTCATCGCCTCGCCGTTGATGGACACCGCGTCGCCGCTCTCGAAACCAACTTCGACGAACTCCGGCTCGTTCGGCGCATCTTCAGGGTGCACCGTGCGTTGGTAGACGTAATCAGGCGCCTCATCCGCAGGATCCTCCAGCACTTTACCTTCGGAGGAAGTGTGCAGCAGGTTCGCATCAACCGAGAAGGGCGCTTCGCCGCGTTTGTCTGTCGCGATCGGGATTTGGTTCTGCTCGGCGAATTCCAGCAGGCGCGTGCGCGAGGACAGGTCCCACTCACGCCAAGGCGCGATCACTTTGATGTCGGGGTTCAGCGCGTAGGCCGCCAGCTCGAAGCGCACTTGGTCGTTGCCCTTGCCAGTTGCCCCGTGGGACACGGCGTCAGCGCCGGTCTCGGCTGCGATCTCGACCAGACGTTTGGAAATCAGTGGGCGCGCGATGGAGGTGCCCAGCAGGTACAGGCCTTCATAAACCGCGTTGGCGCGGAACATCGGGAAGACAAAGTCACGCACGAATTCTTCGCGGATGTCTTCGATGTAGATGTTCTCGGGCTTGATCCCCAGCAGCTCGGCTTTCTTGCGAGCTGGCTCCAGCTCTTCGCCTTGGCCAAGGTCAGCGGTGAACGTCACCACTTCGCAATTGTATTCGGTTTGCAGCCATTTCAGGATAATGGACGTATCGAGGCCACCGGAATAGGCGAGCACTACTTTTTTAGGGGCGGACATTGGGCGTCTCCGGCTAAGCTAAAGGTCGCCAAGGGCGATAGCGCCAATGTCACAGGGGCGCAAGGGCGTGCGTGCCCCCGATTGACGCCAAAGCGGTTTACCCGCAGGGTCTGCGGAAAATCAAAAAGCAAACCCAGAGGCATTATGCGGCAGGCAATCGATTTCTTTAGCTATGGGGTCACCCAACTGTTCACCAACTTTGGCGCGGCACTTCGCCTGACGGGCCTCATTTGGATCGCGGCCAAGCTAATTATCGTCGCGCTCGGTTTAATAATGATCGGAACGGCCGACACCGCAACTGGTTTGGCCCCTGATGCAGAGGGCGAAATCCCTGGCTTGGCGGCCACCTTCACAGTCATGTCTTTCCTTATTACTTTTTTGGCAACCGCTTGGATTTCCCTTATGTGGCACCGGTTTTGCCTTGGCGCCGATACCCCACAAGGCGCGGTTCCATCGCTTAAAGGCCTACCGTTCACCAACTATCTATTCAGCTTGCTGCTGCTGGTGGTTGTGATGGCAGGGGCTGGGCTGATACTTGGATTTGCCGAGCGCGCCCTACAGCCAGTGCTTCCATTCACGGCTGCGTTGGCTCTTCCATTGGTGATAATTTTTATCATCCTTTGGCTTTTCTTGCGGCTTGCGACCATCTTGCCCGCGACGGCAGCAGGCCAAGTTTTGTCGATCAAGCAAGCCTGGAGCGGATCGCGTGGGAAATCAATTTGGCTCCTCACCGTTCTGGCATTCATAATGGCAATAATTCTGACACTGCCAACAATCTTGATTCCCAGCTTACCGATTCTCAAGGTCATCATCAGCTTTGTGACCTCTTGGCTGGCGGTCTTGATCGGCACGGGCTGGCTGGTCGCCATTTTCAGGACCATCCCACTGGAACGAAAATGACACTGTTCAAAGATGCGGCCGAGGCTGCGACCCGCGAGATGCGTGGAGTATTCGAATCGACGCCATTGCAACTCAACGACTACCTGTCGGAGCTTTACGGCGCGAAAATCTATCTGAAACGCGAGGACCTATCTCCGGTACGGTCCTACAAAATCCGTGGCGCGTTCAACGCCATGACAAAGCGCCGTGAAAGCCACCCCGAACAGCAGAACTTTGTATGCGCCAGCGCGGGAAACCACGCCCAAGGGTTTGCCTACACGTGCCGCCATTTCGGCGTAATGGGGGAGGTTTTCATGCCGATCACCACCCCTCAGCAGAAAATAGACAAGACCAGAGCCTTCGGCGGCGACTTCGTGAAAATCCGCCTGATCGGGGACTACTTCGACCAAACCCTAAAAGCCGCCCAAGAGCATTGCACCCAAATCGGCGCGCATTTTCTGGCGCCCTTCGACGACCCAGATGTAATAGAGGGCCAAGCCTCGGTCGCAGTAGAGATTGAAGCCGAATTAGGCGCGGTCCCTGATATGCTACTTTTACCCGTCGGCGGCGGCGGCCTATCAGCTGGCGTGACGCGGTACTTCAACGAGGCTGGCGCGAAGATCGACTTTCGCTATGTCGAACCCGTGGGCGGCGCGTCGTTAACCGCAGCATTGGCGCAGGGCGAGCCGGTTAACCTGCCCCAAGTCGACACATTTGTTGATGGCGCAGCGGTGGCGCAGATTGGCCACCACACATTTGAGCAGCTCAAACAGGTCGACCCCCAGCATGTATTGTTGGCACCGGAGAATCGCATCTGCGGCACCATGATCCGCCTTCTCAACGTCGAGGGTATCGTTCTGGAACCCGCCGGCGCCTTGGTTATCGACGTGTTGGACGAGTTGGCCAGCGAGGTTAAAGGCAAGACCGTGGTCTGCGTGACCTCCGGCGGGAACTTTGACTTTGAGCGGTTGCCCGAAGTGAAGGAGCGCGCCCAGCGCTATGCGGGCTTGAAGAAATACCTAATCCTACGCATGCCCCAACGCCCCGGAGCGTTGAAGGATTTCCTAGGGCTGCTCGGGCCCGACGATGATATCGCGCGGTTTGAATACCTCAAGAAATCTGCCCGAAACTTTGGGTCTGTTTTGATCGGCATTGAAACCAAAGACCCCGACGCCTTTGCCCGCCTTTTCCAATCTATGACCGACGGCGGGTTTGAGCATCGCGACATCACTAACGACGATATCTTGGCGGAGTTCTTAATCTAACGCCTTTGCGATTAGCTCCGTCTTGGATAGCTGGTATTCCGCTGCCAGCTTTCCCGCTGACACGGCGAGATTACCGTTCTCCATCTGCTCACACAGCAATCGCAGGCTCTCAAAACCCAAGTTTGCAGCACTGCCTTTCACGAAATGCAAATCATCCGCGACGGATGCTCCGGCATCGCCTTGCATGGCGTCGAGCTTTTCGCCAACCTCTTCCAGAAACAGGGTGACGATCTCTTCGAAATCTTCCGCACCCAGTTCATCTTTCAGCTCATTTACCCGCGACCAATCCAACATCATTCTATCCGGCGTTTCTTCGTTCATGGATGATCTTGAACCCGACAAATTAACGATCCGTGATTGAGACAATTGTAGTGAATGCAATTGTAAGTTTCACCTTCCTTTAAGTCTTTCGACGCTCTGTAGGCCGCATGTTAAATGTAGTTCCCACGAACAAAGCCGTGACAGTCGCTGAACAATCCTCCCCCATCGGGTGGGACGACGTCAGTGACACTAACCCTGCACTTCCACAACGGGTTCTCGTGGTGGATGACAGTAAGATGCAGCGACGGCTGCTCACCGCCAACCTACGAAAGTGGGGATACGAGGTTTTGGAAGCAGCCTCGGGCCAAGAAGGTTTGGCCATCTGCCAAGAACAAGATGTATCCCTGATCTTGAGCGATTGGGTTATGCCTGAAATGTCAGGTCCTGAATTTTGTCGCGCCTTTCGCGAACTCGCGCAGGACAACTACGGATACTTCATCTTGTTAACCAGCAAGGGCAGCAGTGATGAAGTCGCGCAAGGTTTGAACTCCGGAGCGGATGATTTCCTGACCAAACCCGTTAGCTCTGGCGAACTGCGCGCCCGCCTTCGGGCCGGAGAACGGGTGTTGAAAATGCAAGCCGCGTTGATCGACAAAAATGAAATCGTGAATTCCACGTTGAAACGCATAGAAACCCTCTATGACGCCTTGAACCATGATCTTTCGGAAGCGCGACACCTTCAGCAATCCTTAGTTCGCGAAACCGACATCACCATCCCTGAAGGACGCATCGGCTTGAACCTAACCCCTAGCGGCCATGTCGGTGGTGACTTGGTGGGGAAATTTCGCATTAACCCGCATAGCGTTGGGTTATTCTCACTTGATGTGTCCGGACATGGGGTAACATCTGCCTTAATGACTGCGCGTCTTGCGGGATATTTAAGCGGCCTCAGCCCAAGTCAAAACATGGCCATTCGTCAGGTTGGATCTGGCGAATTCATCGCGCGTGATCCAGCAGATACAGTCAGCGATTTGAACGAACTGCTCCTCCGAGAACTCGAAACTGAGCATTATTTCACCATCGCCTTATGCATCGTGGATTTAAAGACGGGGGAGATGCACAGTGTGCAGGCAGGACACCCGCATCCTGTTCTGCAACGGCAGGGCGAAAATGCACAGTTGTTAGGTGAAGGTGGGATGCCGGTTGGATTAATCCCCCAAGCCCCCTTCACATCTTTCAAAGTACAACTTCAACCCGGAGACCGCGTGGTCCTTCACTCTGATGGGATCACTGAGGCCGAAGACCCGCAGGGAAACATGTTTGAAGAAGAGGGGTTCCTATCCTTCTTGGAAGACACCCGTTACGCAGAAAACCATGACCTACTGAATCAATTACTGACCAAACTACGGACCTACACCCGTAAGGACGAATTTGATGACGATGTATCGGCACTTATTTTTGACTATCACGGCCCTGCGACATGAATGTTGCGGTTAAAGCCCGAACACGGATTTCACGAAATGCCGGTCCCCCTCATTTCCCAACAACCGCGCCGCATCGCTGGGAGACATCCAAAGCGCGGTGTGTCCTTGCTCCAGCGGGGGGCCTTTGCATAGAACTGGGCGCGCCAAATAAATGCTGCACAACTTCTCGGCCCAGTAACCATAATCTGGCATGTAAACAAATCGCCGGAACGCGCCAAGCTTACGGGGGCTGGCTATCGTCCAACCCGTTTCCTCCATCACCTCGCGGTGCAACGCGGGGATCGGGTGCTCGCCGGGATCGATACCGCCACCTGGGAGTTGCACCTCCGGCTCCTCCCCGTCTTGAATTGTTGTAAGCAAATCTGTCCCATTCCACAAAATGGCATAGGCCCCCGGCCTGCGCCGGTAGGGTTTACCGGGCTGAAAACTCTCGCCAAAACGCCTGATCATATTACCACTCCGTCATGCATCTGACGCGCCCCCCTTGGGGAATGGATTGTCGCGCCTATCTAGACACGGTATGCCAACCCCTTAGGCGTAAGGAAACCCCATGACCCTTGGACAAAAAATTGCGTGGGACGACACAGTCCTCCCATTCCAGCTGGATAAAATCGACATCCGTGGCCGCGTGGCACGGCTAGATGGCGTGTTGGACGGCGTGTTGGAACAACATGACTATCCCCCATTGGTCGAGGCCATGGTGGCCGAAGCCGCATTGCTAACGGCCTTGATCGGGCAAACGATCGACTTGCGTTGGAAATTGTCGATACAAATTCGCGGCGACGGCCCATTGCGCCTGATCGCGACGGATTACTACGGCCCGACCGAAGAGGGCGAGCCTGCCCGCATTCGCGCCTACGCCAGCTATGACAAAGAAACGCTCGACTTGAAGGCTGATCCGTTTGGCCAAATTGGCAAAGGCTTCTTTGCGATACTGATCGACCAAGGCAACGACATGAAGCCCTACCAAGGCATCACCCCGCTGGCGGGTGGCAGCCTGTCGGCCTGTGCGGAGACTTACTTCGCGCAATCCGAGCAGCTACCCACGAAGTTTTCGCTGACCTATGGCCGCTCCATCGAGCCGGGCGAGGTGGAAAGCTGGCGCGCAGGTGGCGTCATGTTGCAACACATGCCGAAAGCCTCGCCGTTGATGGCGAAAGGCGAGGCCGAAAGCGAAGACGGGCTGCTCACCGCGAACGACATTCTGGATGGCGACGATGGCGACAATTGGAACCGCGCTAGCATCTTGTTGGATACGGTTGAGGAATTGGAATTGATCGGACCAAGCATTGCGCCGACCGACCTATTGTTCCGCCTGTTCCACGAAGAAGCCCCCGTCGTGTATGACGCGCAGCCGGTCAAATTCGGCTGCACCTGTTCAAAGGAAAAGGTGCAGCAAAGCCTGTCGATTTACTCGGCCCGCGACCTTGCACATATGACCAAGGAAGACGGCACATTGACCGCCGACTGCCAGTTCTGCGGCGCGCATTACGTGATGGACCCGAAAGCCATGGGCTTCGAGGCACAGCCCCGTGACGACGGCAAGTGATCAAATCAAACTCGTGGAGGCTGCGCTGGCGAACCCCGGCGCGGCCACATCTGACTTTGATCTGAACCCAAACATCTCCTTGCCCGACAACCGCGTCTTGCGAGACGCCGCCGTCCTTGTTGGACTGATGCCATCCCACGACGGCGCGCGAGTTGTGCTGACCAAACGATCCTCCGCGTTGAAGCATCACCCCGGGCAGATTGCCTTTCCGGGCGGCAAACGTGATGGAGATGAAGACTTGACCACAACCGCCCTGCGCGAAGCCGAGGAAGAGATCGGGCTGGACCGCAATAAGGTGCGTCTGATTGGAAGTCTGCCCACCCATGAAACCGTGACCAGCTTTCAGGTCACCCCACATGTGGGCGTGATTGACGGCCCGTTTGACGCGGTGGTCGAGGCCGGTGAAGTCGCGGAGATGTTCACCGTACCATTGGCCCATGTTTTGAACCCCGATAATTATATTATTGAGGGGCGACGCTGGCGCGGACAACGGCGACATTACTTCGTGGTGCCTTACGGGCCCTACTACATTTGGGGTGCTACGGCGCGGATGTTGCGATCCTTGGCCGAGCAGGTTCAGCAATGACCCGCATCACCGGAAACTGGATAGATACCCCCGCAACCCAAGCGGTCTTTGATCTGTTGGAGACCACCGGCCACCAAGGGTATTTCGTCGGCGGCTGTGTGCGAAATGCCTTGTTGGGTGTCTCCGTTTCCGACATCGACATCACCAGCGCCGCGACGCCTGATTTGGTGGTAAATGCGGCCAAGGATGCTGGGCTAAAGGTCATCCCCACCGGCATTGATCATGGCACGGTGACCGTCATGTCAGGCGACATCGCGCATGAAATCACCACCTTTCGACGCGACGTAGAAACCGATGGGCGGCACGCGGAAGTGGCGTTCTCTGCGTCGATGGAAGAGGACGCGGCGCGGCGGGACTTCACCGTGAACGCGCTATATGCGGACCGCACCGGCGTGGTGTTTGACCCCGTGGATGGCCTGCCTGATTTAGACGCACGACGGTTCAAATTCATCGGCGACGCCGACGCGCGGATCGCCGAGGACTACCTGCGCATCCTTCGCTTTTTCCGCTTTCACGCGTGGTATGGCGACGCGGCGGCTGGCTTGGACGCGAACGCATTGGCGGCTTGTGCCGCAGGTGTGGACGGGTTGGAGGGGCTGTCCGGCGAACGCGTTGGCAGCGAGATGTTGAAACTTTTGAGGGCACCAGACCCCGCACCCGCCATGGCTGCAATGGCGCAGGCGGGCGTGTTGGCGCGCGTCATGATGGGCGCTGATGCGAAGGCCCTGCCGATCTTGGTGCATCTGGAAGCGGGCCGCGCACCAAGTGCTGCGCGGCGTGTGGCATGCGTGGGCGGCTTCGGCTTGAAAGAGGCTTGGCGCTTGTCAAATGCGGAGGCCAACCGGATTGATGCGTTGCGGGGCATGGTCGGGGACATCACGGGGCTGCCCGAGATCGCCTACCGCCACGACGAAACGCTCGCGTGGGATGTGGCGTTGCTACGTGGGGCGTTGTTTGAGCAACCACTAGCGCCCGACACGGATGTGTTAATCGAGCGTGGTGCCAAGGCCAGCTTCCCTGTGAAGGCCAACGACTTGATGCCGAAGTTTGAAGGCCCAGCCTTGGGCGCGAAACTTAAAGATTTGGAGGCCCGCTGGATCGCCTCTGGATTCGGCCTAAGCAAATCAGAGTTGCTTGCATGAGCTTTGATCCGCTTTACGCCTTTGTGTTTGCGGGCCTGTTTTCACCCGGTCCAAATGTCATACTGCTGACCACATCGGGCGCGCGGTTCGGGTTTAGGCGCACCTTGCCGCATGTCTTGGGCGTGGCGGCTGGCGTTGGAATTACCTCGGCGCTGACTGGCTACGGCATCGGCGCATTATTGCTGGCCCATCCTGCGTTGACCTTCGCGTTGAAATGCTTGGCCGCTGCGTGGATATTGTGGATGGCGTGGAAGCTGTTCCGCTCTACCAGAGGGCCGCAAGCACAAGATCAAGGACGCGACCGACCCTTTACCTTCATCGAAGCCGTCTTGTTTCAATGGGTGAACCCGAAGATTTGGGCAATCGCGATGGCGGCCTCCTCTGGCTACGCGGTTGGCTTGTCACCCATACAAGAAGCGGTCAGGCTTGGCACCGCGTTCTCGGGCATTAACCTGTTTGTGTGCCTGTTTTGGACATTCGCCGGATCGCTTTTAGCCGTACTGATGACAAAGCACGCGTGGTGGCGCGGATTTATGAGCATAATGGCCTTTGCATTAGCGGCTTCGGCTGTCATGGTTTTCCTATAGCTCGCAGCCGACACCATAGAGGCTGCCACAGAGGTTTCAATGTTTCGGTTTCTAGAGAATTTGGTGGACCCATATGGTCCGTATGACGAGGTGGACGCCCCGCCGCGCAAGCTTTGGCCGTTCCTGTTGTCGTACTCGCAACCGTTCAAAAAGGTGTTCGTCTGGGCCGCCTTGCTGTCGCTTGCGGTGGCGGTGGTAGAGGTTGGGCTGATCTATTATATGGGCCGCGTCGTGGACATTTTGTCCTTGGGTGAGCCGTCTGAGGTACTGAGCCAATACGGCACTGAACTGATCCTAGCCGCCCTGTTTATTGTGTTCCTGCGCCCGCTGATACAAGCCGCCGACGTGGGCATCCTGAACAACGCCATTTTGCCGAACTACGGCACCTTGTTCCGCTGGCGTGCCCATAAGCATGTCTTGCGCCAATCCGTGGGCTGGTTCGAGAACGACTTCGCGGGCCGCATCGCCAACCGTATTATGCAGACACCACCCGCTGCGGGGGAAGCCGTTTTTCAGGTGTTCGACGCGATCACCTTCTCGCTGGCCTATGTCGTGGGCGCGGTCATCTTGCTGACGGAGGCGGACCCGCGCCTGGCCATCCCCTTGGTGATTTGGCTAGGGCTTTACGCCTGCTTGGTGTCGTGGACGATGAAACGTGTGGGGCCTGCCTCCAAGGCATCGTCGGACGCGCGGTCCATGACCACGGGGCGGATTGTGGACAGCTACACCAACATCCACTCGGTCAAACTATTCGCGCACCATGACGGCGAGGTGCAATTCGCCAAGGAGGCGATAGAGAAGACCCGCCAAACCTTCGCCCGCGAGATGCGGTTGTTCACCATCATGGACGTCATGCTGGTCACCCTAAACGGCCTTTTGATTGTGGGCGTCGTCGGCTGGGCAATTTGGCTGTGGTCCCTAGGGCAAGCCAGCGTCGGGGCGGTTGCTGCGGCCACCGCGCTGACCTTGCGACTGAACGCCATGACGGGGTGGATCATGTGGGCGTTGTCGACATTCTTCCGCTCCCTTGGGGTCGTGTCGGAAGGGATGGAGACCATCGCGCAACCCATCGCTTTGGTCGACGCCAAGGGGGCCGAACCGCTGGCGCTAACGGACGGAGTGGTCGAATTTAAGGGTCTAACACACCATTATGGTCGTGATCATGGCGGATTGGACGCCTTGTCGCTGCGCATTGCCAATGGCGAAAAGGTGGGGCTGATCGGGCGCTCGGGGGCAGGGAAATCCACCCTTGTGAAGCTGCTTTTGCGTTTCTACGACCCCGAGGGGGGACGCATTGAGATTGACGGGCAGGACATCACCCGTGTGACCCAAAACAGCCTTCGACAGGTGACGGGCATGGTGAGCCAAGACAGCTCGCTGCTGCACCGCTCCGTGCGCGACAACATCCTTTATGGCCGTCCCGACGCCTCCGAGGCCGACATGCTCGAGGCCGCCAAACGCGCGGAAGCGCATGAGTTTATTCTGGACCTTGCCGACCCTGAAGGGCGCACCGGATACGACGCCCATGTGGGTGAGCGCGGGGTCAAACTGTCGGGTGGGCAACGCCAACGTATTGGGCTGGCGCGGGTGATCTTGAAAGATGCCCCCATCCTCGTGTTGGATGAAGCCACGAGCGCCTTGGACAGCGAAGTAGAGGCCGCAATTCAAGACACGCTTTACGGCGTCATGAAAGGGAAGACCGTCATCGCTATCGCACACCGTTTAAGCACCATCGCCCATATGGACCGGATTGTGGTCCTCGACGGTGGTAAAATCGCCGAGGAAGGCACACATGAAGAACTGCTGGCCAAAGCGGGGCTTTACGCCGGCTTCTGGGCGCGTCAATCAGGCGGCTTCTTGAACACGGAGGGTGCGCAATGATGGACCTATTGCTCGCGAAGTTAGAGCCACTTCTGAAGCGCTTGGGCGACGCCATTGACCCGTTCAAGGAAGCGGGTGGGCCACCGCCGCGCACGCTGTGGGAATTCGTCAAATGGTGCCTTGCGGGATCTTGGCCCGTGCTCATCCTTGCCGCCGTATTCTCTGCGCTTGCAGGCACAATGGAGGCGGTCACGGCCATGCTTTTGGGCTGGGTCATTGACGCCGCAGCCACCACAGGTCCGGTCGGGTTCTTTTCCCAAAACTGGCCGTTGGTCGCGCTGTTCATTGGCTTCTTCTTGATCCTGCGCCCGCTGTTCTTTGGCATGAGCGCCGCCTTCAACGGCATCGTCGTGCCGCCCAATGTGTACCCGTTGATCCAAAGCCGGTTGCACCGCTGGACCCTTGGCCACTCAGTCGACTACTTCGACAGCGACTTCGCGGGGCGCATCGCACAAAAGCAGATGCAAACCGCACGTGCGTTAACCGATGTCACCGCCGAGACGATCAACGTGGTGGCCTTTGCTTTGGCCTCCATTGTGGGGTCGGTTCTGCTGCTAAGCACCATCAGCGGCTGGGTCGCGGTGACCTTGGCGGTCTGGCTGGTGGGCTACATCCTCATGATCAGCTGGTTCATGCCACGCATCCGCAAACGCTCCGCCGCGCGGGCGGGGGCGCGTACCATGGTGACGGGGCAAGTCGTGGACACGATCACCAACATCAAGACCGTCAAGCTGTTCGGGCACTCCAAGTTCGAGGACCAATCCGCCCTAAGCGCCATGGGTGTCCTGCGCGACCGCGCGTTGGAATTTGGCCGACTGTCCACCGGCTTCCGCTTTGCCCTGATGACCACCGCGGGCGTGCTGCCGGTGCTACTGATCGGCGGCACGGTAATGCTGTGGCAGTCCGGCGTGGCCACCACGGGCGACATTGCCGCCGCTGGCGCGATCTCGATCAGGATTGCGCAGATGACGGGTTGGGTGAGCTTCTCGCTGATGGCCATGTACGCCAATGTGGGCGAGGTCGAGGACGGGATGCGCACCCTAACCCCGCCCCATGCGCTGCTGGACAAACACGGCGCGAAAGCCTTGGATGTGCCTTCGGGCGAGGTGCTATTCGACCAAGTCACCTTCCGCTATGGCCGCGAGCTGGGCGGTATTGACGACGTGACATTGACCATTCCATCCGGCGAAAAGCTGGGGCTGGTTGGGGCATCGGGCGCGGGGAAATCGACGCTGGTGAGCCTGCTTTTGCGCCTCTACGACCCCGAGACGGGGGCCGTGCGCATTGACGGGAAAGACGTATCCGCCGTGACCCAAGAAAGCCTGCGCCAGAGCATTGGGATGGTCACGCAGGAAACCTCGATGTTCAACCGCTCTGCCCGCGACAACATCATGTATGGCCGCCCCGACGCCACCGAAGAGCAAATGATCGACGCCGCCCGCCGCGCCGAGGCGCATGAGTTCATTTTGGACCTAGAGGACCACAAAGGGAACAAAGGCTACGGCGCCTATCTGGGCGAGAGGGGCGTCAAGCTGTCGGGCGGGCAACGCCAACGGATCGCCTTGGCCCGCGCCTTGCTGAAGGACGCGCCGATCTTGGTGCTGGACGAAGCCACAAGCGCGTTGGACAGCGAAGTAGAGGCCTCCATCCAATCCGCGCTAGAGAACGCAATGCAGGGCAAAACCGTCATCGCCATCGCCCACCGCCTAAGCACCATCGCCCGAATGGACCGGATCGTTGTGCTGGAAGCTGGGCAAATTGTGGAGGATGGCACCCATACGCAGCTGCTAGAGCAGGACGGACTTTACGCTCGCTACTGGCGGCGACAGTCGGGCGGGTTTATAGGGATTGCCGAAGCAGCCGAGTAAGCACCCATGACACAGACCATTTTGCGACTGAACCACAAAGGCGAAGGCGTCGTCGAGACCGGCGCGCCAATCCCGCGCGTGCTGCCTGACGAGGTGGTGGAAGACGGGCGCATTGTGACGCCGTCGACGGACCGCGTGGCCGCCCCTTGCCGCCACTACAAAAGCTGCGGCGGCTGTGCGATGCAGCACGCCAATGACGACTTCGTGGCGGATTGGAAAACGGATGTGATCCGATTGGGACTATCTGCGCGCGGGATCGAGACGGACATTCGCCCGATCCTGACCTCACCCACACAATCGCGCCGCCGCGCCACCTTGCATGGCCGCCGCACCAAAAAGGGCGCCATGGTCGGCTTCTTTGGGCGCGGATCGGATGCACTGATCGAAGTGACAGACTGCAAGCTATTGGATCCCGCCTTGATCGCCGCCTTCCCCGTGTTGGAGGAACTAACAATCGCCGCCGCCTCGCGCAAAAGCACCGTGGGGCTGGCAGTGACCCTGTCCGAAAACGGCTTGGACATAGACATCAAAGACGCCAAGGAATTACAGCCGCAAAGCATCTTGGAGCTATCGGCCTTGGTCGAGCGCCACAAACTGGCACGCCTGAGCTGGGACGGCGAGGCCGTGGCCACCCGTGAGCCAGCCATTCAGACCTTCGGAGCAGCCAAAATCAGCCCCCCGCCGGGCGCGTTTTTGCAGGCGACGGCGCATGGGCAAACCGTTCTGGGTGACTGCGTGACCGAAGCCTTGGGCGACGCCAAACAAGTGGTGGATATGTTCGCAGGGTGCGGCACCTTCACATTGCCCGCCGCCGAGAAGGCGGAAATCTGGGCCTTGGAGGGCGAGGAAAGCCTGATCGCCGCGATGGACGCCGGCTGGCGCATGGCGACGGGTTTGAAAAAGGTCACGAGCGAAACCCGCGACCTGTTCCGCCGCCCGCTGCTGCCGCAAGAGTTGCGCAAAACGGATGCGGTTATCATTGACCCCCCACGCGCGGGCGCAGAGGCACAATCGATTGAGCTGGCCCAAAGCAATGTGAAACGGATCGCGGCAGTGTCTTGCAACCCGATCACCTTCGCGCGGGACGCGGAAATCCTGATCAAGGGCGGATATAAGCTAGACTGGGTTCAGCCTGTCGATCAATTCCGCTGGTCGTCCCATGTGGAACTCGCCGCGCAGTTTACCAAGGCTTAAGCGCGGCGCGTAGCTATGTCGGCGATGCCCAAAACCTCTAGCACCTTCGTCTCGATCTGAGGTGCGTTGAGTGCCGCAGTCGCATACATATCCTCGGGGCTGGACTGGTCGATAAAGACATCCGGCAACACCATAGAGCGATACTTGAGCCCGCCATCGAATACACCGTTTTCGGCCAAAAGCTGCGCCACATGAGAGCCGAAGCCGCCGACGGCGCCTTCCTCGATTGTGATCAAAGCTTCGTGGGTTTGGGCCAAGTTAAGAATAGCGTCTTGGTCCAGTGGTTTGGCGAAACGCGCATCGACAATCGTGGGCGTGATGCCCTTCGCGGCAAGGTTTTCAGCAGCGATCATCACCTCTGACAAACGGGTCCCGAAAGATAGAAGCGCCACGCGGCTGCCGTCTTGGATCGGGCGGGATTTGCCGATTTCCAGTACTTCGCCCTTTTCCGGCATCTCGACGCCCGCGCCTTCACCACGTGGATAACGGAACGCAATCGGGCCATCATCATAGGCAACAGCGGTGGCAACCATATGGACCAGCTCGGCCTCATCGGCGGCGGCCATGACCACCATGTTAGGCAAGTTCGCCATAAAGGCGATATCGAAACTGCCTGCGTGAGTGGCCCCATCAGCGCCGACCAATCCGGCACGGTCAATCGGGAAGCGCACGGGCAGGTTTTGCAATGCCACGTCATGCACAATCTGATCATAGCCACGCTGCAGGAAGGTGGAATAGATCGTGCAAAACGGCTTCATACCGCCGGCAGCCAGACCGCCTGCGAATGTGACCGCGTGCTGCTCGGCAATACCAACATCAAAGGTGCGCGACGGGTAGCGTTCTGCCATCAGACTGAGGCCCGTGCCATCGGGCATTGCGGCGGTAACCGCGACGACCTTGCTATCCTCAGCCGCGTGATCGACCAGCGCCTTGCCGAACACAGACGTGTAGCTGGGCGCGTTGGAGGGGGACTTCTTCTGCTTCCCAGTAATGAAGTCGAACTTTGCCGTGGCATGACCACCGTCGGCGGCACTTTCGGCGGGCCCGTAGCCCTTGCCCTTTTTCGTGATCACATGGATCATCACAGGCCCATCGGCGCGGAGCTTTACGGTCCGCAAAACGGCCATCAGTTGTTCCATGTCGTGGCCGTCAATGGGGCCGACATAGGAAAAGCCGAGCTCTTCAAACAATGTACCACCCACCGTGGCCGATTTTAGCAATTCCTTGGCGCGGCGCGCACCTTCTTGGAATGGCTCGGGCAGCAGGGACACCGCACCTTTGGCGGCGGCTTTGAACTCTTGGAATGGCGCACCCGCATAAAGACGCGACAAGTAGGACGACATAGCGCCCGTGGGGGGCGCAATGGACATCTCGTTGTCATTGAGAATGACGATCATACGCTTCTTCAGGTGGCCCGCGTTGTTCATCGCCTCAAACGCCATGCCCGCACTGATAGACCCGTCGCCGATCACGGCAATACAGTCGCCAAGCCCATGTTCAGGCGCACCACCAAGATCGCGGGCGACCGCCATGCCGAGGGCGGCAGAAATCGACGTAGAGGAATGCGCGGCACCGAACGGATCATAGGGCGATTCCGTGCGTTTGGTGAAACCAGACAAGCCGTCTTTCTGGCGAATAGTGCGAATGCGTTCGCGACGGCCAGTAATGATTTTGTGAGGATAGCATTGATGAGACACATCCCAGATCAGGCGATCCTTAGGGGCCTCGAACACCGCGTGAATGGCGACGGTCAACTCAACCACACCCAGACCCGCCCCAAGGTGGCCGCCGGTTTCAGACACCGCGTGAACCGTTTCCAGACGCAATTCATGCGCGAGCTGGGTCAGCTCCGCGTCGGACATGCCTTTCATGTCGGCGGGTGTGTTCACCCGATCCAGCACTGGTGTTTGCGGTCTATCGCTCATCTAAGTCGTCCCTCACGTGTCGCGGTCTATGACGAACCGCGCCGCTGCTTTTAAGTTGTTGGCGCTGTCGCCGTAAGGGGAAAGCGCGTCGCAAGCCTGCACGATCAGCTCGCCCGCGCGGGCCTTTGCACCCACCATACCCAAAAGCGACACAAATGTAGCCTTCCCAGCGTCAGCATCTTTTTGCAGGCGTTTACCTGCCTTCGCGGCATCGCCCTCAATATCCAAGATGTCATCAGCGATTTGGAAAGCAAGACCAATAGCTTGGGCATAATGGCGCAGTGGGGTTGGATCGGCCTCGGCTAGGATCGCGCCTGCCTGACCCGACCACTCGATCAATGCGCCAGTTTTACCGGCCTGCATTCGCGTAATCTCATCCAAAGTAAGGGGCGTTTCCGCTGTCTCGGCAGCTATATCCATAGCCTGACCAAGCACCATTCCAGCCGCTCCGGCTGCCTTGGCCATTGAAGAGATCAACGCCACACGCACCTGCGCAGGCGCTTCGAGTTCAGACAGAACCTCAAACGTGAGAGTTTGCAGCGCGTCACCCGTCAGAACCGCCGTGGCCTCGTCCCATTGAACGTGGACCGTTGGCATACCTCGGCGCAGGTCATCGTCATCCATGCATGGCAGATCATCGTGCACAAGGCTATTGGCATGGATCATTTCAATCGCGGCGGCCGCTTGGTCGGCCACTTGTGGCGACACACCGTGAAGATGCGCACCTTCCATCACTAAGAATGCCCGCAACCTTTTGCCACCCGTACAAGTGTAGCGCATGGCGTCAGCGATAACACCTTCATGCGGGCGCATCACCTGATCCAGAGCCACTTGCACTCGGGTTTGCGCATCGATCAGAGCATCTTGAAACATTAAACTATAGACCTTCGACGGGTGTCGCCCCTGCGGCTTGGCCGTCGGAGCCAAGCGTGATTTGAGCGACTTTTTCCTCAGCCTCTTTCAGCTTGGTCTCGCAGCGCTTTTTCAGCTCCGCACCGCGCTCGTAAAGCTTGATACTATCTTCCAACGGCACGTCGCCACGCTCCAGCTGGCCAACAACCTGCTCTAGCTCGGACATTGCTTGCTCGAAGCTCATTTCGTCTACATTCGTGTCAGCCATGGGTGCCTCGTTCTATCAAAACTTCCAGATGTGCGCGTGTGGATGCGGCTAAGGCATCCAGATCATATCCGCCCTCCAAAGTCGAGACGATGCGACCCTGAGCATGCGTATCGGCGATATCGCACAAAGCATGCGTAGCGTAAACGAAATCCGCCTCGTCCCAATTCAAATTCGCCAACGGATCACTACGGTGCGCATCAAAGCCCGCCGAAATCAACACCAGCTGCGGCTTGAAGTCATTGAGCGCAGGCAAGATCACGCGATCATAGGCTTTGCGAAGCTCCGCACCCCCTGAATTAGGCTCCAAGGGGACGTTAAGGATATTGCCAGAAGCGCCAGTTTCATGAGCCGCACCAGATCCGGGATAGAGCGGCATTTGGTGGCTGGAGATGAACAGCGCGCGGCCCTCGTCCCACAGCAAATCTTGCGTGCCATTGCCGTGGTGGACATCGAAGTCCACAACCGCGACGCGGTCCAAGCCGTGCACATCCAACGCATGTTTCGCCGCAATGGCCACATTCCCAAACAGGCAGAACCCCATAGGTGTTTGCTTCTCGGCGTGGTGACCCGGCGGACGCATGGCGGCGAAGGCATTTTGAACCTCTCCACCCAACACCATGTCGACCGCTTTGGTCATCGCCCCGACCCCGCGATAGGCCGCCTTCAACGAGCCCGCCGACATATGTGTGTCAGCGTCCAGTGAAACCGAGCCCGCGTCCGGCGCAGATGTGTTGACCGCATCTATATGCGCCTGAGGGTGAACACGCAGGATGTCAGCGTCCCGACCCAATGGCGCGTCAACACGGGTCAGGTCAGTTTGATCCATCGCATCAAGGGCAGCGTAGATCGCCATAAGGCGGTCAACACGTTCAGGATGGCCTGAGGGCGTGACATGCTGCAAACAATCGGGATGGGTCAAAAGGGCGGTGGACATTTGCGATCCTCAGTCAGGTGCCAGCATGTAGCCGGAGCCACGCACGGTTTGCAGGTAACGGGGCTGCTTGGGGTCCATCTCGATTTTGCGGCGCAATCGGGTAATCTGAACATCAACCGCCCGTTCTTGCGCCTGACCACGGTCGCGGCCCAAATCTTCGACCAATTTCGCGCGGCTCACCGCCTCCCCCGGACACCCGGAGAAAATCCTCATCAAGGCCACTTCAGTGGCGGTCAGACGGATCAACTCCTCGTCGCGCCACATTTCCCCACGCTCAATGTCGTAGCGAATATCGCCAAGGGTTAGCGATTTCGGAGCCTCGATGATCTCCTCAGCCTGAGGAATGCGGCGTAGAATGGAATTAATACGAAGGAGCAGCTCCTTGGGCTCAAACGGTTTGGGCAGATAGTCATCCGCCCCCGCTTCAAGTCCGGAGATCCGGTCGCTGCTTTCGCCCTTGGCCGTCAGCAACAAAATCGGAGTATCGCGCGTCTCGCGCAATTCGCGGGTGAAGGTGATCCCGTCATCCCCCGGCATCATGACGTCCATAACGATCAGATCAAAATCCAACCCTTCGAGCAACCGACGCGCATGATCCGCGTCTCGGGCTGACGTGGTCCAAAAGCCGTTCCTAGTCAGGAATTGCTGGATCAGCTTACGAATGCGTTCATCATCATCAACGATAAGCAAATGGGCGTCATTTAGAGATTGGGACATCTACGCGCCCTCCTTGATCGTTTGAAAATGCCTACGCATTTCGGGATCCATAATCTGTTCCAGCACCTGACGAAACCCCGCAACTGCCTCAGGGCCGGCATCCCGGTAGGCGGCGCGCATACGGCTTCGCTGCGCCTCCGACAGTTCTTTTTCCAACTCTTGCCCTGCATCTGTCAGATAGAGGTGTCGCTCTCGGCGATCTTGCTTGCCCACGCGGCTTTCAACCAATCCATCCACGATGAGCGAGCGCAACACGCGGTTCAAAGATTGTTTCGTGACACCCAGAATATCGAGCAGGTTATTCACCGTATTGCCGGGGCTGCGTTTGATGAAGTGAATGGCGCGGTGGTGAGCACGGCCGTAGGAGTATTGCTGCAAGATGCGATCCGGATCAGCGGTGAACCCACGGTAAGCAAAGAACATTGCTTCAATTCCGCGCCGCAGTTGGTCGTCGGTCAAAAACAACAGACCTTCCCCACTTTTGGGCGTTTGACCCGTCCCTCGGTCCGACATTTGACGGCTCCCTCATGCTTCCTGCTTTCGGTTAGTTTATGTCAGCCTTGTTGACTTTCCAAGTATCGAATGATAGCGAATCGTGACTTTAATGAAATATTGTGTCCGAAACGGACCCATCATACGCAATAAATGAAAAGGATTAGACCGATGGCTGGTGGATATGACGATCGTGACGGCGTCATCTGGATGGATGGCAAGCTGGTGGACTGGCGTGGAGCCAACGTCCACATCCTGACCCACGGGCTGCATTACGCGTCTTCTGTATTTGAAGGTGAGCGTTGCTATAACGGTAAAATCTTTGAAAGCCGCAAGCACTCTGAGCGTTTGCTCTACTCGGGCGAGCAGCTCGACATGCCGATCCCTTACACCGTAGACGAGATCGAAGCCGCGAAATACGAAGTGCTAAAAGCCAACAACCTGACTGACGCCTACCTGCGCGTAGTATGCTGGCGCGGTGCGGGCGAAGACATGGGCGTCGCGTCCTCCAAGAACCAAGTGCGCATGGCCGTGGCCGCGTGGGAATGGGGTGCCTATTACGGCGACGCCAAGATGAAGGGCGCCAAGCTCGACATCTCCAAGTGGAAGCGCCCTAGCCCCGAGACCATTCCGTGCTTCGCGAAGGCGTCCGGCCTCTACATGATCTGCACCATGTCCAAGCACGCGGCGGAAGCCAAAGGCTGCTCCGACGCAATGATGTTCGACTACCGCGGCTATGTGGCCGAGGCGACTGGCGCGAACATGTTCTTCGTGAAAGATGGCGAAGTGCACACGCCAAAGCCTGACTGCTTCCTGAACGGCATCACCCGCCAGACAGTTGTTGGCATGCTAAAAGATCGCCAAATCACGGTTCATGAGCGCCACATCATGCCAGAAGAGCTGGAAAGCTTCGAGCAATGCTGGCTAACGGGGACAGCCGCCGAAGTGACCCCTGTTGGGTCCATCGGCGACTACAACTTCGAAGTCGGCGCAATTGCACGCGACATCGCAGAAAGCTACGAGAAGCTGGTACGGCTTTAGGTCCTGATCCCACGCTCTATTCTGAAATACTGCGAAGGCCGTACCGGATTTTTCGGTGCGGCCTTTTTGCGGCGCTGCAACGCGAGGGTTGCGGGGCTTGGCATATCGTTGCGTTGCATAGCAAAAACGAAACGCGTGCCGGCCTGCGCCGCTGACGGGGATTGCTTGTCGAGGACGTGTCTCATGCAAGGGTCTCCTTATGTATTGCGAGACAACCATAACACAAATTTCTAGAAATTTGCAGGGGCCACCTGCGCAACCGCTGTCAAAGCAGTGATCTGACCTGCTCAACAGCGGCCCAAAGAAGCCCGCGCACCTGTGGGAACGCTATGAGGACAATGATCGCAACCTGCGCCCAAATGATCAAATTCAACTGCCGCGCAAAGGGTTGTTTAGTCGTTTTATGACGCAACCGCCGCTGCGCATATTTGGCGGCCAGCGTGCCCCCGACGGCAGCCCACATCAGCAGATTGGATTCGCGAATTCTGCGCCCACGGGTCTTGGCGCGACGTTTATCGAAGGCGAATAAAACGAAGGTGAAGACGTTCACCAGTGCCAGATATGCACCCAAAATCGCGAAAGGAAGGAAGGACTCAGGCATGCCCTACCCCTGCGGCGTCATGGCTTTGCGGGCTTGCTTGCGCTCTTTTCCCAGCTTGCCTTCGCGCCAAATGATCAAGATGCCCGCGCACACAATTAGTGCGATGCCAACCAGCATCACGGCAGTCGGCACCTCAGAGAAGACGAAGTAGCCGATGGCGAGCGCCAACACGATTGAGAAATACTCAAACGGCGCCACGACAGATGCATCCGCATAGCGGTAACTGGATGTCAGGAATATTTGCCCGATGCCACCAAACAGACCCGCCCCGATGAGCGCTGCGGCCTCTGGCCCAGTTGGCCAAACCCAACCGAAGGGCAAGGTGAGAATAGACAGACAAGACGCGGTGACTGAAAACCAGAAGACAATGGCGGAGGTCGGCTCCGTCATGGTGAGCTTGCGCACGAAAACATGTGCCAAGCCGGCCAAGATCGCGGACCCAAAGGCCAGCAACGCCCCGATTGCCAGATATGGATCCCCGGCCCCGTCAGAAAACACCGTCAAACGCGGCGACATGATGATCAAAACCCCAACCATCCCAAGTGCAACCGCCGTGAGGCGAAACGCCCGCACTCGCTCGCCCAAGAACATGGCCGCGAAGATCACCACGAGAACTGGTTGGGCATACTGGATGGCTTTCACTTCGGACAGGGGCAACAATCCCAGCGCAGCAAAGCCCATAGACATGGCCGTCACGCCGACAAGCCCGCGCCAGAAGTGGCCTTGGGGATTATCGGTTTTCAACCCTGTGCGCAGCTCCCCGCGCAACGCGATCCAACCAAGAATGATGGGCAATCCAAAGAACGAGCGGAAGAACACCGTCTCCCCCGGAGGGACGCGCACGGAGGCGATTTTGATCAACGTGGCCATCGCCATGAAGCAAAACACTGCGCCCAGTTTGGACAAAATTGCGACCAGAGTATTGGGCTTGGGTGCGGGGGTGGCCATCTAGAGGAACACCCGCTCCACTGCCCAATACGCTCCGACTACCGCGATGAACACGGAGGCCGGTATTGAGATGCGGGCGCGATACCACGGCTTTTTGCCGAACCATATGCCGACGGCCAAAAACGCGAGGGTGATGACCGCAAGTTGGCCGACCTCCACCCCGACATTGAAGCCAATGAGGCCCACGACAAATCGGCCTTGCGCCAACCCGAATTCACCGAGCACCGAGGCGAAGCCAAGTCCGTGAAGCAAGCCGAATGCGAAAATGACAATCGGGCGCCACCATGTGATGCGACTGGTGAATATGTTCTCCACCGCGACGTAGACAATTGAGGCCGCAATCAGTGGCTCCACTACAGCAGGGTTCACAGCAACATAGCCGAGGCTTGCAAGCGCCAAAGTGATAGTGTGTGCCACCGTGAAGACAGTGATTTGCGTGACCAATGGACGTATATGGAGCGATAGAAAGAACAGCCCCAAGACAAACAAAATATGGTCGAGACCCTTGGGGATAATGTGGTCAAAACCCACCACGATGTAGCGCAAAAAGACCGATACGGCAGATTCAGACGCGGCACCAACACGGGGAAGTGGCTCACTTAACGCGCCATTTTCCAAGTACCCCGCGTAGGCGTCATCACCACCTTCGGCTTGACGCACGATGATCGGGCCATTGGCGGCTTGCCAGCCAAAACGCAGATCACTGGCGTCACTGGGGAGCGCGCCTTTCAAGATGATGGTTGTGTCCCGTGGCAGCTCTAGGTTTGGTTGATCCGCGACGTCCACGCTGACCAACTCCAAAGCGACGGGGGCTTCGCCCGCAAGCGTGGTGAACCCAGACGCGATATTTGGCCAAGCGGCACGAAACTGCTCATCCAAGTCGGTTGCAGACAGCGCACGTAGCGCGTCGTATTTATCAGCATCGGGGGCTTCATTGGTGTCTTGCAAGCCTTCCAGATTAATACCCGCAATCAGTGGCTCGGCGGTAATACGGATGGAAATGTCCACCGCATCGTCGCCCAATGTTACGTCGGCGATTGCTGGCCTAATTTCGTGCGCAGCCATCTGAGTCGTCATTGTGATCAGCGCGAGCATTGACATCGCGCCCAGTTGGATCAGCATGCGTCTGAACGTGATAGAAGGATTTGACATGTTGCCTCGTCGTATTTGTACTGCTGCCGCATTATTCCTGTGGGCAACTTCCGCGCAAGCCCATGAATTCTGGATTTCGCCTAACAACTACGTGACCCAGAAAGGCGGCGATATTCAAGCCCAACTTCGGGTTGGCCAAGAGTTTGGCGGCGCAAGTTACGGGTTCAATGAAAACCGGTTTGAGCGCTTTGAAATGATATCGGGTGATCAGGTCATTCCAATCACCGGTCGGTTAGGCGACACCCCCGCCTTGAATATGCCCGCGCCCGCTGAAGGGCTGGTCACAGTTGTTCATGAAACAGGCGACAACCAGCTGACCTACGAGGGAATGGAGAAGTTTACCAAATTTGCCAAGCATAAGGACTTCGAATGGGCCGTGGAGCAGCACGCGCAACGTAACCTGCCAGAGGAGCGATTTACTGAGCAGTATCGCCGCTATGCCAAAAGCCTGATCGCCATTGGCAACGGGGAAGGCGATGACCGAGAAGTCGGAATGAAGACCGAGATCGTCGCCTTGGCCAACCCATACACCGATACGTTAGAGCAGTTTCCCGTGAAGGTTCTGCTGGACGGAAAACCGCGGGCAAATGTGCAAGTGGAGCTGTTCGAGAAAGGACCTGACGGCGAGGTGGAGATCACATTGCACCGGACTGACGACAATGGCGTGGCAACCTTTCCGGTTTCCGCTGGCAACGAGTACTTGGTGGACGCTGTCGTATTACTTCCCATGGATGCGGACGACCCAACGTCAAACCCTGTGTGGGAAACCGCTTGGGCCGCGCTCACCTTTCTTGTCCCAAACTAAGGGGCCATTTCCTTGATGTGTCACCATGAAAAGCGTTTTGGCTGTCGAGGCGGAAAGCCTATTCTACCTCGATACTTTGTCCTACTTTCACCCAACAAGGTCGGAATAAAGAGCGTCACGCCCGCGTTGCAGATAGTTTTCCACCCAATCGCAACGGCGCAATAACACCCTGAGTTCAGTCTTGGCGGGCAGCCGGTCTATCATGCTGAGAATGGGCAAAACCGATGCATCTACTCCAGTGGGAGTGCCTCCTAGAATAAAGTCGTTAACCCCAAGAACCCGGCCTATTGCATCCAGATCATTGGCCACTTTTTTCAGACGTTGTTCGGAAGACATCCGGGCGACCCCATTACTCAAAAGGGCCGCTTTCACCGATTTCCGCGCCTTGTGTGCGATCAATTTTCGGATGGGACTAGGGACCTCAGCGAAGAAAATAGGCCAGATTTTGGGCCAACATTGTTCATCCAACCAGCGGTCATGAACTAACGCCAGCCGCAAGTTATCTTCTGCCAATCTAACGAGCGAATGCCCGATCGCTTTTTGCTGATCCGTACAGTTGGGATAGAAATCTGCACCTTGCTCAACAAGCCATTCCTGAATGAACTCACTGTCCGGAACAAGACCAGCACCCGTGCGCAACACCGGCAACTTTCCATGCGGCATAGGCGCTGGGTTTGAAACATCTTCACGCTCCCAACGTTGCCCAGACATTTGCAAAAGAACCATTGCCTTGACGCAAAACGGGCTGTGGCTTGGCTCCCCAAAGCTTGTAGGGAAAGTAATAATTTTGAGCATCGCGTATCCTTTTTTCTGTTGGTCCCATCTGTAGCGGCATATCATGACAAAAACTGACATGAGGACGCGGCAATGAGCAGGATATTTAGGTTGCATCAACTATTACAAACTATCCGCAACGAGACACCGCCTGTAACGGCCGAAAGGTTGGCAATGGTGATGGAAGTCTCGGTTCGCACAATTCACCGTGACGTCGCTACTTTACGTCAACTAGGCGCAGGTATTGATGGCGCTGCCGGTTATGGTTTTACGCTGGGCGATGATGTCTCAGTCCCCCCGCTTTCGTTTGGCAATGATGAGCTTGAAGCTTTGGTCTTGGGATTGCGCGAGGTCGAGGAGATTGGCGACACCGTTTTATCGGGAGCAGCGCGGCAAGCCTTAACTAAGTTGAAGGCACGCTTACCCGAATCCCAATCAAAGCGATTGCGGCATGCTGTGTTAACAGCAAAGCACTTTCGAAAACGCCCTGAAATTTTAGTGGATGTAGCTGCAATCCGTCAGGCCACCTGGGAAGAGAAAGAAATTGGTTTTAATTATCGCGATGCCCAAGGCGTTTCGACCGCGCGACAGGTACGCCCATTGTCGATCACATATTTTGAACACAACACCTGTCTGATCTCTTGGTGCCTACTACGCAAAAACACCCGCGTGTTTCGTTTAGATCGAATGGCCGATTTACTGGTCACAGAGACCAGCTTTCGACCCAACAGGGTCGCACTTCTCCATCGCGCCATAGAACACATCCGCGCGACCCCGTTTTCTGGCGGCGAACAAGGGAAAGCAAAAGCGGTCACCTGAGTGACGCCACTGGCAACTGGACTGTGCAACTAGACTGGAAAAGCAAAACCCCCGATCTGACCATCAGATCGGGGGTGCTTGTTCTTGTAGCACCCGACACGGCGATCTGGGTGGGGGCTGATCACACCGCGTCGGGCTTGAGTTTACACTCGCTACATCCACATGTATCGCGGCCAACTTGGGCGACTTCAGGGGCGAAGCGTGAAAATGCCTAGGTCTTCGTACGGCAATTTAAAGGCAAGGCTTGATTTGCGACGAAACGCGGCCCACCATGAGGCCATGAACCAAAACGCCCCAATACCGTTCCGACAAAACCAAGCCGACAAAGTAGCCTTTCACCGCCGAGAGCTTGGAGACATCCTATCCGTCTACGGCAGAATGGTCGCCGCAGGAGAGTGGCGTGACTATGGCATCGCGATGATGAAAGATGTGGCCGTCTTCTCGATCTTTCGCCGTGCGGCTGAGCATCCGATTTATCGAATTGAGAAACGCCCCAAGCTGGCGACCAAGCAACAGACCTATGCCGTGATCAACATGGACGGGCGCATCCTGAAACGTGGCGCAGACCTACGCCAAGTGCTTCGCGTTTTAGAGAAAAAGCTTATCCGTCCAGTCGATTAAATTCGCTTAATCGAAGTCACCGGCCCATCGCCTGCAGCCTCAATCCGCACGATGGCCTCTGACAGGGGTTCATAGGCGACGGCCATATGGTGGGCATTTGCGTGCAGGATCATATTGTCACCTGACACCCAAGCCACATGCCCTTTCCAAAACACCAGATCGCCGCGCTTTGCGTCCTCAAGCGACACAGGCACCCCCAGCTCGGCTTCTTGCATATCGCTGTCGCGCGGGCACTCTTTCCCGCAAGCGCGCAAGGCAATTTGCACCAAGCCAGAGCAATCAATGCCCTGACGCGTACAGCCGCCCCACAGATATGGCGAGCCAAGGTGCAGGTCCGCCATTGCAACGGGATCATCCATGCGCCGATCATTTGGCAAAAGATGCATGGTCGGCACGAAACCACCGTTTGAAAGACGAGACCAAGTGCCCTCCTCCTCCATCACCTGCACCTCAGAGCCCAGAAAAAGCGCACCGGTGTTCATGAGCTTCATGTTCGGACCAGGATACAAATGGGTACAGGGCATAGACACCCAGTGACTGGAATCGTGCGGGCGATCCAACAGCTTTTCCTGCACGTAACCGCAGTAGCCATCATGAACCGCCTGCCCGAATGCAAAGCCATTGCGGCGCTCCAGCACGTTGAACAGATCGCCGTAGATTAACTGCGATGTGCGGCGACCTTCCGGCCGACCGGTAACATCCGCGAAGGCAGCGCCGCATTGGCACATCTCACCATCGACATATTTGGGCGCTTCAACCTCCCCCTCCAGATAGCTGGCGGCAATACGGGCGTTCGCAGGGGTAATGCGTGTGTCGTGTGTCATAGGTTTAAAGCCTTGGGTAATGAGGCGAGAATTGCACGTGCCCCCATCCCGACGCCGCCTTTCGGGCGAGCAGGGGCGGAAGACGGCTGCCATCCGTAGATGTCGAAATGCGCGAAGCGTTCTGTGTTCGTAACAAACCGGCGCAAGAAAAGAGCGGCCGTTATAGTGCCCGCAAACCCGCCTTTTGGCGCATTGTCCAAATCCGCAATCCCCGGCTCAATAATTGCTTCATATGGGTCGTGGAACGGCAACTCCCACACTGGATCACGCGCCACTTTAGCCCCCTCGCGCAAAGCGTTGGCAAAGGGCATGTCATCAGTGAAGAACGGCGAGATATCAGGTCCGACTGCAACGCGGGCTGCACCCGTCAGTGTAGCCATACAAATCATCAAATCGGGGGGGGTCTCATCTGCCAGTGCAAGCGCATCGGCGAGGACCAAACGACCTTCGGCGTCGGTGTTGTTGACCTCAACCGTAAGACCCTTGCGCGACAACAAGATGTCTTGAGGCCGGAACGCATTGCCATCGATGGCGTTTTCAACCGCAGGTATCAGCACACGCAACTGCAACTTTAACCCCAGCGCCATAATCATGTGAGCCAAACCAAGGACCGTGGCGCTGCCGCCCATATCTTTTTTCATCAGCCCCATCGATGATCCCGGCTTGATGTTCAACCCGCCGGTGTCAAAGCAAACCCCCTTGCCGACCAAAACCAGTGTCGGGCCCGTATCCCCCCATGTCATGTCAATCAGGCGTGGCGGAGTGATGGAAGCCCGCCCAACGGTATGGATCATCGGGAAGTTATTCTTCAACAGGTCGTCGCCTGCTGTGACTTCAATCTTCGCGTCGTGCGTTTGGGCCAAATCACGCGCTGCGGCTTCCAAATTATCGGGGCCCATATCAGAAGCAGGTGTATTAATTAGATCGCGCGTCAGAACTTCGCCCGCCGCAATGCTTTCCATTCGGTGTTGATCCAAACCTTCGGGGCAGATCAAACGGGCCTCATGGGGCGGTTGCGCGCGGTAGGTCTCGAATCGGTATTGCGACAGCAGCCACGCAAAGGCGTGTTCTTCCAGATCTTCAATGCTGTGGTCGCTGGCCAACTGATAGGTTCCGGCGGGTAGCTTGCCAGCCACGGTTGCCATAGAAAATCGGCCACGAGCCCGTGACTTGGCATCACCTAGACCAGCCAGCGCAATATCAATGCCGCCCGCATCGTCTGGAACAACACAAACCGCACCAGAGCCCGCCGCAAAGCCCTGCGTCTCTACCCAAGTGCGCAGCTTTTGCGGTTGCCCCTCTAGCCAAGGTTCAAGTTCGTCTTTGGCAAACGCAAATAACTTGATCGCATCTGTGGTTGTTGCGGCGAACTTGAGCCGTGTGTGATTTATCATGGTGCTTGCCCCGCTGTTGCGTCAGTAACCTACTGCCTGCAAAGTAATCCGCAAGTAGAGGGGCTAATTAGTCAGGACTAACCTGACAAGTCTTGCATATCCCACACAGCACTCAGGGATCGGTCCGCGATCCGTCGTAGCCTGTTTAGAGTTGCAGCCAAGGAAATACTATCACTTGCGCGCGCACAGGACGCGACATCATCGGCGACACGAGAAAATGTTGTCATCCCAATTTTCTGAGCCTTGCTTACGAGAGTATCAGCATTCGCGATCAACCTCTCAACATCTTGCGCGGTGAAGGCCCGATCCAACTCCATCATTCCGTTGGCGAGTTCTTCCATTGTCGTGGTGATCAACTGCTCTGCTTTCATCTCGCCTAACTCTACACAGAGTTCCACCAACCGATCAGGATCAACACGCACCGGTTCACGCAAATCGAGTTCTAATATGTCTTCCATCATTGGCCCTTTTCCCCTACCCAAAAATCACACGAGACGACCTTCCATTCTGAAGCTGAACAAACACTTTCAGCCCCGTCCATATTTCCCTCGAATTTCGGCTGAATTGTCCCTACATAGGCCAGAACTAAAGGAGACCCGATATGCCGACAGTCAAACCACTGCCTTCGTACCTGATCACCCGCTATCACGGCTGGAAAGCCACCACCTATTCCGACAATGAACCTTGGTACCGCAATCTGGCGGACAACGGGCAAAACCCGCGCGCCATGGTCATCTCATGCTGCGACAGCCGCGTGCATGTGACCTCGATCTTTGGCGCCGAACAGGGTGAGTTCTTCATCCACCGCAACATCGCCAATCTGGTGCCGCCCTACAGTCCCGATGGCGAACACCACGGTACATCCGCGGCGATTGAATACGCTGTTGGCGCGTTGAAGGTGGCGCATATCATCGTGGTTGGTCACTCCAACTGCGGTGGCGTTGCAGGGTGTCACGACATGTGTACCGGCCATGCGCCTGAGTTGGCCGAGAAGACCAGCTTCATTGGTCGTTGGATCGAAATCCTGCGTCCTGGTTATGAGCGCGTGAAACACATCGAGGATGAGGCCGAGCGCCGCACCGCGTTGGAAAAAGAGGCGGTGGTCGTCTCCTTGGAAAACCTCGAAACCTTCCCGTTTGTGACCGACGCGATCAAGCAAGGCAAACTCAGCTTGCATGGTTTGTGGACCGACATCGGCGAGGGAGGTCTGGAACATTACGTCCCAGACCAAGGGTTTAAATCCGTTTAACCTTTAAGGTCGCCAATTCATTTGGCGGCCTTCTGGCCAATCCATTTCCACATTCACGCGCACGGTTTTCTTCTCGCCCGGGCCAACTTCGAGGTTCCACACGGAAACCCCGCGCTTTTGTTCAAAGTCGCGCTCATCCGGTGATGGGCGGGCGTTGACTGAGACACTTAAATCTTCTTGTTCCGAATAGGGCAGCGCGAAGATTGTTTGGACGTCTTCCTCGTCGGCCAACAAATTCTCGACTGTGAACTCCATTTGCTGAACCCGTGTATTGCTGGAAGTCAGGAATCCACGATCGCCGGTGTCATTATCAAGCAGTTTGTAATCAAGCCGCAGCCCTTCGAGTGTGCCAAATGACACCTCGGCTTTGTCACCCGCTGCGACCAATGGCAAATGCGTGCGACCTACGAAAACGCCGTCACGCGACACAGACGCCTGACCCGGCAGGAAGGGTTCTTGCGTGGAGTTGGTGAATTCCGCCATCAAGAATGCGGTTTTGTCGAAACGCGGGGCTGCGCGGTTGAATTCGCGAGCGTCGAAGGTGAAGTCATCTAGGGCGAGGATCAGCTCGCCACCACCAGACGCAAGGTTAACAGGCTGGGGGTAATCGTAGGTGACCGATAAGCCATCTATAACCGCAGTGGCGTGAACTGCTTCCGCGACTACTGGTGCTGGTGCCCCATGGGCCACTCGGGAAAGGTCGTAATTGCTCGCGGCCTGAGATTCTATTCTACTACTCGCATACCCAGCTTTACCCTTTGGCTGGGCAAGGAAGGCTTGTGATGGATGAGGCACCGACGGGTTCACCTGCGCAAAAGGATTGGCCGTAGACAGGGTCAGATCGATATCGGACCACAGTTCGCCCGAGGATTGCTGCATGATAACCTTACGCTCCATTGACACATTCGCATCGTCACCACGTGTCAGATCCAAGTCGTAGTCCGCACGCCAGCCCGCGTTGTAGATCAAACTGTCGAGCGTCATTTCAACTGGACCAGCAATCGCAGCTTCAACCGACAAAGCCAACATCGTCACGGAACCTGTAGGAGGGGCTAGACGGTTCAAATCCTGCTCGGCCTGTTGCACAAGTTTTCGCGCCTCATCGCGCACCTTCTCATCTGCACGCAATGCAATGGAGGCCGCGTATTGATCCTTCCAAGCGTTCTCTAATTCCTGTGCCACCATGTTGCTGGCTGCCCTCATCGCATCAGCGTCGGCACCTGTTAAGGCAGCCCCAGTGAGCGTGCGTAGATAGGCATTTTTCGCACCCTGCGCTTCCACTTTCGCCTGACCTTGAACCACGACATCTTCAAGCGTCAGCAATGCTTCTTTGGCAGCTTCTACCCGTGCAAATGCGGCAGATTGAGCAGGCGAATAGGCAGATGTGGGATCAGCTAGAAAGTTATGCAGAACCTCCATTGCACCAATCGTGACACCTTCGGGGGCGTTAATGCGGGGCGGACCGTCGCTGTTGTTTCCAGCATAAGGCACCAAAATTCGATGTTTTCCCTGCGGCAGATCGGCAGCAATCGCGCGAGTGATTGTTGCCCCCTGAGAATAGACAGTAGCGGAGGTGACGGGTGCCACCACAGTGAAATCCTCGGCGTAAGCAGCGGAGGACAAAAGGGCAGCGGAAATGGCTAGGGAACGGAGCATATAAAAAGGGCCTCAAATCAATTGATCTGAGGCCCAATGTTTCGTGTCAGGGAAGGCTTTGCAAGCCTAGCCTTTTTTCAGAACCCGAGCGCCAAGTGTTTCAGCGATTTGCACTGCATTCAGGGCAGCACCCTTGCGCAAGTTATCGCTGACGCACCACAGGTTCAGACCGTTATCGATGGTGCTATCCTGACGGATACGCGAAATGAACGTCGCGAAATCACCAACGCATTCAACAGGCGTTACATAGCCGCCGTCTTCGCGTTTATCGATAACCATGACGCCCGGTGCTTCGCGCAGGATGTCGCGGGCCTCGTCTTCGTCGAGGTGGTCTTCGAACTCGATGTTGATCGATTCAGCGTGGCCCACAAACACAGGAACGCGCACACAAGTGGCGGTAACCTTGATATCTTTGTCGACGATCTTCTTGGTTTCAACGACCATTTTCCACTCTTCTTTGGTGGTGCCGTCTTCCATGAATACGTCGATATGCGGGATCACGTTGAACGCGATCTGCTTGGTGAACTTGTTGGCTGGCTTGTCATCAACGGGATTGTAGATCGACTTAGTTTGATCCCACAGCTCGTCGATGGCGTCTTTGCCCGCACCCGATACCGACTGGTATGTCGATACAACAACGCGCTTGATGCGCGCGCGGTCGTGCAAAGGTTTCAGCGCTACAACCATCTGCGCCGTGGAGCAGTTGGGGTTCGCGATGATGTTCTTCTTGGAGTAGCCAAGCACCGCCTCTGGGTTCACTTCAGGAACCACCAAAGGCACGTCTGGATCGTAGCGGTACAGCGACGAGTTATCGATAACCACACATCCCGCCGCAGCGGCTTGCGGGGCGTATTTCTTCGTGGCTTCGGAGCCAACGGCAAACAGCGCGATGTCCCAGCCCGTGAAATCAAACGTATCAAGGTCTTTCGTCTTCAAGGTTTTCTCGCCGAACGTGACTTCGGTGCCGATCGAGCGACGGGAGGCCAATGCCTCGATTGCGTCCACTGGGAACTGACGTTCATCCAGAATGTTCAGCATCTCGCGACCCACATTGCCAGTGGCGCCTACGATGACGATTTTGTAACCCATGATCCCTTTGATCCTTCTATAGGTCTTGTTTCAGACGGGGCCTGATACTCTGTTGTGACGGAATGCGAAAGGGGGATGTTGCCTCTGGCTTGCCGCGTGATGCCCAACTGCGCTACACAGTGCGCCAAAGAAGCCAAATGCGAGCCATTTCTTGACCCATCCCACAGACCCAGACTTGGCCACATCGGCGCAATCCGGCAGGCAGCTTTTTGCCCGTCTTTGGCGCGGCTATCTGCGCAGGCATTGGGCGCTATTTTTGCTGGCGCTGCTGTTCATGATCATTGAAGGCAGCACGCTGGGCGCACTTAGTTACCTGCTGCAGCCAATGTTCGATCTGGTATTCGTCGAGGGCCAAGCCAGCGCCATTTGGTGGGTTGGAACCGGAATATTTGCGCTGTTTGTTATCCGCGGCATAACCGGCATCATTCACAAAAGCATCCTGACTGGCGTCTCGTTTCGGGCCTCAACCGAGGTACAAGTAGACCTGTTACGCCACACCCTATCCCTTGATAACGCCTTTCATTCCCGCACCTCTCCGGGGACGCTGATTGAGCGCGTGCAAGGGGACGTTACCGCCATTCAAAGCCTGTGGAATATGATTCTCGTCAGTGCAGGGCGCGACTTTATAGCGTTGCTGTCACTATTGGGCGTCGCCATATCCATCGACTGGAAATGGACGCTGGTCGCCATCATCGGCGCACCTATGCTGGTTATCCCCAGCCTCATCGTTCAACGATATGTACGCAAGAAATCCACCTACCTGCGCGATGTCGCGGGCAAGCGGACCACACGGTTGGACGAGGTATTTCATGGCATAACGCCAATCAAGCTGAACCGGATGGAAGACTACCAATCCGAGAACTTTGCTGATCTGTCAGACACTTGGGTGAGATCTACGATCAAAACAACCATCGGGCAGGCAACTGTGCCTGCATTGGTAGACTTCGCCGTTGGCTTCGGCTTTTTCTGCGTTTTGCTTTATGGCGGCCCGCAAATTATCGCAGGCGAAAAGACCATCGGCGAGTTCATGAGCTTCTTTACGGCCATGTCACTGGCCTTCCAACCAATGCGCCGGTTGGGCGGGGTATTGGGGTATTGGGAGATGATGATCGCCAGCCTCAGTCGCATCTTTGGCCTGTTCGACACCAAACCCGCAGTCGAAGACCAGTCATCGACAGATGTAGAGCTGGACGGCTCACTGGTGGAATTCAAAGACGTAGCACTTTCCTATGGGGAGAATTCGGTTTTGAACGGCCTCTCTTTTGCCGCCAACTCCGGCACCACCACCGCCTTGGTGGGACCATCAGGAGCGGGCAAAAGCACCGTGTTCAATGTGTTGACCCGTTTGGTCGACCCAGCCAATGGAACAATCACCATTGGCGGCGTCGACGTCAAAGACATGCCGTTGTCGCAATTGCGCGGGCTGTTCTCGGTCGTGTCGCAGGACGCATTGCTGTTCGACGAAACCCTGCGCGAAAATATCCTCCTGGGACGTGACGATATCAGCGACGAACGCCTGACGCTGGTGCTTGAGGATGCCCATGTAAGCGACTTCCTCAAGAACTTACCGGACGGGTTGGAAACCCAAGTTGGCGCGCGCGGCAGCAACCTATCGGGGGGGCAACGCCAGCGCGTCGCCATCGCCCGTGCACTCTTGCGTGATACACCGATTCTCTTGCTGGATGAGGCGACAAGCGCCTTGGATGCCGAATCCGAAAAAGTGGTGCAAAAGGCATTAGAGCGCCTATCAGAGGGCCGCACCACGTTGGTCATCGCGCACCGCCTGTCAACGGTTCGAGACGCCGACCGGATTTTGGTTTTGGACCACGGCACATTGGCGGAGAGCGGTCCACATGACGAATTGTTGGCCAAAGGCGGCATCTATGCCCACCTACATGACCTGCAATTCCAAACCGGATCGCTACCTTTCACAGGCGAAATTCCCGCGACATCTGACCCGGCGACAGGCGCTACGAGCTTGGGGCGCATGTCCCAAGATAATGGCGAAACAGGCATGGTTGCGAAGATCACAAATTTGATTTGGCGATGGGTGCGCGGCAAAAATCGTTAGTGCGCGCTAGCCGCTCCGCTTTGACATGGCTGCGATTTGACTACGATACGTCCAGCGCTTCGCCTCCGCGATGATCTTTTGCCATAACGTACGTTTACGCGACACGGTGCTGCCGCCAGCTTCGGCAGTCAGATCCGCCACACCAGAAGGCACCACGCAATGTGGGCGCACCGATGTTTCCCAAAACATCTGCAAGAAGGTATCTACCGGGCGATCAATCTGCTCACTTGCCGCAAGCAAACTGCGGGCGGCCTCCAAGCTGACGAGCTGCGCGGAGGTACGAAGCGGCGTGATCTGAGGCCGAACAATCGCAGAAGACCCCAATTGATCGATCACATGGAAAGGTTGCTTCACCTCGCGCACCTGCAACTGGATATAGCCCAAAGATGAAACGTGTTTTTGCGCCATTGCCAACGCCGCATCGAAAACTGGCTGATCGATGGCCACGTCATCCTCAAATATCAGGGCTGCGGGGATATTGCGCGCGGCCATATGACGCCAAACGCTGCGGTGGCTCTCGAAGCAACCAATCTCGCCCATAGACAGTTTGAACGGGTAAGCAGGCTCAAACAAAGGGGCTTGCGATAGCAGCTGATCACGCGCGGTTGCCTCCATCGCGGCCCCATCACAAGCGGGCCAAATCTGCGCGGGTTTCGGTATCTTTGCGAGCATGGAATCGACATGGGGGCGGCGCGCAGTGGCACGCTCTAGATGGATAACAAAGGTTTCGATCACGATCTGCCGGCCTCTTCCCAAAGCTGATGATAGACGGCGTTTATGCCATCCACCTCGGTTTGAATTCCATAGCTTTCGCGTGCAACTTCAACTGCGCGATTGGACATCACCTCAAGGCGATCGGGATTGCTCAGCAACGCGTTGACCTTAGCAACCGCGCCGTCGACATCCCCAAGTGATACCACTTCGCCCGCTGTGCCATCAGATGAAAAGGCCGAGAAATACCCGGTATCTGTGGCCACGAAAGGCACGGCGGATGCCATTGCTTCTAGCGGGGTCATTCCATAACCCTCATACCGAGGCAAAGGCACCAAAAGGCTAAGGCCGCGCATTACTTTTCTAAGCTCATTAGGCTCTAACTCACCACAAAACAGTATTCGTTCACTTAAACCTGCAGTCGCAACACGAGCCTTCAAGTCTGCAAGAAACGTCTCATGCGAGCCACCTGCGCGACCAATCACAAGGGCCGTTGTGTCGGGATGATCAGGCAACACACGGATCATCGTATCCACGAATTGATCCGTGCCTTTTTCAGGTCGAATGCGTCCAACAGTGGCGACCCCTCGATTGCCTGCATGACCGGTTTCAGCCCACGCTTCAGCGCGATTTTGTGCAGGGCAGAACGCCTGTGTATCGACCCCATGCGGCACCACGGCGCGCACATGAGGGACATAAACAGCAGCTGCGTCAGTCGTTGCGATCACGGCGTCCATACGCGAAATCAACCAACGTGGAAATGCGGAGTGCCGCCGTTGGGCCGCGGAAGTGAACACAATGCGAATAGGAAGCCGCAACACATCGCGCGCCCAAAGCGCGGCACGCATCTCGGTGTTGCGACGCACGTGCCAGATCGCGAAGGGGTAGCCATCTGGTGCATTGCGCGACAAGGCGCGGGCGCTGCGTAGATCAATCGGTTGCGGGCAATCTGGCAAGGGGCGACCCACAAGGCGCAGGTCCATGTCCTTTGCCTGCGCACGCACAACCCCGGCCGCAGTCGCAGAGACACCGGTGAAGTTCTTGTTGAAATTGGTCACGAAGAGAGGCGCCGTTTTAGTCATGTTGATTGACTACGCGAGGTCGGGCAACAGCGCAAACTCTATGCTTTATCCATTGCGCCGAAGACCGGACACAATCAGCAACGCCCAGCCTAAAACGCCTTTACTATGAGCCGATAAATTTGCGTCAGCTTGGAACGTCAAAAGCTGTAGCAATTCCAGTGGCCCCGATGGCATCCGAACAACGATTTGCTGCGGCAAACCGTCGATGATCATCCGGTAATATTGGTAATAGGCTTGAGGCGACAACCACGAGAATAGGAAGAGCAGCACCAGACCTATCACCAACCGCAGCACCAAAGGTTTGTTCGCACTAAGACGCCATGAGGCGTAGAGCGTTCCCAAAAACAAAACCAACGACAAAACAAGCAGGCCGATTTGACCCGATTGAGAGAGGGTAAAAAAGCTATCAGATTCGTACATTTTAGACCCTAACTTAGACTAATCAGCTATTTCTTACGACGAGGGTGCAACGGCCATAGAAACGGGCTGATACGAGGAGAGGTGCCTGTTTCAGGCCGAGATCGTGTACGCAACACTGGTGTGCTGGAGGTGGTGGAGCGGCTCTCTCGCAGCACAATATATAAGCCACTGGCGATAATAATCGCTGAACCGAACAACGTGCCAATGTCGGGATATTCGTCGAAGAACAGGGCACCATAAGCGGAAGCCCACAGGATTTGGCTGTATTGCATAGGCGCGACGATCACCGCCTCGCCCGAGTTATAGGCGCCGATCAAAAAGCGACCTGCGATCCAAGCAAACAGCGCAACCACAGCGATGCGTCCTAGATCATCGATAGGCATCGGCACGTAGACCGTCGGCAAGAGCGCCCCCATCACCAAAAAGTTCGCCATCATCGGATACAGCATGATGACCACCGTGCGCTCGTCCCGACCAATTTTGCGCACGATGACAGACGCGAACGCCCCGCCAACGGCGCAGGCAAGCGCCGCTAAATGACCAAGGCCAAGCTCCGTTTGCCCTGGTCGAAGGACGACCAGAACGCCGCAAAGGCCAACCAAAACCGCGATCCAACGGCGTAGCCTGACCTCCTCGCCCAAGATCGGGATCGCTAGCACGGTAATGAGAAGGGGAGACGCGAAGATGATCGCATAGACCTGCGCCAAGGGCAGCACGGAAAACGCGTAAAATGCGGAGAACCCTGTGACCATCGCGGCGACAGCACGGGCGACCATCCAATAAGGGTGTCGTGGGATCAGGGTACCATTCGTTTGATCCCTAAGCAGCCACAAGGTGGCAATTGGGAAGCTAAAGAGCACCGAGAAAAAGACGATTTGCACGGGCGAATAGGTACCGCCCAGCACCTTGATTATAACGTCGTGGGTTGAGAAAACCCCGAACGCGACCAGTGCAAGTAATGCGCCTTTAACATTCGGGGTCATATCTCATCTCCTACAAGCTGGCTTCAAGCGCCCCCAAAATGACGTCGCCCATCTCGGTGGTCGAAATCGGGGTGCCGTCCTCAGGACCCATCAAGTCAGCGGTGCGGGCACCTTCGCTCAGGACCTTCTCGATTGCTTTCTCAAGGCGTGTTGCCTCGTCGCCTTGATCGAACGAGTAGCGCAGCGCCATCGCGAAGCTAAGGATACATGCGATCGGGTTGGCTTTGCCTTGGCCCGTGATGTCAGGCGCAGAGCCGTGAACTGGCTCGTACATTGCCTTAGGGCGGCCGTCTGCGTTTGGCAGGCCCAACGACGCGGAAGGCAACATGCCAAGCGAGCCGGTCAACATTGCCGCGCAGTCGGACAGCACGTCGCCAAACAGGTTGTCGGTAACGATGACGTCGAATTGCTTAGGTGCGCGCACCAGCTGCATCGCGCCATTGTCTGCGTACATGTGGGACAGCTCTACGTCAGGGTATTCGGCGTCGTGAATTTCTTGAACAACGTCACGCCACAGAATGCCCGATTCCATAACGTTCGCTTTTTCCATTGAGCAAACTTTGTTGCCGCGCTTACGCGCCAGCTCGAATGCGGAGCGGGCAACGCGCGCAATCTCGGATTCAGTGTAGCGCTGCGTGTTGATGCCAACGCGCTCGTTGCCTTCTTTGTGGATGCCGCGAGGCTCCCCGAAATACACACCAGAGGTCAATTCGCGCACGATCATGATGTCGAGGCCAGCCACGATGTCTTTCTTCAGCGACGAGAAGTCCGCCAATGCGTCAAAGCACTGGGCAGGGCGCAGGTTGGAGAACAGGTCCATCTCCTTGCGCAAACGCAGCAAGCCGCGCTCTGGCTTCAGCGAGAAGTCCAAGTCATCGTATTTCGGGCCGCCAACAGCGCCGAGCAGAACTGCGTCGACTTCCATGGCCCGGGCCATAGTTTCGTCCGTCAAGGGTACGCCGTGCTTGTCATAAGCCGCACCGCCAACCAGATCAGTTTCAACGTCAAACTTAAGATCACGCTTTTCACCGAACCAGTCGATGATGCGCATGACTTGCGTCATTACTTCGGGGCCGATGCCGTCGCCCGGCAGGATCAGAATGGATGGGTTAGACATGGGAAGCGCTCCGTAAAATATGGTCCACAGCGGGGTATCGCGCGGGGCTTACGGGGTCAAGGTAGCAAGGGCTAATCCATAATCGGGATTGAGGCGTCTTGCGACAATCCCGGCCTTAGACCCTCTTCAAGCACCTTCCAAACCGCGGCCACCTTTGGAGTATGGCGTAACGCCTCATGAGTGCTTAACCAAAGCTCCAAGCCCGGCACAGGGAAACGAGGCAACAGCTCCTCAACATGCGGCATAGATGAGCCAAGCGGACAGGACATGATACCGATACCCACCCCTGCACGGATCATTTCGCAATGTATGTTCTGCGCGTCACAGCGGAAAGCGAAATCACTTCGCGACAACTGCCAACCGAGCTTCGCCGCACCACGAATAAAGCGCTCCGAGCGGTCATATCCCAACAGATCATGCGTCATAAGCTCCTCAATCGTGTTAGGCCGACCACATCGATCCAGATAGCTGGTCGCCGCGAAGAACCCGAGCTTCAGGACGCCAATCTTCTTGGTCACGATTTCCAACTGGGTTGGGCGATACATCCGCAATGCAATATCCGCCTCGCGAAACAGCAGGTTTTCACTTTGGTCTGTCGAGTTCAGCTCGATCTGAATGTCCGGATAGCTAATCCGAAGCTGAGCAATAATGGGCGGCAGGGAATACTGCGCGGTGAACTCGCTGGCGGTAATGCGAACCGTGCCATTTAACGAGTTATCGTGTCCAGCAGCTGCTGTCGCCAGCTCGGATGCGGCCTCCGACATTGCGCGGGCATGGGGCAACAATGCCTCGCCCTCAGGTGTCAGGGTTAAGCCTTTGGGTTGCCGGTGAAACACCTCAATACCAAGCTGTTCTTCCATCAGCTTCACCTGACGACCTAAGGTGGGTTGGCTTACCCCCAACGCCCGAGCGGCACCAGAAAGCGACCCTTCGGCCACCACTGACAGAAATGCTTGAATCAAGGTCCAGTCTAGACGGTCAATACGCTCCATTCAGATATGAATAGCAGACCATCACATTTTGGCAATTCCATCACAAAACTGAATGGTTGACGTTGAGGCATCTCAAGTTTGGAGAATTTAACATGAGCAAGTCAGTCCTTATCCTCGGTGCGAATGGTCGCTTTGGCCGCAATGCCGCCGCCGCCTTTTCTTGGGCGAACTGGAACGTCACACGTTTTGATCGCGCCACCGACACATTGCCAGATGCGGCATGGGGCGCGGATATTATCATCAACGCATGGAATCCAGCTTACCCCGACTGGGCGCGCATTGTGCCAGAGTTAACCGCGCAGGTTATTGATACCGCCAAGGACACTGGCGCAACGGTTCTGATACCGGGGAATATTTACAATTACGGCACTGATATGCCTGCCGAGTTGCGCGAGAGCACCCCTCACAACCCGACCAGTCCGTTGGGCCAAATTCGCAACGATATGGAGCAAAGCTACCGCGATGCCAGAGTGCGCACCATTGTATTGCGAGCGGGCGATTTCATCGACACATCCGCAAGTGGAAATTGGTACGACAAAGTAATCACAGCCAAGTTGGGCAAAGGGCTAGTGGATTACCCCGGCAACCTAGACGTGCCCCATGCTTGGGCCTTTTTGCACGATCTCGCCGATGCCGCTGTCATGCTGTGTGACAAAGCCGCGGAACTGCCAGTATTTTTCGAGGCAAACTTCCCCGGCTACACGTTGACCGCGCGCGAATTACATCACGCCATCGAACAAGCAACAGGGCGCCGCCTCATGTTGCGTGAAATGCCTTGGTGGCCAGTGAAGCTGGCACGCCCGTTTTGGCCCACAGCAAAACCGCTATTGGAGATGCAGTACCTATGGGACACGCCACATAGCATAGTCTCCGAGCGTTTAGGCGAATTGCTCCCAGACTTTGCGCCTACCCCTTTGCATGAGGCCATCGCAGCATCATTGCCAGATCACATCGACCCAAACGGGAAAGTGGCGCGAAGCTCCTGCCCCATCAAACGCCCGTTCAACTTTTGCTGCCCTAATGCCAAAACCACGTGACGCCAAGATGTAGTCAACCTGAAGTGAAAGCCCCGAGGACCACAGCGCGGTAGGCTCCGGTCGCACTGGGTTTTGCAACAACTCATGGCCCAGCAAGGCGTTTAATGCTGGCTTCAAGCCTTCACCCGCAGTGGGATCATTGTTGAGGGTCCCAAGCAAGACAAACGGGGCGTTATTGATCTTGCTCTGCTCAATGTAGCGACGCCAGAAAGTGAGTTGGGCTGCATTGCGCAAGCCGTTACGATCCTCTGGCCCATCAAAGGCAGGTGTTGACGCGTGGGTCGTTAACACATGTATCGGGCCATCGGGGGTTTCGATCTGAACATCCCAAGCCCCGACAGAATGTAACGGCAAAACGTCCAACTCTTGGTTGGAAAAGTAGTTTCCAGCGGGCAAGTTTTGCGCCCCTTCGTCCCGCCATAACGCGGCACTAAGATCCTTTGATTGCCGCTCACGTACAGGGAAGCGGGACAAGATCAACATTCCGCCCTGCCCTGCGAATTCCGCGTAACCTAGCATGTCCCGTGGCTCACCAAGCCGCTGGTTTCTATCTAGGTCAAACCCGCTATCGATCCCAGTATTGGGACGTGCCGTAAATCGATGCGGCATGGCATGGCCCAACTCGCGCAACCGCTCTTGTATCAACGAGGCGGCGTATTGATCGTGATCAAAGTCGACGTTCTGTAGAGCGACGATGTCGGGGGCAAGCTTGGCAATCAGTGACAGATCCTCAAGCGTTTCTTCTCGAAGAAGGTCTCGAACAAGCAAAGCCGGCCCGTCGCGAGACAGGCCGGTATGAAATGTCATTATCCGGTAGGTTTCAGCAGTCGCGGGCCAAACCGCGACCAGCAGAAATATTAGGCCGGCAACAAACCAGCTGCGACGGCACGGGCCCCACGCATCCGCTTTTCGTCGATCATGTCGGCAATGCGGTTCATCGCAATACCACGCATGAACAAGCTTGCGGGAAGGAAAGCCCATATGGCGATCATCCAGACCAGTGTTTGCGGCGATTCCATCATCGACGCATCAAACAAACCTGACGCCGAGCGCGCCACAGCAGGAGTGAAGAATGGCAGGAAAAACCCTAACACGATGTTAAAACGGGCATCGCGGTTCAATCGTGCCACCACATCACCGCCCATAGTTGGGTCGAACGTCGGCAGGTTGGTCCAGAAGTTGAACGCCTGCGTGCGGTTTGGCCACCCCATGACGCGAAGGACGATCAAGAACACCGCCAACGTCAGCAAGGAGACCAGATAGCTGAGGCCCACAGCGGCACGCATCAAGTTCATATGCTCGGCGTTGGTTTGGTCAGGCACCAACAGCATGATCAAACGTACGGGGCTGTAGGGGAAGTCGATAACATAACCCACAAGATGCCCAACAGCTTGAATAAACCGCGTCAGCGTTGTGGGCTCGTAAAGGCCGCGAAAAATGATCGACAGAAGAAAAACTGTCACGAAAAGCGACATGAAACGCACGCGGTTGAACGGCGGCGCATTGCGGAATTCGATGAGGCAGGGGTAATTGGAGCCGTATTCAATAAGCGTAATCAGGCCTGCGAACAGTCCAAGCAACACGACCATCTGTGTCGTGTCTTGCGTCACACCCGGCAGCAATAAAGATGGCGTGCAGATTAACAGCACGACAAACATTGCTCGGGCGACCGCGCCTATTAGGCGTGATACCACTTTTAAAAACCCCTCAACCCGGATGGGCCCGATACTTTGCCGAACCCTATCCCAGAAAGATGATCCTTTGGCTTCTGCCGAAAGGTCTCTCATTTTCATTGCCTCAGTTTTGCTAAATTTCCGCATGTTCTTCAACATTCTGATAAGACTCAGGGGTTTTATAGGGAGATTTCGTGGTATTCTTGTGTCACAACAAACAGCCAAAAAGCGTATGTAGAAGTGACCGCAAGGGAATCCCCTACATTTAGATCTGATCATGTCAGCAATGTGATCTGCAGGCCATTTATTATGGGGTAACTGGTTAACCGCCACGACTCTCCTGCGCCCTTAACCAATGACTTGGTGACGCTTCTTTAATTCTTAAAAATTCGCGGTTGAAATTCGATTTGGTATTAAAGCCCGCAGACAACATTGCGGATGTCACGCTCTCCCCAGCTTTCAATGCCTCACAGGCCACATCAACCCGCAGCTCGTTGATATAGCGAGAAACATTCTCCCCAGTTGTGCGATTTATCGCAGACGACACGGATTTAACCGGCAAGGTTAAACGGCGCGCAATCTGGGTGAGTGTCAGGTCAGGATCAAGGTAGAGCTTTTGCTGCTCCATCAACGCCTTGAGCCGCGCCATGATCTTCACGTCCTCTTCGGGATCAATAACGACCTTCAGGGCTACTGGGGCATCTTCCTTTGGATCGGGATCCATCAAGCTGTTCGACAGGCTCAGTCCCCCAAGCAGCAACAGCATGCCAGTAGAAGATACAACAATGATCCAAGGCTGCCATGCGCCATGCCCCATGATCTGGGCCACAATGATCGCCAAATCGCCAAAGGACGACACGATCAAAGACCCCCCAATTACCCGCCACACCAGCGCAGGCACATTGCCCGCCGACAGGCGCGTGATTGGCAAGGCATCCGACCCTCGTGACGACCCGAGTAAGATAACGCAGCCATACCCAAAGAACGCGGCCGGGATAACATAGTCCAACGGGCCACGCGCGAAGACCACGCAGAACGCGATAAAAATCGGAACCAAAGCGTGCGGCACATGACGAGACCACGAAAAGCGGCGCACGGCAGAGGTCTCAAAGGCGATCCACGCAGTCACTGGTATCGCCGCCGCCGTGATGGGTTGCAGCAAGCGTGCCCACGGCAACCCGTAGTGTTGTGCAAGGGTAATGATCAGGCTTTGCAAAGACGCCTGCAGCAACAGCAAGGCGATAAAACTACGCCCTCGTCCATCGACCACAAGCTTCAAAAACATAAAGCCAAGTACGAGACAGCCAAACAAGGGGACGGGTAAAACGGGCATAGATCGGGGTCCTTTCTAGCCTTCAATAGTCCTCAAACGCGTTCTGCTCGACCTGAAACCGGTTTTGGGACGCCGCACCCCGCAGTTTTTCGCATCACCGCTCCAATAGCATCACACATTGAAGGAGCATCGACATGAAACTACTCACAACTCTTGCAGCCGCAACAGCGCTTACACCCGCCATGACCTTGGCCGAGCCAAACATCGCCATGAGCGACTACACCTACCAAGCAAAGCACCACGGCTCAGAGGTTCCGGCGGTCATCTGGTATCCGTCGACCAGCGGTGGCGATACAACACGCGTGGCCGAGAACGCCGTTTTCTACGGCATCGACGCACGGACCGATGGCACCTTGGCGGATGGAGAAAAACTGCCTGTAGTACTTTTGTCCCACGGGCTAGGCGGGAACTGGCGGTCAATGACATGGCTTGCGGGTGATCTGGCGGCACAGGGCGCGTTGGTTATCAGTTTGAACCATCCGGCGAGCTCTACCTTTGATTTCGACATGCGTAGAGGTTTGAAGCATTGGACCCGCGCACGCGATATGTCGCGCGCATTAGATAAGCTGCTTGATGACCCGATGTTCGCGGGGCGCATTGATACCAGCCGCATCATGGCGGCGGGGTTTTCCTATGGGGGGTGGACTGCCCTATCCCTTGGCGGCGTGACTGCAAACCTTGCGGGCGAGATTGCTGAATGCGAAATCCAGCAAGATGCATCGTCCCATTGTGCGGACCTGCGCAAAGCAGGCGTGAGCTTTGATCAGATGGATGCCGATATGTGGGACGCATCTTACAAGGATGCACGGATCACCCATGTCGCGGCAATGGACCCTGCCCTGCACCACGGCTTCACGGCCAAGAACGTAGCTGATCTGGATACTGACACTTTGCTGATTGGCCTAGGCGAAGGCGAAGACCGGCTGATTGCCACCGATTTCGACGCCAGTGGGCTTACTGATCTACTCAAAGAAGCCGAGGTCGTGCGCATCGCGCCTGCGTTCCATTTTAGCTTGCTGCCCCTGTGCAAACCTGCGGGAGCTGCGATCTTGAAAGACGAGAACGATGACCCCGTTTGCACCGACCCAGAGGGCGCAGACCGTGCGGCGATACATAGCCAAGTGATCGCGCTGATTTCGACGCAACTGGATCTGTAAAATGAAAACGGCCAGCCCCGAGATATCAGGGCTGGCCGTCTTATTCGTAATGTTAGCCGCTTAGACCCAAGGACGGGCTGCGCTGGCTTTTGCCTCGAACGCTTTAACGCTGTCGACTTTTTCCATTGTCAGGCCGATGTCATCAAGACCGTTCATCAGGCAGTGCTTCTTGAAGCTGTCGACCTCGAAGCTGAACGCCTCGCCATCGGATGTCGTGATGGTTTGCGCATCCAGGTCAACGGACATACGTGCGTTGGAGCCCTTCTCGGCGTCCTTCATCAGTACGTCTACTTGCTCTTGCGGCAAAACGATCGGCAGGATGCCGTTCTTGAAGCAGTTGTTGTAGAAGATGTCGGCGTAGCTAGGGGCCACAACGCAGCGGATGCCAAAGTCTTTAATGGCCCAAGGCGCGTGCTCGCGCGAAGAGCCGCAACCGAAGTTATCGCCAGCAACCAAAATCTCGGTTTCACGGTATTGCGTCTTGTTCAAAACGAAGTCCGCAATCTCGTTGCCTTGGCGGTCAAAGCGCATCTCGTCAAACAGGTTCGCGCCAAGGCCCGAGCGCTTGATAGTTTTCAAAAATTGCTTTGGAATGATCATATCGGTGTCGATATTGACCAGCGGCATAGGTGCCGCGATGCCTGTGAGTGTGTCGAATTTATCCATTACATCATCTCCCGAACGTCGGTGAGTTTACCGGTGATTGCAGCCGCAGCCGCCATACCAGGCGAGACCAAGTGGGTACGTCCCTTGTAGCCTTGGCGACCCTCGAAGTTCCGGTTGGAGGTGGACGCGCAACGCTCGCCTTCCGCCAACTGATCGGGGTTCATCGCCAGACACATGGAACAGCCTGCAAGACGCCATTCAAAACCTGCATTTTTAAAGATGTCGGCCAAGCCTTCTTCTTCAGCCTGCGCACGCACAAGGCCAGAGCCCGGAACGATCATTGCGCGCAAACCTTCTTTGACTTTCTTGCCCTTCAGGATTTCAGCGGCAGCGCGCAGATCTTCGATACGACCGTTTGTGCAAGAGCCGATGAAGACCGTGTCGATTTCGATGTCAGTCAGTGGCTCACCGGCTGTTAGGCCCATGTAGTCGAGGGAGCGCTGAACCGCGTCAACCTTGCCGCCTTCATATTCGGACGGCGATGGAACCAAAGCGGTGATTGGCAGAACGTCTTCTGGCGATGTGCCCCAAGTCACGGATGGTGCAATGTCTTCGCCCTTCAGGGTGATGACTTTGTCGAAATGCGCCCCTTCGTCAGTAAAAAGCGTTTTCCAGTAAGCAACGGCTGCTTCCCATGCCGCGCCTTTTGGCGCGTGAGGACGGCCCATGCAGTATGCGTAAGTTGTCTCATCCGGCGCAATCAAGCCAGCGCGCGCGCCGCCCTCAATAGCCATGTTGCAGACAGTCATGCGGCCTTCCATCGACAGGTCGCGGATCGCTTCGCCGCAATATTCGATGACGTAACCAGTCCCACCAGCAGTGCCGGTTTCACCAATCACGGACATAGTGATGTCCTTGGCAGTCACGCCGGGGCGCAGCTTGCCAGTGATTTCGACCTTCATGTTCAGCGACTTTTTCTGGATCAGCGTTTGCGTTGCCAGAACGTGCTCAACTTCCGATGTGCCGATACCGTGGGCAAGCGAGCCAAACGCACCGTGCGTGGCAGTGTGGCTGTCGCCGCAAACCACGGTCATACCTGGAAGGGTCCAGCCCTGTTCTGGGCCAACGATGTGCACGATACCTTGGCGCACGTCGGACACCGGGTAGTAGTGCAGGCCAAATTCCTTGGCGTTCTTGTCGAGGGCCTCAACCTGAATGCGGCTGTCCTCGGTCATGGTTTTCGCATTGGCGCGGTCCAGCGTGGTTGGCACGTTGTGATCAGGAACAGCGATTGTTTTGTCAGGCGCGTGCACCGGACGGTTCGCCATGCGCAGACCTTCAAAGGCCTGCGGGCTGGTCACTTCGTGAACCAAGTGGCGGTCGATATAAAGAAGGCAAGTGCCGTCTTCGGCTTCATGGGCTACGTGTGCATCCCAGATTTTATCATAGATCGTCTTGGGGGACATGATGGTCCTCTCCCGTAATTGGATAAGATTGATAGGCTGACAGAGAACGCGCGCCTATAGGTGCGCGAGTACCGAGAAGGTCGCGCCGTAAAAGCGTTCGCGCAGCCGTGCGCGGTCGTCGATGTCAAACACGAGTGTCATAGCCATGCAGATACACACGCAGACTGAGTCTCGCAAGGTCCAGCGCTTGCGGCTTTGCATTCCACATGCAAGGATTCGTAAAGGCAGCCTAGGAACAACATGGCAAATCACGACGAATTAGCTGAACAGAGCGATCAACTACCGACTGACGCGGTCTCTGACACTGCATCGGACACGAGCCCTGAGTTGGTGCCTGATACAGCAACGCAGCCAGTCACTGATCTCGTCGACCTGAGCCAATCCCTGCTTGCGCAAGCCGACACTTTTTTGACCTCCATGTTGCGACCATGGAACGCCTATCAAATCGGTATCGCATTGGCCCTTTGGGCGGCAGCACATCTGCTGAAGTCAGTGCTTGGCCCCCGAGTGCGCAACTGGATGGCCTCCCGCGAGGGCTGGCCGAAGTGGCGTATGCGTATCCTTGTCGTCATTCACCAAAGATTGCGCCCCATATTTTTTATCCTTCTGCTGTGGATCGCAGTAGGATTGATGCGCGAGATGACATGGCCAAGCAGGTCATACATTCTGGGGATCATTGCCACGCTGGCAACCGCGTGGATCGTAGTTGTGTTCGCGACGAGATTGATCCGGTCCAGATTTCTTCGCCGCCTCGTCCGCTATGGCGCGTGGACCTATGTCACCTTGCATGTGTTGGGATTAACTGGCGACGCCGCCCGTATACTGGACAGCGCCGCACTTGAGGCCGGCGAGTTTCGCATCTCCATGCTGCTTATCGTTCAAGCAGTGGTTATTCTGGGTGTCTTAATCGCACTTGCGCGGTTCTTCACCTCAACGACATCAAGGCGCATCCAATCTAACGAGGACATCTCGCCCTCAATGCGAGTGCTGATCGTCAAAGTTTTGCAAATTGGCGTTTACGGCACTGCCTTCTACATCGGCGTCAAAGCCATTGGCATCGATCTAACGGGGTTGGCGGTCTTATCTGGTGCCATCGGTGTGGGCCTTGGTTTTGGTTTGCAAAAGGTGGTGTCAAACCTTGTGTCTGGCGTCATCATCTTGCTCGATAAGTCCATCAAGCCCGGGGACGTTATATCGTTGGGGCAAACTTTCGGCTGGATCAACACACTTGGTGCGCGCTACGCATCCGTGGTCACCCGAGACGGCAAAGAATATCTAATCCCGAACGAGGACCTGATTACCAACCAAGTAGTGAATTGGTCCCATTCGGATGACTTCGTGCGGCTCGATATCTTCTTTGGCACGGCTTATGGCGACGACCCACATGCGGTTCGAAAGCTGGCGATTGGTGCTGCCAAAGGCGTTGACCGCGTGCTGGCCTTCAAGCCGCCCGTTTGTCACATCGTCGGGTTTGGCGACAGCTCGGTCGATTATATCCTGCGCTTTTGGATTCGCGATCCCACCCAGGGGCTGACAAATATTCGTGGCAATGTGTACCTAGCACTGTGGGATGCTTTCCAAGAAAACAACATCTCTATTCCGTTCCCGCAGCGCGAAGTGAAGATGCTGGACGGCGACCAGCCAAGCCTTCCTGACTAGGTAGACATGCCAGAACGCAAAACGGCGACCCAATTGGGCCGCCGTTAAACTTCAAATCTTCGGTTCTTTTAGCTCTCTGGGCTAACCGAAACCAAATACGCCCAAACATCTGCAGCGTCGTCGGCTTTCTTCAGTCTGAAAGACATCTTCGATTTCGCCTTTGGATCATCCAGCTTGGTCCGTAGGAAATCGGTAGGGTTTGCGACCCAAGCGATGAAATCTTCTTCGGTCCATTCCGCGCCAAGCTCGCTCGCTGCGGCAGCAGATTTGCTGTATTTAAAGTCTGTTGAACCGATCACACGGCTAGGAAGGCCAAACAGGTTCGGGCCGGTCTTACCACCTTTGGTGATTACATTGTCACCGTCAGCGATCGTGTGGCACGATTTGCATTTCTTAAAGGTCTTTTCGCCTTTAGCGGCGTCGCCCTCTGCAAATGCCGGTGCGGCCAGAAGGGCTGTGGTCATTGCTGCAATAGCTGCAAATTTCATGGCTGATGTTCCTCTTAGTGAATCTCGTAAGGGTACACTAGATTGTTATCTGCTAATTAGCTGCCAAAAAAATGAAACTTTTGCGTGAACAGGGCAAAATGACACCACCTCGCCAAACGTCAGGACTTGGTCTAGGACAGATACCAACGTCAAATCTAACGGAGTCCTCCCAATGTCGAAACCAGTAGCAATCGTCACCGGCGCGGCCCGTGGGATCGGTTTGGCCACAACAATGCAGCTGCTAAACGACGGCGTCAGTGTCGTCATGGTAGATTGGGATGGCGAAACCTTGTTGGAGGCGGCCGAGGGCCTTGGCGACGTGCTGCCGTTGGTATTGGACATCTCACAGCCCAGCGATGTGGCAACCATGATTGCCGAAACTGAGAAGAAATATGGCCGCATCGACCATTTGGTTAACAATGCGGGGGTGGCCGATTTCGGGCCCATGCTAGAAACCGATTTCGACCGTTGGCGGGCGGTTATGGCGGTAAACCTTGATGGAGCGTTCCTTTGCTCACAAGCCGCGGCCCCTGCGTTGAAAAAGTCCAAAGGAAGCATCGTTAATATTGCCAGCATTTCCGGCTTGAGGGCGTCCACCCTGCGCGTCGCCTATGGGACTTCCAAGGCGGCTGTGATCCAGCTGACCCAACAACAGGCCGTTGAGTTGGGTGAATTTGGCGTGCGCGCTAACTGCGTGGCACCGGGCCCGGTGCGTACAAAATTGGCGATGGCGGTTCACACCCAAGATATTATCGATGCCTACCACGACGCCATCCCACTGAACCGATATGGCAGCGAAGTCGAGATTGCGAATGTCGTGGCCTTCCTATGCTCACCCAAAGCAAGTTATGTTACCGGACAAACCATCGCGGTTGATGGTGGGTTTGAATGCACCGGCGTCGGCCTGCCAGCACTGCGCGACTGAGACAAATAATGACTGACACTCTGAACATGATTCCCGCGTGGGTCGATGGAACTTTAACCCCTGTCGAGAAGCTGCGCGTCCACCAAGAAGGGATGCGCCATAAGGCCATTTCCGTCTTCGTGATGAACCGCGACAAGGTGCTTATCCAACGCCGAGCACTGTCCAAATATCATACGCCCGGTTTATGGGCGAACACCTGCTGCACGCATCCTTTGTGGGACGAAGTGCCTCTTGATTGTGCCAATCGCAGGCTGGACGAGGAGCTGGGCATCACAGGTCTAAGCCCGAATTTTCGTGACCAGCTGGAATACCGCGCCGATGTGGGCGACGGGCTAACAGAGCACGAAGTTGTTGACGTTTTTGTCGCCGAAGCGCCTCAAACGCTGCATGTTGCGCCAAACCCAGATGAGGTCATGGAGATCCGCTGGATCAGCGTTTTTGAGCTCACCAAAGAGGTTGAACAACACCCTGAACGATTCACCGCGTGGCTTAAGATTTACTTGCACGAACACGCTGATCGCATTTTTGGAAGCTTGGTTCAGGCCTGATTCAGACAAATATGCAGCACTTTTTTCATATTTCACTGCGACAGATTGAGACTCAAGCCCGCAAAGCCTTGATCAACTCGGTTCACACCTGTAAGCGCGCGGATTGAGATTTTATCGTTACACTGCTATCTTATAGTTATGATGCGCCTGAAGTTTGGCGCCTGCACAGGAGGTTTGAGCTCTGTCTCAACATTCAAACGTGGCCGCAAATGCCGCCACTTCACCGGCCAATTCGGCCCCTGAAAAAGACCCGGGCACCAGCGAAGAACTGCTGGCGCTAATCGTCAAATTTCTTGAATCGGAAAAAGCTGAAGAGCTGGTGCAGATTGATCTGCGCGGGCGCTCTGAGATTGCCGATTACATGGTTGTCTGCTCTGGTCGCTCGACCCGTCAGGTCACGGCACTGGCTGAAAAGCTAACCGACACCATCAAGCAAGAATTCGGTCGTTTCTCGAAGATGGAAGGCAAGTCGCAAGGCGACTGGGTTCTTCTGGATACCGGCGATGTGGTTGTACACATTTTCCGCCCAGAGGTTCGCGAGTTCTACCAGCTTGAGAAGATGTGGTTGCCTGGCGCCGGCACTGAAGCCGAGTAACGGGTCACGTAATGAGGGTCACGATTTGCGCGATTGGCCGCCTTCGGGCGGGGCCGGAACTGGACCTTATCAAAGATTACCTTCAGCGATTTGACCGCACGGGCCGCAACCTAGGATTGGGGCCCGCCCAGATCATCGAGCTGGAGGACAAAAAAGGTGGCGGCTCCGCGAGTGAGGCGATCCTGCTGCAACGCGCAATTCCGAAAGGGGCAAAGGTTTGCACCATGGATGAGCGCGGCAAAGTCATGACCTCCCCTGAGTTCGCAAACATGTTGGGCAATTGGCGCGACCAAGGCACCAGCGATTTGACGTTCGTTATTGGTGGGGCTGACGGGTTAACCAAAGAGTTGCGTGCGCAGGCTGATACATCTCTCTCATTCGGCAAAATGGTTTGGCCTCATATGCTGGCGCGAGCGATGTTGACGGAGCAGCTGTACCGTGCGGCGTCCATCCTGTCCGGCTCACCATATCACCGCGTCTAAACGCACACCTGCGTACGGTGCTCCTACCACATCTTAATGCCAAGCTGACAGAACACGTGCCGAATTCACCTTTGATTGGACACAGACATCATGGACAGCTTTTCCGCATTTCCAACCACCCCAATTTCACCTGCTCGCTCTGCCAGCACGGTAGTGCCCAGCGACACAACCGAGCTGCCGCATGTAAGCCGCGCTCTCTATGTCGGACAGTCCGGTGCATTGTCAGTAGAGATGGCCGACGGCGGCATCGCCACCTTTGAGGGCGTGCCAGCGGGAAGCATGTTGCCCATTCGGGCCAGCAAGGTTCGCAGCAGCGATACAACGGCAGCCTCGATTCTATCGCTTTGGTAGCGCGCTAAAGCCGCTCGTCCATTGCTTGCCATCGATGACCGGACGCCATGCGTGACTGGTCATCGGTCCGCTTCCTTAGCGCGACCTCGCTGATTACCCGAGCCAACGCATCCGTGTAATCGCCTAAACGCTCCCCCGCGACCAATCGCGCCACAGAGACTTGTTCGCTCAAGGCTTGGCGGTTTCGGTAGGCATTCAACACAGATCCAACCAAGTTATCTTGCCCCAAGGCGCCGCAATCTAATGTCGCGTCATATCCCAGCGAGCCAAATAATCCCGCAAACTTCCCGCTATAGGCCAAGGGCACAACGGGCACCCCAGATGAAAAAGCCGCAATGCACGAATGCATCCGCGCACCCGTGAAGAAATCCAAACTGCCGATATAAGCCTTGGCCGCACCAGGTGATTGAAACGCTGGTGCCACGGTGACATCTGGGAATTCTCGTTGTAGGCTCAAGCTGGCGGCCATGTCATCCTCATCGGGCACGGTTGGACTGATCACATGCGGGATTAACACAACATCCGGCCGCTCCGACAATGCCAAGAATTGGCCAATCAAAGCCCGCATTGCGGATGGGTAATCGATATTCAGCTTAAACTGATTTTGTCCTGTATACCCGCCCGCCATGAGCAACCCAGACACGTTGATACCAACGGTAGAGCGAGCCCAAGCAGGAGGCACTCCTACAGCAGGAAGTCGCAGCGCAACATCACTAGCCGTCACCACAGGTCGCGTCACACCAAGCTGTCGAAGTGCGCCGGTTGAATGATCGTCTCGCGTGGCAACCAACGTTGCACGTTTCACCAAATCGCGCGCAAATGGTCGCGTGATCCACGAGGTAAAAGGCCCAAAAGTTTGCGGCGCCAGAACAACGGCGCGTCCCGCTAGGTGCACAAGGTACTTCAGGTAGATCATCCGATTTAGTCGCTTTGAGCCGTAGATGTCCGCGAAACTGTCACCCGCCCCGATATCAATCATGACATCGCATTTTTTGAACATCCCAATGATGCGCCTAGGGTCTTTCATCGCCTCGCCATTGATCGGGACAATGGTGATATCAGCCCCCTCTACATAAGCGCGACGCGGACCAACCCAATCAAACAGGGTTATTGCGATTTCGATTCCCGTCGCCCGCGAAATGCCTCGAATGATGTCAATCTGGCCAATGGTTAAAGCGCCCACGCCAAGATTATCCGAGTTCGATGAATGAAAAAGCAAGCCGATGTTCAACATGAGTTCTCTCCATTTCTGGATGCTCGAAAAGATCGTCGCACCATACCGGCAAAGTTGCGAAACAGCTCCGAGACAGGTGCACGCCGCGTCATCAACCCAAGCCCCATCCCCCGATATCGCGGAGTAGGGCGGCCCATCAGCCAAGCTGCCAATAAACGCGCAGATACAACCTTACGACGACGAACCTGTCCGGTCTGAATTTTGGCAAGCTCTTGAATGTCAAAAGGGGCAAGCTTCAGATGCCCAGACATCTGGGCTGAACTAATTAAAGAGTGGCCTAATTCCGTACGCGCCAGCACGAGGCTTTGTCCCGGCCGATCGGAGAAATTCGGATATCCTTCGCCATCGACCTCCCACGCATCCGCGAACACTGCATCCGCGAAGACACCGCTGCCGTCGGCGCATAGTTTACAGCGATGTTGAACCTGCTTTGACAGCACCTCGCCCCAGCTCTCGCTGTAACTTAGGCTAACCTTGCCGCCACCTTTCAGGGTGGCCGAAGCGTGACCCGGCCACCCATCCGAGCGATGTCGAAAGCTCTCCACGTCATCCGTTTTCACCGACATTCGATCAAGAAGCGCGCGGCCTGCATTCAAAGACGGAGCCCCCGCACAAAAGAACGACACTGCAACCGGAACCATCTTGGCGATCTGCGGATCCACGGCCTGAAGCGACCGCAACGCCGATACATCGCAAGGCTTTCCCACAAACGCATACCGCCGCCCGTCGCCGCGCAATTGAGGGAGTATTTCAAGCGGATTTGACGGCGCATACCGCGAACCAGAGGCCGCCAAAATTTCCGCACGTGTAGAGGAAACCGTGGACACATTGGCCAAAGGATCCTGCGGATCTGCCTTGATGTGGATGATCGCATCAACGGTCTTACCTTCAATCAATGCCAGCAGAAATCCTGACAGTGCCCCGCCGGAAGACGCGTAATTTCGCAAATCCGCATCCGTGGAATACCCGACCTCGGTCGATACATATGGGCCCCAATATGGGTCAACGCGCCTATCTTCTTCCTCAACAGATTGCTCAATACTCGGGCAGATACTTGAAATTGTTCTTCGCTCATGGCCCGTCAAGTCGCGACTAAAGTGAGGGCGGGCAAACCCGTCAGATGATACCTGCATCTTGGCCGCACTTGGAGCAACGGCAGCACAACCGCCGCAACCAGCACATAACCCACCTTTTAGAACCTTTGAGAGCTGATCACTCAATTCGACCCACTTTCCGTGTTTGGGAAATACATTTACCTGCCGTTAAACACCTAAGTGGTTAATGGCTCGTAAAGCATGAACGGAGCCGCTCATTTGAAACGCATAGCTATCCTACTCTCAGGCCATAGCCTTGCGGCCCTCGCGACCTTGACGCGAAACCTTGTGCTCGCCCGCATGTTGGGGCCTGAAAACTACGCTTTAGCGGTTGCGTTGATAGTCCTGTTGGCAGCGGCAGAGATGGCAACAACATTGGGTCTTCCCCAGCAGATTGTCAGCCACAAGCAAGGAGGCACACGCCAGCATCAAAACGCGCTTCAAACGGTGCAATTACTTCGCGGTCTCATAGGTGCAGCCATTGTTTTGGCCATAGCAACCCCGTTGGCCAACGCACTTGATGCACCTGACGCGCGATATATCTTTGTCATTGCGTCCTGCATCCCGCTTCTACTTGGGATTAAACATCTCGACCCCTTCAGGTTTCAACGTCAACAACGTCACCTGCCACATATCTTGGTTCTGGGCTTACCTCCGGCACTATCATTTCTCGCCTTGTGGCCGGTAACAACGATTTGGTCCGGTCCGATCGTGATGCTTTATCTGATGCTGTTTCAAACCATTCTAACGGTTGTCATCTCCCACGCTGTATCGCGTCGACGGTATTGTTTACGCCTATCGCGTCCGCACTTCCGCACAGCTTTGCGGTTTGGACTGCCGTTGGCTGGGAACGGTGTTTTGATGCTGGCAGTTTTACACGCTGAAAAAGTCATCGCGGGCGTCCAACTCGGCTTGTCGGAGATGGGGATACTGGCAATGGGAATCACGCTAACCCTTACTCCCGCCTTGATTTCCGCGCGCTGTTTACAAGCCTATTACCTTCCGAAACTCAAAGGGACAGATCACTCCATACTAGGAATATCATTCCTGTCTGCTGCGGCTTTAGCCATAGCTCTATCGGCCTCGGTTCCCTTGTTTCTCCCGATACTTGGTCACGATTTTGAAGCCTTGGCGGGAATGATCCCTCTACTAAGCTTGATCGCCGCTTGCCGTTTACCAAAATCAGCGCTCGCCACGGCAGCACTGGCGCAAGGTCGCACCCATCTACCTGCATTCGCGAACATCCCCAGAGCAATTGCCGCGCCCATTATTTGGGTAGCCTTGGCAAACGGCGGGACAATTCACACCATGCTGGTCATCGCATTGACTGCAGAGATCGCAGGATTAGCAGTGGGATACTTTATGGGACGTAAGCAGAGCACCCCTGCAAATCGCTTGGTAAACCCATGACCCTTGCGGTTCACCTAGGATACCACAAAACAGCCACGACTTGGATGCAGCAGCAAGTCTTTATCCCTAATATGGGGTTTGCCCCATTGCTTAATCACCAAGTAGTTGATCAGCAAATCATTCGACCCCACGATCTATTTTTTGACCCTATTCAAGCGAAAAATTCATTAAAATTGGAGCGTGAAACTATTCCGAAGGGCATGCTTGGTGTTGTATCATCCGAGACCCTATCGGGACATCCATTCTTCGGTGGGCGACAAAGCGCCAGCATTGCGCGCAGGCTTCAGAAAATCGCACCCGACGCTCAAATTATCATCTGTGTTCGGTCACAAAACACCATGCTTCCCTCCGTCTACATGCAATACCTACAGCGTGGCGGGACCCTGCCTCATCAACAGTTCTTTAGCGGTGGTCAGAGCTATGGATATCCATCCTTCGAGTTGGAACATTTTCAGTATCACCGATTGATTTCCCTATATCAAAGCCTTTTTGAGAAAGTTCATGTGATGACATTTGAGGACGTATCCAAAGACCCAGCCCGTGCCCTTCAAAGGTTGTCGAAGGCCATAGATCACCCCATTCCGGCGCTCTCAGACAAAGGTTTGCAAAAGATATCAGCCTCCATCCCGCAGGCATACGCGCCAATATTGCGCGCGGTGAACCAAACCCGTAGCAGCACTTTAAACCCAGCCCCCGCGATTGCATTGTCACGGGAACCAGGTTGGATGTATCGCGCTTTAGGAGCGTTCGCCCAATTGCGCACAGCAAAGCGCTTGATGCGGTCAACGCCCGTTAGTGACTATGTCAGATCGCATCTCGCTGCGTCATTTACCGACAGTAATAAGCAACTAGACCACATCACCAACGGGAGCTTGGATTTGAGCGCTTACCCTTAGGTGGCATCATCGCCCAGTTTCCATGCATCGGCGTTCACCACGCTCGGCGGCCCCGACAGGGACTTATAAGCAGGGGAAACAGGGTCTGTGCCATCAGCCGTGGCGGCCTTCCAAACATCGACCTGATGGATCGTCCCCTCCACCTGATAGGACCCGATTGCAGTCGCAAGCAGCAGCAAGTTTCTATTGTCGGGCAACAATCCCGACCCCGACACAAAAGCTTCATCCATCACCGAAGCCCCGTCGACCCAAATCTTAGCAGTCCCAGCCATATCCACTGATAATACGATTCGTTGCCGCACGAGGTTGGTCACAACGCCGGCAGAAGTTTGAACATTGTTAACTTTAACATCCCCATCTGAATCACGCACTCGAATGCGCAGGCTGCCGCTTGGGAGCACCTCAAGCTTAAGATAGTTGCCAGTGGTCGTCATCAATGTGCGAGACCCCGATGAGGGAACCATCATCGCCAAGTCCAGCGCAAATTGTATGGCCGTAACACCTGACCCTAATGAGGCAGTATCTTTGAAATGAGGGCCGGTAGGGCCGGTCACGAAGCACGGCTCGGCAGCGATCAAAGTGTTCGCCAAAACAGCGAAGGACGGCAAGGGGCGAAGGCTTACACCCTCGATCCGCGCGGCACCAACGTCCACAATAGGAAGATCTAGATAGGTCTGCGCAAGTAAGTCTTGTGGGAAGTTGAGCGCGCCAGTACCGCCGCCCTCGCCAAAGCTGATTACGTCGGCGGCGGTGAAAGTGCCTGCCTCTGGGAACAGTCGAACGCGACCAGAAACCAGCTCCGCCCTGGACGCAGCCGCACCATTTATTTGCCAGCCAAACACATCTGTCCAATGCGCATAGTCGTTGCCCAAGGGGTCTTCCCCTCGCGCATCACGCAAGGTTGTCACTGGGCCTGCCGATGACCACACCTCCACATATGCGCCCGTTGGTTCCCACTCGCACATGTCGAACTCAGGCATGTCCCAAACCGCCAAGCCGGAAGCCTGTAAAATCGCATTGGCTGTCAACCGCGCATAAAGGGCAGCACCGTCGTCGTTGTCTCCAGATGGATGGCTTTGATCTGTCCAACCACCCGACCCGTCGGACATGCCATTTTGGTAGGCCAAGGGTTCCAAGCCCAAAGGCAAAAACCACATGTCTGCATTCGGGTTTTCAACCATACCACGCCACGCCTCTCGCGCGGCCTGCTTGTTGTTCAGGTTGTCCTGCACGGTTCCTGCAGACGTAACGGTGGCGTTTTGCATGTCTTCGCTAATATCAAAGCGATGCGGGCCGAACGGCACCCATCGGGTGTGGCTCGGGTCATAGAGCTCCCCGAACCAGTGGTCCGCCGTAAAGCTTCCGCTGGTGCCATAAGTGATCTGCGCAGGGAACGTGACCGCCGTACCAGTGATTGTTTTACCCGTGAACAACGGGAACAGCGCCTCGGCATAGCTGTTCCCCAATGCTCCGGGCGACGCGAACCACGACACGGCGGGCAGACCAACATGCTGACCATCAGCTGTCGCAAAGTTGTGCAAGCTCACGTCATTTGACCAGTCGCGACCAGCATCGCTATCATCGACCAACTGACGGAAACCTGTCCCAGAGGCTGCGTGGAAAACGATGGCCACCTTGTCGGATGGGCGCTCCTCCAAGAATACATTCGCCATCGCAGCTAGGGCCGCAGTGTGAGGGTCGGCGTCTGTAAGATGTTTGACCTCTGGACTACCGTCCACCCAAATCGCCTGCACCATATCATCCGCCAACAAGGACTCCGAGGGGATCAGATCGTAAGTGCTTGAGTGAATGCGCACGACCTCGGATTGCCCCCAAAGGGCCACCACATGTCCCACGCCAAACCTATTCGCACCCAACGCGCGAGTCAGCGGCTCAGATTTAACTCGGACCTCCGGCCTGATCCAATCCGCACGCCTTGCGTGGCTTGCGACCCCTTCCCAGACTCCGAGCTCATCGATCAAAGCCACGTCTTCCCACACAGTCGTGGTTCCATCCTCGCACAAGAAGCGAGCTTGAACCGTTTCGCCCACAGTCCCCGTGCCACTAAGCGGGATGCTTGCGACGTTGCGTCCAAAAGCAGCTCCGCTATCAAACAGAGTTTTATCGCGACTGAACGTCGTCAATGTGATCTGGGTTTCAGGCACAAAGGGCGTGCTTTCTTGCGCCCTCATTTGTCCAATGGCAAGTCCAAGTAATATCGTCATCAATGCCCTTCCGACGCCCCTTCTATAAAGAGCGCTAAGAGCTGAACGGATGAGATCAACCATGCGCCCTTAGACAGAAGCGATACGTCTCATGAATGTGAATCGTCGGGCATGTGCCCATCATGGTCGGCTCAGTACCACAGTACGCAGCGGTGTTGCTGGCGTTCGCTGGCTGCGTACGGTGTCTAGGTTAAACCCGCTGCCGCCAAGGTGGTCTCTAACTCATCCGCGCTGTCTAGTCTTCCATATGGGCCGCTCGCGATACCCTGACGAATGATTTGGGCAGGGTTACCTGCGACAATGCAGTACTCCGGCACATCTTTGGTCACGATTGCCCCCGCCGCTACAATTGACCCGCGCCCAATGCGCACGCCCGGTAAAATCATAGAACGTGCACCAACAAAGCAATGCGGCTCAATCCTTGTATGCAAATAGGCTCCGCGCGTACGGTCATGCGTCAAGATGCACGCCTCAAACGCAACATAGCTTTCCTCTCCAACGTGAACGCCAATGGGGAAGGTTCGGTCGAAACGCGCGGTAAGCGAGAACTCGGCGCTTGGGTGAATATCCATCCCAAACCCGCGGACACACACAGTGCGTTTTATACCGACCAAGGCCAGCCTAAGCCACCAAAGCCGGTTCAAACCCCGCCGTTTTGCTTTACACGGCGAGGCCTGAATAAGGTCGTCAGAACCTTTGCCCGCACTTTGGCGGGATAAAGTAGGAGCGTCGTCGCGTATGGTGTTTGCGTCCAAACTTCGCCTCTCTCTACCTTCACATTCGCCCCGTTTTAGGGCGTAGCCTCTGGGGCTCTCTTCCATTTAGCTAAAAGGCTATGAATCTTTCGTTAACCCAGATTCATATGTGAAGCGTTAACCAGTCATTATCCAATCAACCGCATCGTGGAGCCAACGAAACTCAAAAGCCTCGTCATGTCCAAAACCAAATTATCCCCAATGGTATTGCTCTACCTCGCAGCGATGGCGCTGCCAGTAAGATACTCTGTCGGATCGGTTCAAATGACCGGATTGCGCACGATAATGGCCACGATGTTCATCCCTTTACTCGTTATCTACTTCCGAACCCCCAATCGAGCTGGAAGGGCTACGGACGTCTTGCTCACGCTTTTTATCTGTTGGGCGGCAGTAGCCTTCTCGCAAACCTCCCCAAGCCACGCGATTGAGAACACCGGTGTCCTAATGTTGGAAATGTTGGGTGGGTACCTAGTTGGCCGTTGTCTCATTCGCTCACCAGATGAAATGATTGCCGCAATCAAAGCAATCTTTTTGATCAGCGCAATCTCCCTGCCCCTCGCAATCTTTGAAAGCCAAACGGGGGTGCCGCCACTGATCGCATTGATCAATGCTGTTCCCGCAATAAATTCAGTCACGGCAATCTCAATTGAGCCTCGACTGGGGCTGGAACGTGCTCAAGTCCTTTTCGCCCACCCAATTCATTACGGGCTGTTTGGCTCTACGTTAACTGCGCTTGCCTTGCTTGGGACAATTGGCCGATGGTCTGTTTGGATCAGATTCCTCGCCGCTGCTTGCGGGATATTTGCCAGCTTCCTCGCGCTGTCCAGCGGGGCATTTCTATCGGTTCTATTGCAACTTTTCTTGATCACATGGGCCTTGGTTTTCCCCACAAGTCGCAAGCGCTGGGTCTTATTGGCCGCCACATGCATCTGCGCATATGTCTTTGTGGATATTGCGTCTAACCGAAGCCCCGTTCGCGTCTTTTTCAGCTACGCAACATTCTCCGCCCACAACGCATATTGGCGGGGCATTATCTTCGAGTGGGGCGTGTTGAATGTCTGGCAAAACCCGATCTTCGGCATCGGATTGAATGACTGGGTTCGCCCTCATTTCATGCGCTCTGGAAGTATGGACAACTTCTGGTTGGTATTGGCTGTAAGATACGGTGTCCCAGGGTTCGCCCTATGCGTAAGTGCTTATCTATTGGGCCTGTTTAGGGTCATGTTTTCATCTGTCTCGCCTGAACTTCAACAAATCCGACGCGCATGGGTAATTTGCTTCATCGGTCTGACATTCACCCTATGCACCGTCCACATTTGGACTTCCGTTTTCTCATATGTGTGGTTCCTATATGGGGCAGGTCTTTGGTTAATAAATCCGAACTCAAAAGCCACCGAGGCAGCGCCCAAGCGCTCCGCCGTAAGATATACGCGGTTCCCAGCGGTGCCAGCATGACCGCAAAAATGGGCTGCGTGATCGTTACATATAATTCCGAACACGATATCACTAATTGTCTTCACGGGCTGATAACGGCCCCTCAGGTCGATCTAGAAGTGGTCGTAGTTGATAATGCGTCTAATGATGGGACCGTACGAACCATTCAAGAGTGGTGCTCCACCCACAACATGAGCGTTACCCTTGTCCAAGCTTCCAAAAACAACGGATTTGCCGCCGGGGTGAACCTCGGTTTATGCAGGCTTTTGGAGCTCCCAGACCTAGACCGTTTCTGGATCCTGAATCCAGACTGTATTGTACCAGCCCAAACTCCTCAAAAACTCGCGATGGCACCCTTGCCCTTCGCGCTGCTTGGACACCGGATTTGCTACAACGAGCCGCGCAGCAAAATTCAGATCGATGGAGGGGAGGTCAGCAGATGGACCGGGGCAACGCGAAACACCCATATCGGGATGTGTTCCTCCTCAACCCCAGCACCTAATTTGAAAGACATTGATTTTATCTCTGGAGCCAGCATGGTTGCTTCCCGCGCATTCATTGAACAAGCTGGTCTCATGCCTGAAGAGTATTTTCTGTATTACGAGGAAGTCGATTGGGCTCAAAGGCGAACGCATCTACCCCTTGCTTACTGCCCGGACGCAATCGTCTATCATAGTGCAGGTGCATCTATTGGCTCACCAACCCTAACGCGCGGCCCATCCCCGATGTCGGCGTATTTCAAACATCGCGCTCGCCTGAAATTCATGGCTAGGTTCCATCCTTTCCGCCTACCTGTCGCCTATGTATTTGGATGGGGGAAAGTCTTACAACATGCTTTACGTGGGCAATTCGCGCCAATCCCCGACATAATACGGGCAATTCACGGGATGCAGCCTAGCGCTAAAATTACGTCAATTCTCACCACAAATGATCAATTCACAACAAACTGCCGAATACGATCAACCAGCTGATTTTGTCGGTAGTTTTTCTCTACTGACGACACTTCAAACTGCTGATCGAGTAGGTCGGAAATTTGATCAACATCCCACGCGATCCTGATACCCTTCCGGCCGTCCAACGCTGTCGCGGTCGCCATCTGGTGATCATTTCTATGCTCTTGGAGCCTAACCTGGCGCGGGACCAAAATTATCGGCGTCCTTGCGCGGCGCGCCGAGATAACAGACCCGATGCCAGCATGGGAAATCACGACTCGCGCCTCCTCCAAGAAAGCTTGGTATTGCTCCGCTGATAAGGTGTGATCCGCTTCACATTCTGTACCCACCACTTTTGCGCAAGTCTGAAGCACGACGCGCTCTTCATGCCTTCCCTGCCAATCTTGCATGTAGTTCACCAACCTCGGAAACGGCAGTTGTGTACCAACTGTTACGAAAATCACAGCACTGCACCAGCATAGGTCGCGCCAGATTGCTCTGCTACATTTGGCCATTGCGTCACCCAAAGATCGCTAAACCTTCGCGCAATTCTCCCCGACAATGACATGCGCTCCGCATTCGCGATGGAATCAATCCATACCGTTCGACACCCGATGCTCTTGCCCGCGATAATCGCCAGAACACCCGGCGCCGCACCGGTAGAAATCACCACGTCGGGCCTCAAGATGCACACTAATCTAACAGCGGAAAATAACGTCAGTAACACCTGTTTCGGCGTCCTTGCATTGCAATCAGGCAAACTACGGACCAGGGGCCCCTTCGCTGTTCCAGCACATGCGTAGGTCACATCCTCGCCTTCGAAGGCTTCGGAGAGCAACATCAACTGTTGCCAATGACCGCCGCCCGAGGAAACTGCCAATACTCGCGCCATTCTTAGAACTTTCCTGAAAAGCTACGCTCGAAGGTAAAAGACACGGAGTTTGAACCCGTGCGCCCATCAATGGAATTGCGGCGGACGCGACGTTGTGCACCCGCAACCCAGCGCCAGTCACGCCTAATTTCGTGATGATACGAGGCCGTCAACTGACCTGCTGACCGAGCGTCGGTCAACACTGTATGGTCTGTTCGAACATACGTCATGGATATCTGCAGATCTCCCCGATCCCCAACGTCATGCATCATCTTCGCAAAGAGCTTTGTGCCCATTCTAGTCTCACCCGTTTCATCCGAGCCTACGAAACTTCGAGAAATAGAGGCCTGTAACTTAGCCCCTTTCACATTCAGACCGCTTTCCAAGAGCAACGTCGGCTTGGTCGAACCCGCACTAATTTTGGCAACACCTACCTCTAACTTCGAACCCCCACGACGCCTTGAACTGGTTAGCCCCATAGCAAGGCTGGACACCGATCCTTCCTCAACCCGTTCAACCGAGGCCTGCCCATACACACGCCCCCGCGCAAGACTGCGTGCAATTGATGTTTGCCATTCCGCTCCCGTTTGAACGCGGTTGTCCGCTTTAATGCGCCGCCACCCAATTTGGACATCAAATTCTAGCAACTTGGTCGGTTTTTGATTGAGTCCAAACGCCACTGCACTTTGGCTCTGGGACAACACCGCGTCCGTATTTAAGCGTTCATAGACGGATAACACGCGCCCCGTAGTTCGCGAATTGATCCGCGCACGTAACTCCGCTGAGGCCTTGTGTCTTGTTGTGCTACTCGCCCCGTTTTGGAGGTCTCGGTGATTTATCCCGTAGCTCAACACGGTGCTGACAGGGCGCCCGATGCCAGATTTAATCAGAAATTGGCCGTTATATATACGCAGGTCTGTGCGCCCCGCGACAAGGTCTAGACCCGCATCACCGGATGTGAAATCCCCGACAAACACATCACCAACCGGCAACATATGGCTACTTAGGTTTGCCGAAAATGAGCTAGATTTTGTTCGTCGCTCATATGCAACTTCCAGATCCCCACGCGCCCCAAAACTAGAAATTTTCTCACTGGAGACCCTCAAGCTCAAATCCTGAGTACGGGTTTTGCTCGTTACCCCAAATTGCAATGACGCGACCTCGTGAGCATTACTGGTATTGGTTCCCGACAGGCTCGGGTCACGGTCAATTAAAGCCCCAAATCCAAGGGTCAATTCCGCCTGCATTCCATCTGCTCCGTTTGCGTGCAACGTCGAACCGAACCCAATAGATACGCCCAAAGCCAAGAGCCTCAATATCATTCAAACAACTTACGTTCGGGCACGATCACAACATCACCCGGAGCCAACAGAAAGCTGTTTCCGTGACCCTGCATCAACTTCTTAACATTCACACGGTAGGTTTTTACTGGCCTGTCGTCGGCAGCCACCCGACGTATTTGCACCCGCTTCATTGCGGCGTATGGCGTGGCGCCGCCGGATTGGGCCAAGAATTGCAATAAAGTGGCGCCGGATTGCAAACTCACCTTGCCGGGTTTTTCCAGCTCGCCCATGCCGTAAACCGTCATGGTGTTTGCCTCATCGTTGGTCACAACACGAGCGGCGGACCTTGTTCTAACGGCAGGTTTTCGGGCCAATGATGCGACTGACACATGCAAGGTTGGTCGTTGCGCAAAATTTGGAGCCAACCCCTTGGTCAAAGCGCTATGCACCGCACTCAAAGAGAGACCTGCCGCTTGCAGTTGCCCAACCATTGGAAAGGCAATCGTGCCGTCAGGCAAAACAAGGGCGTTGCGGTTCAAGCTGTTGTCTTCCATCACCTCAATGCGAAGCATGTCGCCTGATTGAATGACGTATGATTTAGCCCAAAGCGGTCCCGCAATAAGCCCAACACAGAGGGCGAGTAAGCGTATCGTTATCAATGCCCCGTCCCCCCAAATACGACACCAACCGTTCGCACAATCAGGGATAAATCGTTCCGAATACTCATCTCACGCTCATACATCGCGTCATACTTCGCCCGTGATGCAAAGCTAGCGTCATTCCGCCCGAAAACTTGCCAAGGCCCTGTGATACCTGGGCGCAATCTGAAGTAGGCCAAACCAGGATACATCCCCACCTGCTCTCGCAACATGGGACGCGGGCCGACAAGGGACATCTCACCTTTGAGTACATTCCAAATCTGCGGGAGTTCATCCAAGGAAGACTTACGTAACATCTTTCCGATGATCGTAATGCGCGGATCTCTCCGTAACTTCTGGGTCTGCTGCCATTCGATTGCGGCGTGCGGGTCGCTCATTAAAATCTCGGTTAGCTGCCTCTCCGCGTTGACGCGCATAGTCCGGAGTTTCAACATTTGAAAGGCTCTACCCCCTCGCCCAACACGAGGTTGCCTGTAAAAGGCAGGGCCGCCATCCAACATCGACAAAAGGATACAAAGCGTCAAAATTGGGATGGAAATCGGAAGTGTTACGATCACCAAAACCAAGTCCAACGGACGCTTCCAGCTCTGCATGGCATTCGCCGGAAGTCTAACAGGTGCCATATCATTTGGTCGCGGTTTTCCTTCTACGGCGACAGCATCCTCAAACCGGTTTGTAACACGAACATCCATCAATCTTATGTCTCCCGTCGAAAGCTATTTAGCTCGATTAACTACTTTCAACGAAGATGAACTGAGATGAATTAATTATGTCTTAAGTTTTCAAAGGTCTGAATGACAACGAGATTTCAAGGTTTGAATATGTGGATGGTCTGATGATGAACTGGAAATACTGGAGTTGGCAGATCACGAGAAGTATTCCGCTTGCCATTTGTGCAGCAGCCCTTCTCGGGACTGCAGGCTTGTTCACACTCAATGCATTCACCATGGCGTTCACCGCATCAACAAAGATCGTTTTAGAGCGACCTCTCGACTTATCTGGCACATCCATAGTTCAACGCACGACAGCCGAAGTACAACACCTTCAATTGCTCATTCACGCCATGAGTACACCCTCGTCCGAAACTCAGCCCCTTACGCTCTTTGAGTCGAAAATCGAGACCTCCCGCGACAAGCCCACATACCTCGAGCTGACCATGACCCAGCCATCCGCGTCCCAAGCGATTGATGCATTGCAGTCTCTCTCACATCGCATACAGGAGCAAAGTGAAGCCATTCAATTGAAGCGCGAGAACAGCAGCATTGCTAAATTCCAAGCCCGCGCGAAAAGCACCGAGATTACGCTTACAGCTTCCCGGGAAACCTTAGCCACGCATTTAGACGGCAAGCCAGATTCGTCCCTTGAGGAATTACGCAAAACCTCTGCAGCGCTTCGCGGCAGATTGCTGAACAGCCCATCCGATATGGCCACCAATCCAAATTTGGCGAAGCTTTACACTGAATTGGAAATCGCCAAAGGGGTGTACTCGGACGCTCACCCAAAGGTTCGCCTTATCCGCACAAAAATCGTGCGGGCACAAGATGAAGGTAACCCTGAAAAAATCAATGCAATCTTCCGGAGTTCCATTGTCCGACAGTTGGAATTGGTTGATGTCGCAATAACAAATCATGTGAAATTTCGAACGGAGGAGCAGCGGTTAACGCAGCACATTGAAACAGCCTCCACGGAAAACAGAATCGCAAACGACAATTTGTCAAAAGCATTGCAAGCTATCCACAGCAATCACATTCACCTGAAGGTTGTTGATCGCGCCGGCCTTTCGGGTCGCGACCCCATCCAAGTTCGCACAACCCTGCTTGCGCTTCTCTTTCTCTGCTCCATGGCCGCAGGCCTCGCTGTACTGGCGATGCGTATCAAGTTTGATTCCCGACTTCGCAGACCTGAAGATTTATACAAGAAACTAGGTCTCACGCCTTTTGCGACACTTCCCGACCTTGGACCAAGCCTCGGCTAGGAGAGAAATATGGAACAACTTACCAACACAGGCGAATTGCTACGCGCTGCTCAAGATACAGCCTCTCCCTCCCTTGAACTGAACGATGACGCACGACCAAATTCGGCTGACCCTCACAAAAGCTGGGCGCGCTTGACCGAGGCACCCTTGGACCCCGTTACGCTAAAACGTCATCATATCCTGACAAGCAAACCAAACAATAAATCCGCACCTTACGACCAATTGAGAACAAGAATGCTTAGTCATATGCGGGTCGCGGGACATAGGCGGGTTGCAATTGCCTCACCTACCGCCGGTTGCGGCAGCTCCACTATCACCGCGAATTTGGCTCTGGGGCTGGCACGTCAAAGCGATCTACGGATTATGGTTTTGGATCTGAACTTGCGTCAACCAAGTCTAATTCATCTGTTTGGCCTAGAGGAAGCAGGGCCTCGGTTTTCCGTTCTTACCGGAAGCAAGCGAAACTTCGACAGCACCTGTTTACGTGTTGGAGAGAACCTAGGCCTTAGCTTGAACGCAACACCGGTGAATGATGCATCCGAGCGGCTGTCTCATACGAATACAGCCGAGCTTCTTGATCACGTTGAACGCGAGTTCGTGCCCGATGTTATCCTCCTAGATTTGGCCCCGTTAAGCCCCATGGATGACGCATTGGCAGCATTGTCTTTGACCGATTGCGCCCTACTCGTCGCACGTGCGGACCATTCCACAAACACTCAAATTGATGTCGCCGAAAGAACAATGGCAGAGCACACTACATGCCTAGGCGTGGTTCTAAACGCATGTCGCTTTGCACGGGAGTATGGAAATGGTTGACGTCAGCATTCCAGAACAGGTTGAGCTTCAAAAGCCCGTGCTTACACCCCAATGGCGCGTGTTACGGTTTTTTCTCTCAATCATTGACCCCCGAGCATACCTTCACGCATTTCGGTTGCTCAACCATTACAACCAAACGCATGTGATCCCGCGAAGGGCGTTGGAAATCGGCGCAAACTCGGCCATAAGTCCCACCAGCCAATTCGCCAACCCGTCACGCATCCAGATCGGTGAAAGGGCGCATATCGGCGCTGGCTGCTTTCTGTGGGCTGGACCAAAATCGGGGCACATCGAAGTTGGCGATGACCTTCTGCTTGGCCCAAATGTTATGATTACCGCTGCTAATTACCGTTTTCGTGATGGCGCTCCGGTTACAAAGCAGGCGATGAGCGAAAGCAGTGTTCGGATTGGCAACAACGTCTGGATTGGCACGGGTGCCATCGTCTTACCTGGGTCTAACATTGCGTCTCATGCCGTCATTGCCGCCGGTTCCGTGGTCCGCGGACACGTCGGGACCGGCGAGGTTTTTGCAGGTGTTCCTGCGCGAAATGTTCGCCCAAAATGACACGCCCACAAGCCAGCGTCATAATCCCACACCACAATGACGAAGAAGCCCTAATCCATTGCTTGAACTCATTGGCTCATTGCGACCATCGTGCTGACGTTGAGATAATAGTTGTCGACAACGGTGCGCCTAAATTAGATCACAAAATCATCCACGCGCATCCTGACATCCGGTTCCTGCGCGCCACCGAAAAGGGCGCAGCTCACGCCCGAAACTACGGCGTGCGTCACTCGAATTCACGCATTTTGATTTTTACGGATAGCGACTGCCAAGTACCTACCAATTTTCTAACGAAAGCAATGGATGCTTCGATCGCTCACGATATTTCCGGCGGCGCAATAGACATGATGAGCAACGACCCCGATTACGCGAACGCAGTTGAGGCGTTTGAGCACGTGTTTGCCTTTAACCAACAACATTACATCCAGCGCAAAGGATTCTCCGTCACCGCTAATCTGGTCACAAACACCGATGTGTTTAAGCATGTCGGCCCCTTCCGAGCAGGGGTCTCCGAAGACTACGATTGGGGCCAGCGCGCAACCGAGTACGGCTACAAGATCAAATTCAAGCCAAACCTGCGGGTCTTTCACCCCAGCAGGTCATCGTGGGAAGGACTGACCTCAAAATGGCGCCGAATTACCATCGAAAGCTACGGCATCCATAGATCACGCAGGCAATCTACAGCCCTATGGCTATTCCGCGCCTTACTAATGCCCCTCTCGGTCCCAGCCCACATCCCTAAGGTATTATTTTCATCTGCATTGAACGGCCCATCAGAACGGATTGCCGCTATAAAGACCCTTGCGCGAATTCGAATATGGCGAATGAGGGAAATGTTGCGTGTTACTACGCATCCAGATTTTGCCAAAACCAACTGATCCGTGCAGCCTTTGGTTGAAGCCCGAACTCTCGCCCCTTAGAAGGGTTGCAAACCCAAAGCGAGCTTTCATATGTCTACGCCAAAACCAGTCGTTCTTTGTATTCTTGATGGGTGGGGGCTGTCCGGCGACACTCAGGCCAACGCCCCTGCACTGGCTAACACCCCCACTTTTGATCGCTTGATGGCGACTTGCCCCAATGCCACGCTGATCACTCATGGGCCGGACGTGGGTCTGCCGAAAGGCCAAATGGGTAATTCGGAGGTTGGGCATACCAACATTGGCGCTGGCCGTGTGGTCGCTATGGACTTAGGTCAGATTGATCTCGCAATCGAAGAAGACACGTTTCAACACGAGGCCGCCCTTCAAGGCTTCATCGCAAAGCTGAAAGAAACCGGCGGCACTGCGCACCTGATGGGCGTGATTTCAGACGGTGGAGTTCATGGGCATATCACGCATATTGTTGCCGCAGCAAAAGCACTAAATTCAGCTGGTTTAGACACTGTTTTGCACGCAATCACCGATGGTCGTGATGTAGCACCCGCATCTGCGTTGGGCTACGTGGAGCAATTGGAGCAGCAGCTTCCGGAGGCCGTCAAGATTGTTACCGTTTCTGGTCGATACTACGCAATGGATCGCGATACTCGCTGGGAACGCGTAGCGCTCGCTTACGCCGCAATGATCCAAGGCAAAGGCGAGACCGCAGACAGCGCAAAGGCCGCCGTCGAGGCGTCTTATGCCCAAGATAAATCCGACGAATTCATCCTTCCATGCGTCATTGGCGACTACCAAGGTGTACAAGGTGGGGACGGACTGTTCTGCCTCAATTTCCGCGCGGATCGTGCGCGTGAAATCCTGTCTGCGATTGCTGACCCAAGGTTTGATGCTTTTGAGACGGCTCCTAGGCCAACGCTGGCTGAATGCCTTGGCATGGTTGACTACTCGTCAGATCATAACGCCTTCATGACAACCGTGTTCCCAAAGAAAAAGATCGACAACACTTTGGGCGCTTGGGTCGCACAACACGGATTGCGCCAATTCCGCGTGGCTGAAACCGAAAAATACCCGCATGTGACCTTCTTCTTGAACGGCGGCAAAGAGGTCCCCGAGGATGGCGAAGATCGGCACATGCCCAAAAGCCCGAAGGTCGCGACCTATGATTTGCAGCCCGAAATGTCGGCTGACGAGGTAACAGCTGATCTGGTGAACGCAATTAACGACCAATACGATCTGATCGTCGTGAACTTCGCCAACCCTGACATGGTGGGCCACACCGGCGATCTTGCAGCTGCGATTGCCGCCTGCGAAGCTGTAGATAAGGGTCTATCACATGCCATATCGGCCTTAGATGCCGTCGGCGGTAGCATTATCGTGACCGCAGACCACGGCAATTGCGAAACTATGATCGATCCAATCACAGGTGGCCCGCACACAGCCCACACCACCAATCTGGTGCCAGTAGTTCTTTATGGAGGACCCGAGGGCATTACCCTGAATGACGGTCGCCTCGCAGACTTGGCCCCGACGTTGCTCGAACTCATGAATCTTCCAAAGCCGGACGAGATGACCGGAGTGTCATTGATCAACGCATGAAGCAAATCCTGTTCGCCCTAAGTCTGCTGGCGTCGACCAGCACTGCAATCGCTCAAAGCGATCCAATTACGACTGCCAAACGGGCGAGCCAGATGCTCGACAACGCCGCCAATAGCCTTGTGGCTGCGCAATCTGCGTCCGACCGTGTAGGCGCGTTGACCGAGACAGTTCGTGCCTACGAGGAGGGCTTGTCCGCCCTTCGCGAGGGGCTGCGCCGCGCATCCATTCAAGAACGCAGCATCGCTTTGGTGTTTGAGGCCAAGCGTGACCGTCTGTCTCGCTTGTTGGGCATTTTACAAACAATCGGCACCTCGCCCGCGCCGCTGCTAATGATGCACCCAACTGGCGCGATAGGCACGGCGCGCTCTGGGATGATCCTAACCGAGGTCACGCCCGCATTGCAGAATGAGGCCTTGACCCTGCGCAACCAGCTAGAAGAAGTCCGTGACATTCGGAACCTTCAACAAAGCGCTGCAACTCAATTGACCCAATCCTTGGCACAAGTGCAAACCGCGCGTGCCGAGCTGTCTAAGGCAGTGGCCGATCGCGTTGAACTACCTAGAAGCTTCACAAGTGATCCTGACAAAATGCTCGCTTTGATTGAAAGCAGCGACACATTGCAGGGATTTGCCTCTGGATTAACGGACCTGAATCCGTCGGACCTCAACAACCCAGCTGATTTCGAATCTGCGAAAGGCAGCCTAACTTTGCCAGCCGCCGGCACAATACTGCACCGGTTCAACGAAACTGACGCCGCTGGCGTGACCCGACCAGGGATGGTGGTCGCCACACGCGCTCAATCCCTAGTAACGGCTCCGTGGCCTGCCACGTTGCGATATTCGGGACCGCTGTTGGACTACGGGATTGTCGCCATATTGGAACCCAGCAAAGGGTATTTGCTGATTCTGGCCGGTTTGGGCGAAACATTCGGCGAAGTCGGAGAAGTCCTCGATCAAGGTGCCCCGGTGGGCTTAATGGGCGGTTTAACACCCAATCCTGACGCTTTTTTGATCACAGCCGCCAAAGGTGGTGGCGGCAATCAGCAAGAGTCGCTTTATATAGAACTTAGACAAGGCAACGAACCGGTCGATCCGATCAGTTGGTTCGCCACCAATAAGGAATGACGTCCATATGAAAAAGTTTCTGATGGCAGCCACTTTGGGCACCGCCGCGAGTGTTTTAGTCACGACGCAATTCGCGGGGCCCTTGATCGCTCAAGAGACCAAGAAGCAATCAACCGTCTATGAGCAGTTGGATCTTTTTGGCGACATCTTTGAACGCATCCGCGCCCAGTATGTCGAAGACGTCGATGAGGCCGATCTGATCGAAGCCGCCATCAACGGCATGCTGACCTCGCTTGATCCGCATTCCTCCTACCTACCTCCAAAAGACTTCGACGACATGCGCACCCAAACATCGGGTGAGTTCGGTGGTCTTGGCATCGAAGTGACTCAAGAAGATGGCTACGTCAAAGTGGTCTCGCCCATGGACGGAACTCCTGCCGATGAGGCTGGCATGGAATCCGGTGACTTCATCACCACCGTAGACGGGAAAAGCCTACTGGGCCTCACATTGGAAGAAGCCGTGGAAATGATGCGCGGGCCCGTTGGGTCCGAGATCATCTTGATGGTCGTGCGCGAAGGCGTGGACGAGCCGTTTGAAGTGTCCATCGTACGTGACACCATCAAGTTGACCGCCGTGCGCTCTCGCATTGAAGGTGACTCCGTGGTTCTTCGCGTGACCACGTTTAACCGTCAAACCTACCCGAACCTGAAAGACGGGCTGGCCAAACAAATCGAAGAGGCCGGCGGCGAAGACAATGTGAACGGCATCGTTCTTGATCTGCGCAACAACCCTGGTGGCCTGTTAACCCAAGCTATCGCCGTATCTGACGCATTCCTTGAAGAAGGCGAGATCGTATCGACCCGCGGCCGCAACTCACGTGACAGCGAACGCTACAATGCAACAGAGGGTGATCTGTCTAACGGCAAGCCGCTTGTGGTTCTAATCAATGGGGGCTCTGCCTCCGCGTCGGAAATCGTAGCAGGCGCACTGCAAGATCACCGTCGTGCAGTCGTGATCGGCGAGAAAAGCTTCGGCAAAGGTTCTGTTCAAACCATCGTACCCGTACGCGGTGATGGCGCCATGCGCCTGACCACATCGCGCTACTACACGCCGTCAGGCCGCTCCATCCAAGCGCTTGGTGTTTCACCCGATATCATCGTGGTTCAACCTCCACGTCGACCGGATGAAGAGGTGAGTGAGGAAGAGGAAACACAACGCAACAACCGCTCTGAGGCTGATCTGCGTGGTTCTCTTTCCAACAACGACAACATCTCGGAAGATGAACGTGCCCTTCTTGAAGCGGAACAAAAGAAAGCAGAAGAAGTCGCCGCGCTGCGTGAGCAAGATTACCAGCTCGCCTATGCCCTTGATGTGCTGAAAGGCCTTAGCGCCTTGTCTCCCGCTGACAAATAAAGGAATGGGCGGGGTTATGACCCCGCCCTTCAATGACCATGACACCTGAAGAAATTTCCAAACTCCCCTACCGTCTGAACGTGGGCGTTATGCTGATAAAACCCAATGGACAGGTTTTCGCGGCACAACGTATCGATAGTGATGTCGCTGCATGGCAGATGCCCCAAGGTGGCATCGATGAAGGCGAAGAAGCAGAAGTCGCCGCGCTGCGTGAACTGGAAGAAGAAACGGGCGTTCCAAAGCGGTTGGTCACTGTTGAGGCACAGACCGATGATTGGATTCCATACGATTTACCGCACCATCTTGTGCCGAAGCTTTGGAAAGGCCGCTACCGCGGACAAAAGCAGAAATGGTTCCTACTTCGCTTCCATGGAACTGATGCAGACATCAATATTGAAACCGAAATACCCGAGTTCTCGGAATGGCGGTGGATGGATACTGAAACATTGCTCGGCAATATTGTGCCATTCAAGCGGGACGTTTACGCAAAAGTTATCGCGGCTTTTCAATCTCGGCTGTAAGGTCGCTTCATGATTAAAAACCTCACCACAGCGGCATTGGCATTAGCCATCGCCGCAGGTCCCGCCATTGCCCAATCCTGCGGGCCTACGCATCCTGTTGCAGCCTATAATGCGGTCGCCAAGGCTAAAGAGAGCTTTGTGATTTTGCATGGGGAGTTCGACTTTGACGTCTCAAGGGTTCCAGACGTAAATGCCCCGCCAACCATAGCACGTATCCCCACGGTGTTCACCGGCAAGCTTCTAACAGGAGCAGGATTTACCGATGAAGTGGAGGCACCAGTAACACTGAACCTCGATTGTGCAGGAGCATGGTGCGCACGCGTATCCCCAAAGGTCGATTATTTGGCATTTGTTCTTCAAACCGATAATGAGCTGATTTTCAATGTCGACCCATGCTATGCCTTCGCGTTCTCCGATCCAGAGGATCAAGTCATCGAAGCGATAGAGCAATGCGCAGCGGGCGGCGATTGCACGCCGAAGTAAGCTCACCTGAATGAAACGAAAAAGGGCGGGAACAATTCCCGCCCTTTCGCATTTGTTGTCAGCAGTTACTCCGCCGGAATCGCTTTGTCCTCAAGGCTAAGAGGCGCAGGGATATGGATCAGCATTTCCTTCGGGCAAACCTGCACGAAATTCGCCTTCTCCAGCTCCCAATCCTGCAAGATCCGAGCCGCTTTTACGCTACCGGTTTCACGCTCATGTTGCTCTATCAGGCCTTTAAGCTCAGCCTCCCAGTGATCCACGGTCACTGGGCAAGTTACCAGCGTCTCCATGTTCATCAGGGCATCGGTTTGGCCCTCTGGGTCGTATAGATAGGCCATACCGCCAGTCATACCCGCCCCGAAGTTCGCACCAATAGATCCAAGGATCACGGCCACGCCGCCGGTCATATACTCACAACCGTTTGTGCCGCAGCCCTCGATCACAACCTTAGCGCCCGAGTTACGAACCCCGAAACGCTCACCCGCACGCCCAGCGGCAAAGAGGTAGCCGTCGGTTGCACCATAAAGAACAGTGTTGCCGATGATTGTGTTTTGATCGGCCATAAGCGGGCTATCTTGTGTAGGGCGCACAACAATGCAGCCCCCTGACAGACCTTTGCCCACATAGTCATTGGCGTCGCCAAAGACTTCCAGCTTCAGGCCTGGCGCCGCAAAAGCACCCAGCGATTGGCCCGCAGATCCAGACAGCTTCACGGTCAGATGATCCGGTTGCAAATCATTGCGCATACCGAACCGTTGAACGATGTGGCTAGACGCGCGTGTACCAATGGTACGAAGCGTGTTTTGGACCGCGTAAGACAGCTGCATCTTCTCGCCGTCTTTAAAGAACGGCTGCGCGTCATTCACGATTTGCGCGTCCAGAGTATCCGGAACGGCGTTCCGATCCTTGGAGCGATCATAAACGATACGCTCCGCGCCATCGACGGTAATCAAAAGCGGGTTCAGGTCCAGATCATCTAGGTGGGCCGAGCCACGTGAAACCTGCGTCAGCAAGTCCGCACGACCAATAACCTCATCCAGTGACCGTGCACCGATGGACGCCAAGATTTCGCGAACCTCAGTGGCGTAGAATGTGATCAGGTTTACGACCTTATCAGCGTTACCAGTGAATTTGTCGCGAAGCGCTTCGTCTTGCGTACACACACCGACCGGGCAAGTGTTCGACTGACATTGGCGAACCATGATGCAGCCCATTGCGATCAGCGCAGCGGTTCCGATGCCGTATTCCTCAGCACCCATCATTGCGGCCATGACAATGTCCCGACCTGTGCGCAAACCACCATCGGTGCGCAAAGTCACACGCCCACGCAGGTTGTTCATGGCCAAGACTTGGTGCGCCTCGGTCAGGCCCATCTCCCATGGAAGGCCTGCGTATTTGATCGACGTCGCAGGCGACGCGCCAGTACCACCATTATGGCCGGAGATCAGGATCACGTCAGCTTTCGCCTTTGCAACACCGGCGGCAATCGTGCCAACACCAGACGCCGCAACCAGTTTAACCGTCACTTTACAGCGCGGGTTAATCTGCTTGAGGTCGTAGATCAGTTGCGCCAAATCCTCGATCGAATAGATGTCGTGGTGTGGCGGAGGCGAGATCAGCGTCACACCTTTGGTGGAGTGACGAAGGCGCGCAATCAGATCGGTCACCTTCATACCCGGAAGTTGTCCACCCTCACCAGGCTTAGCGCCTTGGGCAACTTTGATTTCCAGCTCTTCACAGTGGTTCAGATACTCGGCGGTTACACCAAAACGGCCCGACGCCACCTGCTTGATCTTCGCGGACGGGTTGTCGCCATTGGCTTCTGGTACGAAGTGCGCCGGATCTTCGCCGCCTTCGCCACTGTCAGACTTCGCGCCAATACGGTTCATCGCTACGTTCAGCGTTTTATGCGCCTCGGGGGACAACGCGCCCAAGGACATGCCCGGTGTGACAAACCGCTTGCGGATAGATGTGATGGATTCAACTTCATCAACCGAGATCGGCTCACCCAGAGTTTTGATATCTAGCAAGTCGCGCAGATGAATTGGCGGGTTCGCCTTCATTGTTTGGCTGTATTGCTTCCACATGTCATAGGACGCACGGTTACAGGCCGCTTGCAGCATGTGCATGGTCTGCGCTTCCCACGCGTGCTTTTCGCCGGAACGACGGGATTTGTAGAACCCCCCGATTGGCAGCACGGAAGTCTCCGCGCGCCAGCCAGCAGAGTGAACACCCGCAGCCTTAGTCTGGATACCGGAAACCCCAATACCGGAGATGCGCGACTGCATGCCTGGGAAGTACTCAGCAACCATAGCACGCGACAGGCCTACGGCCTCAAAGTTCAGACCACCACGGTAAGACGAAATCACCGATATGCCCATCTTAGCCATGATCTTCAAAAGACCCTGATCAATCGCGTTGCGGTACTTCGCAACCACCTCAGTCAAAGAGCCTTCAAGCAAGCCGCGTTCAATGCGGTCAGCCAGCGAGTCTTCGGCCAAATAGGCGTTCACAGTTGTCGCGCCACAGCCGATCAAAACGGCGAAGTAGTGGGGATCAATACACTCAGCTGAACGCACGTTCAGCGAGCAGAAAGTGCGCAAACCTTTACGTGTCAGCCAGCTGTGAACAGCGGAGGTCGCCAAAATCATTGGCATACCAATACGGTCTTCACTTTGACCTTCGTCAGTCAGCACAATGTGACCAGCGCCCGAACGCACGGCGTCCTCAACTTCGTTGCGGATGCGGTCCAATGCAACGCGCAACGCGCCCTCATCATTGGCGACATCAAACGTACAATCAATTGTAGCCATGTCCGCGTTAAACTGCTCAACAAGTTTATTGAACTGCGAGTTGCCAACGAACGGGCTGTCTAGAACCAGAATTTCTGTCTGCGACGAATCTTCATCCAACACGTTCTTCAAGTTACCAAAGCGCGTTTTCAGGCTCATCACGCGAAACTCGCGCAAGCTGTCGATTGGCGGGTTGGTCACCTGCGAGAAGTTCTGACGGAAGAAATGGCTCAACGGGCGGTACTTTTTGGACAGCACAGCGGATGGCGTGTCATCGCCCATAGAGGCAAGTGTTTCTTTGCCATCATCAGCCATTGGCGCAAGGATTTGCTCCAATTCTTCAATCGAATAACCAGCAGCGATTTGACGTTTGCGCAGTTCCGCACCCGTAAATTGCGCCTTCTCTTCGACGTCGAGCGTGATCTCTTCCAGATCGGTGATCTTACCCACCCATTCACCAAACGGCAGCGCAGCAGCCATTTTGTCTTTCAGCTCTTCGTCGTGGTAAAGCTTGCCTTTGCCCATATGTACGCCGATCATTTGACCCGGCCCAAGCGCGCCTTTTTCACGTACTGTTGCCTCATCAAACGGAACCATACCTGTCTCGGAGCCCGCGATCAGCAGGCCGTCACCAGTCACTGCATACCGCATCGGACGAAGGCCATTCCGGTCAAGACCCGCACAAACCCAACGACCATCAGTCATCGCCAATGCAGCGGGGCCATCCCATGGCTCAATCACTGAGTTGCAGTAGGAATACATATCCTGCCAAGCTTTGGGCATCTCAACCGCTTGCTTGGACCAAGACTCTGGCACCATCATTGTCTTCGCCATAGGGGCGGAACGACCCGCGCGCACCAGCACTTCAAACACAGCATCCAAGGCAGCAGAATCCGAAGACCCTGCAGGCACGATAGGCTTGATGTCTTCTGCACGATCCTCAAAAGCGCCGGACGCCATGCGGATTTCGTGGGACTTCATCCAGTTCAAGTTGCCTTTCAGCGTGTTGATCTCACCGTTGTGAGCCAACATGCGGAACGGCTGTGCCAACCACCATTGCGGGAAGGTGTTTGTCGAGTAACGTTGGTGGTAAATCGCAAACGCGGATTCAAAGCGCTCGTCCATAAGGTCGGGATAGAACTCCGCGACCTGCTCTGCCAGCATCATGCCTTTGTAAATGATGGAGCGGCAAGACAACGACGCCAAATACAGAGTAGGAACCTGCGCGGTCAATGCGGCCTTCTCAATCCGGCGACGGATCACGTAAAGCTCGCGTTCGAATTCTTCTTCCTCAACCCCTTTGGAGTTGGAAATTAGAATTTGCTCAATCTCCGGACGGGTTGCGTTAGCCTTCTCGCCCAGTACGCCCGTGTTCACTGGAACATGGCGCCATCCGTAGATGCGGTAACCCATCCTAAGGACTTCGGTCTCAATGATCGTGCGGCATGTTTCCTGCGCACCGTGATCAGTACGCGGCAAGAACACCTGCCCAACAGCAATAAGCTGTTCTTTATCTGGGGTGTGGCCAGTGCGCTCAATTTGGTCGTAGAAAAAGTTCACGGGGATCTGCACGTGAATGCCTGCGCCATCACCCGTTTTACCGTCAGCATCTACGGCACCACGATGCCAGATCGCCTTCAGTGCGTTGATGCCATTTTCCACAACTTTGCGGGACTTTTTGCCATCGACAGATACAACCAGCCCCACGCCACAAGAGGCGTGTTCGTCTTCGTCGCGATACAGAGAGTTCTCCGCCATCCAGCGGCGTTTCTCTTCCTCGCGGGCCACCCAGTCCTGGTCAAATGTGGTCATGCTAAAGGCTCCTCATCATGGAAGTATTCGTAGGGTTAACCGGCGTAGCCGCCATAATTAATTTGGGGGTCGTAACGCCGCTCAGTCGTTGAGAGATCTGGGGCGTTTGGACTTTCTGTGCGTTTCGAAATGCTCTTGCGCCAATGCGTATTCCGCATAATCCGCGCGCCGAATCCCGCCTGCACGTTGAACGACCTTGTTCACACGAATTGGGCGGCCGTTGATCGCTACGGTCACAATTCTGCGGAGCGTATTTGCCCCTTTGAGTTTGCGAACGAAGTTGTGGTCCGCGCCTCTGAATATGTAATGACGCAAATTCGGGGCGGTTGGAAACTGCTCCCAATGCATCTTTTCGTCGGGCGTATCCCCATGGAACATGTAGATTTGTGTTGGCGGTTTGGGCAACACATCCATCTGCTTGAACGGCCAATTGGTGATCTTTCTGCGAAAGAACTGCCAGCGATTTTCCTCCGGCATGACCTCCGGATGAACCGAATACTGAGGCGTAAAGCAGACGATCCGCTTCAATGGTATTTTGCGACCCAATACGAGCGCATTGAACGCGCCCATGCTCGTGCCAATCGCGATCACATTCGTAATCCTGTGATCCAGCACATAATCGCTGATTTTGGATACAACCAGATTCGACATGCCCTTGGCATTCAGCCAACTGCGCGAAATGTCCGTTACGCAGATGACATGATTGCGACCTTGCTGCGATGCAATGCCAACGAATTCCTTCGGTGGCCACTTGTCGCGCTCGTGCCCAACGCTGGTGAAACTGACGATCAAACGCGAGCTTTCGCCCACCGCGGATTCGATCCGAAGAGGGTGCTCGTCGTGCAGGAGCGAAAACTCCAACAGTTTCTTTTGGTCGCTCATAGATCACTCGGCTGCTACCTGCGCCGCCGCATTGATTTGATCCAAGATCGCATCCGCAGCTTCGCGCCCGTCACGAATAGCCCAAACAACGAGGCTAGCGCCACGTTGAATATCACCACAGGCATATACACCTTTCATAGAAGTCTCGTGAGTTTGGAAATCGGCCTTAACCGTACCCCAGCGCGTAACGCCTAGTTCCGGCACATCCCACAAGGTAGGCAACGCTTCCGGCTCAAAGCCCAAGGCCATAATGACAATGTCCGCGTCTTCAACATAGTCAGCTCCCTCGATTTCCTCAGGGCTTTGGCGACCAGACGCATCAGGTGCGCCAAGGCGCATTTTGGAAACCATGACACCTTCAACAGTGTCACCTTTGAAACCTTTAGGTGCGGTCAGCCAAACAAACTCGACGCCTTCTTCTTCGGCATTCGCAACTTCGCGCTGCGAGCCGGGCATATTTGCTTTGTCGCGACGGTAGAGGCATTTCACCGACGTCGCACCCTGGCGGATAGACGTGCGCAAGCAGTCCATCGCAGTGTCGCCACCGCCGATAACGACGACCTTTTTGCCTTCGGCGTTCAACTCACCGCTGTCGAATTCCGGGACCGCATCGCCAAAGCTCTTGCGGTTGGAGGCAGTCAAGAAGTCGATGGCACGGACGATCCCCTGCGCACCAACACCCGGGGCAGGCAACTCACGTGATTTGTATACACCTGTCGCAATCAAGATGGCGTCATGTGTTTCGCGCAATTCCGCAAAGGAAATATCCTCGCCAACATTGCAGTTCATTTTGAAGTTAACACCGCCCTGTTCAAGTTGGTCGATACGCTTCATCACCACATCTTTTTCCAGCTTGAAGCCCGGAATACCATAAGTCAGCAAACCACCTGCGCGGTCGTAGCGATCATATACGGTAACTTGCACACCCTGACGGCGCAAAACATCCGCAGCCGCCAGCCCACCAGGCCCAGCGCCAATGATGCCAACGCTCTCGGTCCGTTCACTCAATGGGGCAGCTGGCTTAACCCAGCCATTCTCCCACGCAGTATCAGTGATGTATTTCTCTACGGAGCCGATAGTAACAGTCCCGTGGCCCGACTGCTCAATTACGCAATTGCCTTCACACAAACGATCCTGAGGGCAGATGCGGCCACAAATTTCGGGAAATGTGTTTGTGGCTTGGGAAATCTCGTAAGCTTCTTGCAAACGGCCCTCTGCTGTCAGGCGGAGCCAATCAGGAATGTTGTTGTGAAGCGGGCAGTGCGATTGGCAATATGGAACGCCACATTGGCTACAACGGCTTGCTTGCTCTTCCGCTTTGGCAGTCGCGTATTCCGCGTAAATCTCACCAAAATCCTGCGCACGCAAATTAGGTGGCCGCTTCTCCGGCATATCCCGATCTACATCCACAAACTTCAACATGCGCTGTTTAGCCATTTCAATTCTCCCGATTTGAAGTGCCTCTCTAATTCTACTCGCGCAGAAAGAAAAGTAACTTATACTGACCTATTAATTCTTTTTACCCGTACAAGTAAGCAAAAAGTGCTCACTCCTCCAAAATAAAGGTCAATACTAGTTACCTACTTATGTTCTTCTCATTTATTTTCCTGCCATTAGGTTGAGGAAAAATGATTCGAGGCAAAGCAGATGTCCCTATTCCAACTCATACTCGTTGCCTTGATCCAAGGCCTGACAGAGTTTCTGCCCGTGTCCTCTTCGGGGCATCTGATTCTGTTGCCCAACCTCACGGGCATGGACGATCAAGGACAAGCCATCGACGTTGCAGTGCACATCGGAACACTGTTTGCGGTCATTATGTTCTTTTGGGCAGACGTCAAAATAGCCATCGGCGGGACTGGGCGACTACTTCAAGGCAAGGTCGACACCAAAGGCGCGCATCTGGCGCTGCAGTTGGGTATTGCGACAATACCAGTCATGATTTTTGGCTTAGTCCTCAAGCTAACCGGCCTTGATCAAGCGTTACGCTCCGTGACGGTCATTGGATGGACAATGCTAATCTTCGGGCTTGTGTTGTATTGGGCGGACCAAAAGGGGGCCACTACAAAGACGTCACCTGACTGGTCTATCAAAGATGCGTTGATCATGGGTGTTTGGCAGGCCTTGGCCTTGGTACCCGGGACGTCACGTTCTGGCGCCACCATCTCGGGCGCGCGTCAGCTTGGATACGCTCGCGAAGACGCCGCTAAACTGTCGATGCTTATGTCCATACCAACGATTATTGCATCAGGCGCGGTATTGGGCCTCGACGTTGTATCAACTGCCAATATACAACTTGCCAAAGACAGCCTAATCGCTGCGGTCTTTGCCTTTGTCGCCGCACTACTGGCGCTATCACTCATGATGCGTTTGCTGAAAACAGTCAGCTTCACACCTTATGTGATCTATCGCGTCTTCCTAGGGATTGGCCTGCTGGTATTCGCCTACTCGTGACCAGCCTTTAGGTTTTGAGCGGATTCCTTGATCGCATCATACTGACCGGACGGGCGGAAGCGCCAAAGGTAGTTAGGCAGGATCACTTCAAACGATGTGGCTTCAATACCTAGATCATCAAGACCTTTCGCATCCTCGGCCACCACATTGTCTTTGGCGAGATTGCGTACCTGATCTTTTGTAAGTGGACCGGAAATCAAACCGCCGCTTACCATCTTGATGATGTCAAACGTTCCACCCATAATGCGAGCTGCGAAGAATGGGACATTCAAGATCAAACGGCGGCGACGCACAACGTTAAGCATAGCTTGCGTCAATTCACGAAGTGTTCCGACTTCAGGTCCGCCCAGCTCATAAGTACCAGCCTCGGCCTGCCCAAGAACGCCCATAACCGCGGCGTGAGCAACATCGTCTACGTAGACGGGTTGGAACTTCGTATCGGCACCAACAATCGGCAGCACTGGCCCGAAGCGCGACATCGACGCGAAGCGGTTGAAGAACCCATCCTCAGGCCCAAACACAATTGATGGGCGCAAAATTACCGCTGTTGGGAAGTTCGCTAAAACGCCCTCTTCACCGAGGCCTTTGGTCGTAGCATATTCGCTATTGCTGTCCACGTCGGCCCCGATGGCCGAGATGTGTACCAGCCGACCAACACCTTCTTCAGACGCCAGACGCGCTACACGCTCTGCACCTTCATGCTGAACATCGTCAAATTTGTTTTTTCCAACAGGCGCCAAAATGCCCACGCAATTCACAACAGCGTCCGCACCAAGCAAGGCGTCACGCACAGAAGCGTCATCGCGGATGTTGCACAAAATTGGCTCCACTTGGCCGACCGCACCGTAGGGCTTCACGAAAATCGCTTCATTTGGACGGCGAACGGCAACCCGCACACGCCAGCCTTCTTTGGCCATTCTGCGCGCGATATAGCGTCCGACAAAACCTGATCCGCCGTAAATAGTGACGAGCTTCGACATGGTGTTCCCCTTCAAGGCTGGCTGTACTCGGTTTACCGAGCCAAATTTCGTCAGACAAGGCGCTTTTCGCGTATCTCACCCCTAGCCTAGGGATAATTCGCAACAAACATTCGATTGAGCAGCCGAATCCCGTTGACACCTGCCCTTCACAGACCTAATCACCGCCCACCAATACCTGTGCCCAGGTGGCGGAATGGTAGACGCGCCAGCTTCAGGTGCTGGTGTCCTTATGGACGTGGAGGTTCGAGTCCTCTCCTGGGCACCAATTATTTGATTTATTTAATACAAAATCTATATGTTAGATTGAAAGAACTTCAGCGAACCCCATCGTTAGCCCCATTTGGAAAAGCTGTTGAATATCCCCCCAACGCCAAGATGAGCACCCATCCTAACTTATGCTGCGTACCATACCTCGCCTTAGATGCCTTGCACTTCAGTGGTGTTGTTTATGGCAAGCATCGGCAGGATAGCAGACAACAACTCAATCGCGACAAACGACGATGGGTTGCGAACCCTAGCGAGCACGGCATTCACTTGCTCCTCGTCATAGTCAGTCTCCTTTGGTGCAGTAAATGCTCTCAAAAAGAGCGGCATCAAGCCGCGACGGGTCCAGATCGGGCCGATCTGAGCCTGTCCAAACATTGTAAACAGCCGAAGAACAGTCGGTCGCCGCTGTATTACGTGCCTGTTGGCATGAATGCCGAGACACAGGAGCTGGTGACGAGATTGAGCCGGCGTTCACGCATAAAACACTTGAAAGGTAACTCAACCAAAGTCAGTTGAGCGATACAATGAGACAACAAGTTTGAGACGCTAAGACAATAAGTGATGGTTTTCACTCATCTAAAACATATCTAGTGTAAGGGTTATCTCAAGAGATGTTTAACTCTATTTCATGGCAATCGTGATGGTGGTCAAACTCACCGATCTGACGTCCGTGTTGGAACAAACAATAGAAAGAATGGCCGATGGCGGACGCTACCAGTATTGATCAAGTGGCCGAAAAAGAAGAAAAGCAGTCCACGGTCGAATTTTCTGTTTCTGGCGGGTTGCATGCCCGTCTGCGCGGTCTAAATGCGTCATTCGCTTTGACGTCCTACCAATCAAATATTCTCTACATGATTGGCCGGAATTCGAACGCCGGCATTAATATTCACCAGTCAGTGATGCCTCGCCCCATGGGTATCTCTGCAAATCAAAAGGGTGAAGACCCGGTCGGCATGACAATGACTGCAGGATTTCAGATTATGCGCTTGGAAAACGTACTTGTCGGAGATCAATTGGCCAACAAAAAATTCGACAAATGCTTTGCGCCACGAATTACCTATGTGACGGGTGGGTTGGATGCGCATGATGTCGGCTTGGACCAAACGGGCCGTCCTGTTTTCGTGAACACCAGGTTCAATTGCCTTTGTGTTCCATCGGAAAAACACTCATTCGAAGAAATTTGGCGCCCACCATTCATTACCGAGATCGTTGATGAAGACCGTTGCCACTTGAATGGCTTGGCAATGGAGAATGGAGACCCAAGATATGCAACGGCTGTATCCAAATCCAACACCATTGATGGGTGGCGCGATAAGCGTGGAAACGGGGGGGTGGTCATCGATATTAAGACCAATAAGATCGTTTGCGAAGGACTCTCAATGCCGCATTCGCCTCGGATGCACAACGGCGAGTTGTGGTTGCTAAACTCAGGCAAAGGTGAACTTGGCGTCGTTGTATTCGACAAAAAAGGCAAAGGCCGTTTTGAACCACGTGCCTTTTGTCCGGGTTTCTTGAGAGGGTTGAGCTTTTTGGGAGAACTTGCTTTTGTCGGACTCTCGAAGCCAAGATACAAGAGATTTGAAGGTCTAGAACTCGACCAAAAGCTCGCCGACGCAGACTCAGAGCCATGGTGTGGTGTTCAGATAATTGACCTTAGCAAAGGATCCTGTGTGGATTGGTTCAGAATCGATGGAAATGTATCAGAAATTTATGACGTGGAAGTCATACCAGAAACTTTCTGCCCTATGGCCGTTGGGCCAAATTCTGACGAAGTAAGATCCTTAATCACATATGAAGGGATGAGGGTGGCGAAGTCTTGATTTGACTATGCATGCCGAAAGTAAAAGGTTGGTACTGCCAGATTATTTCGAAGCGTTACGCGACGTAGCAGCTAGACTCAGGCTATCATCTAAGTGATGCTTTCTACCCATTAGCTTAAAAGGAGTAGTGCCACAGGATTTCAACACACAGTTATACTTTTCGACAACGGCGTTCATGGAGCAACATCCTCGACGCATTGGCGGCGAAATTGCTCGCGGGAATGTAGATAGATCGAAGCCCCTGTAAACTATGCACTTGAAAAAGAGCGCACGAAGCATTTGTTCCGGCATGCCGATCCCAAGTATTTCGCTAGAAAGCTCTTACTACAGAATCCGAGTTCGCAAGGCATTCCCTCAAGTCACAGCCAAGGGCGGTATTGGATAAGGTTCCTGATCAAAACAGTGCATATTCAAAGTAGTTGTCTGAACGTCTCAACATTTTACTTTGATATGGTAAAATTGAGCTTCCGGGTGCAGTTAGGAAGTCAGGGTTTGTCGAGTCAACCTTGGCACTTTGACGCATTTGATGTTAAGGAATAAGGGAGTACATGAAAATGCCAATTTCTGAACGCATAACAAAGTCCAATTGCCAACCCAAGAAGACGGAAGTACGGCCGTTGACATTTGACAGCACTTCTTTCGCTGGCCTAGACCCGTTCGAAGCGATGAATGAATTTAGTCAGGGTCTATATAAGTACTCGGCCCATGCATCTCGTGCAGATAGTTCAGAAAATCCATATTTACGACTTAACGCGTGGCTTCTTGGTGACGTTGCTGCCGCAAGCTTTGAACACTCCGCAATGACTGTGGATGGGTTGCACAACATCAATCCAGAATTGCAAGATCACGTTATGCTACGCATTGTTAAAAAAGGGAACGTGCCCTTGCGAAGCGGCGACGATGAAACGCTGATGGTCCCAAAAAAACTCTATATCTATCATCCCAACAATGAACTTTCCCCGGGTCAGGAAGGGGCTTCAATTGGGCTGCGATTGCCGCGACACGCGATCAATTACAATCCACCAAACCACCATCGTATTTTAACCTTTGAGGCTGACAACCCCATTGGATGTGTCGTCAGATCGGCAATCGATTCATTGCTTGGCCAACTTGAAAAAACCTCCAGAAACCAAGCGCAAATCTCCGGTCAGATGATTTGTAACTTGGTGCGGATGTTGTTGAGTGCAACAGAAGTTGACGAAGAAGCCTACACGGATTGGCGTGCTGCACGACATCGATCAATGCGTGATTACCTTCTTGAAAACCTCAATGACCCGAATATCGGCACGGCGCAATTGATGACACGATTTGGGGCGTCTCGCGCCACTATCTATCGTTCGTTTTCTGATGATGGCGGTGTGATGAATTTTGTTAGAGATCACCGGTTGAAAGTGATCGATCGCGAGCTGCGTCACACGCCATATAGTTATGGATGTGTAAAGCGCATCTCCGAACGTTATGGTTTTGTGGACCAAAGTGTTTTTACAAAGTCTTTTAGACAGCATTTTGGATACAGACCAAGTGACGTGGTTGGCATGGAGTGTCTCAAGTTGGATAGTCATGTCATTGACGTAAAAACTGCATATAACGACATGCCAAAACTCGCGTCTTTTTGGTCTGCGGCTTGATGGCTGACACGCGCGGTTCGTGGCCTTGTTGATTTTCGCACACACCGTAATCTAATTACCGGCTAGGTCGTTAATGGCCGAATGAGACCTCGGCGTCCCCCTTACGGGAAAGTAAGCATCTTCTACCCCTCAAAGAGGTACGTAGTACTCCAGCTCTATACTTGTGATCTATCGCGAATTCCTTTGGATTGCTTCGGTTATTCGATGGATGAATATGTCAGCTATGTGAAAGGCGTTAGCACCCTATCAGAATTCCGTAGAGCGAATGCGCCCCCAACATAGGCCTCGATCGAGGCTCAGAGCCCATCACCATCAAATTCTGTTGGTGACCCGCTCATGGCGATCTCGTTATCGTAATTTATGTATCGAACTTGACTGTCATCATAAAAGCCACTGGCGTGTTACCACGTGCTGGTTTCGCCAACATCAAAAAAACTAGTGACGATTCTTCCGTTACCAATCGCCCCAAAGTTCACCAAATCGCTCGTTGTCACCGACCGCATCACAGAAATCTCCGAGCCAGCAGCACCGCCGCAGAGGTCATCAATCCCGTCATAACATACACCGATAAGGCCAGGGGAAATGACCACCAGGTAATCAGTGTTATCACTGCGCAAATAAAACCAATAAATGTGGCGACAAGACACACGGCAGCGGCATCAAGCTCCTCGTCAGCCAAGCGTATTTGTAGCAGATCTTCTTCCCTGATCTTCTCTTTTTGAGTCAGATCGGTTGTTTTCCGACGCGCTCTGCGGTTCATTGTGTTGGTATCTGACATATGTGTTTATTCCATGCCTCTAGCTTGACGGGTTCACGCGGGTGGTGTCCCACCCCCACGTTAGCCAAGACAATTTACCAATATTTTTCAGTCGTTAAACGTATCATCATACGATCTCTGCAGCGTGTCATTGACCCAGCGTCTCGACTTTTGACTAACTTTGTTGATGCGTTTAAAGGCTGCAGCCCCATGTGCGTTGTGCGGTTCAGGGTTTTTGATGGCGATGGCGGTTTCTGTTCTCTATGTCTCAAATTTGCGGCTACACAACTGGCAATCAATGGTGTTTTTGTAACGACCGACTTGGGCCTCAACACGAGAGCGCAGATTGTAACCCGAGGTCTTTTATCAAGAGCTGATCGACTGTGTTTGGCAATGTGATCGATGTGTTCGTTTCGCAAGGCTCTCTTTCCATAAGCCGGATTCTTCAGCGGGGGTATGCTCCGGCGCGCGCCAACTTTAAGCGTTGGGCTCGTTACAAAGTCATGCGCATCGGCAAAAACACCTGTGTAGCGCAAACGAACCGTATTTGTGGGGCCGAGACCCGCCCGGCCTGAAGTCCCGCGACCCAACCACGGTCCGCGTTGACATCAGTGTCAAAAATATACCCCGTGTGCAGGCCATAGTACCCTCCGGCTGTGCCACTTGCATCGCTTCTGAAGGCCCCTCCAACCAATTGCCCCCAGATAGAAGCCGCGTTTTCACCGGCGGATTGTGCGAAAGCCGCACGACTTTCCACAGGGTCCGCGAAAGTTTGAGCCGTCGTTTGGGCCAATTGATCCATTGCAGCGAAGCTCGTAGCGTCTACGTGATGGACCACGTTGTCATCCACCAAAATGGCACCAGATCTTGTCGTGATTTTACCGGCATTTCCACCCACAAACTCCACGCTGGCGTTCAGCCCTGTTCCAAATAGGTGATGCCACCCGTACCTTGAATGCCAATCTCGGATGCATCTGTGTCTAAGGCGTGGATCAGCCCAGAATTCACGATGGTACCACTATCTTCGGTGCATAGATTCCACTGAAGAATCCCGAATGCTCCTCTGTCACGCGTTATGATTGTAGCGAAATTATCTTGCACGTCATCAGAGCCAAAGTGAGACATCCCATACCAAAAAAATATCAGATGTTTCGATCATGACGTTGCCGTTCCCTGTCGCAGTCAAGGCGCTACCATCATGAAGCTCGGGCGCCCCTGCTACATTTACGTTTCCGTGATTAATCAGAGTATTGCCCTCGCCAGTGGCAACAACCGCATCGCTTGACCAATCTAAAGGGGCCAGCTCGTGTGGTAAGTTTAATCTGCTCCATTACATTACCAAGTAAACTGACCACCCAATTTGATCTCCAAGCCATAATTGTCCGAAGCATTCTCTAAGGCACCTGTAAAGTTCGTCTGCATGAATACAGACATGCGGTCATCATCGACACTGCGCATATACCCCAAACCAACCTCAAATGACTTGCCTTCCAAACGGCTTTTGAGAGGCGAACCCGCGATTAATACGTCATGCTCAGCGCCTTGTTCAAAGTGAAGATTACCGAAGATCGAAATCTCCTCTCTTTGGAGGCCTGAAGCTGTTTCCCACTCAGAAATCTTGTCTCCAGAAAGGCCCATGCGCAATTTTAGGCTGTCGGTCTGATTGGATGAGACCAGAAGGCCACTGGAGTCGATGAAAGAGTCATATTCGACCGATGAATATGCCAGCTGCACAGAAGGCGTTAACACCCAATCAGAATTCTGCAGAGTGATCGCTTGTCCGAGCTCAATTGCGGCGGAGAACCCATCACCACCAAATTCCGTTGGTAGCCCAGTCGTGGTTATCTGGTTATCGTAGTTTATATATTGAACTTGACCGTCAACATAAAAACCACTGGCGTGTTGCCACGTGCTGGTTAAGCCAACACCGAAATAATTTGTATCGAGACTTCCGTTACCAGTCGCCGATGTGATGTTCGCGTTTGCCTCACCATAGAACCCGTTAAGCCCAAAGCTGAGCCGCGCATCGGTCCCCTCGTAGGCCAAATATTCAACCCCTGCCCTTAGACTGAAGTTCGTCACCTCAGCATCATAGTTCGTCGCTGAGCTCTCTGGCGTAAATTTATCATGGCTGTTGGCAAAATGTATCCACGTATGACTTGGCATCGCTGTTTCAGCAAAAGATACATTGCCACGGCTAACATCAGGTCCTCCGAAGAACTCTCGTTGCTTCAAACGTTCGCGCAGTGGAGCAAGTTCGTTCAACGACAACAAAGTGAAACCAATAGCCTCTAGGCCAGCAGTCTCTGCTACAAAGTTGTCATTACTTTCAAGGACAAAATCAGAACCTTGTTGTTCAAGATCGTACAAGAACACGCCAGACCTTACTGGTTGTGCCAACGCAAAACTATCTGAAGACGCATCGCCACCCACGTTGACCACAACAACATCATTGCCTGTGAGGGTGCCAGAAGAAATATCATTCAGTGCGATTGTCGTTGTATCCCCAGTCACATCTCCCGTCACCGTAAACAAATCACTAATGTCTGTGGCGAAATCAACATCAACACTGATCAGACCACCGCCGGAAAAGTTACCAGCCAGTATAAATTCATCACTTGCTGAATTGTTCTGGAAGCTAAGTTGCGTTCCCGCGTTCAGCGCGAAACGACCCGTGGTCAGGCTGGAATCGGCAAACGAGACGGCAGAGCCACTCGCCAAAGCAATTTGCTCCCAACCAGTTAGGTTTGCACCTGTTAAGACGCCAGACACGCCGTTCAGGTTAAGTGTATCAGAAAATCCATCAGCATCAGACACATCGTCGCCACCATCAAGACTAGTCACCGCGCTGAAATCGCCACCATCGAACGTCAGCGTATCGCTACCACTTCCCAGTTGAATTGCACCGCTGATGATAGCGCCCGAGCCTACCGTGATAACACTATCCGAGTAGGTGTTTCTGATCGCAAGACCAGAAACCGCACTCACCGTGGCACCGGAATTCAGCGCTATTTCGGTCAAAGATCCAATCGTACCGTCGGTATCGATACCGGCACCAGTGCCGCCAGAAACAGCCCCAGAAACGGTAATATCAATATCGCCATCAGATGTGGTTGTGGCAGATACACCAGAAGTATAGCCCGAAACGCTGCCGTCGGTTGTATCGACTGTGATGCCGCCGCCGCTTGCAACGGCGTAGATGCCATCACTGGTCGTGCTGGTGACGTCGCCGAGCGCGGTGTTGCCGCCAATATTGATGCTGCCC
>NZ_JBDWIU010000009.1:0-17256 GCF_039974535.1 Litoreibacter sp. | reverse complement strand
TCAGAGGACTCAATCGCGATACGGCGCTTGTTTTTGTAGTCCTTGCCGAAGCGAACGTAGCCGTCGATTTCCGCAATGATAGCGTGGTCTTTAGGGCGACGTGCCTCAAAGAGTTCGGCCACACGTGGCAGACCACCGGTAATGTCCTTGGTTTTGGCACCCTCACGAGGGATACGCGCAACCACGTCACCAGCTTTGATGTCTTGACCGTCTTCGATGGACAGGATGGCATCCACAGACATCGGGTAAGTGGCAGGGTTGCCATTTTCCAGACGTACAGGTTCGCCATCAGGGCCTTCGATCAGCACTTCAGGTTTCAACTCGTTGCCCTTAGGAGCAGCGCGCCAGTCAACCACGATCTTCTGCGTCATGCCTGTCGCGTCATCGGTCTCATCCTTAACGGCGATGCCGGAGATGAGGTCGACAAAACGGGCCTTACCGTCTTTTTCAGCGATGATTGGCAGTGTGTACGGATCCCATTCAAACAGCTTATCGCCGCGGGCCACTTTGGCCTTATCTTTGATGTGCAGTTTGGAGCCGTAGCTGATCTTGTGACGCGCACGCTCGGTGCCGTTGGCATCGGTGATTGTGAGCTGCATGTTGCGACCCATAACCACTTTTTCGCCAGCGGCGTTCTCAAGGATGGACGCATTCTCGAACGCGACCTTACCCTCTTGCGAGGCCTCAAGGAACGACTGTTGGCCACCCTGCGCAACACCACCAATGTGGAACGTACGCATTGTCAGCTGAGTACCAGGCTCACCGATTGACTGCGCGGCGATAATGCCGACAGCTTCACCAGTGTTCACCAGCGTACCACGGGCCAAGTCACGGCCGTAGCACATGGCGCAAACGCCTTCTTCAGCTTCACAGGTCAGAGGCGAACGCATACGTGCAGTTGGAATATCCGCAGCATCGATTGCGTCGGCTTTACGCTCGTCGATCAACTCGCCACGGGCGACGATGATCTCGTCAGTGCCCGGCATCAAGATGTCCTCGGCAGCCGTACGACCCAGAAGGCGCTCACCAATAGAGGCCACAACCTCACCGTCGTTCACCGCCGAAGAGGCGTTGATGAAGTTTTCAGTGCCACAGTCGTGCATGCGAACGATGCAGTCTTGCGCCACGTCAACCAGACGGCGTGTCAGGTAACCGGAGTTCGCAGTCTTCAAAGCCGTATCCGACAGACCCTTACGGGCACCGTGGGTGGAGTTGAAGTACTCAAGAACGCTCAGGCCTTCTTTAAAGTTCGAGATGATCGGCGTCTCAATGATCTCACCGTTTGGCTTGGCCATCAGACCACGCATACCGCCCAGCTGCTTCATTTGCGTAACCGAGCCACGCGCACCGGAGTGGGCCATCATGTAAACCGAGTTCGGTTCATTTTCAGCGCCCGCATCGTCGCGGCCAGAGTCGGAAATGTTCGCCATCATAGCGTCGGTGACTTGGTCGTTACACTTCGACCAAGCATCAATCACTTTGTTGTACTTCTCGCCCTGAGTAATCAGGCCGTCCATGTACTGCTGCTCAAACTCTTTAACCTGACCGCGTGTGCCGTCAACGATTGGCCATTTGGTGTCTGGGATCAGCATGTCGTCCTTACCGAACGAGATACCGGCCTTAAACGCCTCGCGGAAACCCATGGTCATGATCTGGTCACAGAAGATTACGGACTCTTTCTGACCACAGTAGCGGTAGACGGTGTCAATAACCTGCTGAACTTCCTTCTTACGCAGAAGGCGGTTCGCCAAGGAGAACGGTGCTTTCGCATTCAACGGCAGCAACGCGCCCAAGCGGATACGGCCCGGCGTGGTCTCAAAGCGCGTCAGCACCTCGTTACCTTCGTCGTCGATCTGCGGCAGGCGGGCTTGGATCTTGGCGTGCAGGTGCACTTCGCCGGAATCCAAGGCGTGTTGAACTTCTTCCACGTTGGAGAAGATCTTGCCTTCGCCAACCATGCCTTCACGCTCCATGGTGATGTAGTAGAGACCAAGGATCATGTCCTGCGATGGAACGATGATGGGTGCACCGTTTGCAGGAGATAGAACGTTGTTGGTCGACATCATCAGGACACGCGCTTCAAGCTGGGCTTCCAGCGAAAGCGGTACGTGCACAGCCATTTGGTCACCGTCGAAGTCGGCGTTAAAGGCCGAACAGACCAGCGGGTGAAGCTGGATAGCTTTACCTTCGATCAGAACCGGCTCAAACGCTTGGATGCCCAAACGGTGCAAAGTCGGCGCACGGTTCAGCATCACTGGGTGTTCGCGGATAACTTCGTCGAGGATGTCCCAAACTTCTGGACGCTCTTTCTCAACCAGCTTCTTCGCCTGCTTCACGGTGGAGGACAGACCTTTGGCCTCCAGACGCGAGTAGATGAACGGCTTGAACAGCTCCAGCGCCATCTTCTTGGGAAGACCACATTGATGCAGTTTCAGCTCTGGGCCGGTCACAATGACGGAACGGCCAGAGAAGTCGACGCGCTTACCCAAAAGGTTCTGACGGAAGCGACCTTGCTTACCTTTCAGCATGTCGGACAAGGACTTCAGCGGACGCTTGTTGGCGCCAGTAATAGTCCGGCCACGACGGCCGTTGTCGAACAATGCGTCCACAGACTCTTGAAGCATACGCTTCTCGTTGCGCACGATGATGTCCGGTGCGCGAAGCTCAATCAGGCGCTTCAGGCGGTTGTTCCGGTTGATCACGCGGCGGTACAGGTCGTTCAGGTCGGAAGTCGCAAAGCGGCCACCATCCAGTGGAACCAGCGGGCGCAGCTCTGGCGGGATCACAGGAACCACGGTCAGAACCATCCACTCTGGACGGTTGCCGGACTCGAGGAAGTTCTCAACCAGTTTCAAACGTTTGATGATCTTCTTGGGCTTCAGCTCGCCTGTGGCCTCTTTGAGGTCCTCACGCAGTTGGTCAGCTTCCGCTTCCAGATCAATCGCAGCCAGCATTTCGCGGATCGCTTCAGCACCGATGTTGGCGGTGAAAGCGTCCATGCCGTAGGCGTCTTGCGCATCGAGGAATTCTTCCTCGTTCATCAATTGGCCGTAAGTCAGGTCGGTCAAACCAGGCTCGATAACAACGTAGTTCTCGAAGTAGAGAATGCGTTCCAGATCGCGCAAAGTCATATCCAGCATCAGGCCGATCCGGGATGGAAGCGACTTGAGGAACCAGATGTGTGCCACTGGGGCTGCCAGCTCGATGTGGCCCATACGCTCACGACGTACTTTTTGAAGCGTAACTTCAACACCACATTTCTCGCAGACAACGCCGCGATACTTCATGCGTTTATATTTGCCACACAGGCATTCGTAGTCTTTGACTGGGCCAAAGATGCGTGCGCAGAACAGGCCGTCCCGCTCAGGCTTGAACGTACGGTAGTTGATGGTTTCCGGCTTTTTGATCTCGCCGTAGGACCAGCTCAAGATCCGCTCGGGGGAGGCCAAGGAAACTTTGATCTCGTCAAAGCTCTTTGGCGGAGCGATCGGGTTGAACGGGTTGTTTGTCAGTTCCTGGTTCATTTTGCGTCCTTACAAATTAGGGGATGGGGTGAGTGGGGGTGCTAAGCGCCCCTACTCCTCCTCCGCATCCAGGAGTTCCATGTTGAGGCCGAGACCTCGGACTTCTTTCACGAGAACGTTGAACGATTCCGGAATACCGGCCTCGAAGTTGTCCTCGCCTTTGACGATCGACTCGTAGACTTTCGTCCGGCCTGCCACGTCATCCGATTTCACCGTCAGCATTTCTTGCAAGGTGTAAGCGGCGCCGTAAGCTTCCAGAGCCCAAACTTCCATCTCACCGAAGCGCTGGCCACCGAACTGAGCTTTACCACCCAGAGGTTGCTGCGTGACGAGCGAGTATGGCCCGGTTGAACGCGCGTGGATTTTGTCGTCCACAAGGTGGTGCAGTTTCAGCAGGTACTTGATACCGACTGTGACCTTACGGGCGAATTGCTCACCTGTGCGGCCATCAAACAGCACCGACTGACCAGAAGTGTCGAACCCAGCACGAGACAGTGCATCGTTGATGTCGCTCTCTTTGGCACCATCAAATACCGGCGTCGCGATTGGAACACCACGGCGCACGGCTTCGGCGGACTCAAGCATGTCGGTTTCGATCATACCGTCGAAGGCTTCGCTGTAGGTTTCAGGGCCGTAAGCGTTCTGCAAAGCATCGCGCACAGGCTGGCTGTCACCAGTACGTTTGAAGTCATCCAAAGCGTCGTCGATCTGCAAGCCCAGACCGCGAGCGGCCCAACCCATGTGGGTCTCTAGGATTTGCCCAACGTTCATACGCGACGGCACGCCCAGTGGGTTCAAACAGAAATCAACCGGAGTACCATCCTCAAGGAACGGCATGTCCTCCATTGGAACAACCTTGGAGATAACACCTTTGTTGCCGTGACGGCCGGCCATTTTATCGCCCGGTTGCAGCTTACGCTTCACCGCTACGAAGACTTTGACCATCTTCATCACGCCTGGTGGCAAGTCGTCCCCACGGCGAACCTTCTCGACCTTGTCTTCAAAGCGAGCCTGAAGGGCCTCTTTTTGGGTCTCGTACTGACCGTTCAACGCTTCAACTGCTGCGGCTTCGGTTTCTTCAGCCAAAGCAAGCTGCCACCATTGGCCACGAGACAATGTTTCCAGCAATTCAGGTGTGATTTCCGAGTTCGGCTTAACGCCTTTCGGACCTTTCACAGCTTTCTTGCCAAGCAACATGGCTTGCAAACGCGCGTAGATGTTGCGGTCTAGGATGCCCATCTCGTCGTCACGGTCACGTGCCAGACGCTCAACTTCCTCACGCTCGATTTGCAGCGAGCGCTCGTCTTTCTCAACGCCGTGACGGTTAAAGAGGCGAACCTCAACAACTGTCCCGAAGTCACCTGGTTTAACGCGCAGCGATGTATCGCGAACGTCGGAGGCTTTCTCACCAAAGATGGCGCGCAGAAGCTTTTCTTCCGGCGTCATCGGGCTTTCGCCCTTCGGTGTGATCTTACCAACCAGAATGTCGCCCGGCTCCACGTCGGCGCCGATGTACACGATGCCAGCCTCGTCGAGGTTGCGCAGCGCTTCTTCACCGACGTTCGGGATGTCGCGAGTAATTTCTTCTGGTCCAAGCTTCGTGTCACGGGCGGCGACTTCGAATTCCTCGATGTGGATCGAGGTGAAGACGTCGTCACGCGCGATGCGCTCGGAAATCAGGATGGAGTCCTCATAGTTGTAGCCGTTCCAAGGCATAAACGCGACGAGCACGTTTTTACCAAGGGCCAACTCACCCATGTCAGTGGATGGACCATCAGCAATAACCTGACCAGCAGACACCACGTTGCCCACTTTCACCAGCGGACGCTGGTTAATGCAGGTGTTTTGGTTGGAACGCTGGAACTTACGCAGACGGTAGATGTCCACGCCAGGATCGCCCGGAGCCAAATCATCAGTTACGCGCACAACGATACGTGTCGCGTCAACTTGGTCGATGATACCGCCACGGTGCGCCTGAATGGCAGCGCCAGAGTCGGTGGCAACCACGCTCTCAATACCAGTGCCCACGTATGGCGCATCAGCTTGCAGCAATGGAACAGCCTGACGTTGCATGTTCGAGCCCATCAAGGCCCGGTTCGCATCGTCATTCTCAAGGAACGGGATCAAGGAGGCCGCAACCGAGACCAACTGCTTCGGGCTAACGTCGATCAGGTCAACGTTGGCGTTGCTTTGCAGCATGTACTCGCCGGACTGGCGGGTCGAGACCAAGTCGTTCACGAACTTCATGTTCTCATCGAGGTTGGCGTTCGCCTGCGCCACTGTGTGGCGCATTTCCTCAGTCGCGGACATGTATTGAACATCGTCCGTCACAACACCGTCCACAACCTTGCGGTAAGGTGTCTCGATGAAGCCGTATTTGTTCACGCGGGCAAAAGTAGCCAGCGAGTTGATCAGACCAATATTCGGACCCTCGGGTGTCTCAATCGGGCACATACGGCCGTAGTGAGTTGGGTGAACGTCACGAACCTCAAAGCCAGCACGTTCACGGGTCAGACCACCTGGTCCAAGCGCGGACAAGCGACGCTTGTGCGTAACTTCGGACAGCGGGTTGGTTTGGTCCATGAATTGCGACAGCTGCGAGGAGCCGAAGAATTCGCGAACCGCAGCAGCGGCTGGTTTCGCGTTGATCAAGTCTTGCGGCATCACTGTGTCGATTTCGACAGAGGACATACGCTCTTTGATCGCGCGCTCCATGCGCAGCAGGCCCACACGGTATTGGTTTTCCATCAGCTCGCCAACGGAACGCACACGACGGTTGCCAAGGTGGTCAATGTCGTCGATGTCGCCGCGGCCATCGCGCAGGTCAACCAGCGCTTTGATGCAAGATACGATGTCTTCCTTGCGCAGCGTACGCACGGTGTCTTCCGCATCCAGATCAAGACGCATGTTCATCTTAACACGGCCAACAGCGGACAGGTCATAACGCTCGCTATCGAAGAACAGCGTGTCGAACAGGGCCGACGCGGATTCAACGGTGGGTGGCTCGCCCGGGCGCATAACGCGGTAGATGTCCATCAGCGCAGTTTCGCGGCTGAAGTTCTTATCCACGGCAACAGTGTTGCGGATGTATGGGCCGACGTTGACGTGGTCGATGTCCAGCGTTGGGATCGTGGTTACACCGTTGTCGACCAAAGTTTTCAGAGTGCCGCCTACGACCTCTTCGCCTTTTTTGTCCAGCTCCCAAGTCAGCTCGTCACCAGCTTCAACCCAGATCTCGCCGGTTTCTTCGTTGATGATGTCGCAAGCAGCGAAACGCCCAATGATGCCCTCAAACGGCAACAGAACATTTTCGACATTACCTTCTTCGATCAGCTTCTTAACTGCACGAGGGGTAATTTTCTTGCCAGCTTCAGCGATGACTTCGCCAGTCTTCGCGTCAACGATATCCGCAGTAGGCTTCGTGCCTTTGATCCGCTCAGGGAAGAACTTGGTGGACCAGCCGCCCTTCTTCTCTTGCTTGAAGTCTACGGTGTCGTAGTAGGCATTCATGATGCCTTCTTGGTCCAGACCCAGTGCGTAAAGCAGGGTGGACACAGGCAACTTACGGCGACGGTCAATACGCGCAAAGACTACGTCTTTTGCGTCGAATTCGAAGTCCAACCAAGAACCACGGTAAGGAATGATGCGGCATGCGAACAAAAGCTTACCCGAGGAGTGGGTTTTGCCTTTGTCGTGGTCGAAGAACACGCCCGGCGAGCGGTGCATCTGGGAAACGATAACACGCTCGGTACCGTTCACAACGAACGTACCATTGGGGGTCATCAAAGGCATGTCGCCCATGAAGACGTCTTGTTCTTTGATGTCTTTAACCGATTTCGCGCCTGTATCTTCGTCGATATCAAACACGATAAGACGGAGGGTCACTTTCAGCGGGGCGCTGTAAGTCATGTCGCGCTGCTGACATTCCTCGACGTCGTACTTCGGTTTTTCCAGTTCGTATTTTACGAACTCAAGAATTGCTGTCTCATTGAAGTCTTTAATCGGGAAAACCGACTGGAAGACGCCTTTGATACCTTCGCCGTCCATAGGAGCCAGCTGATCGCCGGACTTCAGGAAAAGGTCGTATGAAGATTTCTGCACTTCAATAAGGTTTGGCATAGCCAAAACTTCATTAATTTTGCCGAAATATTTGCGGATTCGTTTTTGACCAACGTATGTTTGAGCCATGCTCGTCAAAGCCTTTCAATTTCCTCGGATATGTCACCCCGGGGTCGGGTGGCATACCACTTGGATCAAGGAGATGTGGTTCAATACTTGCGCGCCTTCCCACGGGCGTGCTCCCGAACCTGATACCGCTCCTTAGAGAAGGCTTTAATTCAAAGCCCTCTCTGAGACGCGGAAAGCCGGACCCAGAATTACTCCGGATCCAGCCATTTTTTGACTACGCAGCGATGCTGCGCGACAATTACTTAACTTCGACTTCTGCGCCAGCTGCTTCCAGCTTGCCTTTGATGTCTTCTGCTTCAGCTTTGTCGACGCCTTCTTTGACAGCTTTGCCGCCAGCTTCGACCAAGTCTTTAGCTTCTTTCAGGCCAAGACCTGTGATGCCGCGAACTTCTTTGATGACGTTGATTTTTGCTGCACCAGCAGAAACTAGGATCACGTCAAATTCAGTTTGTTCTTCAGCAGATGCACCGCCAGCGTCGCCGCCGCCTGCAACCATTACTGCGCCGCCAGCTGCGGGCTCGATGCCATACTCGTCTTTGAGGATGGTTTTTAGTTCTTGTGCTTCGAGAAGTGTCAGTGCGACAATTTCTTCAGCCAGTTTTTTCAGATCAGCCATTATACTGTTTCCGTTCTATTAAGTTGTGTTCCAACGCGTAGGCATTTGCCCCACGAAAGTATCGTGTCGAGGTTAAGCTGCTGCTTTGTCCTCGATGGTGCTGAGAATGCTTGCGACGTTCGAAGCAGGTGCGCCAATCGCGCCGGCAATGTTCGAAGCTGGGGCGCCAATGCAACCCGCGATGGAAGCAATAAGCTCCTCACGGCTTGGCATAGCGGCCACGGCTTTAACACCAGCGACATCCAACGCGTCTTCGCCCATAGCACCCCCAAGGATAACGAGCTTTTCGTTGTCCTTGGCATAGTCGTTCACCACTTTCGCGGCGGCAACTGGGTCCTCTGAATAGGCGAGAACGGTCATTCCCTCGAGGTATTCAGCAATGCTTGCGCATGGCTGGCCCTCAAGAGCGATTTTGGCGAGCCTGTTCTTGGCGACGCGCACAGACCCACCAGCTTCGCGCATACGCGCACGCAGGTCTTGCATCTCGGCAACCGTGATACCCTCGTAGTGGCTAACCACTACAACGCCAGAGCTTTCAAAGATTTGGCCGAGTTCTTCGACCAGTTTCTCTTTTTGTGCTCTATCCACAGTTTCACTCCAATTGTGGGGATTGCTCCCCGGCTCAGTCTACCGGATCACTCCGGCGGTTGGGTCCATCGTGCACGGGACGCCCGAACCGCCTGGAGTTCTCACCCACAGTCAATCTGGTCTGATCCCGTCTCAGGCAGGAATTAAAGGAGTTTAAGGCTCCAACCCACCATCTCGGACGAATCGAAGAGGTCGCCCAACACGTCAGACGACCTCTTCGAGTGGCTCATTAGGTTATTTTTGGTGGGAAGTGAAGTGCGAACTTGAGAAGCCCCGATACTTAGGCGCGCAGCTTCAGAACATTAGCGCGAATTTCAATTGCCGAAACATCATCCGTCCGCGTTAAAGCTTCGATCTGGCACAGGTTTTCAAAGGCACCCTATGTCAGAACAGACGCTCCATCATTCGCCGTTGTTCAGTTCATCCAGAAGCACTTTGAATTTTTTCTTCTGGGTCACCCAAGGGAAGGAAAACCGCGAGTTCGGAGTTTCCCAGTCGGCGCCATAGTTTTCCTTCAGCAACACTTCCGGACGGGCTGGCAACGGCAGCCCGCTGATCGGGCAGGCTTTCAACGGCCAAATATCAGAAAACTTCAGCTGTTTGCGCGAATAGGGAAAGATGTTGTAGCGGGCGTGCGCGCCGTAGGCTGGGAACAGATCGACTTCAAACCCCTCAATATTTGGGAGCTTGATGATCGCATTTTTACTTTCAATCATTCTGCAATCCAGTCCCTCTGCAAGAAGGCATCCCAAGAGAATTTTGAATTCCTCGGCCGCATCTGCATCGCGACGCGCCGACAAGATAACCGCCAAATCCACATCGTCATCGTATGGAATTAGCTTTTCATCACGCACCAATCCCAAAAGCGTACCAGAGTTCGCAAAGGCGTCGTAACCCAACTCCTTCAGCACCGCGATAACCTTGTGGATACCCTCATAGATGGCATCGGCATCGGCGTTGGAAAGTTGCTTGTCCATAAATCCATGGGCACCAAAGGAAACCCCGTTCAAATGCTCACCAAGCAAATCCTCAAAGCTTTCGTAGAGCTCCAGCGCGCCGGCTTTTCTCCGTGCTTCTCGCAAATGCGACATGTGCTTGTTGGCAGCCGCGGCACGACAGCGGCCAACCACCGCATTCGCAACGAAGGCTTCACGAAATTCGACTAGGTTACGCAATTCGTCGGGCATGTCATCCATTGCACGCAGCCGCTTCCGAGGCTGCAGATCAGGATTCTCTCCGCATAACGCCTTTATTGCGTCTGCCCGATACTCACTCAATATTTCGTACTTACCCACGCCTAGAATCTCCGTTCTGGTACCAATACAAACACTTCAATCAAGGTATTGCGACTCAATTGAGACGGAATTTGAATAATTTTTGGATAACATTTTGCCGAAATGTAGCCCCCAAAAGAACAAAGGCACCCCGAAAAGGGTGCCTTTTATACTTCATACATGCACCTAAAAGGGCCCTGTTCTGGACCCTCTCATCGCAGTATTTTAGTTGCCAGTCGCGTTTTCAACCGAGATGGTTACGCCTGGGCCCATTGTCGAAGACACAACGATCTTCTTCATGTAGCCACCTTTGGCGCCAGACGGGCGGGCTTTAGCAACAGCGTCGATGAACGTGCGAACGTTCTCAACCAGCTTCTCTTCGGAGAAGGATGCTTTGCCGATACCAGCATGGACAACACCAGCTTTTTCAACTTTGAACTGAACTTCGCCGCCCTTAGCAGCTTCAACAGCAGCTTTGACGTCCATAGTAACAGTGCCAACTTTAGGGTTTGGCATCAGGTTACGTGGGCCCAGAACTTTACCCAGACGACCAACGATAGGCATCATGTCAGGTGTCGCAATGCAGCGATCGAAGTCGATCTTGCCGGATTGCACGATTTCCATCAGGTCCTCGGCACCAATGATGTCTGCGCCAGCCGCTTTGGCTTCTTCAGCTTTCGCATCGCGTGCAAAGACAGCAACGCGCATGGTTTTGCCTGTGCCGTTTGGCAAAGCAACCACACCGCGAACCATTTGGTCAGCGTGACGTGGGTCAACGCCCAAGTTCATTGCGATTTCAAAAGTTTCATCGAACTTAGCTTTGGCGTTGTTCTTAACCAGAGCAACAGCTTCTTCGACAGTGACGTTGCGCTTGCCAGCGAATTGCTCACGAGCGGCGGTAGTGCGTTTTCCGAGTTTAGCCATTACTTCACCTCGATGCCCATAGAGCGGGCGGAGCCCAGAATGATCTGCATTGCCGCGTCGATATCGTTCGCGTTCAGATCTTTCATTTTCGCTTCAGCGATCTCACGGACTTGCTTGCTTGTCACGTGGCCAACAACTTCACGCGAAGGTGTTTTTGCGCCGGACTTCAGCTTGGCAGCTTTCTTCAGGAAGTAGGACGCTGGTGGCGTCTTGATGTCCATCGAGAAAGATTTGTCTTGGTAGTAAGTGATCACGGTTGGGCAAGGCGCACCTGGCTCCAGTTCCTGTGTCTTGGCGTTGAACGCCTTACAGAATTCCATGATGTTAATACCGCGTTGACCCAATGCTGGGCCTACGGGTGGGGATGGGTTGGCTTGACCTGCAGGAACCTGCAGTTTCATCGTGCCAGCGATCTTCTTGGCCATGGGCCTTCTCCTTTTTCAACACTCTCAGGTCGCGACCTTCGAGCTACGAGTTGCCGTGGTCAGGGTTGCGACACGCGTGCCGCTCACCTCCCACGATATGCACATCAGGACGTTTTAGCGACCTGTGTGAATTCCAATTCGACCGGCGTTGCGCGGCCAAAGATAGAGACCGTCACCTTCAGGCGCTGGTTCTCGTCGTCTACTTCTTCGACCTGACCTGCGAAGCCCTCGAACGGGCCGTCGGTCACGCTTACGTTCTCGCCCACGTCGAACACGATGGTCGAGCGTGGCGCTTCCGCACCCTCTTCGACGCGGCCCAAGATGGCCTGAACTTCAGCGTCGCGCATCGGGCTAGGCTTGCCTTGCGGGCCCAAAAAGCCAGTTACGCGGTTGATCGAGCTGATCAGGTGGTAGCCGCGGTCCGACATGTCCATGCGCACCAGCACGTAGCCTGGCATGAAGCGGCGCTCAGCGGTCACTTTCTTGTTGCGGCGGATCTCGATGACTTCCTCGGTCGGAACCAGAACTTCATCAATCTCGTCCTGCAGGCCATTTTCTTCGGCGGCCGCGCGAATTTGCTCCGCGATCCGCTTCTCGAAGTTGGATAGCACTGATACCGAATACCAACGTTTTGCCATCTTGCCTGCGCCTCTATCTATTCCGGCAGTGCCGGTAAGTTCCAATACTATCAACGAGTTGCACCAAATACCAAGGTGACTCTCGCCGAAACGAAAACAGCGCGCATCTCGAATCGATACGCGCTATGGGTTCGTGTTGAGCGCTGCATTACGCCGCCACGGCCTAAGATTCAAGGGGTTGCGAGGCGATTTAACGCCCGACGATCATTCTTACACACCCTAGCTGTTGGCGCGCGACAAGGCCTGCTCTAGGTCATAAATCAGATCATTCACATCCTCGATCCCAATAGACAGGCGCAACAAGCGCGGGTGCACAGGGAACCCCTCCCCTGAGACTGTTTTGCGGTGCTCAATCAGGCTTTCCACCCCCCCAAGCGAGGTTGCGGGATAGAACACCTCGCAAAAGCGGGTCACGTCAATGGCGGTCTGCTCTTCACCCTTCACGATAATTGACACCATGCCGCCAAACTGCCCGCCGGTTTGCTTCTTGGCGACGGCATGCCCCGGATCGGAGGGCAGCCCGGGGTATAGAACCTTCTCAACATGAGCGTGGCCCTCGAAGTGCTTCGCCAGCGCCATGGCATTCTGGCAAGACCGCTCCACCCGCAAAAACAACGTCCGCATGCCACGGATGAGCAACCACGCGTCGAACGAGTGCAGAACCGTACCCTGCAACTTGCGCACCATGTAGATGTCTTCCCAGAACTGCCCAGTTTCGCGCACGGACAGCACGCCTGCGGTAACATCTGAATGCCCGTTCAAATACTTGGTGGCAGAGTGAAACGATATATCCGCCCCAAAGTCCAAGGCCCGTGTCAGGTTCGGCGGCGTGCCCGTGCAGTCAGTCAGCAGCTTGGCCCCTGCCCCATGCGCAATCTCGGCGGCGGCGGCAATGTCGGTGACTTCCCAGTCGGGATTGTTCGGCGTCTCAACCCAGACAAGCTGCGTCTCGCCATTGCGAACAGCGCCGGCTAGCTCCTCGAGGTTGCCAGCGGTGTAATAACTCACCGTGATACGCCCATTGGCGACGTAATTCTGAATTTGCGCAAGAACCCCATGATACATCACTTTGGGGGCAACGATATGCGCGCCCGTAGGCAAATGCTCAATCACCGCTGTGCAGGCCGACATGCCCGAGGCAAACAGCAGCGATTCCGTGGCGCCCTCTAACTCGGCGATAACCGCTTCAGCCTGCGCGGTAGTCTGGCTGCCGTCGCGGCGGTACCAATAGGGTTTGCGTACCTCGTAGTTCTCGTCGCGCGCATAAGTCGCCGCAGGTTGGATGGACGGAATGACCGCGCCAGTCTCCCCCTCCACAAAATGCAGGGCTTGCGTGACGCGGGTTACCAATGACGGTGTGCGGTTGCTCTTGTCGGTCATGATGATCCTGCCTCTGCTCGGGGAATTACCGCGCGATCTGACAAGAAAACACAAAGCTACGCCAGCGCTATTTCAGCGGCGATGAAGAACGAGGATACCTTAGAGGTGTTTTAGAACAGGTCGAAGATGCCATTCAAACCGGCGCGAATGCCAATGTCCACGAACGAGAAGAAGATCGCGGTGATGGTCGCCATGATGAACACCATAACCGTGGTCAAAAGAACTTCACGGCGTGTTGGCCAAACGATCTTGGAAACCTCGCCGCGGACCTGCTGGATAAACTGTGCTGGATTCGTGCGTGCCATGATCGGACCTTTGATTGCGTTCAATGGCTCAGTTACGTCCCCTTGCGCCAGTTTGCAAGAGGAAGACGCAAGGAATCCTGCGCTCACAAAAGGGTGCATTGGCGTTCGGGGCTTCTCTACCCTAGCATTGGGGGATGTCATGGAAGGCCATATTATGAAATCTCTCGCATTAGCACTCCCCTTGATCGCAGCACTGACGGCCCCTTTGGTCGCGCAGGAGGCTGAGACATCAGAGCCGCCAATGACGCTGTCGAGAATGGCTGAAATTTTCACCGTGCTGGATCCAAATGTCGAGAGCGCCGGCAACGCCTTCCGCCTGGTTATTACCGACATTCCCGTCGTCATTGTAACCGATGAGGGTGCTGATCGTATGCGCGCAATGATCCCAATCCGCAGTGCCGAGGGAATGGACCCCGAGGAGATGCTTCGCGTCATGCAGGCGAATTTTGACACGGCACTGGACGCCCGCTACGCCATCGCACAGGGGCAGCTATGGGCCACCTTTATCCATCCATTGTCGCCCCTTGAGAAAGATCAATTGATTTCAGGGCTAGGTCAGGTCGTCAACTTGGCGCGGACTTATGGCACTCTGTTCACTGGGGGCGCGATGCAATTTGGCGGCGGCGACAGCCAGCAGTTACACCGTGATCTGATCGACAAGCTGCTGGAAAAAGGTGAGGAGATTTAATGGTCTTCCCGCAGCCGCGCGAAGTGGTCGATGATCAATTGCATATAGGGCGTGCCATCGGCATGTGATCCGTCCAACATCTCGTCGATCTGCTGCGCATGCCCATTCACCTTCGTCTCAATCAAGGTCACTGGCGAACCGATTTGTTGCGCGCGCGCAGCGCCCAGTTGAGCGTTGCCAAGGCCGATAATCTCGTCTTGCGGGCTGTGGAACATCAAGCAAGGTGCGCCATTCCCTCCCAATCGCCATGGATGGATAATCGCGGAGCTCACCGCCACAACGGCATCAGGGCTCGAGACGCGGCGCACCCAAGGTCTAGGGGGGTAAGCCAGCGACAAGCCCGCGATACCACCCGCCGAGATGCCCAGCACCCCCAGTTTGCGCGACGAGATGCCAAGGCGCTCCCCTTCAACCCACAAATATTCAATGGCGTTCGATAGGTCTTCCATGGCTGCCACGAAGGCCGGTCCGCAAAGGTTCGGGGTTAGATTCAGTCCCACCTTCTGGGTACGCTCCACATGAGCGATGATATGCGCCTGATCCTCATCCGAGAAGGCATCTAGCTCTGTCCGCAATCTGTAGCTGATGGACGCCATAGCAAAGCCCGCATCGGTTAGGCTTTGTGCAAAATGCGCCACCTCTACATGCGAGCGGTGCCCACGGCGAAACCCGCCACCATGCATGTAAATCACGCAAGCGTCGGCTGTCAGGGCGTCAGGAAGGTAGAGGTCAAGCTCCAGCTTGTGGCGCGGGTCGTAGACGATGTCGGTGACACATTTCATGTTGGCCGACGTGACCTCACTCTAGAAAATTACTGGCAGGGGATGAGAGACTCGAACTCACGACCCTCGGTTTTGGAGACCGATGCTCTACCAACTGAGCTAATCCCCTGCACTTAGTGAAGAGGTGTTATTAAAGCATTGACGCCTTTGCAAGACATCATCTGCTTCTAATACGTAGAATTGAGTGTCTGCCTACCTGCAAGGGCGACAGGTAGGCAGAAAAGCCACGCATTACAGACGCGGCAGCCCTGACAGAACAGCAATCAAAGCGTCCGTCTGGGTATCAGATAGCGTTTCCACATCCGCGGGATTCGCTGCATCAGGGGTCAGCGCCAAAGCGGGGGCAGCCATTAGGCCAGCGGCGATGCCCAAAGCGAGAATTACATTTTTCATGGTATGTGCTCCTTTCAATGAACACTCCGCGCCTTTTTTTGGGGCGGGCGAACCAAAGTGGCCCTGCACCTCTCAATCTGGGGCAAACGGGACAGATTGGAAGACACGATGCCATCGCAAAGGCTCACGCCGATGTGCACGAGCGAAATAATCTGATTATCCAATTGTTTCTAAACATAATTAATCACCACCAGCGACGCGCACATGCTGTGTGCACAATGGCCTAGATCGTAACCTACACGTGAGGATAACTGGGCATCGCCAGACCACGGGGTGGCGATACAACACGGGTTCACACCACTTTATGGCAGCCGAGCACATTCCTCATCGAGATGATGAGGTGAGATCTCAATATCGCCAGCCCTGTCGGGCGGTCTGGAGATGCCCGGCGCGCTACACGCTTGATTCCGGGCTTTGGTGTTATTTCGGATCTCTTCTTCGAGCCCGAAGCAGTCATAGCTCAAAGAAGGTGTATCACCAAAATGGTGTCAATCTGGCCAACGACCATTGTAGCCATCCATCGTACTCAACGAAGTCTTCGATGTCTGCATGTACGTTGGCTCTGATCAGTTCTGCTCCGTGAAAAACCACAAACTCCATGCGATACAGACCAGATTCCAGATGCGACACAGACCGAAAACCGCTTAACGAACTGCGGGGGTGGATGTCAAATATGCCTATGCATCGACCAACCCGTTCCGCAACAAGGCGGGAACAATGGAGTTTTCGATCAGCCAAATAACTCTGAGCATTCACCAAGGGATTTTCTGAATTGTAGGGAGCTGAGACGTCTAAACGGAGATTGATTTGGCGATTTTGTCTTTCACAGACGGACGTAATTTCATTCTCGAAAACTTCAGTTTCGCATTTTTCAAAATGTCGTTCCCAAATATCCATCCAATCGGTTTCAGCTACCCTAGCCAGTCGACCAGTTTCTGCGAAAGCCAATGAACCAATACTTGAGAGTGCGAGTATTACGATGATGTTTTGCCAATTCATTAAGACTCTTTAAGACATCCCTTTGACAACGAGTCAAACACATTACGATGTAACTTACGTCCTAAAGGCGATGATTGGCGAACGGCAACAAAGTCCGCCAAGCGGAAGTTTAATTCTCCCGCTTCTTACCAACGCAAAAAGGCCGCCTCCCTTGGGAAGCGGCCTTTTTTATTAGTAACACCTGAGTGGGGTCTCATTGCTCTTGCGAGCAACTGCCACCCACGTGGTGCGCGGGCCTAGGCCCGCACCCCATTACTCAGTGATTTTGGATACAACGCCAGCGCCAACTGTGCGGCCGCCTTCGCGGATCGCGAAGCGGAGGCCTTGCTCCATCGCGATTGGTGCGATCAGCTCAACGTCGAACTTCAGGTTGTCGCCTGGCATAACCATTTCAGTGCCAGCTGGAAGCTGAACTGTGCCGGTGACGTCAGTTGTACGGAAGTAGAACTGTGGGCGGTAGTTCGCGAAGAACGGCGTGTGACGACCGCCTTCTTCTTTGGTGAGGATGTAGGCCTCAGCTTCGAACTTGGTG
>NZ_JBDWIU010000008.1:0-287600 GCF_039974535.1 Litoreibacter sp. | reverse complement strand
CTGGGTTGTTTTGACAGCCGCTATCGTTGGCCTCGGCATCGCCGTTATGGCTTCTGTTTCCGACGGTCTGGAAGACCTGTCCGGCGACATCGAAAACCAGCTGACTGGCCAAGGTATCTCGACTACTTTCTAAGTTAGTCGTCACCTAGTGTGACCTTAAGATTAGACCGCGCTCCCCTGGAGTGCGGTCTTTTTTCATTTGAGCAGCTAACACATTACAAATAATGAACGATTTCCGCCCCATTCCTGCCCAAGTCTCCAGTAACAATAACGTAAAGCAATCAGAACTGTTTCGCCGACCAAGGAGGTCGCGCGGAGCCGAACTAGATTAATCTAAGGGAAAGATTATGAGATTACGTGAACAAATCGCTGACTTCATTGTCGATGAAACAGGTATAATAGATTCAGACATGTTCGTTCTCGTTGCTGCCGGAGCGATCCTTAGTGTCGCCGTTTTTGCATTCGTAAAAAGTGGTGTAAAACAACTCGACCAAGATCGCGGCTACCAACTTGAAGCTCAGCAGAAAATCACGACATTCTAATCGGCGGTTCATCGAACGGTCTTTGGTACTAGCCGCTATCGCTTGATTGCGGCCTTTTTTGCGTTGCCTCCCTGCAAACATTTGAGCCAAGAAACGAAACGAACCGTTTCCAAGTTGACTCTCAATTATGTCAAAACCGCCACATTCCCCCCAACTTCTGCCTTAATTCATTGCGATACATTTCGCGTACGAGCCACTTGAGCCCGTTCTGTCGGAGAGAAATATGAAATACCTAGTTTCCCATTTTTGGGGCGACGAAACTGGCGCAGTCACTGTTGATTGGGTCATTTTAGCAGCCGGTGTCATTGGCTTGGCCCTCGCATCAATGGGGGTCGTCATTGATGGTACAGAAGATTTGACCGGCGACGTGAACGCCGAACTAAGTAGCCAATTGATCAGCACATCTTTCTAGGCAAAGCCGGTTAACGCCGCCGTAAATTCACGCCCCTACCCTCTTTTTGCCGTATTTGGCCTTCATGTAAGGGCCATACGAGTGATCCTGCGTCAAAATTGCAGGGTATTACATATTGAAAAAGGGGCAAGAAATGCGTTTGGTATTCGGATTAGTGCTAATAGTTGGCGTAGCCTTAGCGGGCTTCGCTGCTTATATGGCGAAAAACAGGTTCGATCAGTACAAGAAGAAAGTAGCTGATCAAGAGCACCAACTCAAAAGCAACGTACCACTTGAGGCTGTCTTCATCGTCAAACGGCAGATGGCTTATGGTGAGGTGCTGACCAAAGATGACGTGCAAGTCGTCGCTTGGCCAAACAATGCCATCCCAGAGGGCGCGTTCAAGAATAACCCTGTTGTAGAGGGCGAAGAGCCTGAAGGCCCGCTCCTATTCCCAACCACTGGTGAATTGCGCACCGTTCTACGTGTAATGGAAAAAGACGAAGCAGTATTGCTTGCGAAAGTAACTTCTCCGGGTGAAGACGCTGGTGTGTCCTCCCGATTGGAGAAAGGCATGCGCGCCTTCGCACTTCGTGTTGACGTATCATCCGGTGTGTCCGGCTTCTTGCGCCCAGGCGACCACGTCGACGTATATTGGACCGGCAACAGTCAAGGCCGTGAGGTCACTAAATTGATCGACACCAAGTTGAAACTCCTTGCTGTAGACCAAATTGCGGACGGCGATCGCTCCGCCCCAACTATTGCGCGCACGGTTACGGTTGCCGCATCCCCGAGTGAGGTTGGTGCCTTGGCACAAGCACAGTCATCGGGTCGTTTGTCCTTGTCCCTTGTTGGTGCAGGTGATGATGCCGAGGTTGCCGCTGTTGAGATCGATCAGAACCAGCTTCTAGGCATCCAAGATAAAGCCGTAGTGGCGAAAGAGGTTGAAAAGGTTTGTACAATCAAAACGCGTAAAGGCGCTGAAGTTGTAGAAATCCCGATCCCCTGCACGAACTAAGGTAACAGAAAAGTCAAAGACCTTACGGCACCCTATATTGGGTGCCGTTTCTTTGTGAGCTACCATAAATTGCGTTGTGTTGCGACAGACCCACATAAACGACGCTCGTTAAATACCTGATTATTGCAATAAAATTCGAATTCGCGCATGCTCTTGGAGAAAATGGGCAAAAGACCCGTTCAACCCAAGTGATCAGAGAGGCAGATCACAATGAAATTGAAGCAGTATTTCTGCGCAAGCCTATTCGGCTTGGCGCTTACCACGTTTGTACCAGAGACAGGGTTCGCACAGACCCTTACGGTGACCAACCAGTCCACCGCGCGCAAACTTAATGTGGCAATCAACAGTGCTGTGGTCGTCGAAAGTGACGTACCCTTCGCTGAGCTTTCAGTGGCAAACCCGGCAATCGCTGACATTGCGACTCTGTCTGACCGCACGATCTATGTACTTGGGAAATCCCCAGGACGTACGACCCTTACCCTGTTGGGACCTGATGGTCGCTTGATTACGAATGTGTCAGTGCGGGTCTCCCCTGACATCTCCGAATTCAAAGAACGTCTTCGCGAAATCCTCCCAGGTGAAAACATTGAAGTGCGCACAGCGAATGACGGCCTCGTGCTGTCTGGAACTGTCTCCAGCATCTCGAAGCTGGATCGCGCCTTGGATCTGGCCGAGCGTTATGCACCGGAGGCCGTATCCAACCTGATGAGCGTCGGTGGCACGCAACAAGTGATGCTGAAAGTGCGTTTTGCGGAAATGACCCGCTCTGTGTCTAAAGACTTGTCCGCAAGCCTTGGCTTTCAAACGGCTGGTGGCAACACCGGAGCCAACGGGTTCACCAATACATTGTCGTCAGCCAACAACCTGACCAGCGCGTTAGGTACCGGTGCGACAGCTGGTGCAATCAATTCATCGCGTGAACGCAACGGCGTGTTCTCATTTGGATTCGGCAGCGGCAGCCTTCGGGCCTTGGTCGTTCTGGAAGCTCTTGAAAGCAAAGGCCTTATTCGCACTTTAGCTGAGCCAAACCTGACCGCCCTATCGGGTCAAGAAGCGACCTTCCTTGCTGGTGGTGAATATCCGGTTCCTGTCTCTGATGACGGCTCGGTTAGCGTTGAGTTCAAACCTTTTGGTGTTGAATTGAATTTCACACCAACAGTTTTAGATGAAGACATCATCAACCTGAAAATGGACACCGCGGTATCCGGCATCGACAACACGATCACCGTTACCAACGATGGTTTCTCGGTTAACGCGTTCTCGCGTCGCGCCTCGTCCACGACTGTGGAGCTGCGCGATGGTGAAAGCTTCGCCATTGCAGGCCTTCTGCAAGATGACTTTACCGATCTCGCCGGACAGGTTCCTTGGCTCGGTGACATCCCCGTGTTGGGGGCATTGTTCCGCTCGGCAAACTTTGAACGTCGCCAATCGGAGCTGGTTGTTATCGTGACCGCACATCTTGTGACACCAACACGTGGTGACAGCCTCGTGGTATCAACAGACCGTATTCGTCCTCCTACCGAACGTGAGTTCTTCTTGAACGGTAAGATTGGGCGCGAAGTTCGCAGCCGTCGCACCTCCACAGGTGAAGTGGCCCGCCAGGACTTCGCTGGCTCTTACGGCTATGTTTTGGAGTAATATCAATGCTTAAGACAACATCAACGCTCGCGATTATCGCAGCATTATCGGTAAGCTTGTCTGCTTGCGCAACATATTCGGACTTTGACCGTGAAGCCGGTGGCAGCTTGGACGAAGGCGGCTTCGGCAACCCGACCATGACCAACACTTTGCTTGCGAACGGTTCAATCTCAGCGGCCGAGTCTCTTGGGCACCGCTTCGCTGCGGACGTAAACACGCAGGTGAACTTTGAGTTCAATTCCTCAAAGCTTGATGCAAACGCGCGCGCAGCGCTGCTTGAGCAGGCGAACTGGATCAGCCAGTTCCCTGAAGTGACCTTCCGCGTCTATGGGCACACCGATTTGGTCGGATCCAATGCTGCGAACAAATCTCTTGGGCTTCGCCGCGCAAATGCAGTCGTTAGCTTCTTGATTAAGCAAGGAATTAGCAGATCTCGCCTTGAGGCTGTCTCCTCTTTCGGGGAAACGAAACCTGTAATCGCTACAGAGAATGCTGAACGCCGAAATCGCCGTACCGTCACTGAAGTCAGTGGCTTCGTTCAAGACAACCCAATTCTACTTAATGGTAAGTACGGAATTGTCGTGAAACGCGAATATGTGGACTCCGCAAAGAGCGATGAAACGCTCGCACGGGAACGAATAGTGCAATAACGGAAATAATACCTCAGTTTTTCGCTAATTTGGCCCCATTCTCGCCCCTTTTGCTAAGCATTCCTTGTCTCGAGATAAGCCACAATCCGTCAAAAGGCGGCTTGTTGGTTTTAAAACCGCAAACAGTCAGCGGGGCGCTAGCAGCAAACTCAGCGCCTCAATGACATGACCCGGCCGTGTTTTGGCCAATTGGGATTTAGGCATGACGAGCAGTGTAGCATTAAAAACAGATCCGGCACCCATTACAGCCTGTACCGTCGCACGCGACGTCCAAAACTTCGATCTATTGATCGAGGACATGGAAACAGAATTGGGCGAGGCTTGGGGCGATTTAAGCTTCGACGACGCAAACGCATATTTGTCGCAACCCGACGCGACAGACCTAGAATTCATTGCCGTCGCAGTCGACACCTCAGACGAGAACAATCTTACGCTCATCGGTGACATCATCACCCGCGCTAAAGATCTTAATATCAAAGTGATTTTGATCGCTGAGGACGTAACCCCGATTGCTCTGCACCAGCTTCTAAAGTTGGGTGCGAATGACTTCGTCCCCTACCCGCTTCCTGAAGGCGCGCTGCACGATTCAATTGTGCGGGTCAATCAGCAAGAAGAGGCAGTACAAGCTGAGGCTGCCGCTGCCGCCGAGACAGAAAAGACATCGACAGGCAAAGTTGGCACCAATGCGGGTGTTGTTCTTCCGGTTCACGGGCTTGCTGGCGGCGCTGGAAGTTCGACCTTTGCGGTCAATCTGGCGTGGGAGCTGGCAACCGTCGATAAAAAGGCTGACGTAACTGTTTGCTTGCTTGATCTGGACTTCCAGTTTGGCTCTGCATCCACGTACCTTGATCTTCCACGACGCGATTCTGTTTTGGAAATGTTGTCAGACATCGAAAGCATGGACGACGACTCTTTCCATGCAACGTTGACGACATTCAACGACAAGTTGCAGGTCCTTACCGCGCCCGCGGACATGATCCCGTTGGATATGCTGGGTCCTGAAGAAATTGAGAAGTTGATCACTGTTGCCCGTCGCAACTTCGATTACGTCATCGTAGACATGCCAACCACTTTGGTTCAATGGACCGAAACAGTACTCGGCATGTCGGACGTCTACTTTGGTTTGCTGGAACTTGATTTACGGTCCGCGCAAAATGCTCTTCGTATGATCCGTGCTCTTAAATCTGAGAGCCTGCCCTACGAAAAGATCCGTTACGTCTTGAATAGAGCGCCCAAATTCACTGACATGTCTGGCAAAAGCCGTGCGAAACGAATGGCCGAAAGCCTTGAAATTTCGATGGAGCTGCACATGCCGGACGGCGGCAAGCAGGTCGCGCAAAGCTGTGATCACGGTCTTCCATTGGTCGACACAGCCGCAAAAAATCCATTGCGCAAGGAAATCGCGAAATTGGCGAATTCCCTACATGAAGCAAATCAGGCGGAAGCCACAGGATAGCAAGGGTTACCAGTATGTTCTCGCGTTACAAAAAGACAGATACAGCTCCTAAAGTCGCGCCGGCAGCCGCCGCGCCGAAACCAGCAGAAAATCCAAAAGCGGACAGTTCTGCGAGCATGCGTAAGTCCGAAGTTAAAGCAGCCGTTGCACCGGCTGATGTCATTGCGCAAGACAAAGAGCTAAAACGTCGCCAACGACTTGAAGAAGTCCGTTCTGAGTTGCACCACCGCCTACTCGACAACTTAAATCTTGCTGCATTGGAAGATGCGCCGGAAGCTGAGTTGAAGTCGGAAATCGCCTCTATCTGCGCCGAAGGCTTGGAAGAAATGTCCGTCATCCTTAACAAGGATGAACGCCAGACACTTCACGCTGAACTGTTTGACGAAGTCACGGGTCTTGGCCCGTTAGAGCCGCTTCTAAAAGATGAAACAGTGAACGATATTCTCGTCAACGGGCCGAACCGCGTCTTCGTTGAGCGCGATGGTAAGCTGTCGTTGACGAACACCCGTTTCAAAGACGAAAAACACCTTCTGCGGATCATCGACAAAATCGTATCCGCCGTGGGTCGTCGTGTAGATGAATCAAACCCTTACGTGGATGCACGCTTGAAAGATGGTTCGCGTTTCAACGCCATGGTTCCGCCTATCGCGGTGGACGGCTCACTGGTTTCCATTCGTAAGTTTAAGAAAGAAAAGCTGGGCATCGACGACCTGGTTAAGTTTGGCGCTTTTTCCGAAGAAATGGCCGCCTACTTGCAAGCCGCCGTCGCATGCCGCCTAAACGTTATCGTATCTGGTGGTACAGGTTCTGGTAAAACCACAACACTAAACGCATTGTCGTCCTTCATCGACAACTCTGAACGCATCCTGACCATCGAGGATACGGCGGAACTTCAACTACAACAGGTTCACGTCGGCCGGATGGAAAGCCGTCCTGCCAACGTTGAGGGCAAAGGCGCTGTTTCCCAGCGTGATTGTTTGAAAAACGCCCTTCGTATGCGTCCTGACCGCATCATCGTTGGTGAGACACGCGGCGAAGAAGTTATCGACATGTTGCAAGCCATGAACACCGGCCACGATGGATCGATGACCACAATCCACGCCAACTCGGCACGTGACGGTGTGTCTCGCCTTGAGAACATGATCGCTATGGCCGGTATCGAGATGCCGATTAAAGCCGTTCGAGCGCAGATTTCTTCGGCCGTGAACTTGATCGTGCAGGCCTCGCGTTTGCAAGACGGCTCGCGCCGCATGGTGTCGATCACAGAAATTACGGGCATGGAAGGTGATGTTATCTCCATGCAAGAGGTCTTCCGTTACCAACGCCTGGGTTTGCAGCCTGACGGGAAGATCATTGGTCAGTTCACGCCAACTGGTGTGCGCTCGCATTATTCCGATCGGTTCAAGCAGTGGGGTTATGACCTTCCAGCTTCGATCTACGAACCAGTCGCAGCGGAGTAACTAGTCATGGAAATCAGTTTTGAACCAATACTTTACGGCATAATCTTCGTAGCCGTATTGATGTTGATTGAGGGGATCTACCTTGTCGTCTTCGGCAAGTCGATCAGCCTGAACAGTAAAGTTAACCGTCGCTTGGACATGATCCAAAAAGGCGGCACGCGCGAAAAAGTGCTCGAACAGCTCCGCAAGGAGATGAACCAGCACATGAATTCGGGCGGCATACCGCTTTATTCCATGTTGGCAGACAAAGCCTTGCGCGCAAATATCGCGTTCACCCCGACAGCTCTAATCGGGATAATGTTCGCGTTGGCAGCCGTCATCTTTGCAGTTTTAAGCCAGATGACCGAAGCTGCGGCCCCAGTACGCGGCGTGATCGCGCTCGCCATGGGGATCGGTGCTGTCTACGTTTGGGTTAACAACAAGTGTAAAAAACGCTTGGAGTTAATGGAAGAACAGCTTCCAGATGCAATCGAACTTATGGTCCGTTCCTTGCGTGTTGGACATCCCTTTGCATCCGCCATTAACATTGTTGCTAAAGAAGTCGCCGACCCGCTCGGCACCGAATTCGGTGTAATTGCGGATGAATCCGCTTACGGCCGCGACGTCTCGGAAAGCCTGAAACATTTGGCTGAACGCATGGACATGCAAGATTTGCGGTTCCTTGCAGTGGCCGTGACCATCCAACAAACCTCCGGTGGTAACTTGGCTGAAATTCTGCACGGTCTTTCTCAAGTTATTCGTGCACGCTTCAAACTGTTCCGCCGTGTGAAAGCCATCACTGCCGAGGCCAAGTGGTCGGGTATGTTCCTTTCCATCTTCCCGCTTCTCGCATTGGTCGGCATCAACATCATGGAGCCAGACTATTACACAGAAGTAAAAGAGACCGAGTTTTTCATTCCCGCTTGTATCGTGGTGGGCATATTCCTCGTGGTGAACATGGTTTTCATGCGCATCATGGTCAACATCAAGGTGTAATGAGATGCAGTTCATTGAATCCATAAACAACCTTCTCGTTGAGAATTTTGGCGAGCTTGGCCCCTTATTGGCGGTCGGTTTGCTGGGCTTTACTATGGTTTTGGTCACTTTGCCGACCATGCTCAAGAAGCAAAAAGACCCGCTTGATCGCATTCGCGAAGAGGCAAAACGCTCCAGCTCGCGGTCCAATAAAGATGGCTCCTCCTTGCGGACGGCCAATGGGACCGACAAGCTCGACAAATTTGCCAACTTCCTAGAGCCGCAAGATGTAGAAGAGCTACAGGGAATGAAGCTCAAACTGCTACAAGCTGGTTACAAACAAAAGACCGCCGTGCGCACCTTTCACTTCGCACAGTTTGCACTTGGGTTGTTGTTCCTAACCCTCGGCTTGTTCTATGTTTTGTTCCTTGCCGGCGACGATGTTTCTACACGCGACATGATCCTTGCGATCGTGATCCCAGGTGGGGCGGGCTATTACCTGCCTAAATACTGGATCGAACGTCGCCGCCAAGAACGCCAAGACGAAATCGAAGCCGGCTTCCCAGACAGCCTCGACTTGATGCTTGTTTGTGTTGAAGCGGGCCAAGCCTTGGACCAATCCATCATCCGCGTGGCGGCTGAAATTCGCGCGGGCTACCCTGCCCTTGCCGATGAATTCCAAATGGTCGCAAACGAGATGAAGGCCGGTAAAGACCGTATCACCGTACTTCGTGATATGGCTGAACGCGCAGGCGTGCCGGATGTGTCCAGCTTTGTGACCGTGCTCATCCAATCGACCAGCTTTGGTACCTCTATTGCGGACGCCCTTCGCGTCTATGCCTCCGAGATGCGCGACAAGCGCGTGATGCGCGCCGAGGAAAAGGCGAACGTGTTGCCAACCAAGCTCACGCTGGGAACTATGTTGTTCTGTTTGCCTCCACTTTTGATCATTTTGATCGGCCCATCGATCTACGACATCTATAAGAACCTAAACGGTGGTGGCGGTTAATTGATCTATGCGGATTTTGGTGGGCGCAGCAATAATTGGACTAACCCTCGCAGGATGCGAGGAAAAAGCCCCCACGCTTAGCGAGGGGGCTAGTCCTTTTCCACCAACCGGTGACGTCACCCGCCTACAATCGGTTGATGGCTTAGCCGTGGGGCACCGCCTCATGGCAGCAGGTCAATTCGAACTTGCGCTAAAAGCCTATCTTCGCGCAGCCGGAGAACAAGGCACCACCGTCGACGTGCTGAGTGCACTGGGTTCGGTCAACTTGCATCTTGGCCGTTTAGGCCAATCAGAACAGCTGCTCCGTCGTGCGATAAAAGTGGACCAAACCTTTGTTCCTGCTTGGAATAATCTAGGTGTCGTCCTCATGGAAATGGGCCAAGTTGGGGAAGCCAGCCGCGTATTCAAAACCGCATTTGCCCTCGATAGTGGCAAATCGGACGAAATCAGGGAAAACCTTAGCCGCGCGCTCGCTAAACTCGAAAACCCTGCCTATACTTCAGAAAAAGACGAAAGAGCCTTCGACTTGGTGAGACGCGGGAACGGCCGCTACCTGATACTTCAGGCGCCCTGATCACAAGGCCATTGAGAGCAGAGTAGAGGACGCCCCATGCGCCACATGAAGACAGGAATGCTGTGTCTTATCAGCACAATTGCCCTTGCAGCTTGCGAAAAAGGCAACAAGGACGAATACAGTAAGACGTTGAAAAACGTCAATGTGATTGATGAGACCAATCTCAATAGCATCATGCTGACAGTCGCGGACCCTAACGAGGCCGTCAACTACTTCCAAAAAGCCTCCATTAACGATCCTGATCGATTGGATCTGCAACGCGGCCATGGCCAATCCCTGCTCCGCGCAAAACGCGCAACTGAAGCGGGCGTTGTTTGGGCTAAGATCGTTAAGCACCCAGAATCCAACAGCGACGACAAAGTTTTTTACGCCAACGCGCTGGTGCGCCAAGGGGAGTGGAAGAAAGCCGAGAAAGTTCTCGACGATGTTCCTCCGACCCATGAGACCTTCGAGCGTTACCGCCTAGAGGCCATAATCGCGGACACCAACAAAGAGTGGAAGAAAGCCGATAGTTTCTACGAGACGGCCGTTGGTCTGACCACAACACCCGGTTCAGTTTTGAACAACTGGGGTTTCTCGAAATTGACACGTGGCGACTATGACAATGCTGAACGCCTCTTTGGTGAAGCGATCACCTATGATCCAAGCCTGTTCACGGCCAAAAACAATATGGTATTGGCCCGCGGTGCGCGTAAGAACTACACGCTGCCAATCATTCAGGTCACCCAAGTAGAGCGTGCTCAATTGCTGCACACCTTGGCCCTATCGGCCATCAAACAAGGTGACACTGAAACAGGTAAGTCTTTGCTGCAAGAAGCAATCGAGACCCATCCGCAGCACTTTGAGGCAGCCGTACGCTCCTTACGAACGCTCGAAAGCTAAGCCATGACGAGTTTCGCACTATGGGCCCTGCCCCTTGCCACCCTCATTTGTCTGTGGGTCGCGTGGAGCGATCTCGCTCGCATGAAAATCCCGAACAAGGCCGTTTTGGCCCTGCTCGCCCTCTTCGCAATCGTCGGCGTGATCGCCCTTCCGCTCGATGAATACCTGTGGCGCTATGCACATTTCGCAGTCGTACTGGCAATCGGATTTGTAATGTCGATTACTGGATTAATCGGCGCTGGCGACGCAAAATTCGCCGCTGCAATGGCCCCTTTTGTGGCCTTGATTGACGCCACTGGCGCTTTGGCTATCTTCGCTGTTGCCACCATTGTCGCATTCATCTTGCACCGCTTGGCACGGGTAACCGCGCTGCGCAAACTAGCCCCCAATTGGGAAAGCTGGGAGCGCACCAGAGACTTCCCCATGGGGTTGCCACTGGCCGCAACGCTGATCATTTATCTCGCGCGCACAGCCTTTTCTTAAGGCTTCGCAAACAAGATATATAACTCGGTGCGGCGGACCTCCGTAAGCTGCTCACCTAGCGCGGTCACATCATTCAAAATCAATCGAAACGCATGAGGGGTCGTCGAACACGTTGGCACCAGCAGATAGTCGGCGTCCTCGTACCCCGTCAGCTTTCCATAGTACCACGGGGCCCCGCCCTTGGTCGGCTCTAACCCGCCAAACATCCATTGGTTCCCAAAGGTATCGGCCACAAAAGCGGCCTTGCCCTTTGATAGACCAGCCTCGTCCAAATCTTTGGCAATGGCTTTGGTCACTCCAATTAAGCCCAACTCTTGCGAGCACGCGGGCATCACTTCCCCTTGGAATTCAACCGGCGCGACATGGGCAGCCTGATCGTTCAGGTAAGCGAATTCCTCACTCTCGAATATCATCGGTTCGCGCTTCAAAATACGGTTCACACGCTCCGTTTTTGTAAACAAGTCATCATGTTGTTCGGCATTCGAAGTTCCTTCAAACAGTGATGAATACCCTGCCGTTTTGGTTGCGAAATGGCGCATTGGGCTCGTGGCCATGTTAAAATATGACGGGGCAATTAGCGCACAAGCAACCACCGCCAGCGCGATGATCTGCGGCGTGCGGGACACCCCCAAAAGCATCACAGCGAGTAGCGCCAACCACTTAGGGTCATTCCCGTAATTCTGGTAGGTGACATAGATCATCCCGGGGGCAAGAAGCACCAAAACGATCCCCAGTTCTGGGTTCACACCGCGTCGCAGCACGACCACCGACAAGATTAAAACCGCGATCCCCAACGCATATTTGGGGGCCGTTAACAGTGTGGCCATATCAACGCCCGCGCGGGGGCGAATGTCGGTTCCAGCGACCAACAATAAATCACCGAGGTAAGCAGCCCACATGCCCGCCCCACCGATCAACGTCAACGCTACCGCAAAACCGGCAACCACGCCGAGGGTCACCACAATTGCACGCCATTGACCGCGCATTGCCAGTGCCACCACGATCCCAGGCGCGAACGCTACACCGTAGGTGATTTTGCCCATCATAAAGAAGCTGAACGCCACCCCAAGGATAAGCCCGTCCAGCCATTGGTTGCTTGCCTGTTTGGGCTCTAAAACTGCGATCAATGTCGCGACAAACGCGAAAGCCCAAGCCCAGCGGTTGTAATGCATCGATAGCGACAAAGACGCAGCCGCCTCGCCGTGGATCATGGCCAGTGTCAGCACCATAACCAGCGCTCCAACACCGTATGCCATGCCTCGCGTCAACCGGCTTTTCGCGAGCCAAAACACCATTGGGATCAGCAAAATGGCCACGCTGACTTGCGCCAGTAAAATGGCTGTCCCCACCCCGAAACCCAACCAAACAAAGGCCACGATCGGTAGAAAGCAAAGCACACCCAAAGGTGTCACGAAATCAAGGTGCGGCCATTGTCCCTCCGACATGCGTAGGACAATTTCGACCAAATGAAGCGTGTCGCCCTCATGGCGGTCCACATATAACCCGCCCTTTGCCAGTGACAGGCCGCCCATAAGTGCGACCAACCCCAGTAGGTAGACAAGAAAAAGCCTTGCTCCAGCCTTATCCATACCGTCGTCCATGCCCATACCCCTCGTGTCCCGCTCTCTTTTGGCGGCATTAACTGTGCCTTTAAGCTAACTGAGCTGGCATGCTTTTAGAAGCGGGATCGTTTTTGTTGTTTGAACATGGCGAAATTGGTAAACTTAGCGAAAGGATGCCGAACAATCGGCACGTAAGGCAGAGCACATGAACATGCAAACAAACACCGGCGTACAGGCCCCAGTCGCTCCGAAGTCGTTGAAAGACACAGGACTTAGCATCGTGATGATGCGCGACATCTTGTTGAAAACGGTCTTCCGCAAAAACCTAGAGCACGTCTCGGACATGTCGGAGGCAATCTGCCTCTCCCTTGCCTTGACCCAGCAACTGGTAGAAATCGCCCGTGAGCAAAAGCTCATTGAGGCACAAGGCACACTACACGCAGGCTCCGGCTCAGAGATGGCATTTCAGCTGTCAGATGCAGGAAAATCGCGTGCCTTGGATGCGCTTTCGCAGTCCGAATATTACGGCGCCCTGCCCGTACCACTTGAAATGTACAAAGAGCAGGTGAAGCGCCAATCCGTGCGCAACATCCAGATCACCCGCGACAAGTTGCTTGGCAATATGGGTCACTTGATCCTGCCTGATGATCTGCTCGACAATCTTGGTCCTGCGGTAAGCTCTGGCCGCTCGATCCTACTTTACGGCCCTCCCGGCAACGGTAAGTCCGCGATTTCCAACGGTATTCGTGACGCATTGGGCGACATGATTTACATCCCGCAATGCATTGAATATGCAGGACAAGTTGTGACGCTATACGATCCAATCGTGCACACAATCGTCGAAGACGAAGTGACGGAAACATCATCGCTGCGCCGCACCGACAACCGTTACGACAAACGCTATCTCATGTGCGAACGTCCGACGGTTATGACCGGCGGTGAGCTGATGCTCAACATGCTCGACCTGAACTACAACGCCACATCACGCACCTACCAAGCCTCGCTTCAGTTGAAGTCGACCGGCGGCGTGTTCATCGTGGATGACCTTGGCCGCCAAGAAGAGCCGCCACAGGCCCTGATCAACCGTTGGATTGTTCCCATGGAGGCCGAGTACGATATCTTGGCCCTGCAATCGGGCGAAAAATTTGAGGTACCATTCGACACGCTTGTGATCTTCTCAACCAACTTCCACCCCAACGAGATGTTCGATGGCGCGGCCCTGCGTCGTATTTTCTTCAAGATCAAAATTGACGGCCCAACGCAGGAAGAATTTCTCAAGGTTCTAGCGATGGTCGCCAAGAAGAAGAAAATTCCGCTGAATGAAGAAGCGCTCATTCACCTATTGAAGGTCCGCTACCCGACGATTGACAACGTCTACGCCAACTACCACGCGAACTTCCTGATCGACCAAATGATCGCCGTTTGCGAATATGAAGGCATCCCGAACCAGATGACGCCAGAGCTAATCGACCGTGCATGGGCCAACATGTACGTGAAAGATGAAGAGATTAAGCACTAGCGCTCTAAAACGAGAAACGGCGACGTGATTTCCCATGTCGCCGCCTCAATTCCAAACTACGTCGCGTTCTTAAGCTGTCAGGCCTTCCGGCTCTGCCAGATCGTTCGCACGGCAACACGCAGTCAATGTGTTGGCCAGCAGGCAGGCAATCGTCATTGGCCCAACGCCACCGGGCACAGGCGTGATCGCCCCAGCCACTTCAGCGGCAGATTTGTAATCCACATCACCAACGAGACGGGTCTTACCCTCGCCTCGCTCCGGCGCGTCCAGACGGTTGATGCCTACGTCAATCACAGTCGCACCTGGTTTGATCCAGTCGCCCGGCACCATCTCAGGGCGCCCAACAGCTGCGACCACGATATCCGCACGACCAACCACTTCCGGTAGGTCTTTGGTCCGAGAATGTGCAATCGTCACCGTGCAGCTATCGCCCAGCAGCAGCTGAGCCATAGGCTTGCCCACAAGGTTGGAGCGCCCCAGCACCACCGCGTCCAGCCCCGACAGGCTGCCCAGCTGGTCACGCAGCAGCATCAGGCAACCGAGTGGCGTGCAAGACACCAAAGAGCGTTGCCCAGAGGCCAACAAGCCGGCGCTGACAACATGCAGTCCGTCAACGTCCTTAGCCGGATCAATCCTCGCCACGATCTCTTGCTCGTTCAAATGATCAGGGACAGGGAATTGGCACAGAATGCCATGCACCGCCGGATCGGCGTTCAGCTTCTCGATCAGCGCATATAGTTCTTCCTTGGACACATCTGCGTCTAGCTTATGCTCAAACGAGTTCATGCCGACCTCCAAGGTCTGCTTACCCTTGTTGCGAACGTAAACCTCAGAGGCTGGATCTTCCCCAACCAGCACCACGGCCAAACCTGGTGTTATCCCGTGCTCATCTTTGATCCGTGCAACATGTGCAGCCACCTTCTCGCGGACCGTTGCCGCAAAGGCCTTGCCGTCAATTTTCGTCGCCGTCATCTCATAATCCTTCGCTCAACACGCTCACATTTGCCGCCTGACTAATACGCCACGCGCTGGCGTTTCAATCACAAACGGCCAAAAACTTATAAAGCGTGGCCTGTTACGGCCACGCTTTTGAGTATTTAGAACAGACCTTCGATCTCTCCGTCGTCATTTAGCATGATCGCCTCTGCCGATGGGACCCTTGGCAAACCCGGCATCGTCATGATCTCGCCGCAGACGACGACCACAAAGCCTGCACCTGCCGACAGTCGCACCTCACGCACAGGCAAGGAGTGCCCAACCGGCGCGCCGCGCAAGTTCGGATCCGTCGAGAAGGAATATTGCGTCTTCGCCATGCACACCGGCAAATGGCCGTAACCCGCGTCTTCCCACTGGCGCAGTTGATCACGGATTTTCTTGTCCGCCAACACTTCATCCGCGCGGTAGATACGTTTAGCGACGGTCTCAACTTTCTCCATCAGGCTTAGCTCGTCATTGTAGAGCGGTGCGAATTGCGACGCCTCGCTGTCCGCAATTTCGGCCACACGAGTTGCCAATTCTGTCACACCGTCGGAGCCATGCGCCCAGTGTTTGCACAAGATCGCTTCCGACCCTTGGGATTCTACGTAAGCGGTCACCGCCGCCACTTCCGCATCCGTGTCGCCAGAGAAATGGTTGATCCCGACCACAACCGGCACACCGAACGATTTGACGTTCTCAATGTGGCGTCCAAGGTTCGCGCAACCAGCTTCCACGGCTGATACATTTTCCTCGGCCAAATCAGCTTTGGCCACGCCGCCGTTCATTTTCATTGCTCGCACAGTCGCCACCAGTACAACGCAATCCGGCGCGATACCGGCTTTGCGGCACTTGATGTTCATGAATTTCTCGGCCCCAAGGTCCGCGCCGAAGCCCGCCTCTGTTACCACATAGTCGGCCAGCTTCAAGGCTGTGGTCGTCGCCACCACTGAGTTGCACCCATGTGCAATATTCGCGAATGGTCCGCCGTGCACGAAGGCTGGGTTATTTTCCAGCGTTTGCACAAGGTTCGGCTGCATGGCTTGTTGCAGAAGGACCGTCATCGCGCCGTCGGCCTTAATATCGCGCGCATAGATCGGGGAGCGGTCACGACGATAGGCCACGATAATGTCACCAAGGCGCTTTTGCAGATCATCCAAGTCCAACGCCAAGCACAAGATAGCCATAACTTCAGAGGCCACGGTAATGTCGAAACCAGTCTGGCGCGGGAAGCCGTTGGCAACGCCACCAAGCGAGGTCACGCAGTCGCGCAAGGCGCGGTCATTCATGTCGAGCACCCGCTTCCAAACGACACGGCGCTCGTCGATTTCCAGCTCATTGCCCCAATAGATGTGGTTGTCGATCATTGCCGACAGCAAGTTGTGCGCCGAGGTGATCGCATGAAAGTCACCCGTGAAATGCAGGTTCATCTCTTCCATCGGCACCACTTGCGCGTAACCGCCACCAGCCGCCCCACCCTTCATGCCGAAGCATGGGCCAAGCGAGGCTTCGCGAATACAAATTGCGGCTTTCTTACCAATCGCGTTCAACCCGTCGCCAAGGCCAACTGTTGTCGTGGTCTTGCCCTCGCCCGCTGGGGTCGGGTTGATCGCAGTGACAAGGATCAGCTTGCCGTCCTTCTTGCCGCGTTGTGCGGCGATGAACTCGGCAGATACCTTTGCCTTGTCATGGCCAAACGGCAGCAGGTCGGCGCTTGGGATGCCCAGCTTGTCGCCGATCTCTTGGATAGGACGTTTGGACGCCTCGCGGGCAATTTCGATGTCGGTCTTGAAGCTCATGGTAGTCTCCCTTTGGCCCGCGCAATTAGGCGTCGGTATTGTTGTCTACCTTCGCCTATATCGGGCATAGGGCCACCCTCGCCTCGCATTTCCGACATTTATGGAGTCGGAATCGCCTTATGGGTCGTTATCGGTTTCAGATTGGAAACTTAGATGGTCATTCGCGCCCGCCTTAGCATTGGTTCACGCGTCCGCTTCGCTCCATGCTCGCTGAGCAGGAATGTGCAATGTGACCGTATCGCCCACACGAATGACACCCTCACGTTCAACCCATGCCGTCACACCGCGCCGATCCTTCGCCGCCGCCTTGAACGCACGCCCGTGCGTTGGGGCATCCTCTTCGATCACGGGCGCGGGCAAATGGCAGGGTCGATTTTCCATATCAACGGTCAATGTCGTGCCGTCAGACATCTGCAACCGAGAGGACGGAGGAATATGTGTGAAATCGGGAATTCCATCGATCACGATATTTGCCCCGCACCATTCAGGGTTAAAGGCATCCACGCCGATTCCCTTGGCTACCGCGGCCATTTCTTCGGCGGACACGATACAAACCTGCCGCGTGTTTCGGATGCTGGTGTCTTTAGGGTATTGGCTCACCACGCGACTGCAAGACGGACGGGTCAGTCCCCCGTGATCCTCCCCATCAAGGCCCGAAAGGTTCGCGGCGACGCGCTGGACCGGTGCCGATCTCAAAGCCGTGTCGCGATCTACGACGACCCCCAACCAGACAATGGTGCCAGTGTATTCGGTTTTCATCAAAGCGGGCATGGGGCGATCCTTAGTGTCAGAAATTCTGGCAAACTTTGCGACACGTGCCCAATGCTGTCCAATCAAACTCTGTGACATGCCCCTTCACAAAAACGCCCCACCGTTTCCGGCAGGGCGTTTCAAAAACTTACATCAACGATGGGTTACGCCGAGGGTTCCGGCTCCATGCCACCATCCGATTTCGGCGTCTTAGACTTACGCGTCTTCGGAATAGCCGCAACAGAGGTGGAGCCGCTGTCAGGGGTATCGTCCTCTTCGTCGTCATCGCGGTTCAGCGATTGGCCAGCAACCACCTTTGCGATCTCCGATCCCGTCAGGGTCTCATATTCCAGAAGACCTTGCGCAAGACGTTCCCACTCGTCGTTTTTCTCGGTTAGGATGCGTTTCGCAGTCTCGTAGCCTTCATCCACCAGCTCTTTTACCTTCTGGTCGATAATCTTTTGTGTTTCTTGAGAGTGGTTTGTGCCACCACTGTAAGCCCCAAGGTGCGATTGTTGCTCGTTGGCGTAGTCAACATGGCCCAGCTCTTCGGCAAAGCCGAATTGCGTCACCATAGCGCGTGCGATTCTAGATACTTGCTGAATGTCGGATGTCGCGCCAGAGGTCACATTTTCAGGCCCAAACTTCAGCTCTTCCGCAACCTTGCCGCCCATCGCCATGGCGATCTTCGACGTGTATTTGGTCTTGGTGACAGACAGCTGATCACGCTCAGGCAGGCTCATCACCAGACCCAAGGCGCGGCCGCGCGGAATGATCGTCGCTTTATGGATCGGATCATGTTGTGGCACATTCAGCCCGACGATTGCATGGCCCGCTTCGTGGTATGCAGTCAGCGCCTTCTCGTCCTCGGTCATCACCATGGAGCGACGTTCCGCCCCCATCATGACTTTGTCCTTGGCGTTCTCGAAGTCCTCCATCGTCACGAAACGGCGACCAACACGAGCCGCCATCAACGCGGATTCGTTCACAAGGTTCGCCAAATCAGCACCCGAAAACCCGGGGGAGCCGCGCGCTATGATGCGCAGATCAACATCTGGGCCAAGTGGAACTTTGCGCGCGTGCACGCGCAGGATCTTCTCGCGGCCTTTGATGTCCGGGTTTGGCACCTGAACTTGGCGGTCAAAGCGGCCCGGACGCAGAAGCGCAGGGTCCAAAACGTCAGGACGGTTGGTCGCGGCTACGATGATGATGCCTTCGTTGGCCTCAAAGCCGTCCATCTCAACCAGAAGTTGGTTCAGCGTCTGCTCACGTTCGTCATTACCACCGCCGTAACCTGCCCCACGGGAGCGGCCAACAGCGTCAATTTCATCGATGAATACGATGCAAGGCGCGTTCTTTTTCGCCTGTTCGAACATGTCACGAACGCGTGAAGCACCCACACCCACGAACATTTCAACGAAGTCAGAGCCGGAAATGGTGAAGAACGGCACACCAGCTTCGCCTGCAACAGCACGCGCCAGAAGTGTTTTACCAGTCCCTGGAGGGCCCACCAAAAGTGCGCCTTTCGGGATTTTACCGCCCAAACGGCTGAACTTTTGCGGGTTGCGCAAGAACTCAACAATCTCTTCCAGATCGTCCTTTGCCTCATCGATACCGGCCACGTCGTCGAAGGTGACGCGCCCCTGCTTTTCAGTCAGCAGCTTGGCCTTGGATTTGCCGAAGCCCATCGCCCCGCCTTTGCCGCCACCTTGCATCCGGTTCATGAAGAAAATCCAGATACCGATGATCACAAGGAATGGGAACAACGTGCCCACATAAGCCAAAATACCGTTTTGTTCTTGGCTCTTAGCCTCAATCGCCACGTTGTTCTCAAGCAGTACAGGCGTCACATCGACCCCTTCCGGCTTAATCGTGGTGAAGCGTTCGCTTCCGGATTGCAGAACAATGTTCTCTCCATCCAACGTCACTTGGCTCACATCGCCAGACTGAACACGCGACACAAACTCCGAATAAGGAATCGTGCGGGAGTCAGCCGCGGTTTGGCCGCCGTTGAACAGGTTAAAGAGAGCGAGGATCAATAAAAACAATATGACCCAGAAAGCGATGTTTCTCGCGTTGCCCAAGGGAATTCTCCTAAATCAGCTCGGCCTCGACGCAGATAGTTACGTCGCTTACAGCCGTTGGAGTTAAAATAGGGATAAGTGGCGCAGGTTCAATGCGATAAAATGAACTCAGGGTACTCAAACCCACGTTCTCGCAACGTAATCGACCAATTATTCGTGTATCCGGCCAAGGGAGCCGCAATTAAGACCGCCTCTTCCCACACCGATGGTGATGCCAGCACCGATGTGCGCGGCATTTCTGTTTCACGCCAATCATTAGGGCATTGCGAAAGCCCGACTTCGCCCAAGGCCCGAATTTCAGTGGTTTTCCCGTGTTTTCCAGTTGCTTGCCACCTGTTGTCCCACAGTTCATTTGAAGGGGTAGAAAGCTGCGACACCGCCGAAAGTTCCCGACCAATCCGCAATTGATCGCCCCACACCGAGATCACACATCCGTGCAACGTGGATTTTTGGCGCAAATCCGCCAGAAGCCGCATCAATTTGGACCCACGCGGCGCATATTCCTGCCCTGAGACGAACTGAAGTGCTGAACTGACAATCCTACGCTGCGACTCAGATGACAGGTTTTCGAGCCACGTCAGATCAAAGCACAGGTCGCCGCGGTCATATGCAAAATGCCCTTTCAGTGCTGCGACAAGATCTGCATTCACGTCCCGCCGCGTGGATTGAAGGTTGCCCAGCGACTTCAACACCTGCTCGGTCGTGATCCCCACCGCGCTCAAGGCATCCATGTTTTGGCGCACTTGAATGCGTTGATAGCTGGGGTCATCATTGCTGGGATCGTCGCTCCAGTTAATTCCCACATCTCGGAGCATATCGCGCAGCGCGTCGCGTCGTGCATTTAGCAAAGGGCGATAGAAGGTGACCCCATCACGCACGAACTCAGGCCGCATGCCTGACAGGCCATCTAGGCCCGCGCCACGCGACAGCTCCATCATAAATGTCTCGATGTTGTCGTCAGCGGTATGCCCCAAAGCCACCCCGTTTACCGCGACCCGTTTGGCCCACCCCACCAACACCGCATATCGCCCGCGCCGCGCTTGGTCTTGCAAGTTTCCTTGCCCGTCCCAATGCCATTGCAGCACCTCATGGGGTACGCCACATGCTGCACAAAAATCGGCAACAGCCCGCGTTTCATCCGCAGCTTCCGGTCGAAGGTTATGATTGACGCTGGCAACGCTCACAGATGCGCCCGCTTGCAGCAACATATGCAGCAACGCCATGCTGTCGCCTCCGCCAGAGACGGCCACGCCAAGCAGCCCATTGGCAGCGATATTCGTCTTGAAGTCGTCGTTAAGCTTGGGCGCGGTCACTGGCAGCCAAGGTTGCGCATCGACGAATTGGCCGGAAGCACTTGGTCCGAGCCCGGATAGCGTACGCCCACTTCTTTGAGCATCAAGCAGGCCTCGTCGGCTTGCCCCAACTCGTACAATGCCAGCCCCAAACGCATCAAAGCTTCCGGTGCGCGCGGTGCTTCAGGTGAGCCTGAGAAGCTTTCCAAATAGGAACGCGCCGCGTTGTTCCAGTCACCCGACTGGGCCAAGGCTTGACCGCCCAAGAAATACGCCTCGGAGGCTAGCGGGCCGCCCGGGTAGGATTCATTAAAGGCCGTAAACTGCTCCGCGGCGCGCTGAAAGTCACCTGATGCGAGCGCCTCCTGCGCCCGCTCAAAATCTGCCTTCTCGGAAATCGCCAACTCCGCCCCGCCCGTATCAGGGCTGGCGGTGGGAACTGCGGCTGCAGGTGCCGCACCGGTGTCGCCACCCAAAGTGGACGCTTGCCCAACAGAGCCAAGATCGCAGCCCGCTTCCAGTTCACACAAGCGGAATTCCAAGTCGCCTACGCGGTTGGTGCCGTCGGTCACCACACGGTTGATGCGGTTCTCTAGCCCTTCGGTCTTGGAGGTCAGCTTGGCCAGTTCGGCCTCAATCACGTCGATGCGCTGCAAAACGTCGCCGGTGATCACCAGCCCGCCCGTGTTGCCGCTCGTCAATTCGGACCGCAGTTGCACAATCGAGGAATTCAGTTGCCCCAATTCGGAGCGTATATCCGCAAGGTTCTGATCCTGCGCGGCCAGTGGCCCCACACTCAGAGCGAAACTCAAACACATTAGAACCTTGCGCATAATTTTAGCCTATCAGCTGCCAATACCAGCGGAGATCACAGTCGCCGCACGACGGTTCTTCGCATAGCAGGTTTCGGTTGAACAGACCTCAAGCGGGCGTTCCTTGCCAAAGGTCACCGTACGCAGGCGGCTGTCGGCGACACCGTTGGCCACAAGGAAATCGCGTGCAGCAGCCGCGCGGCGAGCGCCCAAAGCGAGGTTGTATTCACGGGTGCCTTGCTCGTCGGCATGGCCTTCAACGATCGCGGTGTAGCTTGGGTTGTTGTTCAACCATGTCGCTTGCTGGCTCAATGTGGCGCGGGCCGTGTCGTTGATCGTGGATTGGTCCACCGCGAACAGCACTTTATCGCCAATGGTCTGGTTGAAATATGCGGGGCTGCTTGGGTCTAAGGCCGAGGTCGATACCCCGTTGTTGCCAAGCCCATTGGCTCCGGCACCGTTCGCACCTGCGCCATTGTTGTCAAAACGGCTATTACCGCAGGCGGCCAGCGCCAAGGTGGCGGTCACTAGGGTGACTTTCGAAAGCGTCTTCATGGGGTCTGATCCTTATGGGTCATTATTTTATTAGCTCGATTGCGCCGAACCTAGCACGAGAACGGCGGAAAGGGAATCTCACGGTTTATTTCAGCAGAGGCGACCAGCTTGGGTCGGATGCGTTGGCTTGCACGGCCTTCAGGTTACGGCCCGAAATGTCCACCGAATACAATGTCGAGGACCCGCCGGAGCCCGCAGTCTCACGGGTGAACATGATCACACGACCATTCGGCGACCAAGTGGGGCCTTCGTCCAGGAACGACGCAGACAGCAAGCGCTCGCCCGAGCCGTCGGTGCGCATCACGCCAATGTGGAAACGACCACGATTTTGCTTGGTAAAGGCCACCAGATCCCCACGCGGGGACCAAACCGGCGTGCCATAACGCCCCTGCCCAAATGAGATGCGCGTGGCTTCCCCACCGTTCGCACTCATAACGTATAGCTGCTGCGTGCCGGAGCGGTCGCTTTCAAACACGATTTGCGTGCCGTCAGGCGAATAGCTAGGTGCGGTCTCAATCGCTGGGCTAGAGGTCAGCTGTGAGCGTTGGCCCGAAGCAAGGTTCAGCTTGTAGATATCCGTGTTTGACCCCGTGGTTAGAGAGAACACCACATCCTGACCGTTCGGGGCAAAACGCGGTGCGAAACTCATGGTGCCCGGTTGGTCTTGCAGAACGCGGCGCCCAACAGAGGCCACGTCGAGCACGTAAATCTTCGGGAAGCCGCTCTCGTAAGACGTATACAAAACACGGTCGCCATTTGGTGAGAAGCGCGGTGCCAACACAATCGCCTGCGCATCTGTCAGGAACTGCTGGTTCGCGCCGTCATAATCCATAACCGCCAAACGCTTTAAGCGGGCGTTCTTGGGGCCGGTCTCCGAGACAAATACGGTGCGGCTGTCAAAATAGGCACCTTCGCCCGTGATCCGCGAATAGACCGCATCCGCCACTTTATGCGCCATGCGACGCCATCCATTGGTGGAGCCTACGAATTGCAGCCCCTCGCCCATTTGGTTCTCTGCGAACACATCAAACAAGCGGAATTTCACCACAATCTGCCCGTCACCCGTCACCGATACCGCGCCAGTGACCAAGGCTTGCGCGTTGATCGCCTTCCAGTCGGCATATTGAACAGGGCTGTCAAAGCTGGTGATCTGGCTGATGAATGCGTCTTGGCTAATAGAGCGGAACAAGCCAGAGCCTTGCAAGTCCGCCGCAACGACCGACGCCAAATCACGCGCATATTGATCCGCACCCGCAGATTCCGCGATGAAGGTAGGGGCCGCGAAGGGCAAAGGCTCGATATTCGGGCTATCCAGCTCAATGCAAAGCACACCTTCTTGGCAGGCCTGCGCCGTCGCTGGCGTGACTGATATCAGCGCACCAAAGCCCAAAGCCGCGATCATTCCCAAACAGGCGAGAAGTCGTTTCATCATGCTCATCTTCCTTTCACGTCGCCTTATGGTGGGACGTATTTGCGCCATTACGGTCATCTTATTTCTTTGTTCGTCGCGTTGAAGCTCACCTGAACTTCGCGCCATTGGTTATATTTGTCGAGGGGAAGCGGATACCCATTGGCCCCGCAGCGGATAATCGCGCGGCGTGCAGCCTCATAGGCCCGGTTGACTGCGTCCCCACTGCCGCCCTTCGACGAGATCAACTTGATCGAGCCCACAATCGGCGTGGCATCTTGCTCCATCTGGAAGCCCACGACCACAGAAACGGCCAAAGCATCTGTACCCAAGGCCCCGACATTCCAGCACTTCTGGATGCCCAAGATGAAGGTGCCCTTCTCTTGGCGCGTGATAGGAGCGCCAGTGCCTCCACCGGGATTTACGTTATCGTCTACCGTCTGGGTTTCGTTTGCGACCTCCACCGCCCTTTTGATGGTATCAGCAAGGCTCGGCGTTGTCGTCTCAGCCGTTTGCGTCGCGGGGCGCGCAGGGGGTGTCGGCTTCCGGCCCGGTCGCGCGGATTTGGTCGGCGCGGCGTCTGATGGCTCATCCGCTTCGGTCACGATCTCGGTCGTTTGCGGCTCAGGCGCGGTTTCTTCCTGCGTCTCTTCCACGGGTGCTGGATCTGGGGCGGGGGCAGTTTCGGCTTGGGTTTCGCCTGCGACCTCAACCTCTGGCTCAGGTTCTTCTACAACGGTGTCAGAGATGCGGACAGCAGGGCGCGGCACGGGGCGCGCATTTGGCGAAATGATCGTAGCCCCCGGCGTGCCGTCCACCTCTGGCGCGTCTGGCTGTTCTGGCTCTACTGGCGTCTCAACGGGTTCCGGCTCGACCGGATCGGGTTCCGCCGGTGCAGGCTCAACTGGGGCCGGTTCCGGCGTAGGCTCGGGATCGGGTTCAGGCGCAGGAGTTGGATCAGGCTCTACAGCTGGGGCAGGCTCCGGCTCTGGCTCCACCGGTGTCTCTGCCTCCGTCGCGGGGGCAGGCTCCTCTACTTCCGCAGGGGCATCTGGCGCGGGCGGCAATTCTGGCGATCCTTTGGATTGCGCCTCAATCGCCTCAAATTCTTCGCCCGAGATGATCGAGACATTGCTCACTTGCACGTCCAGATCCGTTTCACGCGACACGAAGAAGCCCCCCACCATCAGGTAGAGGATGAAGGCCGCGTGGCCCATGCCGGACACATATGTGCCGGTATTTGCGGACATGCGCATGACGCGTTACCCGCCCTGCCCGTTAAGCGAAGGGCCGCCGGTGTCCGTCACCAAACCAATGTTGGAAAACCCGCCATTGTTCAACGCGCCCATAACTTGGACCACTCGCTCGTAAGGGATGGAGCCATCAGCCCGCAGGAAAACCTTGTCGTCGTCCCGCTCCGCCGCGATGGCCTGCAAACGACCAATCAAATCATCATCTTCAATTGGCGTGTTCTGGATCGACAATTGCCCGTCTGCCTCGACGGTGATGGTCAGTGGCTCTTCTTGCTCCTGCGGCAAGGCGGAGGCTGCGGTTTTAGGCAACTCCACCGGCACGCCGACGGTCAGCAATGGGGCCGCCACCATAAAGATGATCAGCAACACCAGCATGACGTCCACGAAGGGCGTCACGTTGATTTCCGACATAGGCTTCGCACCGCCCTTGCGACGCTTGCCCCGACGCCCGCCCGAAGACGCGCCTTGGATGGTTCCGCCCGCCATGGCTTAAGCGTCCAACTGGCGCGATAGGATCGTGGTGAATTCGTCCGCGAAGGCCTCGTAGCTGGACATGATACGGTCCGCGTCAGTCGACAGCTTGTTGTAGAAGATCACGGCAGGGATCGCCGCAACCAGCCCCAAGGCCGTCGCGACCAAAGCTTCCGCAATGCCTGGTGCCACAACCGCGAGGTTGGTGCTTTGCGCGATAGCGATTTCTTCAAAAGCGTGTTTGATGCCCCAAACGGTGCCGAACAGCCCGATAAATGGCGCGGTAGACCCCACGGTCGCCAAGAAGGTCAGCCCGTTGTTCAGGTTCTCTTCAACCTTGGCAATCGCCACATCCATAGAGCGGTCGATACGCGCGGTAGCCCCTGCAATCAGCTGACCGTCGTCTTTATGGGAGCGCTGCCATTCAGACATGCCCGCCGCGAAAATCTTTTGCGACGCGCCGCTTGGGTCCGCGCCCACTTTCTCAAATAGCTCGTCTAGGGGTTCACCCGACCAGAACGCGCGGTCGAACTCTTCGGCCTCTGCGCGCGCTTTGCGATAGTTGATGAACTTTTGCACGATGATCGCCCAGCCCCAGAAGGAGGCTCCGATAAGCATCAACATGACTAGTTTAACGATGATTGTTGCCCGCCAAAAAAGCGCCGTGACTGAAAAGTCAACGTCGCTGGCTAGGCCGATTGCCTCAGCTTCCATAAAACCTGCTCGCCTTGTTATTACCGCTTTGTGCGGCTTGATTGGCATTAGAATAGCCGCAATAGCACTGCATTGCTATATATGACGCGCGAAGGGCAGAAAAATTCCCGTTACCGTTGCATCAACTGGCGAATATCCGCCGGAAGACGCGACGGGCGGCCCGTTTCGCCTAAGCAAACAAGGGTCACCACGGATTTAAACAGCACATCATTGCCGCGCATGACATCTTGCGTGAGCGTAATACGCGCCGCCGAGATGTCCTTCACCTCGGTCACCACGTCCAACATGTCGTCGAATTTGGCGGGGGCGAGGTAATCTGCCTCCAGCCGGCGCACAGCGAAAACGATGCCCGCCTCGGCCTTCAACGCCACTTGATCCACGCCGATTTCGCGCACCCATTCGCTGCGGGCGCGCTCGATGAATTTCATGTAGTTGGCGTAGTAGACAATCCCCGCGAGGTCCGTGTCCTCGTAGTAGACCCGCAATGAAAAGCTGTGTGGCATCTTATTCCCCCGCTTCAATCATAGCGCGGATTTTCACGGCCTTCTCGAAGTGGTCAAGCTTATGCGTCTCGATCCACCAGCGTGCCGCCTCCATCAACGCATCAGGCGTGTCGTTCTTGTTGTGAAAGAACGCGTAGAATGACAGCCCCACGCCGTCACCCTTCTTGGCAATTTTATCGTCACAAACGGCTATGGCCTTGCGGCGTAGCGCCTCCCTCAAGAGACCAAGGCCCCAACCCGTGCCGCCATCCGCAAGGCATGCGACGCATCACTTGCCACCACCGGCATCACCGGATCATAGGCTGCACGGATCACATTCGCGACGTCGGGCTTCAAGATCGCCACATTGTCCCCCGTCAGCGCCAGCGGGGAGGTCTGCGCGAACGCGTCCTCCGACCACAGCAGCATGGATTGCACCACCTGCCCCAATAACAAGGTATCCGCCGCCACTTCGGCCATCGCATCATCCATGCGCAGGAACACGAAGCAGGCCTTGATCGCCCCGTCCTCGTCAAAGCGGAACAATCGGTATTGGTTCGCATCCGCTTTTTGCAGGCGCTCCACCAGCGGGCCTAGCTCGGGGATCATTTTGTCGAGGTTCGGCGTGTCGACCAGTTCTTGCCAGTCGCGCATGAAGAACACCATAAAGTTGGACCCCAACTCAGGATCCGTCTCCGCCATCTCGTGCTTGGCCAAACGGCACACCGCATCAATGGCGTCCTTCAACAACGACATGGTGCTGTCCTCTACCCCGAAGGCCACAGGGGCAATCGGGCGGCCCCAGCGGGCAAACTGATAAGCCCCATCCGCGCGGGTGAACATCTTTTCCACGCTTTGCGCTGTTACTTCAAAAACCACGGGCAGCTTATCCTTCAAACAAGTCGTTTCGTATCTTAGGCGCGTCCAGCCCCAAATGGGTCCACGCCTTTTGCGTCAGCATACGCCCACGCGGGGTGCGCTGTATCAGACCTTGTTGCAGCAGGTAAGGCTCGATCACCTCCTCAAGCGCGTCGCGGCTTTCAGATAGGGCCGCTGACATGGTCTCGATCCCCACAGGGCCACCGCCGTAATTCTCGGCAACTAAGCGCAGGTACCGGCGGTCAGCACCATCTAGCCCCAGATGATCCACACCCAACCGCGTCAACGCACCATCCGCCAAGGCGCGGGTAATCTTGCCGCCGCCCTCAACAATCGCAAAATCCACCACGCGGCGCAGCAAGCGCCCCGCAATACGCGGTGTGCCACGGGCGCGGCGTGCAATCTCCAGCGCCCCGTCGTCCTCGCAAGGCACGCCCAGCAGGCGCGCGCCACGGCGCACGATCTCGTGCAATTCGGCCTCGGTGTAGAATTGTAGCCGCGTCGGGATGCCAAAGCGGTCGCGCAAAGGCGTGGTCAAAAGCCCAAGCCGCGTGGTCGCGCCCACAAGCGTGAAGGGTTGCAGCTCAATGCGCACCGTGCGCGCCGCCGGCCCTTCGCCAATCACCAAATCCAGTTCAAAGTCTTCAAGCGCGGGATATAAGATTTCTTCGACCACCGGATTGAGGCGGTGGATCTCGTCGATAAACAAGACGTCGCGGGCTTCCAAATTGGTCAGGATCGCCGCCAAATCGCCCGCTTTCGCCAAAACCGGCCCCGAGGTCATGCGGAAGTTTACGCCCAATTCGCGGGCCATGATCTGCGCCAACGTGGTCTTGCCCAAACCAGGGGGACCATGAAACAGCGTGTGGTCCATCGCCTCGCCACGGGTTTTGGCGCTCTCGATGAACACCTTAAGGTTCGCCCGCGCCTCCGCCTGCCCGATGAATTCATCAAGCCCCTGAGGGCGCAGCGCGCGGTCGGCATCCCCCGGGCGTTCCTCGGGGCGCAATGTTGGGTCAGGCTCGTTCATGTCTATCTCTATGCCGCAGGGGCGGGCGTTCTTCCAGAGGAAGCTTCACACGTTAGTCTTTCGGGGCCAACAGCTTCAACGCTGTACGGATCAAGGTTGCGGTGTCATCCGCACCATCGCCCGCCGCTTGCGCCACCGCACTTGCCGCGTCGCCGTGGGCGTAGCCAAGGTTGGTCAGCGCCGACAGGGCTTCGGCCTGCGTGGAGGCATTGGAGGGTGCTATCGCCTCGATCACGTCGTCGTCCGCGTCCTTACCTTGTGGAGCGGCTACAACCTCGCCTTGTGCCGCCGCCAAGCTGCCGCCCATCGCCATAACTTTCGGGGCCTTGTCTTTCAGCTCCAACACCACTTTTTGCGCCGTCTTGGGGCCAACGCCCTTGGCTGCTTTGATCGCATTCCAGTCGCCCAAAGTTACCGCACGTGACACGCCGTCAGGCCCAAGCGTCGACAAAATCGCCATGGAGGCCTTGGCGCCGACGCCTTGCACAGTCATCAGCAAGCGGTGCCATTCTTTCTCAATCAAAGTGGTGAAGCCAAAGAGCTGCAACAGGTCTTCGCGCACCAATAACTCGGTGAATAGCGACACCGCCTCGCCTGCGTTTGGCAGCACCGCCATTGTGCGCTCCGAGCAGTAGACCATGTAGCCCACACCGCCCACGTCTATCAAAACATGATCCGCCGCGCGGTAGTCTAGCCGTCCTGTGAGTTTGCCAATCATGCCCCTGCCCTCGCCAATGCTGCGGATAATGTGTTCCCAGTGCGCGAATAAAACGCGTGGCACAAGGCGATGGCCAAGGCGTCGGTGGCGTCTGGCCCTGTTAGGACCACGCCCGGTAATTGCATCTTAACCATATGCGCCACTTGGGTCTTGTCCGCGTGGCCGACGCCGACCACCGTTTTCTTAATCTTGTTGGGGGCATATTCGCCAATGCTGATCCCCGCTTGTGCTGGCACTAGCATCGCAATCCCGCGTGCTTGGCCCAGCTTCAGGGTGCCCGCGCCATCTTTGTTGACGAAGGTTTGCTCAACGCCAGCAGTCTCGGGTGCATAGGTGTTGAATACATCGGTCAGTTGCTCGTGCAGGCTCATCAGGCGTTCCCCCAATGGTGTCCCCGTGGAGGAGTTACAAACTCCGTTCGCGACATGCGAAATACGTGATCCGTCTGTGTCGATCACTCCCCACCCAAGGTTCCTTAACCCCGGATCAATCCCTATGACGCGCATGGCCTGCTCTTTTTTGTTGTTCTTGCGCCACAAGTAGCACGAAACGAGAACACTTGCCAATACCGCAGGTTTGGATCGAAAACGACAGCGCAATGTCGCGATCAAATCACGGCCACGTCTCGAGGGTCAAAATCGTCACAAAAAGCGCTATTCACGACACCATCTCGATCCAGTTTTAGCCATATTTTAAAGGGAGTTAACGCCAAACTCGACATATGCAGAAAATGCATAGGAGGCATGCAATAATCAGTCTTGTGAGACCCATATTCGAAGCCTAAATGCGGCTTAGAAACACAAACCGCCCAAGATTTGGGCACTCTCATAAAAGGACGACTCGCATGGCTGTAATTGAAACCACCCGCTCGCTGAACGAAGGCGTCCGCGCCGATGCACAGGGCTTCTTCTCCACAATCACAGGAGCAGTTGCCGCATGGAATGACCGTCGCATCACACGCAACGCGCTGTCCTCACTGTCCACACGTGAATTGGACGACATCGGTCTGAACCGTGGCGATCTGTTCAACATCAAATAAGTCGAATTCTTATCTAGCAATTCGAAAGGCCGCTCCTTGGGAGTGGCCTTTTTCATTTCAATGAGTGGTTAATTTAGGGGAAGAACGACGCTCAATCCACGCGCGACGGTCTCTGTCGAGGCATCCGCCCTCAAAAGAAATGCGGCGACCACCTCAATGCTCTGCCCTTGCTTCAAGGTTTCGATGCGGCGGTTGTATTCTTCACCGCCTAGCTGCGTATACACAAACCCCTTGAGAAGCACCAAAATCAATATGATGGTGATGAGGCTCTTAAACGGGATCAGGTTTTTGCGTCGAGTTTTCGTAACTTCGACCACAAGGCCATCACTATTGACCTTGCGCACGACCTTTTTTTTGGGGTCGTTCTTTTTCTGAATCGCATTCAACCGCTCTGAAAAACGGTCCTTATTTATATCTGCCAAAACTGCTTCCAGTGCTTATGAATTGCACATTTACAACATTGGCTAGCAGGAAAGCCCAAGAACTCCTACAAAAAACCTATTTTTTACACATTCTCAGCGCAGTCCATTCGCCTATGTCGCGTCTTTGCGACAGTTCGAAGCCCGCCGCCTCGTAAACCGATTGCACGTCTTCAGCTTGCTCAATCAACAAACCAGACAAAATGATCGTGCCCTTGGCCGCGCAATTCTGCGCCATATCAGGGGCCAAATCGATCAACGGACCTTTGAGGATGTTTGCAAAGATCAGGTCAAACGGCGCGGTTTTTGTGATGTCCGCATGGCCAAATCCGATGGCCTCTAGGCAGTTCACCTTATCCGCCATACCATTCGCGGTGGCGTTCACCTCTGCGACCTCAACAGCTACGGGGTCGATATCGGAGGCAATCACCACGTCGCCCCAAACGGCTGCCGCCGCCATTGCCAAAACGGCCGTGCCACAGCCCACGTCGATGACGTTCTTCGCGTGGCCACCTTCAGCGACGTAATCCTCCAGCGACAACAAGCAGCCCTGCGTGGTGCCGTGGTGCCCTGTCCCAAACGCCATCGCCGCCTCGATCAACAGCGACACTTTATCCGACGGCACCTGATCCGCGTCATGGCTGCCATACACAAAGAAGCGCCCTGCCTCAACCGGTGCCAACTCGCGGCGCACATGGGCCACCCAATCGGTCTCGGGGATTTCCGACACCACGAAAGTCTTCGCCCCATGCGCAGCGGTCAGCAATGCCAACTCCACGTCATTGGGCTGATCAAGGAAGTAGCCGCCCACTTCCCACAGGCCAGATCCATCCTCGACCTCGAACACGCCAACGCCGGTTGGCGCAGGCTCCAACGCCTCCAAAGCCTCGCCCAAAGCTTGGGCAGCAGGTTCCCCCATAAGGGTCGTCAGGGCGGTGTATGTGATCGGCATTGGGCAAGGCTCCTTGAGGTTGCCAATCGCTTAGGCCCCTCCCCGCAATAGCGCAACCCCTGCGGGTTACTCCGCCGGCGTGCCGTTGAAGCGATTGAGGATGGTTTCATGCCCAGGCTCCGGATGGCGCGGGATCAACATCGACAAGACAAGCGAGGTCACCGCCATGCCCGCCGCCGCCACAAAGACCGATGCCGGCGAGTTCACCCACATATATCCCAACACGAAAGGCAAGAAGACGGCTGCAATATGGTTGATGGTGAAGGCCACTGCTGCCGTGGGCGCAATGTCCGCAGGGTCGGCGATTTTCTGGAAGTAGGTCTTCAACGCAAACGCCATGGAAAAGAACAGGTGGTTTACCACATACAGCCCCGCCGCCAACACCACGCCCCAGCCGAAGTAGTAAATGCCGCCATAGGCCAAGAATACCAACGTCAGGCCGACATACTCAAAGATCAGCAGCTTGCGTTCGCCGTAAAGACCAATGGCGCGCCCGATCATTGGGGCGAAAATCATGTTCGCCACGTAGTTAATCAAGAAAAGCCCCGTGATCTCATGAACCTCGAAGCCGAACCGCTCCACCATCATGAAGGCCGCGAAGACGACGAAAATTTGGCGGCGCGCGCCCGACACGAACTGCAGCGCGTAATAGAGCCAGTAACGCTTACGCAGCACCATAGATTTGTTCTGCGGATGCGGGGCCTCAAACTGCGGGAAGTAATAATGGCAGAAAACCGCAATCAAAACGGTGATGCCGCCAGCTGCGAGGTAGACGACCTCGTAACTTAAGTTAAACGCCTTCCACGTCAGCACCAGCAATCCGTAGGCCACCAGTGAGGCCATACTCCCCGCCGCCGTGAGCCAACCCAACATCTGCGGGGCTTTGTCCTTGTCGATCCATTGCAGTTGCAGCGACTGATTGACCGTCTCGTAGTAGTGAAACCCGATCGACGACAGCAAGGTCAGCATCAAGATGCCGCTAAATTGTGGAAAATAGGCCGTCAGCGCAGTGGCCACACCCAGCAAGACCAGCGAGATCAAGCCGAGCAATTGCTCGCGCACATAGATAATCAAGAAGATCACCCCAATGGCAAAGAACCCTGGAATTTCGCGAACGGAATGCAGCCATCCAATTTCCACACCGGTAAATCCCGCCACCTCAATTACAAAGTTATTGAGCAGCGCCAACCACGTCGAAAAGGCCAATGGCATGGCGATGGCCATGAGGAACAGCAAAAACACAGGCTGGCGCAAGAAGGGCAGCGCCTTGGCCTGATCAAGGTCCATACGTTTGAGGTTATCACCGAGCATAAATCAGCCTTACGCCTCCGTGTCCGGCTTGGCGAGTGGAAAGACCCGTTGAACAGACCTTGTGCTTTCGCGCACTCTTCATGATCTCCTCAATTGCGAGACATATTGCCCGAAGAATACGCTCGACAGCACCAAAACCGCGCCAAAGGCTTGGATAACACTCAAACGCTCTGTCAGGAAAACCCACCCCAAGAACGTGACCGACAATGGGCTCAATAACCCCAAAAGCGATATCGAAGTTGGTTGAATTTTCGCGATGCCGTTCAGCCATATGACATAGGTCAACGCGGCCCCTATGAAGCCCAGATATGCCAAGCCGTGAAAGTTAGAGTTGAGACAGGCGGCCTCCACTTGCGGCTAACCGCAAGCGGTCATGCTATTATCGACGAGGTGGTGACCGCCCATGTCGCCACACAAGAGCAATTGACCAGCGCATTGAGCCACGCGGAACAAGATCAGCTGAATGCACTGCTGGATAAGTGCTTAAGCGGTGACGCAACGCCATAAACGAAGAAAGGACACACCTAGATGCGCCCTTTCAATACGTCACTATCCGGCAACCAACCCTAAGCGGACACCTGATCCACAATCGCGCCCAGTTTGCTGGCAATCGCGCCGATCTCGCCCATTGCGTCAACACGCACCAATGCATCCTTGCCGCCGTAGTAGTCGATCAGCGGCGCGGTTTGCGCGTGATACGCCTCAAGGCGCGAGGCCACGGTTTCCGCGTTATCATCAGCACGGCGCACCATATCCGTGCTTCCGCAATTGTCGCAGACACCGGCTACCTCGGGGGTTTTGAACGTATCATGATACCCCTCCCCGCAGCCCTTGCAGGTATAGCGGCCAGCTATGCGGTCCACCATGCGCGCATCATCCACATCCAGAGAGATGGCCGCGTTGATGCGTTGGCCAGAGGACTCTAGCAAGCCGTCCAGCGCCTCGGCCTGAACCGTGGTGCGCGGGAAGCCGTCAAGGATCACGCCCTTGGCGCAATCCTCCTCAGCCAACCGATCTTTGAGGATCGCCAAAACGATCTCGTCGCTGACCAGCGCGCCGGATTCCATCACCGCCTTTGCCTCTTTGCCCGCATCCGTGCCCGCAGCAACCGCCGCACGCAGCAAATCACCCGTGGACAGCTGCACAAGGCCAAAGCCTTCTTCCAGCTTGCGCGCTTGAGTGCCCTTGCCAGCACCCGGAGGCCCCAGCAAGATCAAAACGGGCGCACGATCCTCAGCTCCCGCCATTACGCGTCTTTCCGGTTCATGCGGTTGGCAATCAGATCATCCACAACCGCAGGTTCCGCCAAGGTCGAGGTATCGCCCAACGCGCCGAAATCATTCTCGGCGATCTTGCGCAAAATGCGGCGCATGATTTTTCCCGAGCGTGTTTTCGGCAGGCCTGGCGCCCATTGGATCAGGTCCGGCTTGGCAATCGGCCCAATCTCGGAGCGCACCCAAACCTCCAGCTCCTTACGCAGCTCTTCTGTCGGCTCTTCGCCGTTCATCAAGGTGACATAGGCGTAGATGCCCTGCCCTTTGATGTCATGCGGGTAACCCACAACGGCGGCTTCGGCGACTTTGCCATGTGCCACAAGGGCGCTTTCAACTTCGGCCGTGCCCATGCGGTGGCCAGATACGTTGATCACATCGTCAACACGCCCCGTGATCCAGTAGTCGCCATCCGCATCGCGCTTACAGCCGTCACCGGTGAAGTAGTAACCGGGGTAGTCGCTAAAGTAGGTCTTCTCGAACCGCTCGTGGTCCCCCCAAACAGTACGCATCTGACCCGGCCAAGAATTGGCGATAACCAGCACGCCTTCAACGTTGTCACCCTCGATGATTTCTGCAGATTGCGGGTCCAGAACCAGCGGTTTGATGCCAAAGAACGGCTGCTGCGCCGAGCCGGGCTTCAAGTTGGTTGCCCCCGGCAGCGGCGTCATCAGGTGGCCACCGGTTTCAGTCTGCCACCACGTATCCACGATGGGAACTTTGCCCTTGCCGACAATGTTGTAATACCACGTCCACGCCTCTGGGTTGATGGGCTCACCCACGGTGCCCAAAACCTTCAGGTCGCTCAGATCGTATTTTTCAACATAGCTGTCGCCCTGCCCCATCAACGCGCGCAAAGCGGTTGGCGCGGTGTAGAATTGGTTGACCTTGTGCTTTTGGCACACGTCCCAGAAGCGCCCCGCGTCTGGGTAGGTTGGCACGCCCTCAAACATGATGGTCGTCGCGCCATTGGCCAGTGGACCGTATACAATATAGCTATGCCCCGTGACCCAGCCCACATCCGCCGTGCACCAGAAGATGTCGCCATCATGGTAGTCGAATGTGTACTGATGCGTCATCGCCGCATAGGCCAGATAACCGCCGGTTGAATGCACAACCCCTTTGGGCTGCCCAGTCGAGCCGGAGGTGTATAGAATAAACAGCGGGTCTTCGGCGCTCATTTCCGCCGCATGACAGACGTCAGACGCCTCCATCGCCAATTCGTTGTAATCATGATCCCGGTCGGTCCATGTGGTTTGCTCACCGGTGCGCTTGACCACCAAGCAATGAACGCTGTCCTTGCAGTGCAGCAAGGCCTTGTCCGCGTTGGATTTCAATGGCGTAGAGCGCCCGCCGCGTGGCGCATGATCAGCCGTGATCACTACTTTGGCGTCACACCCGTTGATCCGCGCACCCAAAGCATCTGGCGAGAAGCCGGCGAATACGATCGAATGGATCGCCCCAATCCTTGCGCAGGCGAGCATCGCATAGGCCGCCTCAGGGATCATCGGCAGGTAGATCACCACGCGGTCGCCTTTGCGCACACCCAGACTTTCCAACACATTGGCCATTTTGCAGACCGAGCTGTGAAGCTCCTTATAGGTGATGTGTTTGGCGTCATCCTTGCTTGGGTCATCGGGTTCCCAAATGATCGCGGTTTGGTCGCCGCGGGTCACCAAATGGCGGTCAATGCAGTTGGAGGCCACATTCAACGTGCCATCCGCGTACCAGTTAATACTGACGTTGCCCAAGGTGAAATCCACGTCCGACACCTGAGTGAACGGCTTGATCCAATCCAAGCGCTTTCCCTGCTCGGCCCAAAAGGCATCAGGATCGGCCATAGAAGCCGCGTACATCTTCTCATAGCCAGCCGCATCGACATGGGCAGCTTTGGCGAACGCCGGATCTGGCGCATAGGTCGTGTCTGGATTGGATGGGGTCGTCATAGTGTCCTCCGCAAATTCTGTGCACGGAGCGAGCCCATAAGGCCCCTCAAGCCTCATGTTCTAACTGAATAGAACCCACTCCCTTGTCTGCGCTTATAACACGCAAGGTTCACGATTGCCGTCAAGTAGCGGGGATTGATTGAAAATTTTGTAAATTTATTTGTCTAAACAGCAGTCAGCGGGTAAATAATTTTGTAAACCTTGTAAATAAACAGCAACGACATCGACTTACTGCGATGCTGCGGCCACCCTCACCCAAGGATACTAGCATCGAACTGTAAGCTGGGCCCACCGAATTAAGTCCAATGCACCAAATCCTCAAACTGCGACATCTTCGCTCGCTCGGGCAATCAGTTGGCGTGGCGAGCGGCGATTCTCACGCGGGTGTTACTCAACGAAAAAGGCCGCCCCGAAGGGCGGCCTTTGAAACTCGACGCTGCAGAAGCTTAGTTCTGCGCGTAGTATTCGATCACGAGGTTTGGTTCCATCACAACAGGGTATGGCACGTCGCCAAGACCTGGTGTGCGAACGAAAGTCGCGGCCATTTTGGAGTGGTCAACTTCCATGTACTCTGGAACGTCACGCTCTGGCAGTTGGGATGCTTCGATCACCAGCGCCATTTGACGGGACTTCTCACGCACTTGGATCACGTCGCCTTCTTTCACACGGTAGGAAGGGATGTTTACCTTCTTGCCGTTTACTGTGACGTGGCCGTGGTTCACGAACTGGCGTGCAGCGAATACGGTTGGAACGAATTTGGCGCGGTAAACAACTGCGTCCAAGCGGCGCTCCAGCAGGCCGATCAGGTTTTCGCCTGTGTCGCCTTTAACACGAGCAGCTTCAACGTATGTACGCTTGAACTGTTTCTCTGTCAGGTCGCCGTAGTAACCTTTCAGCTTCTGCTTGGCGCGAAGCTGCAGACCGAAGTCAGACAGTTTGCCTTTGCGGCGCTGACCGTGCTGGCCGGGGCCATATTCACGACGGTTTACTGGGGATTTAGCGCGGCCCCAGATGTTTTCGCCCATCCGGCGGTCAATTTTGTATTTGGCAGCGGTACGTTTAGTCATACGCTGATCTCCTTCTTATATGTTTTAGAAGGGCGTTGTCCTTCCCCCGGATTTTGCCGGAGTGACAGGGTTCCTCTTGCGAGGGCCACCAACACCAATGAAGCCGCGCTTATAGACGGGTTTGGGGGGGAGTCAATCAGCTTTCGAAGCGGGGCTGAAAGCAATGTTGCTAGACGCCCCCAACCCATAGCGCAGGCTTGCCCCGATCGCCAACAGGCTAAGCACCAACCACAGCCCGCCCCACAGCATTGTGGTGCCCCCGAATTCATCCGCAAGCATCCATGCGTCCGACTGCAAATGTGACCGCGCGATGGTGTCCGAGAAGATATCAAACGGCACATAGATCATCGAGGTCAGCCCGATCACGCGCAGCACAACATCGTTGATGCGGTGGTCCAGCCAACGCGCCATCGCCAAAAGCAAAACCGCCACTCCGACGCAAAAGAACAAGGCAAAGGCATCGCGCACATACAAAGCCGCGACCGCCAGAAAGAGCAGCCCCATGCCCGCCACCACCGCGCGGTCCAACGTGCTGCGCAACGCCGCGAAGAAAACCCCCATCCCGATCAGCAACGAGCCAAGGTAGCCGGCCGTCAACGTCCAAAACCGCGACCCACCGCGCAACATCACTTGGCCGCCCTGCTGGGGGGAAATGGTCAGGCTTTCAATTGATCCGCCCGTCGCCACCCCCACCACCCCGTGGGATAACTCATGCAGCAAGACCACCGTGATTTTGAGGGGCACCATAACCGGCGTCGACCACAACACGACAATGAGCGACATCAGCACGAATAGCTGCCAATGCCCCCGAAAGAAGGCCACGGTGTTAGACCACATCATGCATCAACTCTGCCGCCATGAATGTAGGTAGTGCTTTCACAAATCATTCCGTCTCAGATTGGTGGGGCCAACAATATGGCACGGCTAACATACCATATCATACCGCTCACCGCCCGCCCAAAACAGAAAAAGGCGACCGATGCGGCCGCCCTTCCCTACGTCATTTTCAGTGATCGCGTCTAGCTTGGCGAACCAGCGTCGGGTTGCACTGTCAGGCCCAGCCCGACCACTGCAAGAACCGCCACCCCATTGACTAGGTAATAGGCCATATCAAGGCCTGAGAACCCTAGGACGAAAGGAGCGAGGATGAACACGACAGCCGCCACCCCGTCCACGCTTAGATGCAACCAAAACGGGATGATCCTCGCGATGGAGAACCGATAGTCAGTGATCAAGCTCATCACAATCACCGCAACGCCGGTTAGGACGGACAGCCAGACGGCCATCATCGAGGACGCTCCGAGACCCAGAATAGACGGGGCCGCGATCAGTGTTACGCCAACGATATAGTCCAATACGCCGTGCATGTTTGGTGTGATAAACTTAAGCGACATTCGGTTTTCCTTTATTTCATGTGAACGGGTTTGCTAGCGAGATTTAGTTCAGCTGAGCGACACCCAAAGGCACGGCAAATTGCAGGCACCAGATGTAGACCTCATTAAAGTCATCCACGTTCACCGATGCAGGTACTTTGTAAACTTGTGTGCCGTTCAGGTTTTGCAGAATGCCAAGGTCGGTCAGCGGTACGTGTTTGCCGTCTTTGCCAAATGCCACGCGGGGATCAGGTGCGCCGTCCAGCGAGAAGTCGCTGTCCAGAATGACCAAGGCACCGCCATCAGCTGTTTTGAAGACAGACACGCCACCGGTTGTGATGTGATCGCTCGCGCCTTCAAAGGTGCCAGTTGCGGCCACGTCTGCCTGCGCTGTCAAAGGTGCAGAAATTAGGGTTGCGGCTACGGCCGCCAATGCGATTTTGGATACGAGAGATTTCATGTCTATGTCCTTTAGATAGTTGCCCGAAGCACCGCCAATGCGGAGGGGATGGGTACTACCTACAGTTAGGAACCGTTCGGTACAAAACACGTCTTCGTGATTGGGTACTATTCAGTTCCAAACCCGTATATACTATGAATACACCTTGAGGATAACAGCATGGCCCGCCCCAGAGAGTTTGACCCCGACGATGCAATAGAACGCGCAATGAATGTGTTTTGGCAGCACGGCTACGATGGCGCCTCCCTCGCCGACTTGCTGGCTGGCATGGGTCTAACCCGTGGCAGCCTTTACAAGGCCTTCAAGGATAAGCACTCGTTATTCCTACGTGTGTTAAAACGGTATGAGCAGGGTGCCGTCGCACAGGCCGTTGAATTTCTGAGTGCAGAGGACATCCCAGATGGCACCGCAAGGATTGAAGCCATGTTTGGGGGAATTGTGGACACTGTCGTCTCGGGCGACAAACGGGGCTGTTTGCTTTGCTCAGCTGCGGCGGGGCCAAGCTCTTATGACGAAGACATCGCCGCCGCCGTAAAAACTGGCCTGCAACAAATGCACGGCGGGTTTTCAACGGCCCTAGCCGCCTCCGACATCCCAACTTCGCAGCATGCGACCCTCGCGGATCTGCTGGTCACCCAATACGTCGGGTTGCGCATCATGTCGCGCTCGGTTGATCAGTTGGATATCCTCACAAGATCAGCCGAGGCAATCACGCAACTCCTGCGCCACCCCAAGCATTAAGCCGCCAACTTAGATCATATCATGCATCAAGATCGCCGCTTCCGAGCGGTCCAAGTTGCGACGCGCAAACGGGCCGTAGCTGTGAAGGTCGCGCTTAAGGTCGGGGAACAATTGCAACAAGCCCACTCGCTGCTCCGCGTCCACCGTTTTCAAGGTGGTGTTGGCGGGGTGGTAGCTCTCGGTTGCGACGCCGTTCGCCCATAACACCTGATGGCGCGATAGCAGAAGATGCACATAGGTCACCTCTTTGACCGCGTGATCCACAAAGACGGAATGATCGTTGATCAGGTCAGATGCCGCAACCAGCACTTCAGACTGATTGAACAACGCTTGCGCGTTGGGGCCAGAGAATAAAATCCGGTGGTGCGGCGAGACCAACAGGTCTTCGTCAGGAATTTCGCTGTCCAACGCTCCAGTGCGCAAACGAATAGGGCGCATCTCGGGCATGGCATATAGGCGCGCGCCGGACATGCGGCGATGGCCGATCCACAAAACCTCCTGCGGGCCGTCATCCTTGGTTTGAACCACGTCGCCGACGTTCAGGTTCTCCACGTGGGTCTCGCCTTCGGGTGTGCGAATGCGGGTGCCTTTGGTGAAGCAGATAACGTCGCCGCCAAAGTCGCTGGAGCGGCGCTCAACAGTGTCTGCGCCCGGAACGGACGACACATGGTAATCGCGCCCAGCCAATGGAACACCATCCGCACACCACCACAAAATGATGGGCAATCGCGAGGACCGAATGGGTACCAAGGTGAAGCGCATTGCGCCATCTGTCAGCACGTAGCCCTCGGGGCCTGCTTCATTGCTGGTACCGATGTCCAGATCAACGCCTTCGGGAAGGTCAAACTTGCGCTCAACCACCCGTGCAACACGCCGTCGCAGATCGTCGCCCCCAATAGGGTCAGTTAGAATTAATGGAGTATGCGCCCCATCCAGACGCACTTCGTCCCCGTGCCAAGACCAGACCTGACCGGCCTGTGGCAACTGGTCTGGGGCACATGCGGCACCATCCAGCTGAATTTGGTCTGACGTGAGGACATACGTGCCTTGAAAGCCCGTTTTCATGTCCGTTACCTGCTCAAGTTTTTTTATTTTTGGTCGTCTTTTTTTTAAGCGGTAACATGAAAGGCGGAACCTGGATAGAGCGTGTTAACAAATTGTTAAGGGCTGCAGTTAACCTGTTGCTTTGAGGACTCGTTCGCCTTTGGCCTCATCCTTCCGGTAGCGATTAGAAATTCAGGCTTGCGCTAATCGAGCCGACGAGCTGTCCCTCGGGCTGGCTTTCAAATTCCTCGCTCAAGTAGGTCACCCCGTAGAACAACGACCCCTTGCGGAATTGCTGGTGCAATCCAGCCCGCAGCCGCGCACGCATGTCTTCGGGCACGATGCCTGGCGTATCTAGATACTGGCTATCAGCCACATAGGCGATGTCGCCACCCAAAATCATCGACAACCCAAGCGCACGCTCCCCTGCCACGCCGGTATAAAGCTGCCCCGTGGGGCTATCGCGCAGCAACAGCGCCCCCCGCCCGAAGCCGCCAAACGTCACGTCTGCACCAACCCGCGCCAAGGTCTCCGCACCGGCTTGCAGCTCCACAAAGGGCCGTATCTTCCCGTTGCCACCAAAGTTAAACTCGCGCCCCGCTTCAAAGGTCAACGTCGGGTAGATCGCATTGTCGACCTGAGACCCGTCTACATTCACACCAGAGGAGCTGAGCAGCCCATGCAGGCTGTCTTGCAGCTGATCCACATTGGTTTGCGGCCCGACCACAACCACATCCAGCCCAAGGCTCATCTCGACCGCACCTTTTTGGAAATGGGTATGCGCCCCGAATGACAACGCCCCCACATACAAACGGTCCGATGCATTCGGCGTGGCGACATTCTCTGGCGTGATCATCTCCACCCGAAAGCGGTACTCAATCAGCGCGCCAAAGCGATCGGGGCGCGTGCCGTTCCACTCCTCGCCGCGCACATGCGACACCACCAATGACGCGCTGCGCCAACGGTCATGATCATCGCCCAATGCGTCGTTGTTAAACAGGCTGCCCCAGCCCAAGGACTGACGTCCCTCGGCCATTGCGGCACCCGTCGCCCCCAGAAGGAACAAGCTCGCCATGACATTACGCAAGACATTCATAGGGGGCCTCAAATCGTTGTTCTTAATTGCTATATGGCGCTGCTATACGTTTGCGCGACCGCTCAAATCCATTGGTGCAACCGACACCGACTTGATAACCGCGTAACAGCTTATTCCCGTTTGTAGCCCCATCGCCCGTGCAGATCGACGGGTAATCCGCGCCATCAGCACATCGTCACCAGAGCGCAACGCAACCGCAACACCCGGCCCCTGCCCCTCATGTACGCGTGTCACCGTACAGGGCAAAATATTGAGCGCCGACAATCCGTCCGGTTTGTCCTTCGACAAGATCACGTCACTGGCACGGATGCGAACGCGCATGGCGCTGCCGTCGGGCGCGGTGACGCGTGGCAAGAACAGCCGCCCCGCGCTGGTCGCCAGCTCGCTCAATCCGTCGCTGCCGTCTGCGGTGGTTAGGGTGACATCCATAATGGCTCCAGCCTCGCGCACTCCGATGTCAGATATCGCGGCGGGGTCCGATAGGATTTCCCCCAAAGAGCCGGATCGTGCGACGCGCCCACCACGCAACACCACCAAGTTGTCGGCCAACTGCGCCACCTCGCTCATCGCGTGGCTGACGTAGAATACCGGTATGTTGGTCCGCTCCACGAAAGCCTGCAGATACGGCAGGAACTCGGCCTTGCGGGCGTCATCCAAGGCCGCCAGCGGCTCATCCATCAACAGCACTTTTGGCTGGCTCGTTAGGGCCCGCGCAATGGCCACCCGCTGCGCCTCGCCCCCCGACAAATCGCGGGGGGAGCGGTCCATCAAATGCTCAATCCCCAGCGCCGATAGGCCTGGATCCATCTTGGTCGAATAGGACAGGTTGGGTCGCCCGTATTCGATGTTCTGCGCCACGCTCATATGCCCAAACAGGCGCGGTTCTTGGAACACATACCCGACACGCCGCTTGTGCGGCGCGACGGCCTCCCCCGTGGCACTGTCAAACAACGTCCGCCCCGCGACACGGATATGCCCCGCATCCGGCGTGCTCAGCCCCGCAATTGCATTAATCACCGAGGTTTTGCCGCTACCCGACGGCCCGAACAACGCGGTGACCCCGCCTTGGCTCTCAAAGGCCACATCCAGTGCGAAGTCGCCAAGCTGCTGTTTAATGTGAACCGAGACGCTCATGATCTGCGCCTTCCCACACGTCCCGCCACGCGCCGCGCCACCCATTCGGACAGGGCCACGGCCCCCAGCGCGATAATCAAGGACACCACGACCAACCGACCTGCTTGGGTCTCGGCACCCGGCACCTGCAAGAACGCGTATATGGCCGAAGGGATGGTCTGGGTCTGCCCGGGTATCGCGGCCACGAATGTGATCGTCGCGCCAAATTCACCCATCGCTTTGGCAAAGCCCAGCACCGTCCCCGCAATCACTGACGGCAAGGCCGCAGGCAAGGTGATCGTGCGGAACACCCGCCAAGGCGAGGCCCCCAAGGTCGTCGCCGCCTGCTCTAGTTTCGGATCGCTCGCCTCGAACCCCAACCGGATCGCACGCACCATTAGGGGAAACGCCATGATCGCCGCCGCCAAGGCAGCGCCAGTCCAACGGAAGGCCAGCACGATGCCGATGTTGCTCAGAAAGCCGCCAATGGCCCCTTGGGTCCCGAAGGTCAGCAGCAACAAATACCCCGTGACAACCGGCGGCAAGACCAGCGGCAATAGGACCGCGGCGTTCAGCACGCCTTTGCCCACAAACTCGCGCCGCGCCAAAAGATGCGCCACCCAGATGGCCAAAGGCAGGATCGCCAGCGTCGCCACAACCGACACACGCAGCGACAGCCACACGGCAGCCCATTCCGCTTCTCCCAACCCCAGCGTCATGGCGCACCAAACCCATGCGCGGTGAAAACCTGCCGCGCGGCGTCCGATAGCAAAATTTGATACACCGCCTCGGCCCCTTCGGAGGCGCGGGTGGTCAGCGCCAACGGGTAGCGGATCGGCAGAACGGGCACGGCAGGCACAGCATGGATCACCTGCACCGACGGCTCGGCCACCGCGTCGCTGGCATAAACCACGGCAAACGGCACCTCGCCGCGTGCCGTCAAAGCAAGGGCCGCGCGCGCACTGTCTGTCTCGATGATGCGCGACGCTACGGCGTCCCACTGCCCTGTCGCTTGCAAGCTGGCCTTGGCGTAAATGCCCACTGGGACGGAGGCCAGAAGCCCCGTCGCCACGCGACCATCGCCGGATAGCACATCTTGCAGGCTCGCCGCCTCATGCCCCACAACCACCAAGGAGTTGGACAGCAAATCAACGCGGCTCGCGCCCTCAATAGCGCCGCCCGCCTCGGCGGCATCCATCCACACCTCATTGGCCGAAAAGAATATATCCGCAGGGGCGCCCTGCATCACCTGACGCGCCAATAACCCGCTGCCCCCGTAGGATATGCGCACCGGCAGGCCTTGCGTCACCTCATCCAACGCCGTCTTCAGGCTAGAGGCCGCGAAGATCACCACGTCCGCCGCCGAAGCGGTCAATGGGGCCAAGCAAAAGGCCAAAGCTATGAAAACACGCCTGAACATCGCAGCTGATTGTGGGCAATGTGCGGACAGGTGCAAGGCCAAATGCCACTTGCGGCCCGATGTGGCGCGGTTAGTCTGCCCCTTATGATGACATTCACCAAATCCGAGCTAGAGGACGCCTGCGCCCTCGTCTACCGCCACATGGCCGCCACGCCCCAATATAGCTGGCCCATGCTGAACGCCCGAACCGGCACGCCCACATGGGTCAAGCACGAAAACCACAGCCCCACCGGCGCGTTCAAAATGCGCGGCGCGGTCACCTTCATTGACTGGCTCACCCGCACGCACCCCGATGTGCCGGGCATTTGCACCGCGACCAAAGGCAACCACGGCCAAGGGCAGGCCAAAATGGCCACCGCTGCGGGGTTGCGGGCGTTGGTCTATGTGCCCCACGGCAACTCGGTAGAGAAAAACGCCGCCATGCGCGCCTTCGGGGCAGAGCTAGTGGAGCATGGCACCGACTTTGACGAGGCCAAGGCCGAAGCCATCCGCGTGGCGTCTGAGCAAGGGTTGTTCATCGTCCCCCCGTTCCACAAGGAGCTGGTACGCGGCGTGGCGACCTATGCGTATGAATTGCTCACCGCGCAGCCTGATCTGGATACGATCTATGTGCCTATCGGATGTGGCTCGGGCATCTGCGGCACCATTTTGGCCCGTGACGCCTTGGGGCTGAAGACCAAGGTGGTGGGCGTGGTCTCGGAAGGCGCGCAGACCGCCAAATTGTCGGTAGAGGCTGGGCGCATGATCGAGACCAGCGCGCCAAACACATTCGCGGATGGCATGGCCGTGCGCATCCCCGTCGCGGAGGCCTATGAGATTTACGCCAAAGGGGCGGAGCGGATCATCACCGTCAGCGACGACGAGGTGGCCGAAGCCATCCGCGCCTATTACCACTGCACCCACAATGTGGCCGAAGGCGCGGGCGCGGCCCCTCTGGCCGGATTGTTGCAAGAAAAGGATCGCATGGCAGGCAAAAACTGCGGTGTGATCCTATGTGGCGGCAACATCGACACCGCGTGGTTCTTGAAAGTCTTGGCGGGTGAAACACCAAAACTTTAGCGAGAAGCCTTTGAAATTCGGGCTGTTAAGGCTAAATTAGGCTCAAAGGTGCGAAAATGCGCCATTCGGAGCAGGCTATGTCGTTGATCAAATTGAAGCACCCGCCATTGCGGATGGAAGGGTCCCATAAGCGGGAGGTGCGCACCCAGTTCGGCGCACTTTGCTTCAGAACGCACAAAGATGAGACGCAAGTGATGCTGATCACCTCGCGCAATTCTCGCCGCTGGATCATCCCAAAGGGCTGGCCCATGGAAGACATGTCGCCCGCCCAAGCCGCCGCCATCGAGGCCTATGAGGAAGCGGGCGTTGAGGGCAAAGCCTATAACATCTGCCTTGGCCTCTATTCCTACCTCAAGCTGATGGACAAAACCGACGACCTGACCTGCGCCGTGTCCGTCTTCCCTTTGAAAGTACAAAACGCCGCAAAGGTTTGGCCCGAAAGCAAAGAACGCAAACGCAAGTGGTTCAGCCTCAAGAAAGCCGCCGCCCGTGTGCGCGAACCAGAGCTGCGCAAAATCATCAAGACCTTCGACGCCTCCTTACTTAAGTCCTGAACCACATCCGCAGCGCTTTACGCTTGTCTTCGCCATGTGGTGGCTTACCCTTAAACGACCGATAGCCCTCGACCTTGGACCCCAACATGATCCGCTACGCCCTCTCTTGCGTCAAAGACCACAGCTTCGACAGCTGGTTCCAGTCCGCCGACGCCTTCGACAAGCTGCATGCCGCGGGTATGGTGTCATGTGCGGTTTGTGGCACTACCGAGGTGCAAAAATCCATCATGGCTCCGCGTGTGCGCACATCCGACACTGAAAAACCATTGTCCGCGCCCGCCTCGCCTGCCGAGCAGGCGGTCAAAGAGCTGCGCGAGCAAGTCGAGGCCAACTCCGAGAACGTCGGTGACAATTTCGTCACCGAGGCCCGCGCCATGCATGACGGCTCAGCGCCAGAACGCTCCATCTACGGTCAGGCCAAAATCGAGGACGCCAAAGCGCTTGTGGAGGACGGCGTGCCTGTCGTTCCCCTGCCCTTTGGGCCGAACCGCAAAACCAACTAGAGGACACCCGCGATGAGAGTTCTGATCACTGGCGCAAACCGTGGCATCGGATCCGCGTTACATGACGGCTACGCGGCGCGCGGTGATAATGTCACAGGAACCACCCGTGGGGATACCTCGGATGGCTTGGTGAAGCTTGATGTGAGCGACGCGGCGTCTGTCTCTGCGATGGCTGATCAGCTCGCCGGACAACCGCTAGACCTGTTGGTTTGCAACGCGGGCGTCTATCTCGACAAGGGCCATGACATCGGCGCAGGCTATGGCGCGGAGGTTTGGGCAACCTCGTTTGCCACCAACGTCACAGGCGTGTTCCTGACCATCGAGGCCCTGTTGCCAAACCTGAAAGCCGCAGGCGGCAAGGTCGCGATCGTGTCTTCGCAAATGGGGTCAAGCGAGCGTGCGGGGGGCAACGCCTTCATCTACCGCGCCTCCAAGGCCGCTGCGCTAAACCTCGGGCGCAATTTGGCGATAGAGCTGGCCCCTGAAATTGCCGTGGGCATCTACCACCCCGGCTGGGTGCAAATCGAAATGGGCGGCAGTGCTGCGCCGATTTCCGTTCACGATTCTGCTGCAGGTTTGATCCAACGGTTCGATACGCTCGACGCGAAAACCGCCGGTTGTTTCGAGATGTGGAACGGTGAGGCCATGCCTTACTAAGCCACCTGCCCTTGCCCTTCTCCGCCCATCGTCATAAGACGCTGCACGATACGACAAAGGGCAAAACCAATGCCAAGACTGGTAATGAAATTCGGCGGCACATCTGTCGCCAATCTGGACCGCATTCGCCGCGCCGCAAAACGCGTGGGCGTCGAGGTGGCCAAAGGCTACGAAGTCATCGTGATTGTGTCGGCAATGTCCGGCAAAACCAACGAGCTGGTGGGCTGGGTGAATGAAACCTCGCCGATGTACGACGCGCGTGAATACGACGCGATCGTGTCCTCGGGCGAAAACATCACCGCTGGTTTGATGGCGCTGACTTTGCAGGAAATGGACGTCCCCGCACGCAGTTGGCAGGGCTGGCAAGTGCCGCTCAAGACCACTGATGCGCATGGCTCAGCCCGTATCGAAGAAATTCCGACCGATAATCTGGACGCGAAATTCGGCGAGGGCATGAAGGTCGCGGTGGTCGCAGGCTTCCAAGGCATCAGCCCTGACGGCCGCATCACCACGCTTGGCCGCGGCGGCTCTGACACGACAGCCGTGGCGTTTGCCGCCGCATTCGATGCGGAGCGTTGCGACATCTACACCGATGTCGACGGCGTCTACACCACCGACCCACGCGTCTCGGACAAGGCCCGCAAGCTGGACCGCATCGCGTTTGAAGAAATGCTGGAGCTGGCGTCGCTTGGCGCAAAAGTGCTCCAAACCCGTTCGGTTGAACTCGCAATGCGCTTTGGCGTGAAGCTGCGGGTTCTGTCGAGCTTTGAAGAAATGGATGACAACGCAGGTACGCTGGTGTGTGCCGAGGAGGATATCGTGGAAAGCAACGTAGTCTCAGGTGTGGCTTTTGTAAGAGACGAAGCCAAAATGACCCTCATCTCGGTCGCCGACCGCCCCGGCATCGCCGCCGCAATCTTCGGGCCTTTGTCCGAGGCAGGTGTGAACGTCGACATGATTGTTCAAAACATCTCCGAGGAAGGTCGCACCGACATGACCTTCTCGTGCCCAGTCGACCAAGTTTCCCGCGCCGAAAAGGCGATGGAAGACGCCAAAACATCCGGCGAGATCAACTACCATGATCTGGTCGCTGATACCGAAGTCGCCAAAGTGTCCGTTGTGGGCATCGGCATGCGTTCCCACGCGGGCGTTGCGGCAAAGATGTTTGAAGCCCTGCAAGCCGAGGGCGTAAACATTAAAGTTATCACGACCTCCGAGATCAAAATCTCTGTGCTAATTGACCGCAAATACATGGAACTGGCCGTTCAAGCCCTCCATGACGCGTTTGAACTTGAAAAGGTGGGTTAACCTCAATCCTCAATATCCAACTTCGAAAAACCTGTGTTTGAAAGTAATCTCATGCTATTTCTAGCGTGCTTTCATTTTTCAAATTTTTTCGAGGACTATTATGCCTATTACAATCACCGCCGGTCGTGAAACACTCTCCGCTGACCAAATTCAAAAACTTGCTCAAGAAATGAGCGGCGGCACGGCAAAGGAAATTAGCCAAGTCCTGACGCGTTTTGATTTCCAAAACAAGCGCTTCGCTGACCACAAAGCCTTGCAGGACGCCGTCCACGCAGAATTACTACCCGATGTTCAAAAATGGTTTCGTTCTCTTACACCAGACGCGAATATCCAGCGTGCGGTGGATGGAAACTTCCTAACCGATGTCGTGTTAGTACGAGGGACCAGCGCCGTATCAGCCCAAGCGGCACTTAGTCGCAAGTCTGCAGGCGGCGAGATCTCCAACTTCGGCACACCTCGCCCGACCGAGCAAGAGGCCATAAGCCAAGTAGGTGGATCACAACCCGGTGCGGCCCAAGTAAAGCTACCCGAATTCACGCCAAGTATGGACATCGCCGACAAATGGGCAAAGCGTGGGGGCTTCTTTTTCATTAAAATTAACGCGAAATATCTCACCCGTGGGGATATAGGGCAAAAGGGATGGATCGCAAAAAAGGCAGCTCCAATCAGTGGCGGGTATTTCTACCCTCACCCAAACCCAGTCGCATTCAATATTCCGAACGCAGATTAATCTGCTCAGCAACACGGTAGGAAAAACTGGGCATGTGCGTAAAAACGCGCCTGCCGCCAGCAATTTTGCACAAGTACGAATTCTCTGCCCTCCACTTCGCAAAGAATCTCCCCTATAGCTAAACTAATGAATACCAAGGGGGGCGAAGAAATTGCCCAAAGGATCAGAAAGCGAAAGCCGCAAGCTGCTTGGCCGTTTGCGTGACACTCTTGCTGAGGAAGGCGCAGGCCAAGAACGGCTTGATCGCATCACAACAATTATTGCTGACTCTATGGGCACCGATGTGTGCTCGATTTATCTGTTTCGCGACGCAGAGACACTAGAGCTTTGCGCGACCGAAGGGTTGAACAAAGAGGCCGTACACCAAACCCGTATGCGGGTGGGTGAAGGTTTGGTTGGCCGTGTCGCCCGCTCCCGAAACCCGGTGAACGCCCCTGACGCCCCATCCGCACGCGGCTTCCGCTTCATGCCCGAAACCGGCGAGGAAATATTCTCGTCCTTCCTCGGCCTGCCAATTCAACGATTGGGCGAAACCCTTGGGGTTTTAGTCGTCCAATCCAAAGAATCGCGCCTCTATACGGATGACGAGGTCTACGCCCTTGAAGTGGTGGCGATGGTGTTGGCCGAGATGACCGAACTCGGCGCATTCCAAGACGAAGGCGCAGCCATGGGCGCGCGCCACACCCAACAAGCCCTGTTTCGCGGCGGCGTTGCACAAGAAGGTGCCGCAGAGGGTCACGTCTACCTGCACGAGCCCCGCGTCGTGGTCACCAACCCGATTGCTGACGACCCGCACGTCGAACGCAAACGGCTAGAGGACGCCATGTCCACCCTGCGCGGCACCGTCGACGAGATGCTCGGTGCCATGGGCAAAAAGGCCGACAAAGAACAAGTGAAGGTCCTAGAGGCCTACCGCATGTTCGCCAACTCGCGCTCTTGGGTGCGGCGTATGCAAGAGAACATTGGCCTTGGCCTCTCCGCCGAGGCCGCCGTGGAGAAAGAGCAATCCGCCACCCGCGCCCGCATGGAAAGCGTGCCGGACGCCTATTTGCGCGAACGCTTGCACGATCTTGATGACCTGTCCAACCGCCTGCTGCGCCTGCTGACCGGTCAAGGCAAGGACACCGGCGCAGAGATGCCCGACAACCCCATTCTGGTCGCCAAGAACATTGGTCCCGGTGAATTGCTGGATTACGGCAAGAAGCTAAAAGGCATCGTGCTAGAGGAGGGCTCCGTAGGCTCGCACGCGGCAATTGTTGCGCGGGCTTGGGCTATTCCCTTGGTCATCAACGCCAAACGCATCCTGACCGAAGCCTTAAACGGCGACCATATCCTTGTGGACGGCGACCAAGGCGTCGTGCACCTGCGCCCCGAAGACAGCGTTGCCGCCGCCTTCCGCGACAAGATCGCGATGCAAACGCAGGCGCAAGAACGCTACGCATCGATCCGCGAAAAGCCAGCGACATCGCTGGACGGGCAAACCATTACGCTGAACATGAACGCGGGCCTGATGGCGGATCTGCCGTCGTTGGTGGGGTCTGGCGCGGAGGGCGTGGGGCTGTTTCGCACGGAGCTGCAATTCCTGACCCGTGCACGGGTGCCTCGGCGCTCCGAATTGGCCAGCATCTATGGCTCGGTCATGGACGCGGCCAAGGGCAAGCCGGTGGTGTTCCGCACCCTCGACATCGGGTCGGACAAGGTGCTGCCCTACATGAAGCCCACCGAGGAGCCGAACCCGGCCATGGGCTGGCGCGCTATTCGTGTGGGCTTGGACAAAAAGGGCGTCATGCGCATGCAGTTGCAGGCGCTCATCCGAGCCGCCAACGGGCGCCCCTTGGCGATCATGTTTCCCTTTGTGGCCCAATTCGACGAGTTCCGCGACGCGCGGCAACATTTGCTTGATGAGTTGGAGCGCGAGAAAAAGATGGGGCATGTCATGCCCTCCGACGTGAAGATCGGGGCCATGCTGGAAACCCCGTCGCTGGCCTTCGCACCACAGCAGTTCTTCGAGATGGCGGATTTCATCTCTATTGGGGGCAATGACCTCAAGCAGTTCTTCTTCGCCGCCGACCGCGAAAACGAGCGCGTGCGCAAACGCTACGACACATTGAACGTCAGCTTCCTAAGCTTCCTTGGGCAGATCGTGGCACGCTGCAACGACACCAACACCCCCGTCAGCTTTTGTGGCGAAGATGCGGGCCGCCCTATCGAGGCGATGTGCTTCTCTGCTATTGGCATGCGAAGCCTATCGATGCGTCCTGCCTCTATCGGGCCGGTGAAAAGCTTGCTGCGGCGCACGGATCTCTCCGAGGCCAAGGCCGTGATCGACGAGGCCAGCGCCTCTGGCGCGCAATCGGTGCGCGGGGCAGTTATGGATTGGCTGACAGGGCGCAGCTAAGCCCCCTCATAGAACGCCACGCATCATGGATTTGGTGTTGAGCTGCGGTCTCAAAGGCGGTCATCCCCCCCAAAAAAACCCGCCGCACGGAGACATCCGCGCGGCGGGTCATACAAGCGGGAGGGAAAAACCCGCTAAATAACTGTTTACTTACTCTTGCCTCAGAATTTCTGCTGCTCGGCTAAGTAAGCGAAAGAACCTTACCTAAAGGTTAACGGATGGAGATATCTCTGGAGACCTCGCGGCGAAATGCCTCAACAAGTGCTGCGCGATCGGTTCCTGTCTCCTCGGCCAAACGTCGCAATCCAAAATTCACATGCGCCATTTCTTGGTAATAACTGGTGAAACTATAGTTAATCGCCGCCCCAGTAACCGCGCCCAAGACGGGCACCATCTGTGCCGCCAGCTTCTGCCCCAAAACCACCGCCAGCTTTGGTGATATGCTCTTGATTAACGCGTGAACGGTGACACCTGTGACGCTGGCCCTAAGGGTTAAAAAGCTCACGTCCGTACTGTCGTCCTCCGCCAAAGGCCCCGCAGACGCGAAGACCTGCAAGCATTCCAGTCTTGTGTCACCGTCACTTGGGTCGAACCCGTGATCTACTGCGATCCCTTGTATGGCGCGTAGGATGACAGTGGTGGTCACCGGCAGCTCCGCCAGCGCGGATGGCAGGCCGCCAAATCCGCCGGCCGCACCCGTTCCCATGGTCAGCGCGCGCGTCATCCATTGCCCCGTATCGGGCACCTTCCCACGCGACATCGCTGCCGCCTCAAAGCTGAATTCCAGAGCTTTCATGGTCGCGCTGTCAAGCCCGTCACGCGCGCCCTCCGGCAGCTTTTCCAGCAACCCGTCAGCTTGTGAGCCCAAAGCCCCGAGCACCTTTAACCCCACCCCGCGTGCATTTCTGTAACGGATCGCAAGATCTTCGATTTGCTCCCCCAATGGAGGATTTGCGGGTGCGATAGGCGGCAAAATAGATTGGCTCATCCCTATCAGATGGTGTCTGAACCCGTCTTTTTCAAGGAGGTCACGTCGCCCCGTACCCCGTCCCAGTCACCAAATCCCAACACGCGGGACGGGTTCGTGGGTGGCGGCATGATAACCCCCTGAAGCGGCTTGAACCCGAATTTACCGTAGTAGGGCAAGTCACCAACCAGCAGCACACGTGCCCAGCCAAGCCCCTCGGCACGGGCCAGACTATCGCGCATCAATGCGCCCCCGACGCCCTCGCCTTGACGGGTCGGGTGGACGGCGATGGGGCCAAGCAGCAGCGCCTTATGCCCGCTGACACAAATGGGCCAATACCGGATCGCGCCCCCGATAATTCCCGTCTCGTCGCTGGCCACCAAGGACAACTCGGGCACCGGATCAATGCCGTCGCGCAAGCGGTAAGACGACAGCGCCGTGCGCCCCGGCGCAAACGACAGGTCGTATAGGGCTTCCACGTCCCACCAATCTTGCGAATTTTCTTGCCTAAGTTCCAAGCCTGTTGCCCGATTTTGCCTATCACCGCAGTCTACATAGCGTTAAATTGCGGGCAACCAAGAAGGAAATTCCCACAGATGTTCTATCGCCCAGAAGACGGCCACAACCTGCCCCATAATCCATTCAACGCAATCGTCACCCCGCGCCCAATCGGCTGGATTTCGACCCGTGGCGCGGACGGCTCCGAAAACCTAGCACCCTATTCGTTTTTCAATGCCGTGGCCTATGTGCCGCCGCAGGTGATGTTCTCCTCGACCGCCACCAAGCCTGATCGCGGCGACACCAAGGATACCGTTGCCAACATTCGCGAGACCGGCGTGTTTTGCGTGAACGTGGTGGAATTCGCCATGCGCGATGCGATGAACGTCAGTTCAGGGCCGTGGGGCAAAGACGTGGACGAGTTCGACAAAGCGGGCCTGCCCCGCGTGGACTGCGACACCGTCCCCTGCTCCCGCGTGGCCACTGCCCCCGCCAACTTGGAATGCAAACTCACCCAGATCGTGCAACTTCCAGGCGAGGCCAACTTCGCGGTTTTTGGTGAGGTCACAGGCGTGCATATGCGCGACGACTGTCTGGTCGATGGCATGTTCGATGTCACCAAGTTCAAGCCATTGGCCCGCTTGGGTTACAAGGATTACACCCATGTCGATGAGGTCTTCAGCCTGACGCGCCCCGGCGAATAGCGCCAAACAAACCATGTCGTACGGGGGCGCCAGCTCGCGCTCATTCATTGGACCTGCCCAGCTTTCTAGGCAGGTCCATTTCGTTTAACGACGCTACTCTGCCGCGGTCACTGGATTCCCGTCCAAGTTGGACAGTTTTTCCCGTTTGACAAAGAACATGTAAGCCAACGCCGCAAGATAGATGCCGATAACAATTGTGCCCACCCATTGGATTTGCAGCCATTGGCTTTGGAACAGCAGCGTCAGCACGAATAGGCCAATCGCGTTGGCTAGGACGTACGACACAGTGCCGAAGCGCTCTGTGGTCAGGTTCATGTTGTCGGTGTAGAGCCGGATAAGTGAATCAAACGAGTTGATCACAAACACGATCCCAACGACTGTCATAGCCCAGTTCGGCAAGCCTTCCGTGCCAATCCCGTTGAGGTGGTAGAAGTACAGAACCGAAAACCACAGCGCCAAAGGAATGGAAGGGAATACCAGAAGGGCCCCCAGAAGTTGCCATGTTTTAAGGCCACCCACAAAACGGCTGACAAACTGACCAATCATGATTGACCATGCGAACCACCAGAAGAGGTAGAATTCATGGTAATCCGTCAATGGAATGATGAACTTATGAATGTTCGCAAAATAGCCGCCGATATTGCCGGACGTAGAGGCTAGATCTCCCACGCCCATGCCTGCGTTCAGGAACATGTAGAGGATCAATCCGAAGAACAGGACAGTTGAGCTGACCGAAAGAACTTTCACAAATTTCAGGTCGGTCGAGCTGAATGCCGCGATTAAGATGACTAAGAAACAGATTAGGTAGAACACCGGTAAAATAGTTTCGCCATCGCCGACCTCTGCGATGTAATAAGGCATGTAAATCAAGAACAACGCACCCGTGAAGGCGCATGTGGTGATGATCACGATGTTATTGAGAAGCTTGACCGCCGGGATCTTGAAGAACCCTATGCGCGGTTCAATCGCGCAGAAATAGAATGTCGTCAGGAAATAGAATGACCAGATCAAAAAGCCCCAGAACCCGAACTCAATTGCGAGCGGGTTGGTGAATGCATAGGCCGGTTCGGTCGCCGTATCTGCGTAGAGCGGAAAGTCGAACGCCAGCGGAAACATGATCAGACCGACATCCAGACCCGATGTGAACAAGATGGCGATGAAAGTGAACAGTGGCACAGGCGTGACGCCGGTGAGTGGAAGGTTCCACCACTTGATGACACAGAAGATCACGAGCACAAATGCAAGAATGACCCCGAATGAAATGATTGAAGTTAACATTTTTGCCCCTAGATTTAGATAGTTTGTAAGAATTACCCACGTATCGCATAGATTTGACGGTGAACACGCTTTGTCAACGATTCCTCAAGATCGCATTCCCCTCTCACGTGTCTAGTTCGTGAAGAGGTAGCGCCGCAAGTTGTCCCTCGGCAACACGCCGATTCCTTTGACCAAAAGCAACCATTGGAGCAACCGCAGTGGAATGACGCGTCCTCCCCCAGAGCCGGCATTGCGTACATACTTCATAAATGCCCGCTTTGGGCTCAAAAGGATTGCCGTTCGGGCCCGAATTGATCAAGGACGCCCGCTAACCATCCACAAACCACGCCAAATGCCCCGTGCAGCTGTGAGCGCCGTACGGGGGAGAGATGGTCTCATTCTAAGGAAGGCCCTATGAAGTCACGGGCCAGATACATAGGTGGCGGCGCCGCACATCGCGGAATTGCCAAACGGGGATGTCAGTCCCCCGTATCTTCAAACGCATGCGTCATGCAGATAGCCCTTTGTCTGGGCCCTGAATTCCACGAGCTATGTTTCGACGTCGAAGGGCAGGTTCTACCCGCCCCCCGTTAACTTATGAAAAAGCCAGCGTGCGCCGCTTAGTGGCCGCCCGCCATAACACCGGTTTTGACCGAGTAGTTCACGGCAACCTCGTAGTCAGGGTCATCGTCGCTATCCACAATCAACTGGCCCGCGTTGGTCAACAGCTCGTGGCAGTCGCGGCTCAGGTGGCGCAGCTGCACGGCCTTGCCCTCATCCTCGTATTTGCCTGCAATAGTCTCAATCGCCTGCAACGCGGATTGGTCAGCCACGCGGCTGCCCGCGAAGTCGATGATCACGCTGTCAGGGTCGTCGCGCGGTGTGAACAGCTCCGCGAAGCCTTCAGCAGATCCGAAGAACAGCGGCCCTTGCACTTTATAGACCTTGGTTCCGTCATCCATCACGTCGACATCAGCGTGGATGCGGCGTGCGTTCTGCCAAGCGTAGGCCAGTGCAGATACGATCACCCCAACCACAACCGCGATTGCAAGGTCATACATGACGGTGGTGATGGTCACCAAAACGATCACAAAGGCATCAACCCGAGGGGCCTTGCGCATGATGTTGAACGAGTTCCACGCGAATGTGCCGATCACCACCATGAACATCACGCCCACCAATGCGGCCAGCGGAATTTGTTCGATCAGGGGCGAGGCCACCAGAATAAACGCCAGCAAGAACAGCGCCGCCGCGATGCCCGCCACACGGGTACGGCCGCCGGATTTTACGTTGATCATCGATTGCCCGATCATCGCACAACCGCCCATGCCGCCAAAGAAACCTGTCACAGTGTTGGCCACGCCTTGGGCCACACATTCTTGGCTGGCACCACCGCGCTTGTTCACGATCTCACCTACTAGGTTCAATGTCAGCAGGCTCTCGATTAGGCCAATGGCGGACAGGATCAGCGCGTAGGGGGCGATGATAATAAGCGTTTCCATGTTAAACGGGGCCAAAACATCGCCATAAAGCCCGACGCCCTCGCCACCGAAACTGAACGGGACGTGGAATGGAGGCAAACCACCTTTGATGGAAGCCAAATCGCCAACGCGCGGCACTTCAATGCCAAAACCGATCACGATCAAAGCCACGATGCCAATGCCCGCGAGCGGTGCAGGCACCAGTGATGTCACCTTGGGCGTGGCCCAAATGATGCCCATCGTCAGCACTGTCAGAGCCAGCATCATTGCAAGTGGCGTGCCGCTCATCCATTCACCACCCGCCATGCCGTGACCGCTGGCCTCAGTCGAGCCCGGCACTTGGAACTGGCTCATCTGTGCCAAGAAAATAACGATCGCCAAGCCATTCACGAAACCCAGCATCACCGGATGCGGCACCAGCCGGATGAACTTGCCCAGCTTGAATATGCCCGCCGCGATTTGCAGCAGCCCCATCAGGATCACCGTCGCAAACAAATATTCAACGCCGTGCGTCGCAACCAAAGCCACCATGACAACCGCCAAGGCCCCCGTAGCACCTGAGATCATCCCCGGACGCCCGCCGATACATGCGGTGATCAACCCAACGATGAAGGCCGCGTAAAGACCCACCAGCGGGTGAACCCCCGCCACAAAGGCAAACGCCACGGCTTCCGGCACCAAGGCCAGCGCCACGGTCAGGCCGGACAGAATTTCGATACGCCAGCGTGCAGCCCCCATGGGGCCAGTTGGCGCAAGGCTCAATTCGTTCAAAATCGGGTTTTTGGCGAGGGACGCCATCAGCTTGTTGGTCACGCTGCTGCCTTTTGTTCAGGTCACATATGTAAATGAGTTGCGGCCTGTTAGCGCACACAAGAGCGGATTGCACGGAATACTTGCGTGTATGTATGCGTGATAGACGGAACGATGCATTTCCATCCGGTTAACCTTGCGCCAATATGCCCCCAACAGATGAAATACACGGCGAAGGATACAACATGGCAGATACAATGATCGGTGTGATCGGTGGCTCCGGCCTCTATGAGATCGACGGGCTCGAAAACCCCACATGGCAAACCGTGCAGACCCCTTGGGGTGCGCCCTCCGACGCAATCCTGACGGGCAGTTTGGGCGGCGTGAAGATGGCCTTCCTGCCACGCCACGGACGCGGCCACGTGCATTCGCCGACCACAGTGCCTTACCGCGCCAACATTGACGCGTTGAAACGCATCGGCGTGACGGATGTGATCTCCGTGTCCGCCTGCGGCTCTTTCCGCGAAGAAATGGCACCGGGGGATTTTGTCATTGTGGATCAATTCATTGACCGCACCTTTGCTCGCGAAAAGTCCTTCTTTGGTACAGGCTGCGTGGCCCATGTGTCAGTCGCCCACCCCACCTGCCCGCGCCTTGGTGACGCCTGCTTGGAGGCCGCCAAAGACACCGGCATCAACGTCCACAAGGGCGGCACTTATCTGGCGATGGAAGGCCCGCAGTTCTCCACCCTTGCAGAAAGCAAAATGTACCGTGACAGCTGGGGGGCGGATGTGATCGGCATGACCAATATGCCCGAGGCCAAGCTCGCCCGCGAAGCAGAGCTTTGCTACGCATCTGTCGCCATGATCACCGACTACGACAGCTGGCACCCCGACCACGGCGAGGTGGATGTGACCCAGATCATCGCCACCCTGATGGGCAACGCCAGCAAGGCCCGCGACATGGTCGCCAAGCTGCCCGCCCTGCTGGGAGCCGAGCGCGACGCCTGCCCCCATGGCTGCGACCGCGCGCTGGAATATGCGATTCTCACAAGCCCCGATGCCCGCGACCCTGCGCTTGTCTCCAAGCTTGATGCTGTGGCGGGGCGTGTCCTTGCGTAAAGCCATGGGGGTCGTGCTTGCCAGTGCGGCCCTGTTCTTCGCCCCCAGCGTTTGGCTGCATCTGAGCACCCCCATTGTGCCCCCTTCCAAGGCCGGCCCCGCGAATGTCGCGCTGATCTTCGGGGCCGTCGTGCGCAATGGGACAATCAGCCCCTTGCACCAAGAACGCCTAGATGCGGGGATTGCGCTGTTCCGGACCGGCACGGTGGCACGCTTGGTGGTCTCCAACACCCCTGCCGCAGCCGAAGCCATGCGCAAGTATCTGAACACTCAAGGCATTCCCGCCCAAGCAATCGAGCTAGACACGCAGGCAGTGCGCAGCCCCGACACCTGCTCTTTTGAGGCGGGCATCGGCGCAGGCCGCTCGGTGCTCCTCATCAGCCAACGGTTTCACCTGCCGCGCCTCGCCCTGCATTGCCGCCGCTACGCCTTGCATCCGCAATATGTGATGGCCGATAGCCCCACTCGCGCGCCCAATTCACTCTCCACCAAGGTCCGCGTCCGCACTGGGCGTTTCATACGTGAGACCATGTTGATCTGGGGCACATTGCTCAGGATATACCCACACCATCCAATCCCGCAAAAGACCGTGAAAAGACCGTGAAAAGACCACGGCACCCTATCACAACCCTACATATTCGCCCTTAAAATCAGACACATAAAGTCAGAATCGCATTTCACAACCACACGCCCTATGCGGTGATACCCTTGTCCCATTCAAAACGGTATTTATTGTGAAAGGGATTTAGGAATGGACACAGCAGCCATCAAGCTGGTGCAAACCAAGCTCAAGGACATGGGATTCTACACCGGGCGAATTGACGGGGATCGCGGCCCAAAAACGCATGCGGCAGTCAGGCAGGGAATACCCGCCATCGGCGGCACACCTCCCGCCAATTGGGCCCAACTTAGCGACAAACGGCAAACGCACATATTCCTGCAGCTCTATTGCCACGCCAATGATATCGACGCGGGGGATATAGACGGATATTGGGGGCCTCAAACCTCTTGGGCCGCCGACGCGCTGGAGGAGAAGCTCCAAAACGGGTTCGTCCACGCGTGGCGCGACATTGAACCCATCGCAGCCAACCCTCACCAATTCCCGAAGCAATCGCAGATGACCAGTTTTTATGGCCCGCACGGCGTCCAAGGTGGGCAAACGCCCGATCTTGTCTCGGTCCCCTGCCCATGGCCTTTGAAGATCGCGTGGAACAAGTCTCAACGCCGGTCTGGCTTCCGAGTGCACCGCAAAGTCGCTGACAGTTTGGGCGAGATCGTCGAAGAGGTGCACCAGCATTACGGGCTAGCAGAAATACAACGCCTCGGATTTGACCTGTTTGGTGGGGACTACAATCCGCGAAAGATGCGTGGGGGAACCAGTTGGTCGACCCACAGCTGGGGTATCTCAATTGATTTTGACCCAGAGCGAAACCGTCTTAAGTGGGGGCGCGGGCGCGCCAGTTTCGCGCATCCGGATTGCTCCGATTTCTGGGAGATATGGGAGCGCCAAGGTTGGACGTCATTGGGACGTGTTAAGAACTTTGACTGGATGCATGTTCAGGCCGCGCGCTTGGGTTAAAGGCTTTTAACCGCAACGCCCCTAGGGTATCCGAAGACGCACGCAAACTTCGGAGCCCCAAATGGCACAGCAAAAGCAGGTCGCAGACTACATTCGTACCATCCCGAACTTCCCCCACGAAGGGATCATGTTTCGCGATGTCACCACGTTGTTCCTAGATGCGCGCGGGTTTCGCATGGCAGTTGACCAGCTGCTTCACCCCTACGCGGGCCAGCGCTTCGACAAGGTCGCGGGCCTGGAGGCGCGCGGCTTCATCATGGGCGGCGCCATCGCGCATCAATTGTCGGTGGGCTTCGTGCCAATCCGCAAGAAAGGCAAACTCCCCGGCAAAACAATCGAGCAAAGCTACACCTTGGAATATGGCGAGGCGACGATGGAGCTGCATGACGACAGCTTGCAACCCGGCGACAAGGTCCTGCTTATCGACGATCTGCTGGCCACAGGTGGCACGGCCGAGGCCGGCATCAAGCTCATTGAAAAACTAGGCGCGGAGGTCATCGGCTGTAGCTTCATCATTGATCTGCCCGATCTGGGTGGTCGCAAAAAGCTGGAAGCCATGGGCCAAGACGTCCACGTCCTATGCGAATTCGAAGGCGACTAGCCCCCTTCCCTCATCATTGCTTCAAAATACCTCGGGGTGTGGGGCAGAGCCCCACTCAGGCGGCTGCCTTCAGGCAGTCGCAATCCCTTATTTCTGAGCCGGAACCACTGCACCTGGGTTCATAATCCCTACCGGATCCAATGCCTCTTTTATCGCTCGCATCGCCGCCAGTTTCGTCGGATCACCATACCGCTGCAAATCCCCAACCTTCATCCGTCCAACCCCGTGCTCGGCCGAGAATGATCCGTCGAACTCCGCCACAAGATCATGCACGATCCGCTTCACGTCGCCGCGCAAGCTCTCATAGTCGTCGCGCGAACGCCCAAAGACGGGGAAGACATTGTAATGCAGGTTGCCGTCGCCAAGGTGGCCAAAGCAGTTGATCCGAAACTCCCCCAGCCCCGCCAACGCCACGCCCGCTTGCTCAATGAACTCAGGGATGCGCCCCACAGGCACCGATATATCATGCGAGGAGATCGAGCCGATCCGCTTATTCCCCTCCGGTATGCTCTCACGAATGGCCCAAAACGCGGCACGCTGCGCGCCAGATTGCGCAATCACACCGTCGCTGACCAAGCCGCGCTCCACCGCCGCCTCAAACAACCGCTCCAATGCGCCGGCGGGATTCACCCCCGCAACGCAGCCCAGGTCAATCAGCACCATCCATTCAGGTGTCTGGTCAAATGGCACCCGCACCTCGGGGCCGACCTCGGCCAAGAAGTCCAGCCCCATATGGTTGATCAACTCAAAGGCCGACACTTGATGGCCTAACTGCTCGCCCGCCAAGGACAGCAGCTCCAACGCGGACCTAGGGTCGCGCACCACCATCAAAGCGGCGCCCTCATCAACAGGTTTGGGGAACAACTTCAGGGACGCGGCGGTAATGATCCCTAACGAGCCTTCCGCCCCGATCAGCAAATGGCGCAGGTCATAGCCGGTGTTGTCCTTCTTCAACCGCGACAACCCGCGCAGGATAGAGCCATCGGGCAGAACCGCCTCCAGCCCCAAACACAGGTCACGCGTGTTGCCGTAGCGCAGGACATTCACTCCGCCTGCATTGGTCGACAGGTTGCCGCCAATGCGCGCCGACCCCTCGGAGGCCAGCGATAGCGGGAACACCCGCCCCACATCGTCAGCCGCCTCTTGGACGTTGGCCAAAATGGCCCCCGCCTCTGCCACCATGACGTTCTCGGCCGGGTGTATCTCACGAATTTTGGTCATGCGCTCCAGTGATAGGATCACAGGCGTCACATCGCCCTCCAAGACCTGCCCGCCCACAAGGCTGGTGCCGCCGCCGTAGGGCACGATGCCAACGCGGGCCTCGGCACAGGCGCGCACGACCACGGCCACATCCTCCACGCAATCAGGCGCGATGAGGAAGCCATCGCGCGCACGGTAGCGCCCGCGCGGCTCTTGCAGATAGGCATCGGTCAGCTCGCGAAACGCTGCTTTGGGAAGTTTGGAGGCTAGCTCGGCTCTAAAGCCATCGGTCACAGAATTTAACATGTGGCCTTTATTGCGCATCAGGGGCGCAAGGGGAACGTCAAACGGGGGGCAAAGGGCGCAAGCCCCTGCCCTCCGCGAATTTGTTTAGCCAAACGACAGGCTGATCACGAAGAATATCGCCGCCGACAACAGCGCGGCAGCAGGCACCGTGATAAGCCAAGCCGCGATGATCGTCATGAAGTGGGAACGACGCACCAGCTTGCGGCGCGCGCGCTCTTCTGTGCCGTGGTTTGCGCGGTCCGGCATGGCCAGACGGGCTTTGCGAATGCGGCGCTCTGCGTCCCACTCGCGGAAGAAGCCCACGCCAAACACCGCCCCAACCGCAATATGCGTGGAGCTCACCGGCAGGCCCAACCAGCTGGCCACAATCACTGTGATCGCGGCAGAGAGTGCGACGCAGTAGGCCCGCATCGGGTTCAGCTTGGTGATCTGGCCACCAACCATGCGGATCAGTTTTGGCCCAAACAGGAACAAACCAAAGGAGATGCCGAAGGCACCAATGATCATCACCCAGAACGGGATCGACACGGCTTGCAGGAAATCACCCGACTGCGACGCCTGAACGATGGCAGCCAATGGGCCAACCGCGTTCGCCACGTCATTCGCCCCATGCGCAAAGCTGAGCATTGCAGCAGACACGACCAACGGAATGCCAAACAAAACCTTCAAGGATTTGTTGCGGTTCTCCAGCCCTTGGGACTGCTTTTTGATCATTGGGATCATCACCAACCAGATCACCACGCCAATCGCGGCCCCGATCAACAACGCCGTTGGCATGTCGATCTTGATGATCTTCTTCAACCCTTTGAGGGCAAGGTAGGCTGCAAATGTCCCGCCCATGATGCCCACAAGGATAGGCACCCATTTGCGGGCCGCTGCGATCTTGTCGTCTTGGTAGATGATGCGCGATTTAATCAGCCACAAGAACAGGGCAGCAATCACACCGCCCAGCACAGGCGAGATCACCCAGCTGGCCGCAATTCCGCCCATTGTGCCCCAGTTCACCGCAGCAAATCCGGCGGCGGCAATCCCTGCGCCCATAACGCCACCCACAACGGAATGCGTGGTCGACACTGGCGCGCCAACCCATGTTGCAAGGTTCACCCAGACCGCCGCCGACAGCAGTGCCGACATCATGGCCCAGATAAAGACCGAAGCCGTGCCCATGCTTTCGGGCGCGATGATGCCTTTTGCGATGGTCGACACAACGTCCCCGCCCGCAATCAAGGCCCCTGCGCTCTCGAAGATCACGGCGATGGCGATGGCGCCGCCCATGGACAGTGCATTCGCACCCACCGCTGGGCCCATGTTGTTGGCCACGTCGTTGGCGCCGATGTTCAGCGCCATGTAGGCCCCAAGACAGGCCGCTACGACAACGATTAGCGTGTTGCTTTCTTGTCCAAAGAACAGCATCGCCGCGATGCCAGCCAATACGACAAATATAAGTGAAACACCAATTCCCACCATCGGACGCGCAACCATGCTGGTCGCTGCCTCTAGGTTAGAAAATCTGGCCAAATCGCGATCTAGAGTTTCCAGATGGCGCGGGTCACCTTGTTCTTGCGTCATTGAATCATTCTCCCCATTTCGCAAGAGCCATAGCGCTCCAATGGGTCATAAATCAACAGTGCAATTAGAATTGTTAACAGTGCTTATTGGGCGCGAAAAATCGACTTCAGCTCAGCTTCATTCACCATCTCGGCGGCCGCGTCCGCAGTGACCCACTTGCGGGTCCGCTCATGCGCTTCGGGGAAATCCTCGGAAAGGTCATTCACTTCAACCGAATAGACCAAAGTCGTGACCGGTATTTCCAAGCCGCTATTACGGGATTTGTTGTAATCGTAGCTGCCAATAGGGTCCTCTTCGACCTCACTATTGGTCACGCCTGCCTCTTCCCACGCTTCGCGCAAAGCCGTCCCGCTAGAATCCAATCCACGTATTGGCCAGCCCTTGGGGATGATCCAACGACCAGTATCGCGGCTGGTGATCAGTAGAAATTCCTTCTCTCGGCCCACACCGCGATGGCACAATGCGGCCATCTGCAGCTTCTTGGGACGCTGAAACATAGGGGCCAAAACAGCCCCCCAAAGGGATTGAATGAAACGTAGCATTATGAAACCGCTCGGACTTTTTTTATTATTTGTAGGTTAACCTAGCGGAACTTAACCAAATGTTCAAATCACGCATCTGTTCCCGATGTGCGAACGGCCCGTCGCGGCACACGAAACCACCTCCCAAAAGGTGTCGGGGAGTGCGCCCTATCCCGCGTCCGTTCTGCCCCGACGATCACTGCGTAGGTTGGAGAACAGCACGTGGTTGCGCCAGCGGCCGTTGATTTGCAGATAGCTTTGCGCCACGCCCTCATATTTGAAGCCAGATTTTTCCAACACCCCGCGCGACGCGGTGTTTTCGGGCAGACAGGCTGCCTCTATCCGGCTCAGATCCAGCGTCAGGAACGCGAAATGCACCAAGCCCATGATCGCCTCGCGCATGTAGCCATTGCGGGTGTAGTTTTGCCCCATCCAATAGCCCAATGTGCCAGATTGCGCAGGGCCACGGCGGATGTTGTCCAGCGTGATCGCTCCCAGAAGCGCCTTGTCTTCGCGGCGTTCCAGAAAAACCGGCACCGCATTCCCGTTGTTGACCGAGCGTTGTGCCCAGTAGACCCGATTGGTGAAGCTTTTGCGCGTCAGGTGATCCGTGGCCCATGCGGGCTCCCACGGGGTCAAAAATTCCAGCGAGCTGGAGCGCAAAGCCGCCCATTCGCGGTAATCAGAATGCACAGGAAGACGCAGCGTCATGCGCTCCGTCTCAATGCAGATTTTGCGCTTACGCCACAGCATTAGGCGCTCAATCGACGGGTGACATGGGCCAAATCATGCGCTTGCCCGACCGGGCCATAAAGCGCCATCGCGGCCTGAGCCTTGGCCAAACCTTCGGCAAAGCCGCGCACTTGTGTCACGTCCACGGCGTCGATGTTCTCAATGGTTTCAGACAAGGGCGGCACGCGGTTCCAGATGCCCACGACCCGCGCCAAGCGCTCGGCCCGCGACGACGGGCTTTCCAGCCCCATCAAGATGCCTGCCTTCATTTGTGTGCGTGCGCGGGTGACCTCGGCCTCCGACATGTCGTCCGCGGCGCGTCTCAACTCGTCCACGGTGATATCCGCCAGGCCCGCGATGTCATCTGCGGATGTGCCCGCATAGATCGTCATCATGCCCGTGTCCGAATAGCTGCCGATGGAGCTGTAGATCGAATAGCAAAGCCCACGCTTCTCGCGCACCTCTTGGAACAAACGCGAGGACATGCCCCCGCCAAAGGTCGAGGCGAACACCTGCGCGGTATAAAAGTCGTCGTCGCGGTAGCCCGGGGCCTCCAGCGCCAATGTGAAGTGCGCCTGCTCCAGCGCTTTCTCTTCGCGGCGCTCGCCCGATGCGAAGGTGGCGACATCCGGCACATTGGACACGGAGGCGGGCATATCGCCAAACATGTCCTCCGCCATGCGCACGATTGCGTCGTGGTCCACCGCCCCTGCCGCCGACAAGATCAGGTTTTGCGGGCCGTAGTGTTCCGCCACAAAGCCAGACAGGTCATCACGTGAGAAGTTCTTCACCCGCTCGGTTGGCCCAAGAATGGTGCGCCCGATGGGCTGCCGCGGATAGGCCGCCTCTTGCAGCCAGTCGAAGATCACGTCGTCGGGGGTGTCCAGAGACATGCCGATCTCTTGCAAGATCACGCCGCGCTCCACCTCGATCTCGCGCGGATCAAACACCGGATGGCGCACGATGTCGCCAATCACATCCATCGCCAATGGCACGTCGTCTTTCAAAACGCGCGCGTAATAGGCGGTCACTTCGCGCGAGGTATAGGCGTTGATGTAGCCGCCCACGTCTTCAATGGCTTCGGCAATTTGCAACGCGCTGCGCCGCTTGGTGCCCTTGAACGCCATGTGCTCTAGGAAATGCGCGATGCCGTTTTGCTCAACCCGCTCGTGGCGACCACCGGCATTGACCCAAATCCCCACGCTGGCGCTTTCCAGCCCCGGCATGTGTTCAGTTACGACGCGAAACCCATTGGATAGGGTGTGCAATTGTTGCGTCATGTGGCGATACGCTCGCGGATAAGGGCTTTGATCGCGTCGATGTCATTTGGCAATTCGGTCATGCGCTCAGTCCGTTCGAACAGGTCCGACATGCGCTCAGGTAGCTCTGGGTGGTGGCCCGAAGCGGCCTTCACGGCAGCGGGGAATTTCGCAGGATGCGCGGTGGCCAATGTGACCATCGGCGTGGCCCCTTGGTGGTCCATCGCCACCTTCACCCCAACGGCGGAGTGTGGGCATAGCAGCTCGCCCATTTGCGTATTGGCACGGCTGATCATGGCAGAGGTCTCTTCCTCGCTGACACGGCCAGATGCATAGGTTTCCTTCAACGCCTCATAGGCGCCTTGGCTGACCTTGAACTCGCCCGATGCTTTCAACGCATCCATCTGATCAGACACCGCCGCGCCGTCTTGGCCGTAGGCGTAGAACAAGGCCCGCTCGAAGTTGGAGGACACTTGGATGTCCATAGACGGGCTGATCGACGGCTTCACGCCGTCCGTTGTGTAGGCCCCAGTTTCCAGCGTGCGGTGCAGGATGTCGTTTTGGTTCGTGGCAATCACCAGCTCGCCAATGGGCAGGCCCATTTGTTTGGCGATGTAGCCCGCGAAGATGTCCCCGAAATTGCCAGTTGGCACGGTGAAGTTGATCTCGCGGTCCGGCGCGCCAAGCGACACGGCAGAGGTGAAGTAGTACACCACCTGCGCCAGTACCCGCGCCCAGTTGATCGAGTTCACACCCGCAAGGCGCACGCCGTCACGGAAGTCGAAATCGTTGAACATGTCTTTAACGGCGGCTTGGCAGGTGTCGAAGTCGCCCTCGATGGCCAGCGCATGCACGTTGCCCTCGGACGGGGTGGTCATTTGACGGCGCTGCACGTCCGAGACGCGGCCTTGCGGGAACAAGATGAACACATCAACCGCGTCCAGCCCACGGAACGCCTCAATCGCGGCGGAGCCTGTGTCGCCGGATGTGGCCCCCACGATAGTGACCCGCTCGCCGGAGCGTTTGAGTGCCGCTTGGAACAACTGCCCGATTAACTGCATGGCGAAATCTTTGAACGCCAAGGTCGGGCCGTGGAACAGCTCTAGCAGGTAATGGTTCGTACCCAGCTGCACCATCGGCGCGCGCGCGTCATGTCCGAAACCAGCGTAGGCTTTGGCGATGATGTCGCGGAACTCCGCATCGGTGAATGTGTCGCCGATGAAGGGGCGCATTACGGTGAAGGCGACCTCCTCGTAAGACATGCCGCGCATGGCGCGAATGGCGTCTTGGTCCAACGCGGGAATGCTCTCTGGCAGGTACAAACCGCCGTCACGGGCAAGGCCTGTGAGCATGGCCTGCTCGAATGTCAGCACAGGGGCTTTGCCGCGGGTAGAGATGTAGCGCATGGGGTTTTCCTTCAAACGGTCCGCTGCCTGATACGCCAAAGCAAAAAGCCTGTCATCACAAACCATATACATGCGAGCGAAAACCATGTGATCGCGTAAGACAGATGATCGTTTGGGATGCCAGCGCGGCTGACGGGAAGCGGGATAATTTCGGGTGTGGCGGGTGTGGCTTGGCGCAAGATGAGCAAAACCGGCTCTGCCCCTAGATTGGCTGCCATACGGTCAACATCACGGGCGAACCAGATGTCGCGGGTGGTGTCAGGCTCTGGGGTGTAGCTGTCGACTTCGTTTGGCCAATGGAGGTTGCCAGACACGGTGACCTCGCCTTTCGGCGGAAGGGGCAGCTCATCCGAGATGGGGACGATGCCCCGGTCTACCAAGATCGTGCGCCCGTTGGTCGTGAAGGGGCTGATGATCCGGTAGCCCGCCCCGACTTTTTTCTGGCTGACCAAGACGCGAATGCGGGTCTCACTCAATGTGCCAACGGCCTTCACCGGCAGATACAAGTCGCCTTCACGGTCCAGCACCTCCGGCAAAGCCACAGGGGCCGCCGCGATACGGGCGTCGATCTCGGCCAGCATGGTCTCTTTCCATGCAAGGCGTTTGACTTGCCAAGTCCCCAAGCTGATCAGAATGGTGCAACCGATGAGGCCGAACAGCAAGGGCAGGATCATTCGTTTGGTCATGTCACCTCAATGAAGAAGCGCGAGGGTTTCCCCTCGCGCCTATAGTATTTCTCAACGTATCGCGGGGTGCCTCAGCCGCCCCAGATGTAGACTGCCGCGAAGAGGAACAGCCATACAACGTCCACGAAGTGCCAGTACCAAGCCGCCGCCTCAAAGCCCACGTGGTGGTCTTTGGTGAAGTGACCGCGTTGTGCCCGCAATAAGCAGACCAGCAGAAAGATTGTCCCCACCAAAACGTGGAAGCCGTGGAAGCCAGTCGCCATGAAGAAGTTCGCGCCATAGATGTTTCCAGAGAAGCCGAAGGCCGCGTGGCTGTATTCATAGACTTGGAACACGGTGAACAAAGCGCCCAACAAGATCGCGATGATCAACCCTTGCTTCAGGTCTTTGCGGTTGTCTTCATGGGCCAACGCGTGGTGCGCCCAAGTCGCCGCCGCACCGGAACACAGCAAGATCAATGTGTTGATCAAAGGCAGGTGCCAAGGGTCGAATGTCTCGATGCCCGCAGGTGGCCATTGGCCATCGATAGCAGGGCTAAGTGGGCCCATTGGGTACATAGCGTGCTTAAAGAAAGACCAGAACCACGCCACGAAGAACATAACTTCGGACATGATGAAGAAGATGAAGCCGTAGCGCAGGCCGATTTGAACCACTGGGGTGTGGTCGCCTTGCTGGCCTTCTTCAACCATCTCAGCCCACCAGCTGAACATGACATATAGAACCGCCGCAAAGCCGATCAGGAACAGCCAAGGGCCGCTCAGCTCAATCGTCTCAAAGAGCACTGGGATCGGGCCAGCCATCCAAGCGACTGCTCCGACCAGCATGATGAATGCTGCGAACGACCCCAAGAACGGGTTAATGGACGGCGGCAGGATGTGGTAATCGTGGTTCTTGGCGTGGGCCATTTTGTGGGGCTCCCTCGTGTCGGCTTAGTTATATTCAGTTTCTGTAGCGGGCTGCGCGGGCGATAGATCCACTTGAGCGGTCTCTTCCGGCAGGTCGATTTCATAGAACGTATAGCTGAGGGTGATCTCCTCAACAAACTTTCCGTCGGGGTCGTCGACGATTTCTGGGTCGACGAAAAACGTTACGGGCATTTGGACAGTTTCACCCGGTTGCAACACCTGCTCGGTGAAGCAGAAACACTCGATCTTGTTGAAGTAGCCGCCAGCGGTGAACGGGAACACGTTGTAGCTGGCTTGGCCTGCAATCGGGCGGTCGGTCGGGTTGTGAGCCTCGTAGAAGGCCAACCCAGTTTCCCCGATGCGAATTTTCATCTGGCTTTCGACAGGCTTAAATTCCCAAGCCATTTTCGACGACAAGGAGCCATCAAAACGCACATTGATCGTGCGGTCCAAGATTTCATCAGAAGCGACGCTCGCTTGCTGCGTGGTCCCGCCATAACCGGTGACGCGGCAGAACAGGTCATAGAGCGGCACGGAGGCAAAGCCCAAGCCGCCCATGGTCAAAACCACACCGACCAAAGTTGCCACAGTACGCTTCTTGGGATCGAGGTTACGCAGCATCAGTTGCCCCCCTCTTGATCGATCAGCGCAGGGCGGGCCACGTGATCGTAGCCCTCCACGAAGCCAGTGTTTTTCACCTTAACCACGGTCAGCCCGAAGACAATCGCGACAAAACCAACAAGCAGCAAGCCCACACCGATGTTTCGGCCAAAGCGGCGTTGGTGCAGTTCGTGTTCAACTTTCAATGCCATGATCTTACCAAGCCCCCATGCCGGATTTGACCCAGATCGCTTGTGCCAGTAGCGCGCAGAAGCTTGCGAACAGGTAAACCAAGGAGAAGCGGAAGTAAGCGCGCTCGGCCTTATACTCATCCGCCTCGGCTGCGTCTTCTTCGCGCTGCCACAGCTTACAAGCGCCCCAAACGAACTTGGCGTTCAGGTACAAGGCAGCCGTCAGATAAATCCAGCCCCCGATAGAGGTAAACGCCGCCCCAATGGCCAGCGGTGCCAGCAGCACGGCGTAGATGACGATTTGCTTGCGGGTCTCGCGCTTGCCGTGGGTCACGGTCAGCATCGGCACGCCGGCGTTGGTGTAGTCATTGTTCATGAACAGCGCCAAAGCCCAGAAGTGGGGTGGCGTCCACATGAAGATGAGGCAGAACAACAAAACGCTTTCAACGGACACACCGCCCGTGGCCACGGCCCAGCCGATCATCGGGGGGAAGGCCCCCGCCGCGCCACCGATAACGATGTTTTGCGGCGTCCAGCGCTTGAGCCACATGGTGTAGACCACCGCGTAGAAGAAGATTGTAAAGGCCAAGATGCCAGCGGCGACCCAGTTTGACGCCAGCCCCAGCATTGTGACCGAAATGAATGACAGCCACAGACCCAGCGTCAGCGCCTCACCGGGTGCGACCTTGCCTGCGGGAACAGGGCGGTTGGCCGTGCGTTTCATAATGGTGTCGATGTCGTGGTCATACCACATGTTCAACGCGCCGGATGCGCCGCCACCTAAGGCAATGAACAAAATGGAGACCATCGCGATGAAGGGGTGCACACTGACGGGAGCCACGAACACGCCAACGGCGGCGGTAAACACCACCAACGACATCACGCGCGGCTTGAGCAGCGCCCAATAGTCGCCGAACTGGCCTTCGCCAGAGGTCGTTTCGATATTTTGTGTCGCGTCGCTCATGTGGCGTCACACCCTCAAAGGTAGATACACGAAGGGCGGGGTTCCCCCCGCCGCATCGTCAAGTCGCTTAGTCTGCCGAGGCAACCTGCACGGACAGTGGTGTCCCTGCGAATTCCTCAATCGCGCCTTCCAACCATGCGTCATAGGCCTCTTGGCTTACGACTTTCACAGTGATTGGCATGTAGGAGTGGGCTTGGCCACACAGCTCGGAGCATTGACCGAAGTAGACGCCTTCTTTTTCAGCTTTGAACCAAAGTGCTGCCAAACGACCAGGAACGGCGTCTTGCTTCACGCCAAAGGCGGGGATGGTCCAAGAGTGGATCACGTCGGCACCTGTCACCTGCATCACGATGGTTTTGCCCACAGGCACAACAACCGCAGTGTCAGTGGCGAGCAGGAACTCGTCCTTGCTGTAACCGGCCTCAACCAACTCGGCCTCGACCTCAGGGCTCATGCGGTTTTCGCCGGCGCCAATCATGATGCTGTCGAAGGCAAACCCGTGGTCAACATATTCGTAGCCCCAGTACCACTGGTAGCCAGTTGCCTTGATCACGATATCGCCTTCAGGGATGCGTTGCTGCTTGAACAGCACCGGAACTGAAACCGACCCGATGATGACCAGAATAAGCACCGGAACCAAAGTCCAAGCCACTTCCAGCAAGGAGTGATGCGTGAAGGTTGCGGCCGTTGGGTTCCGCTTGGCGTTGAAGCGGTAGATACACCACAACAGCAAGCCCGTTACGAAAACGGTAATCACAGCGATGATTACGAATACGAATTGGTCCAACCATTGAATGTCACGCGCCAATTCGGTGACCGGAGGCTGGAAGCTCAGGGATGTCTCGGCGTTCGGCTTGCCGATAATCTCCAAATTATCGAGTGCTGCTTGCGCATATGCGCCAGTGGCGGCAAAGATGCCTGCGAAGCCAGCAAAAAGTTTTGCAATTCTCATCTAGTGTTCCCGTCTTTGTCAGGGCCGTGCTCTTTGGGCACGCGGTCCCCCGCTTGCGTCTGGTGCCGGAGAAACCATATTACCTTGCAAGGGGCAAGCACCCAGACCACTAAAGCGCCACCATGCCGCACACTATTTACCGCTAATTCAAGGGAATCACCAATGACCACCCCTAATGCCACACCATTTCGGCCCTTCGAGACCATGTTGGACCAAGATCGCGCCCTAGAGATTCTCCGCGCGGCAACTGCTGGCGCCGACGACGGCGAGCTGTATTTAGAGCGCAAACGCGGCGAAATGTTCGCTTTTGACGACGGACGCCTCAAAACCGCCAGTTACGACGCCTCCGAGGGATTCGGCCTGCGCGCCGTACGAGGTGAGACCGCAGGCTACGCCCATGCCACCGAAATATCCGAGCACGCGCTGATCCGCGCCAGTGAGACAGCCCGCCTTGCGGTAGGCTCTGGCGGCGGCACCTTGGCCGCAGCCCCTGCGCGTACCAACCGCAAGCTGTATTCCGACATGGACCCGATGGCAGGCATCGCCTTCACCGCCAAGGTCGACACCCTGCGCGAGATCGACGCCTTCGCCCGCGCGCTGGACCCACGCGTGGTGCAAGTCTCCGCCTCGCTGGCGGCATCCCATCAAGAGGTCGCAATCCTGCGCCCCGATGGCACCCTCGTCACAGACGACCGCCCCATGACCCGCATCAACGTCTCGGTCATTGCCGAAAAAGACGGTCGCCGCGAAAGTGGCACCGCTGGCGGCGGCGGGCGCAGCATGTTGGACGGCTTGCTGGAACCTGAACATTGGCAGGGACTAATTCGAGAGGCCCTGCGCATCGCTTTGGTCAACCTAGACGCCACCCCCGCCCCTGCGGGCGTGATGGATGTGGTGCTTGGGCCGGGCTGGCCGGGCATTTTGCTGCATGAGGCCATCGGCCACGGCTTGGAAGGCGACTTCAACCGCAAGAAAACCTCCGCCTTTGCCGGCCTGATGGGGCAACAAATTGCCGCCAAAGGGGTCACCGTTCTGGATGATGGCACGATCCCTGACCGCCGTGGCTCTATCACTGTGGATGATGAGGGCACGCCCTCGGGCAAGAACACCCTGATCGAGGACGGCGTGTTGGTCGGCTATATGCAAGACCGCCAAAATGCGCGCCTGATGGGGGTGGAACCTACGGGCAACGGCCGCCGCGAAAGCTACGCCCATGCCCCCATGCCCCGCATGACCAACACCTATATGCTGGGCGGCGACGCGGAGCCGGAAGCGATTGTTCGCGATCTAAAAGACGGCATCTACGCCGTGGGCTTTGGCGGCGGGCAGGTTGATATCACCAACGGCAAGTTTGTGTTCAGCTGCACCGAGGCCTACCGCGTCAAAAACGGCATCGTGGGCGAGCCGGTGAATGGCGCGACCTTGATTGGCGACGGGGCCACGGCCCTCAAGCACATCCAAGCCATTGGCAACGACATGGCGCTGGACCCCGGCATGGGCAATTGCGGCAAGGCGGGGCAATGGGTTCCTGTGGGCGTCGGACAGCCAACATTAAAAATTGGTGGGCTGACGGTGGGCGGCTCTGCCACCTGACCCATTGCTCGGGGCAAAAGGAATCACCTCCCGACCTGCTCGGGAGGGTTGTACTCAGGTTAACTGCAATATTTTTACAATACTGATCAGCAAGTTAGCGGAAATATCTCTTCACATTGTCTACATTCACCTTCCTTTAACTCACACCGTTGAAAGTAAGGTCACTGATTAGACGGAGCGAAGAATGGCCGGCGACCTGCTGTCTACCCCACCCCCCCTCGCACCCCCAAGACTACAGGGCGATTGTGTCTCTTGGCTCCGTCTGATCAGATCCTACCGCGTTGGCACCAGTACATTTTTCCGACTGTTGCATGAACACGGATCAGCAAGCGCGGCCCTCGATGCTTTGCCCCACATCGCCTCCGCCGCTGGTGTTGCGCGCTATACCCCTTGCACGGTGGGCGCCGCCCAAAAAGAGATGGAGCGCGGGGCACAATTGGGGGCGCAATTGTTGCTCCATGGCTCCGCCACCTACCCGCAAGCATTGATGGATTTGCCCGACGCGCCGCCGGTTTTATGGGCATTAGGTGATATCGCGCTCGCGAATAAACCAACCGTCGCGATGGTTGGCGCACGCAACGCCTCATCACTGGGAACCCGCATGGCACAAGGCCTGTCGACCGACTTGGGCAACGCCGGCTACGTGATCAGCTCCGGCATGGCACGGGGTGTGGACACTGCGGCCCATATCGCCGCCCTGCCCCATGGCACCATCGCCGTTGTCGCCGGTGGCTTGGATGTGGTCTACCCGCGCGAAAACACCAAACTGCATGACGACATCGCAGACCAAGGCCTGATCTTATCGGAGCGCCCATTGGGCCTGCAACCGCAAGCGCGGGACTTCCCACGCCGCAACCGCATCATCTCGGGGCTGTCGCGCGGGGTTGTTGTGGTGGAGGCTGCCGCGAAATCCGGCAGCTTGATCACGGCACGCAACGCCTTGGATCAGGGCCGCGAGGTGATGGCCGTGCCAGGTCACCCCCTTGATGCACGGGCGGCGGGGTGCAACCTGCTGATCCGCGACGGGGCGACATTGGTTCGATCCGCGCAAGATGTGCTCGCCAACATCAGCACGCCGCAACCCGTGGCCCTTGCCATGAAACCAGAACCGGTAAAAACCTCTCCTGTTCACACCCATGGCGACGCGCATGCGCAAATCTTGGGACTACTTGGCCCGACACCGATTGCAGAGGATCAACTATCGCGGGATTTGAATATCGACGCAGGCGCCCTGTCGCCCCAGCTGACGCTGCTGGAGTTGGAGGGCAAGATCGAGCGCCAACCCGGCGGGCTACTGACGCGGTTGAATTAGCGGGACTTGCGCAAGGCCAACGTCACCCCGCCCAGAACCAGCAAGCTTGCCAGCGCGAAACGAAGTGTCAGCGCCTCGCCCAAAAACGCCATTCCGCCCGCCAGCGCGATCACCGGAACCGTTAACTGAGCCGTCGCGGCGATTGTCGTCGGAAGTTGCGGCAACACGCGGTACCAAAGCGCATAGCCCAGCGCCGAGGTAATCGCGCCGGAGGCCACAGCCGCCATGTATCCGGTCGCATTTCCAACAGGCAAGCCGACAATCACGGCAACCGCGACCATGAACAATGCCGCATAACGAAAGTTCCGCTCGGTGCGCAAAAGCGGTGCCGCCGCCCCACGCCCGACCAATGTATAGATGCCCCAGCCAACGCCCGCGGCGGCCATAAGAACCCCGCCCCAAAAATCGGGAACCGCACCGCCCGCAGGCCAAAGCAACACCGCAAGGCCGGAAAACGCCACGCCGCAACCCAAATAGCGCAACATCGGGATGCGCTCCCCCGCGATGACGGCGGCGGCGAACATGGTGATTTGAACGACCCCAAAGAGGATCAGCGCCCCGACCCCTGCCTCCAGCGAGACATAGGCCAGCGAAAAACCCAACATATAAACAAGCAAAGACACCGTGCCGATAACACTCCCGCTCTCCGAAGTGGTGGGCTTTCTAAGCCAGATCAGCGCCAGCAGCATCAACGCGCCACTCCAAAGGCGTAGCATTGCGAAGCTCAATGGCTCCATCTCGCCTATGGACACCCCAAGCTTGTTGAGGACGGAGTTCGCCGCGAAGGCGATCATGGTGACGGTCGTGAGAAGAAATAAACGCATACTTCCGCCATAGAGCCAATTTCCATCGAAGAAAATTGAAAAGACGCGCCATCATACATTTCCCCCTTCACAAAGCGGTCAACGAAAAAGGGCCACCCTCGAAAGGATGGCCCCAATTAAATCGGCGTAATATGGCGTGAGCCGTATTACATCATGCCGCCCATGCCGCCCATGTCAGGCATGCCGCCACCAGGTGCGCCGCCGTCTTTGGATGGTTTGTCAGCAACCATTGCTTCGGTTGTGATCAACAAAGCCGCAACAGAAGCCGCGTCCTGCAGAGCTGTGCGAACAACTTTCGCAGGGTCGATCACACCGAATTTGAACATGTCGCCATATTCTTCGGTTTGAGCGTTGAAGCCGAAAGTCACGTCGCCGGACTCGCGGATTTTGCCAGCCACAACAGCGCCGTCGACGCCAGCGTTCTCAGCGATCTGACGCAGAGGAGCTTCGATAGCTTTGCGTACGATCGAGATACCAACGTTTTGGTCGTTGTTCGCGCCTTCCAGACCCTCAAGGGTCTTGGATGCTTGAACCAGAGCAACACCACCACCAACAACGATACCTTCTTGAACAGCGGCACGTGTCGCGTTCAATGCATCGTCAACGCGGTCTTTGCGCTCTTTAACTTCAACTTCGGTCATGCCGCCAACGCGGATAACAGCAACACCGCCAGCCAATTTGGCAACGCGCTCTTGCAGCTTCTCACGGTCGTAGTCGGATGTGGTTTCTTCGATCTGCTGACGGATCTGGGACACGCGTGCCTCGATCTCAGCTTTCTCGCCTGCACCGTCAACGATAGTTGTTTCGTCTTTGGTGATTTGAACCTTCTTGGCAGTGCCCAGCATGTCGATGGTCACGGACTCAAGCTTCATGCCCAGATCTTCGGCAATAACTTGGCCACCAGTCAGGATAGCGATGTCTTGCAACATGGCTTTACGACGATCGCCGAAGCCAGGAGCCTTAACAGCAGCAATTTTCAGGCCGCCGCGCAGTTTGTTCACAACCAAAGTTGCAAGGGCTTCGCCCTCAACATCCTCAGCAATGATCATCAAAGGCTTGCCGGATTGGATAACAGTTTCCAACAGTGGAACCATTGGCTGCAAGGAAGACAATTTCTTCTCGTGCAACAGGATCAGGCAGTCTTCCAGCTCTGTTGTCATCTTGTCAGGGTTAGTGACGAAGTAAGGGGACAGGTAACCGCGGTCGAACTGCATGCCTTCAACAACATCGGTTTCTGTTTCCAGACCTTTGTTTTCTTCAACGGTGATAACACCCTCGTTGCCGACTTTCTGCATCGCGTCAGCAATTTGCTGGCCGATTTCAGCTTCGCCGTTTGCGGAGATTGTACCAACTTGCGCAACTTCGTCGCTGTCGTTGACCGGACGCGCCGCGCCGGAGATCTCAGCCACAACCTTAGCAGTCGCCATGTCGATGCCGCGCTTCAGGTCCATTGGGTTCATGCCAGCCGCAACCGACTTCAGGCCTTCGCGAACGATGGCTTGAGCCAAAACTGTAGCTGTTGTTGTGCCGTCGCCAGCTTCGTCATTGGTACGGGAAGCAACTTCCTTAACCATTTGCGCGCCCATGTTCTCGAACTTGTCTTCCAGTTCGATCTCTTTGGCCACGGATACACCATCTTTGGTGATGCGCGGTGCGCCGAAGGATTTGTCCAGTACCACGTTACGGCCTTTAGGACCGAGGGTAACTTTTACAGCGTCAGCCAGAACGTTGACACCCTTCAGCATCTTGTTCCGGGCTTCTGTGCCGAAATTTACGTCTTTAGCAGCCATTTTCATGTGCTCCTTTGAAATGCATTAGTCTTGCGAGATGGATCTGAGGTGGGCCGAGGCCCGATCACTTCCCTTAGGAAATGATGCCCAGAACGTCGCTTTCTTTCATGATCAGCAGTTCTTTGCCGTCAACGGTGACTTCTGTGCCGGACCATTTGCCGAACAGAATTTTGTCGCCTTCTTTGACTGCCATAGGGATCAGTTCGCCCGAGTCTTTACGTGCGCCTTCGCCAGCGGCAACAATCATGCCTTCAGCTGGTTTTTCTTTTGCGCTCTCAGGGATGATCAAACCACCTGCGGTTTTTTCGTCGCCTTCAACACGTTCTACAAGAACGCGGTCGTGAAGCGGTTTCAATGCCATCGTTTGGTGCTCCTTAGCTCCAATATTACTCCCATGGCCTCGGCCTTGCCGAAGCCGTTAGCACTCACCTTATGCGAGTGCCAACGACGGATAGCTAAGGAGCGGTTGAGCATGAGTCAACCGCCACACCCAAGATTCTTGAAGGAAACTTAAACCGACAGATCGCCGTAGTCGTTCAGGCCCTTATGGCCTTGGGCGTTCAGGTCGTAGACACCTTTCGCCACCTTGTCGAACCAACCGTAGTGATTGTCACGCATCAGGCGCGTGGCCGTAGGCACCTCAGCCCACTCCGCCACCTTCGCACCTTTGGATGCCCCGTGCACCGCCAAGAAGCGCGCGCAACGAATGGCATCCTGCCGATACGCCGTGATCAACCCGTGCCGTGTGGCCCCGCCATCGTTAGGGTCACCCACCCGCCGCGCGAATTCCTTCAATAGCCGCCCCTTGCGTTTCTTTGACTTGCGCGGGGCGTAGGGGGTCGGGTCCGCGTGGACCTCCACCAATTTGTCGGACAGACGCACGGTCAGCAGCCCCAGCCCCAACCTGCGGCACATCGCGGTATTTTCCTTCAGTGCCTTTTGAAACGGCTTACCTGTTTTGCGCGGCACCGCAATATAGACGTCATCCGACATCGACAGCCGCGCAATCCCTTGGTGAAACAGGCTTAGCGAGAAGGCGGTTTTCAGCTCCACAATCACCGGATCATCGTCGCCACGCATCCCCACGACATCGCAGGCACCGATTTCGCCCTTCACCTCGTAGCCCTGCCCCTCAAGGAAGGATTTCACTGGCGCATATAGCTCTGTTTCTTTGGTCATGGCAGCAAGGCTACACGGCGCGCGCAACCGGCAACAAGGTTTTGCCAAACACCCAAGCCATGGTGTATCATCCGCGTAACAAGAGCAGAACAATCAGAGCCCCAAACAGGAGCCGCCCACATGTTAAGCGCCCCCCTTGCGGCCCATACGGCCTGCGAAGCGGCCAAACTGGACTTCGCCCGCATCTTTCGTGGCCAGTTCACACTGAGCCAATCCACCGAACTGGCAATAGACGGATACCGCATCAGCGAGTTGGGCGACGACTGGTTCCTGCACCACTGCCGCAGCATCCCCTTTGCTCGTCTAAACGCCTCATCGGGCGGCTTTGCAGGGCTACTTTTAGGGATCGCAGTAGACGGTGACGGCACGTTGGTCGGCGACGGCTACACATTGAGCGGCGACTTCGAGAGCTTCGCCACCCATGCCGCTGGCCGCTTCGTGGCGTTTGACGCGCAGGGCGCAGTTTATGCAGACCCCACCGGATCCATGGGCGTCGTCTATGACGCGAACACCCGCACCGTCGCCTCAACCCCGCTGATGTGCATCAACCGCCCGCTGATCGACAACCCACGCTTTGATGTGGACGCCGTCCAAGCGGGGCGTGGCAGCTACGCCCTTGGCCACACCCGCGACGCCTTTGTATGTGGGGTCATGCCCAACCACCGGTTGGGCTTGAACAGCTTCGCTTTGTCTCGCTTCTGGCCGAAAGCCGACGCCGGTTTCCCGCTGGATACGCCAGAGCGCACTATCGCAGACATGGGACAACGCCTGAGCAGCGTGATCAGCGCCATCGCCAAATCCAACACCACCTTGCTGCCTTTGACCGGCGGGCGTGACAGCCGCAACCTTGCCGCCGCCGCCAAGCCGCATCTGGCGCATATCGATCATAGCTATACCTTCGTGTCGAACTGGCAGGGCCAGATTGACGCCGAAGTGGCGGAGCAACTGGCTCAGACCTTGAGCCTCAACCACCAGACCTATGCGTCTTTCACCGACACAGCGCAGAACCGCGACACCCTAAGCCGCCCTGCCCGCAGACGCCAAAAAACGGCCTTCCGCTTGGCGGGCGGGTTTGTCGGCGATGCGAATAACGACATCCTAGACGGGCTGGCGCGCAAGATCCCCAAAGGCGTGGTGCTGCGCGGCAATGTCATGGAAATCCTGAAAGCCAACCATTGGAAACGTGGCCTGTCCCAAGATGCCGCCCACCCCGACGGGCATGACGCAGATTACGCCGTTGAACGCTTGGCGATCTTGAATGACGGCGGCGCGCAGACCATCGAAGCCTTCAAACCGGATTACCTCGCGTGGAAATCAAGCCTCCCCGAGGGCGCGCAGCATTTGGCCTATGACTTTGCCTTTATCGAAAGCCTGTTGCCCGGATGGCAGCCTAAATTCTACGGCTACACACGCAATTTCCTTGTGAACCCGTTCAATGACCGCGCCATTATCGCCGCCTGCATGCGCCTGCCCGTGGCCGAGCGCCGCGCGAACACCTACAACGACGCGCTGTTGGCCCATCTGGCCCCCGAACTGGTGGATATCCCCTTCACGCCCGACCTCAAGATTGCGCGGTCCTCTGCTGCGTAATTCGCCGCATGTAAGCCCGCGTGACAAGCCGCACGCGCACTCCTATAAGGCCCGCAAAGACGCATGCATTTATCGAGGACGCACCCATGACCACTTTCGTATTCGGCCACAAATCCCCTGACACCGACAGCACCGGCTCCCCACTGATCTGGGAATGGTTCATCAACCACACAGGCGGCGACGCAGCCGCCAAATTGCTGGGCGAGCCGAACACAGAAGCCGCCTTCGTTCTGGAGCGCTGGAACCTTGCCAAACCGGAAATCATCGACAATGTCGCCGACGGCCAAGCCTGCGTAATCGTAGACACCAACAACCCCGCCGAGCTGCCCGCCAACATTAACGGCGCAGACGTGCAAGCCATCATCGACCACCACAAGCTGGTTGGCGGCTTGGAAACAGCCGGCCCGATTGACATCACCATCCGCCCATTGGCCTGCACCGCCACCATCATGCACGACCTGATGGGCGAGCACGCAGCCCACATGCCAGAAAACATCAAAGGTGCGATGCTGTCATGCATCTTGTCCGACACGCTTGAATTCCGCTCCCCCACCACCACCGACACAGACCGCGAGCTGGCGAATAAGCTGGCCGCCGATCTGGGCATCGACATCGCAGCCTACGCGGCTGACATGTTTGCTGCGAAATCCGATGTCTCGGCCTTTTCGGCGGCTGAACTGCTGCGCATGGACAGCAAAGAATACGAAGTTGAAGGCGTAAAGTTCCGCGTCTCGGTGCTGGAGACAACCAGCCCGAAAATGGTTCTAGACCGCAAGGCCGAGATCATGGAAGCGATGCCTGCCGTTGCTGGCGAAGACAAGGTGAACGAAGTTCTGTTGTTCGTCGTCGACATCCTCAACGAAGAAGCCACCATGCTGATCCCGAACGACCTATCCAAGCGCGTGGCGGAGAAATCATTCGACGCGTCGGTCTCTGGGGACAGCGTTGTTCTTCCTGGCGTGATGAGCCGCAAAAAACAGATCATCCCGAACCTGAAGGTCTAAGTTAGCACCCCAATAAGCCACCATCGGGCACCGTGATTTGAAATTGACGGTGCCCGACAAAATGCAGACGGAAAGCCGACGGTTATCCGACATCCAATTTTGAGGTCCACACATGTCCCAGATCGTCACCCATCTGTCCGAAATTTCCGATCGCTATGACGCGCTGTTTGTTGACCTCTGGGGCTGCATTCACAACGGGTTGGTGCCCTTTGAGGATGCGGTTTCCGCCATGCAAGCCTACCGCGCCAAGGGCGGCAAGGTGATCTTCGTGACCAACGCCCCGCGCCACCACGCCTCCGTGCAAGCGCAACTGGGAAAAATCGGCGTGGCCGAGGACAGCTGGGACGCCATCGCCACATCCGGCGATAGCGCGCGCTTTGCCATGTTTAACGGGGCTGTTGGGTCCAAGGTGTATTTCATTGGTCAGCCGCATGACGACACGTTCTTCGACCCGTTGGAAATTGTCGAAAACCCAGTGGCAGTTGAAAAAGTCAGCCTAGAAGAGGCCGAAGGCATCGTGTGCTGCGGCCCAGTGGACCCGTTTGCGGATCCAGAAGGCATGCGCCCAGAGTTCCTTTACGCCAAGCAAAAGGGTCTGAAGTTGCTGTGCGCCAACCCCGACATCGTGGTGGACCGCGGCGAGAAACGCGAATGGTGCGCGGGCGCCTTGGCCAAGCTCTACACCGAAATGGGCGGCGAAAGCCTGTACTTCGGCAAGCCGCACCCACCCATCTACGATCTGGCCCGCCGCCGCTTGGCCGCCTTGGGCGACACCATCGCGGACGACCGCATTTTGTGCATCGGTGACGGCGTTTTAACGGATGTCAGCGGCGCAATGGGGGAAGATCTCGATTCCCTATTCATCTCTGGCGGGCTTGCCGCCGAAGAGACCAAAACCACGCATCAACCAGACCCTGCCCTTCTCAGCGCATATCTAGAGAAGGAAATGGTGTCGCCAACCTATACGATTGGCTTCCTGCGTTAGTCTAGAAACGTCTAGACTTTGCTGCGACTGCAAAGTAATTATATTTCAAACACGAAATGATTCACGCTTGAAAGTTACTCACCATGCTTGTCGCTCATCGCACAGACAACCTACCTCGTGGCACTATTTGCATTGAGGATATTGAGATCGGCATGAAGCGGCATCTGCGCAAGCAGGTGACCGACCGCGACATCGAGCTGTTTGCCGAGGTCTCCACGGACCATAATCCGGTGCATCTTGACGACGCCTATGCCGAAGACACCATCTTCGAGGGACGCATTGCCCATGGGATGCTGACCGCTGGCCTGATCTCTGCCGTCATAGGCGAGCAACTGCCCGGACATGGCACGGTCTACCTTGGGCAAACCCTGAAATTCATGGCCCCAGTGCGCCCCGGTGACATGGTTTTAGCCGAGGTAGAGGTCACAGATATCGACCACGCCAAGCGCCGCGTCACCATGCATACTCGCTGCGAAGTTGACGGCAAAAACGTGTTGAAAGGCGAAGCGATTGTTTTGGCCCCATCGCGCAAGTTCGACTAAGACTTGCGCCCCTGCGCCACGGCGTTTACGCAATCGCCATGAGGATCATCCGAGACTATCAGTTTGTAAGACCACAGGACCGCGGTGCCACCGCGGCCATTGGCAACTTCGACGGCGTTCACATCGGTCATCAAGCGGTCATCAAGATCGCACGCGAAGCGGCCCCTGACGCCCCGCTGGGTGTCGTCACCTTTGAGCCCCACCCGCGCGAATTTTTCGCCAAAGACGCCCCGCCCTTTCGCTTGATGAATGCCGAAGCCAAGGCCCACCGCCTAGAGAAGCTTGGCGTGGAGCGTCTGTATCAACTGAATTTCAACCCAAGCTTGGCCGGCCTAACTGCCGAGGAGTTCGCGCGCGACGTGATTGCCCAAGGTTTGGGACTGACCCATGTCGTTGTTGGCGCTGACTTCCGTTTCGGCAAAGGACGTGAGGGCAACGTTGAGATGCTAAAAGCATTCGGCACGCAATATGGCTTTGGCGTCACCGTGGCCGAGCTTGTGACCCAAGGCACCAATCAAGTGTCCTCCACCAACATTCGCGCCGCTTTGGCAGACGGGCGCCCTCGTGATGCAGCCCAAATGCTCAGCCATTGGCACCGCATTGACGGCGAAGTGATCCAAGGCGACCAACGGGGCCGCGTTTTGGGCTACCCCACGGCCAATATGTCCATCGACGGTCTGCACCCGCCGAAATTTGGCGTCTACGCCATTTTGGTCGATGTGCTGACAGGCCCCCATAAGGGCAAATACCTTGGAGCGGCCTCCATTGGGGTGCGCCCAATGTTCGGTATGAACTGGCCCAACTGCGAAAGCTTCCTGTTCGACTTTAAGGGCGACCTATATGGCGAGACCCTATCCGTCGCTTTGGTGGAATATCTGCGCGGCGAGGAAAAATTCGACACTCTTGAGGCCTTGATCACCCAAATGGACGCCGATTGCGAACGCGCCCGCACCATCTTAACTGCTCTATGACCGACCCGATCCAACGCGACGGGCTGCGGCATAAGTTCTGGGAAAAAGTCCCGCTCAAGAACATGTCGGAGAAAGAATGGGAAGCCCTATGCGACGGTTGCGGGCGGTGCTGCCTGAACAAGCTGGAAGACGAGGACACCTTCGAGATCGCCTTCACCAGCGTCGCCTGCCGCCTTCTTGACGGCGAAACCTGCCGCTGCGCCCAATACGACATCCGCAAGCAATTCGTCCCCGACTGCGTGCAACTGACCCCCTCTAACATCGACGAGATCGCCTATTGGATGCCCCCCACCTGCGCCTACCGGCTGCTGGCCGAGGGTAAGCCGCTGTTTGACTGGCACCCGCTCATTTCGGGAACGGCACAGACGGTTCACGACGCGGGTGCATCCGTGCAAGGATGGACCGTTCCGGAGTTCGAAGTCTCCGAGGACGAATGGGAAAACTACATTATCGAGGACTGACGCCATGAACTTTGCATCCGACAATGCAGGCCCAATGCACCCGCGCGTGCTGGACGCAATCATAGCAGCCAATTCCGGCTACGAGATGCCCTACGGCAACGACACCATCATGCCCCGCGTCCGCGACATGATCCGCGCCACCTTTGAGGCCCCTCAGGCCGCCGTCTATCTCGTCGCTACCGGCACCGCCGCCAACGCGCTGGCCCTGTCCACATACACCAACAGCTGGGACACGATCTTCGCCCACCGCGTCTCTCATGTGGAGGAAGACGAATGCGGCGCGCCGAACTTCTACTCCAACGGAGCCAAGCTGACCCTTGTTGACGGCATTGGGGCCAAGATGGACCCAGACGCCCTAAGGCGCGCCATTGCGACCACAGGCCAAAAGGATGTGCATAGCGCCCAACCGGGCCCTGTTACCATCACACAAGCCACCGAGGTCGGCACGCTCTACAGCTTGGGCGAGATTGCCCAGATCACCGCCATCGCCAAGGACCACGGGCTGAAAACCCACCTAGATGGGGCCCGCTTTGCAAATGCTTGCGCAGCGCTTGGATGCTCAGCCTCGGATATGACCTGGAAGGCAGGCATCGACATGGTGTCCTTCGGCGGCACCAAAAACGGCTGCGCGGGCGTCGAAGCCGTGATCTTCTTCGATCCTGAAAAAGCGTGGGAATTTGAATTGCGCCGCAAACGTGGGGCGCATCTGTTCTCCAAGCACCGCTTCTTGTCGGCGCAGATGGAGGGCTACCTGTCTGGCGATCTGTGGTTGGAACTGGGCGCACAAGCCAACGCCAACTGCGCGCGTCTGGTCAAAGGATTGGAAACCATCGCGGGAGCGGAAATTCCCGACACACCGCAAGCCAATATGGTCTTCGCCAACCTGCCCCGCGCCGCACACCGCCGCGCAATGGGGGCTGGTGCGCAATACTACCTCTTCCCGTCAGACGCCTCGCTAGACGGCCCTGATGACGAGCTGATCCGAGCGCGCTTTGTATGCGATTGGTCCAAGCCCACATCCGAGATTGACCAATTGATCACCCTGCTGCGCGGATAACGCGCAACAGGGGGTTTTATCGCTTCAAACTTACAGCTTGCCCGACAGGTGCAGATCCAGATCCTCGATCTTATCCTGCCCCCAAAACCGCGCGCCTGTGTCTGTGATATATGTCGGCGCTCCAAAGACGCCTGCGGCAACCGCATCATCCGTGTTCTTGGTGTATTGCTCAGCGCTGCCAAGCATATCTTTGTCAGCCAATGCAGGATCAAGACCCGCTGCAGTGAGCACATCGCGTACAACCTCGTCAGAAGAAATGTCACGCTCTTCAGCCCAACAGGCCGTGGTAAAGCCGTGAATCAATTCGCCCACGTCCGCACCGGACGCCTGTGCGGCAATAATCGCGTAGCAAGACGGTGCAGGATTTGTTGGCCAATGCGCCGGTTTCAGGTTAATCGGCATCCCGAGCTTCTTTGCAGAGCGTTCCATATCTAACAGGCGCCACTCTTGGCGGTTCGGGTGGCGCTGACCTGGAGGTGTGCCGCCAGTACGCCCAAACAACCCCATAATATCCATAGGCTTATAGTTGACCGTGGCCCCGTGCTTCGCCGCAACACCTTCAAGCCGTAGGCCCGCCAAATAGGTAAACGGGGATAGAGTGGAGAAATAGACATCAATCTGCGTCATTTACGCATCCTTTTTTCGGGTTAAGTCTTTGCGCGAATCCTAGTCGGGTGTTACGGGGAGCGCAACGCGGCCCAGTTGGGGAACACAGGGCCGTGATCGCTGCCAAACGGGGACACCACATGCCAGTCAATACCGATCCAAAACTCATCGCCGGTAACTCGAATATTCCGCTTGCCGAAAGCATTGCGAAACGCATGTCCATGCACCGCGGCCAAAGCGTAAAACCCATCGACACACGGGTCGAACGCTTCAACGACGGCGAAATATTTGTCGAGGTGTTCGAGAACGTCCGCGGCGAGGATATGTTCATCATCCAAAGCACGTCCAACCCCGCCAATGACAACCTGATGGAGCTGCTGATCATGAGCGATGCGCTGAAGCGCTCCTCCGCCGCCCGCATCACCGCAGTGATCCCCTACTTCGGATACGCTCGCCAAGACCGCCGCACCAAGGCCCGCACACCGATCTCCGCCAAGCTGGTTGCCAACCTGATCGAGAAAGCCGGCATCGAACGGGTTTTAACCATGGACCTGCACGCGGCCCAAATCCAAGGCTTCTTCGACGTGCCGGTGGACAACCTCTACGCCTCGCCAATTTTCGCTCTGGATATCTTGCACCACTTCCAAGACATGGATGACGTTATGGTCGTCTCGCCTGATGTAGGCGGCGTGGCGCGCGCCCGCGAATTGGCTCAACGTATCAAAGCCCCGCTGTCCATCGTGGACAAACGCCGTGAGAAAGCAGGCGAAGTGGCTGAAATGACCGTAATCGGCAACGTTGAGGGCAAACGCTGCATCATCGTGGACGACATCTGCGACACCGCTGGCACCCTATGCAAGGCCGCCGAAGTCTTGATGGACGCAGGCGCCACCGAGGTCCACAGCTACATCACCCACGGCGTGTTGTCCGGCCCAGCCGTTGAGCGCATCACAAACTCGGTTATGAAAAGCCTCGTCATCACCGATAGCATCGAGCCGACAGCCGCAGTCAAAGCCTGCGACAACATCCGCATCGTGCCAACGGCGCCAATGTTTGCGCAAGCCATCTTGAATATCTCAGGTGGGATGTCGGTCTCGTCGCTGTTCGACAATGCGACGCTGGAACCGATCTACGAGAGCCTCTACCCCAACACCTAATAGGCAAGCTGGGGGCGCGCGCCGCCCTCTTCATCATTGCTTCAAAAATACCTTGGGGGTTTGGGGGCCTAGCCCCCATCAAACAATCGCGTGCCGCAGGCACATTTGGGCTGGTTTAATACAGCTCCCAATCGTCTTCATTTGGAAGCGGGCCGATGACCATCCAATTGGCCCGCACCCGCGCCACGCGGCTGTCACCCCACGTGCGGAAGACCAACTCAAACCCGCTCTCAGAAATGTTCTCCGCTGCGATATCCATGCGTTGATTTGTTTTGGTATCGCTGTCCCACATGGCGATCGAGACCATAACATTGGGCACCGTCGCATAGTTTTCGGCAAATTTTACATCAAAGCGATGCTCGCGCGGACCTGTACCGGTCCACATAGGGCCATCATCGATGTAATCGGAGAACAAAACCCGAGAGCCTTGCGAGATTCCGATGTTGTTGTTCGTCAGTCGTTGCATGACTTACCCTTATACGGCGATGGTACTCACAAATTTACGCGACACTATGGCGGCATTCATTAAGGTAACCTTCATACATGAGCAAATCGAAAAAAAAGCCCCGCAAACGCGGAGCTTTTTAATTTCGTTGCACAAATACGTGTCTCTCAACCGGCTTAGCCCGTGATCTGAGTGCTCGCTGCAACCAGATCATCGGCATATTTCGCCGCCACATCTGTGTTGCTTGCATCACGCTGCATGTTGGCCTCTTTGACAAGGTCCTCCAACAGCTCAGGTGTCACATCCGCTTTCGCGAAGGCGCGTTCAGCCAGAACAGATGTCCCAGTTGCCCCAACTTCAGCGAAACCGCCCGTTACCAAATATTCATCGGTACCGGACGCCGTCACAACCTTTAGCACGCCTGGGCGCAAGGTGGTGATCACCGGCGCGTGTTGCGCCATAGCGGTGAAGTCACCCTCGGCCCCGGGGATTTGCACCTCGGAAGCCTGCACTGAGGCCAAACGCCGCTCGGGCGAGACCAGATCGAATTGCATCATATCAGCCATATCATGGCCTCCTTGAATTTAGGCTGCTTCCGCGGCCATTTTCTCGGCTTTAGCAACAACTTCGTCGATGCCACCAACCATGTAGAAAGCGCCTTCTGGAAGGTGATCATACTCACCAGCCACAACTGCTTTGAACGACGCGATCGTGTCTTCCAGAGCAACCTGCTTACCGTCTGCACCAGTGAACACCTTCGCCACGTCAAACGGCTGGCTCAGGAAGCGCTCGATCTTACGAGCACGTGTCACTGTCATTTTGTCGTCCTCAGACAGCTCGTCCATACCAAGGATGGCGATGATGTCTTGAAGCGACTTGTAGCGCTGCAGGATACCTTGGACGTCACGGGCAACACCGTAGTGCTCCTCGCCAACAACCGCAGGGTCCATCAGGCGCGATGTGGAGTCGAGCGGGTCAACCGCAGGATAGATGCCTTTTTCCGAGATCGCACGGTCAAGAACCGTAGTCGCGTCAAGGTGAGCAAAGGACGTCGCAGGTGCCGGGTCAGTAAGGTCATCCGCAGGAACGTATACGGCTTGAACAGACGTAATCGAGCCCGCTTTTGTGGAAGCGATACGCTCTTGCATCGCACCCATGTCGGTTGCCAGTGTTGGCTGGTAGCCCACAGCGGAAGGAATACGACCCAGAAGCGCGGACACTTCGGAACCAGCTTGTGTAAAGCGGAAGATGTTATCCACGAAGAACAGAACGTCAGAGCCTGTGTCATCACGGAACTGCTCAGCCAAGGACAGGCCAGTCAAAGCGATACGCATACGCGCACCGGGAGGCTCGTTCATTTGGCCGTAAACCAGCGCAATTTTGGAGTCTTCCAAGTTGTCTGGAACGATAACACCGGATTCGATCATCTCGTGGTAAAGGTCATTACCTTCACGCGTACGCTCACCAACACCCGCGAACACGGACACACCGGAGTGCACCTTCGCAATGTTGTTGATCAGTTCCATGATCAAAACTGTCTTACCAACACCCGCACCACCGAAGAGGCCAATTTTGCCGCCTTTGGTGTATGGAGCCAGCAAGTCGATAACTTTGATGCCTGTTACCAGGATCTCAGTTGCTGTGGACTGGTCTTCAAAAGCAGGAGCCTCGCCGTGAATTGGGCGGCGGCCGGATGCTTTAACTGGGCCCTGCTCGTCCACTGGATCGCCAGTTACGTTCAGGATACGGCCCAAAGTGCCAGTGCCCACTGGAACAGTGATCTGACCTTCAGTGTTGATCACTTCCTGACCGCGGACCAAGCCTTCGGTCGAGTCCATCGCAATCGCACGAACGGTGTTTTCGCCAAGGTGCTGAGCAACTTCCAACACCAGCTTTTTGCCGTTGTTGTCTGTTTCCAGCGCGTTGAGGATCTCAGGCAGGTCATCGGCGAATTGGACGTCGACGACCGCACCAATAACCTGTGTAATTTTGCCTTTAACATTGGCCATGTTGAGGTTCTCCGGGGTCTAGAGCGCTTCAGCGCCCGAAATGATTTCGATAAGCTCGTTGGTGATGACAGCCTGACGCGAGCGGTTGTACTCGACAGTCAGTTTATCAATCATATCGCCTGCGTTGCGGGTCGCGTTGTCCATAGCGGACATCCGTGCACCCTGCTCAGACGCGCCGTTTTCCAACAGGGCCGAGAAGATTTGCGTGGCAACTGCGCGCGGCAGCAAGTCGGCAAGGATGCCTTCTTCGCTTGGCTCGTAGTCGTACAGCGTGGCTTCCTCGCTGGCTTCAACATTGCTGAAGTCGGCTGGGATGATTTGCTGTTCTGTCGGCGTTTGGCTGATGACGGACTGGAAGGTCGAGTAAAAGATCTTCGCGACGTCAAATTCACCAGCGTCAAAGCGTGTCAGCAGGTCTTGCGCAATACCAGAGGCATTGTCGTAACCAAGCTTCTTCACTTCCGACAGGTCCACGTGGCCGATGGAAAGTTCCCCGAATTCGCGTTTCAGCGCTTCGCGGCCCTTCTTGCCAACGGTGAGAATTTTCACCGTTTTGCCTTCGGCCATGAGTTTATGAGCGGCCGCACGGGCCAGCTTAGCGATGTTGCCGTTAAAGCCACCACACAGGCCACGCTCTGCGGTCATAACGACCAACAGATGTGTCTGGTTAGCGCCGTTCCCGACCAGCAGCTCTGGGCCACTGTCAGCGGACACGCCACCGGCCAACTGCGCCATAACGGCGTTAAACCGTTGGGCGTAGGGACGGCCAGCCTCCGCTGCTTCCTGCGCACGGCGCAGTTTAGCAGCGGCGACCATTTGCATCGCTTTCGTGATCTTGCGGGTCGATTTGACCGACGCGATCCGATTTTTTAGAACCTTGAGGTTTGGCATCTGCCTAAGCCCCCCTTATGCGAAGTCAGCTGCGAACGCGTCTAGCTCTGCCTTGATGGCCGCCTCGGCATCACCCTTAATCTTTGGGTCATCCTTGGTGATCATGTCCAGAACAGCTTTGCCTTTGCCACGCAGGTGCGCCAGCAAGCCGGCCTCGAAACGACCGACGTCAGAGACTTCGATCTTATCAAGGTAGCCTTTGGTGCCTGCATAGATAACGCAAACGATCTCAGCATTGGTCAGCGGCGAGTACTGTGGCTGTTTCATCAGCTCAGTCAAACGCGCACCACGGTTCAGCAACTGCTGAGTAGCGGCATCAAGGTCGGAGCCGAACTGCGCAAACGCAGCCATCTCACGGTATTGAGCAAGCTCCAGCTTAACCGGACCAGCAACAGACTTCATCGAGTTCGTTTGAGCGGAAGAGCCCACACGAGACACCGACAGACCTGTGTTCACCGCAGGGCGGATGCCTTGGTAGAACAATTCAGTCTCAAGGAAGATCTGACCGTCAGTGATCGAAATCACGTTGGTCGGAATAAACGCGGACACGTCACCACCTTGGGTTTCAATGATCGGCAGCGCCGTCAAGGAACCGGAACCGTTGTCTTCGTTCAATTTGCAAGAACGCTCGAGCAGACGGGAGTGAAGGTAGAAAACGTCACCAGGGTAAGCTTCACGGCCCGGTGGGCGACGCAGAAGCAAGGACATTTGACGGTAGGACACAGCTTGCTTGGTCAAATCATCGTAGATGATCAAAGCGTGGCGACCGTTGTCACGGAAGTGCTCAGCCATCGCAGTCGCGGCGTATGGCGCCAAGAACTGCATCGGAGCAGGGTCAGAAGCAGTCGCAGCAACAACAACCGAGTATTCGATCGCGCCGGACTCTTCGAGTTTCTTAACCAACTGCGCAACAGTGGAGCGCTTTTGGCCAATCGCAACGTAGACGCAGTAGAGTTTCTTGCTTTCGTCGTCGCCAGTAGCGTCGTTGTAGGATTTTTGGTTCAGGATGGCGTCAAGCGCGATCGCTGTTTTACCGATTTGACGGTCACCAATGATCAGCTCGCGCTGGCCACGACCAACTGGGATCATCGCGTCCACAGACTTCAGACCAGTCGCCATTGGCTCGTGAACCGACTTACGTGGAATAATGCCTGGTGCCTTTTGGTCAGCAACAGCACGGTTCTTTGTTTTGATCGGGCCCTTGCCGTCCAGCGGGTTACCCAGACCGTCAACAACGCGACCCAGCAGCTCGTCACCCGAAGGGACGTCCACGATAGAGTTCGTACGCTTTACAACGTCGCCCTCTTTGATTTGGCTGTCGGACCCGAAGATAACAACACCAACGTTGTCATTCTCGAGGTTCAGGGCCATGCCTTGAATGCCGCCAGGGAATTCGACCATCTCACCAGCCTGGCAATTGTCGAGACCGTAAACGCGGGCGATACCATCACCAACGCTCAATACGCGACCAACTTCAGCAACTTCGACTTCTTTGCCGAAGTTTTTGATTTGGTCTTTCAGGATCGCAGAAATTTCTGCAGCTTGGATCGCCATTTTATCCGACCTCTTTCATGGAATTCTGGAGGGAAGCAAGTTTCGAGCGGATCGACGTATCGATCATCTTGGAACCCACTTTTACGACAAGACCGCCAATGAGACTTTCATCGACGGCCATATTGATTTTCACATCTTTGCCCACAGTCGCTTTCAGCGTCTTGGCAAGTTTGTCCTGTTGCGCCTTGGTCAACGCCTTCGCGGCAATAACGTCAGCAGTAACTTCGCCTTTTTCGTCGGCGATCAGCCCACGCAACTCGGAGACCAAATGCGGTAGAACGAACAGACGGCGTTTGCCGGCCATCAGGTTCAACGTATTGGCCACGGTTGGTGACAGCTTCATTTTTTTGGAGATTGCCCCAATCGCGCTGGCTTGCTGCTCACGTGAGTACAGCGGCGATGCGATCAGATCGCGGAAATCAGAGCTTCCGGCCAATGCGGCGTCCAGCGTGTCCACGTCGGTTTCCAACGCTTTCAGCTTTTTGCCCTCTTTGGCCAATTCAAACACGGCAGTCGCATAACGACCGGCGATGCCTGTGGAGATCGAGACTGGTTCGGACACGTCCACCCTTCCGTAACGAGGCCCGCAAACTTAATCTAAGAAGTCTGGCGTAGCCGTTGCAATAAAGGCCGCTAAACCCGCAGCCTTCAAAATCAGTGGTGATCTAGCAAAGCAGGGTCAACATCGCAACAGGGAAGGCTAATATAATAGTAGCTCTATTTGCCGCCTAATCCCCTTCTTTTATTGGGGAACAGGCGATTGCAGTAATAGGTGCGACGGAATGAAGCCACATTATTTCTTCCGGACCTGTCCGAATTCGACCAAAATCCCTTCGCGAGTCACCTTAACGACTGCTTAATTCAATTTATTTAGCCTCACGCCCCGACACAGGATTCGCAGCCCCCTCCAGAATGCGCAATGGCGCGCGCACTTTGACCGCGAGCCCTTTCTTCTTTGGGGCATAGACCTGCTTGCTGGCCTCAACGATCAGCACCCCGCCCGCAAAATAGGTCGAGACCTTGCGCCCGACGGTCTCAAAACTATTCGCCCATTTGAGCCAGACCTTTCGCTGGCTCGGAGGAGAGAACAATGCCGCCCGATGACCCTCCGGCGTGAACGAGTGCCGTTTCAACTGCGTCTCAATCTGCGTTAACGAGTACGGCCGCCCATGACCAAACGGCGTCCCGTCACGCCGCGCCCATAAGCCCGCACGATTTGGCACCACAAACAGCGCCCGCCCTCCGGGGCCCAGAACCCGAAAACACTCATCCAACAAGGCAGTCGGGTTCTCGGTTGTGTCGAGCCCGTGCATCACCACCAGCTTATCCGCCTGCCCCGTTTCCAGCGGCCAAAGAGTTTCCTCGCACAGGACCGACATATTGTCCTGCCCCGCAGGCCAATGCATAACCCCTTGCGGCCCCGGCATCAGTGCCATCACGCGACGCGCCTCGCCAATAAATGGCCGCAGCAAAGGGGCCGCAAATCCGTATCCAACAACGGTCTGCCCCTTGGCATCCGGCCAAAGTGCGCGCACTTGGTCACGCACCGCACGTTGCGCCACGCGGCCCAGCCCCGTGCGGTAGTAAAATTTCTTCAAATCTTGGACATCGAGATGCATAAATCGGCCCCTTGCGCATGAACATCACTTTGCATCGCTTTTCGTCCCTTGCAAAGGTGCGCGAACATCTTACCTGAATGATAACGCCGGTAAGCCATTCCGGAAAAATACTTGCTTTCTTTTCGGGCTGTTCACGCTCATTGTGAAAAGAAAAGACTTGAAGATCGGCGATATAAACCGAACTGTAAGGTCTAAGAGGCAATGGTAACGTCCGGGACCTCGCCCCGGAAGCTGCCCTCGATAACAAAGGAGCATAGGGTGCCGTCATTCTCAGACACTCTCGAAAAAGCCATTCATTCGGCGTTGGCCCAAGCCAATACCCACCGCCATGAGCTTGCCACGCTGGAGCATTTGCTACTGGCACTTATTGATGAGCCTGATGCCGCCAAGGTTATGAACGCCTGTGGTGTTGATCTGGACGTCCTTCGCAAGACGTTGATGGAGTTCATTGAAGAAGAGCTATCCACGCTTGTCACAGATGTCGAAGGCTCCGAAGCGGTCCCAACCGCCGCCTTCCAACGCGTCATCCAACGCGCCGCCATTCACGTGCAGTCATCGGGCCGCACGGAAGTCACTGGCGCCAACGTATTGGTCGCGATCTTTGCAGAACGCGAAAGCAACGCCGCCTTCTTCTTGCAAGAACAAGATATGACCCGCTACGACGCGGTGAACTTCATTGCCCATGGCGTGGCCAAGGACCCCTCCTTTGGCGAAGCGCGTCCGGTGTCGGGATCATCTGAATTCGACGACGACATCACACCAGAGCCATCCGACGTAGAAGGCGACTCCAAAGAGTCCGCACTTGCGAAATACTGCGTGGACCTGAACGCCAAATCCCAAAAGGGTGACGTCGACCCGCTCATTGGCCGCTCCGAAGAAGTAGAGCGCTGCATTCAAGTGCTATGCCGCCGCCGCAAGAACAACCCCCTGTTGGTGGGCGACCCTGGTGTAGGTAAAACCGCGATTGCGGAAGGCTTGGCCCATAAGATCGTCGCAGGCGAGACGCCCGAAATCTTGGCAAATGCCACCATCTTTTCCCTCGACATGGGCGCGCTGCTGGCTGGCACCCGCTACCGTGGCGACTTTGAAGAGCGCCTGAAAGCCGTGATGACTGAGATGGAAGAACACCCTGATGCGGTGCTGTTCATCGACGAGATCCACACGGTCATTGGCGCGGGAGCCACCTCTGGTGGTGCCATGGACGCGTCTAACCTGCTGAAGCCTGCACTTCAGGGCGGCAAGCTGCGCTGCATGGGCTCGACTACATACAAAGAGTTCCGCCAGCACTTCGAGAAAGATCGCGCCTTGGTGCGCCGTTTCCAAAAGATCGACGTGAACGAGCCGTCTGTCGATGACGCCATCAAAATCCTCAAAGGGTTGAAGCCCTACTTTGAGGAGCATCACGACATCAAATACACCACCGACGCGATTAAATCCGCGGTGGAATTGGCGGCGCGCTACATCCATGATCGCAAACTGCCCGACAAAGCGATCGACGTGATTGACGAAGCGGGTGCCGCACAGCATTTGGTGGTGGAAAGCAAACGCCGCAAAACCATCGGCGCGAAAGAGATCGAAGCCGTTGTTGCCAAGATCGCCCGCATTCCACCCAAGAGCGTCTCTAAGGATGATGCAGAGGTGTTGAAAGATCTGGAGAAGGCCCTCAAACGCGTGGTCTTCGGTCAAGACGATGCCATCGAGGCGCTGTCATCCGCCATTAAGCTGGCGCGTGCCGGCCTGCGCGAACCAGAAAAACCCATCGGCAACTACCTGTTCGCCGGACCTACTGGTGTGGGTAAAACCGAGGTGGCCAAGCAATTGGCCAGCACGTTGGGTGTAGAGCTGCTGCGTTTTGACATGTCGGAATACATGGAGAAGCACGCGGTATCACGCCTTATTGGTGCACCTCCCGGCTATGTGGGCTTTGATCAAGGTGGCATGCTGACCGACCAAGTGGACCAACATCCGCACTGCGTGCTTCTGCTTGACGAGATGGAGAAAGCCCACCCTGACGTCTACAACATCCTGTTGCAGGTGATGGATAACGGCAAGCTGACCGACCACAACGGCCGGACAGTGGACTTCCGCAATGTGATCTTGATCATGACATCCAACGCGGGTGCTATGGAAATGTCCAAATCCGCCATCGGCTTTGGCCGCGACCGCCGCGAAGGTGAAGACACAGCCGCAATCGAGCGGACCTTCACGCCGGAGTTCCGCAACCGTCTGGATGCGGTGATCAGCTTTGCGCCACTGGGCAAGAAAATCATCACCCGCGTGGTCGAGAAGTTCGTGCTCCAACTCGAAGCACAACTTATGGACCGCAACGTAACGTTCGAGCTGACCTCCGCTGCTGCGGAGTGGCTGGGCGACAAAGGCTACGACGACAAGATGGGCGCTCGCCCATTGGGTCGCGTGATCCAAGAACACATCAAGAAGCCGCTGGCCGAGGAGCTGCTATTTGGCAAGCTGGCCAAAGGTGGTGTGGTTAAGGTTGGCGTCAAGAAGGGGGAGATTGACCTCACTATTCTTGAACCCGAAGCCGCGCGAATTTCATCCAAGAAGAAGCCCCCGTTACTAACGGCGGACTAATGCGCCCCCTTCTTGCGATCCTTTTGACAACTGCTTTCGCGGCCCCCGTGGCCGCGAAAGATCCCCTCTTCTCCCTGCCCATTGATTGTGATCTGGGCAAGAACTGCTTCATCCAAAACTATGTAGACAGTGACCCCGGGCCGGGAGCCAGCGATCATAGCTGCGGCCCACTTACCTATGACGGGCATAATGGGACCGACATTCGCGTAGCAACCCTGCGGGAGATGGTGGCAGGTATCAACGTTCTGGCTGCCGCCCCCGGCACGGTTCGCGCCACGCGCGATGGCATGCCAGACATCCCTTCCAATGCCCCCAACGCACCCGACCTGAACGGCAGAGATTGCGGTAACGGGTTGGTTATCAGTCATGGCGACGGCTGGGAGACCCAGTATTGCCACATGCGCGAAGGCTCCCTGAGCGCCCAGAAAGGGCAGCGCGTCGCCAAAGGCACACCACTTGGGTTGGTTGGTCTCAGCGGGAGAACGGTATTCCCACATATTCACATATCTCTACGCCACAACGGCGAGGTCGTGGACCCTTTCGCCCCTGATGCCAAAGGAACCTGCGGGCCGTCTAATTCTACCCTTTGGGAAGACAAGATCGACTACCAAGCGGGCGCATTGATGGATGTGGGGTTTTCCGACGCGGTGCCGGAATTCGCAGATATAAAAGACGGCCTGCCAGATCCAGCATCCTTTGCCCCCGAGGCAAGTGGATTGGTTTTATGGGGCTATGCATTCGGCACCCGCGCAGGCGACCAGATGGAGTTTAGCATCACGGGGCCTCAGGGGTGGCGGCATGATCAAATTGTCGAATTCACCAAGCCTCAGGCCCAAGTATTTCGCGCCACAGGACGCAAACGCCCCACGGATGGCTGGCCAAGAGGTACATATGAAGGCGTGGTGACCTTCATGCGTGGTGATCAGATTCTCAGTGCCGAAACGTTGACTATTTCTCGGTAAGCTTCAACTCGATCCGGCGGTTCTGGGCGCGCGCCTCTGGCGTGTCTGCCAAGTTTATCGGTTGGAATTCCCCAAACCCGTTCGCGGCCAAACGCCCAGGTGAGATGCCCAACTCGCGGCTCATGTAGCGCACAACGGATAGGGCGCGAGCTTGGCTCAACTCCCAGTTGTCGGCGAACCGCCCGAAGCCAGACAGTGGCACATTGTCAGTGTGCCCATCGACGCGGATGACCCAGTCCAAACCATCAGGTATGTCTCCGGCCACTCGCGCGAGGATGGTCGCGACTTTCGCGATTTCACCCTGCCCCGCTGGCGACAACACTGCTTGGCCCGGTTGAAATAATACCTCTGAGGAGAACACGAAGCGGTCCCCCTCGATGCGGATGCCATCTTGGTTGCCCAACAATATGCGAAGCTGGCCGAAGAACTCTGATCGGTAATTTTTCAACTCCTTCGCTTCAGCCTCCAGCCGTAGACGTTCCGCTTCCTCAAGCTTGGCCCGCTCGCGCTGCTCGGACGCGACCAATGCCAGCGCCGAATTCAGCTCGGAGCCGAGGTTCTGCACTTGCACGTCAGACGCTTCGCGCCGCGCGTCAGCGTCGTCTAAGATTGACTGTAGGGATCCAAGCTGAGTGCGCAGGGCGGCGACCTGTTGGTTCAGGGCTTCCACCGTGCGTTGGCTCTCAAGGCTGATTTCCTTCTCGTTCGCCAATTCGCTACGTGCGCTCGCCAGCAAAGCCGCGCGTTGCTCTGCTTCGCTTAGCGCATCACCCTTGCTTGTTTCGGCGGCAACCTTTGCGGCTAATGCTGAGATCAATTGTTGACGCAAATCTTCTTGAGCCACATTCGCTTTCTCAAGATCGGCGTTTGTCTGAGACGCTGCCGCAAGGGCTGCTTCAAGTTCGGCCCGAAGCGTGTTCTCCGTTGCATTGGAGGCGTCCAGATTGGCGCTGGCCAACACTTGCGCCGCAAGCGCTGCCGCCAACTTGTCATCAAGGCTAGTTTCAGATGCGCGGCTGGATGCCAGTTCGTCGTTTAACGCTTTCTCGGCGGCGCGGGCCGCTGCCAACAAGGTTAAAGTGTCCTCAGCCTCTTGGCGCTGAGCCTCCAACGCCAGTGTCATGGCGGTCAATTCTGCATCCGCGTTTTGCAAGCGGTCGCGCAAGGCCTGCGCCGCCGCGGCATCAACAAGTTTTGCGGCTTCGGCAGCCTCGATAGTTGCGACTTGGTTGCTCGATTGCGCCTCCAGATCAGCGACCAATGCCTCCAACGCTTCGCGCCGAGCGGCGGCCAAACGTGCGGCTTCCACACCCTCGTCAATTTCGGCTCGCGCGGATGCCAAGGCGAGTTGTGTCGCCTCCTTTTCACTGATTTCACGGGCCAATCCAGCTTCGATATCCTCAATGCGTGCGCTCAATCCGGCGACTTGCGTTTGCGACGCATCAAGATCACCGGTAAGGCTCGCGACTTGCTGTTGCAGCCCATCGCGAGCACTCAGAAGGCCCGCCACCTGTTCTTCAAAACTGGCGATGCGCCCGCTTTGAGCTTCTGTTTGCGCTGAAAGGGATGCAATCAATGCCGTTTGTTGTGCGGCAATGGCATCCAAATCTTCAATATTTTGCTCGAGGCCAAAACTACGTTGCTGCTCCAACCCCAATGCCTGCGCGAGGGAGGCAACCTCGCCGGTCAATTGGTTAAGCTCGCTGTCTTGGGAGCTAATTTTTTCGCTAAGCATGAATTGCACGATCATGAAGATCGACAGCACGAACACCAGCACCAGAAGCAACGCTGTCATAGCGTCCACAAATCCGGGCCATATGTTGGCCTCGAACCGTTTACCGTTGCGTCTGGATAGCGCCATTGGGCTATTCCCCCTGCTCGCGGTCCGGCAGCCTACGGGTATTTGACGGGCGGCGTTCGCGGGTCAATTGGCGGACGGCTTGTGTAACCTGTGCCAGATCACCATGCATTTGTGACATGCTTTCTTGGCGGCCTGCCGACATTTCTTCCAAAACTTTAAGAAGTTGTACGTCAATGGAGCGCAACCGCATCCGGCTTTCCGGATCGATGTCGTCGTCGACCTTCTCTGACAATTTAGCGAGCAGGCGCTCTTGACCATCTGCCACGCGGTTCAATGCCTCGGTGGGATCAATGCTCATATCCAACCGGTTCGTCAGAGTTTGCAGCGAGGAGGTTAATCCATCCAGCTTTTCAGCAGAAGCGACGCGGCCCGCCTCCCCTTGCACAAACAAGCCTTGCAGGCTGTCGATTTGCTCGACCATGTGATCCAGCACAGTTGCCACAACCCCTTGGTCAAACCCGCCGCTGCTTTCGCCCTCGCCCGCTGAAAACCCTACGCGCGTGATTGTGGAGAGCCACTCTTCCATCTCGCGGTAAAAGCGATTCTGGCCATGCCCTGCAAACAGTTCCAACAGCCCGACCACCAATGACCCAGCCAGCCCCAAAAGGGAGGATGCGAAGGCCGTGCCCATACCCGCAAGCTGACTTTCCAGCCCGTTCATCAATTCGCCAAAGACCTTAGCGCCGCTTTCGCCCTCTTCCACATTGAGAGATCTGATCGTGTCCACCACACCCGGAATGGTTGTTGCCAAGCCGTAGAAAGTTCCCAAAAGTCCCAAAAATATCAAAAGGTTGACGATGTAACGCGTGATATCGCGTGCTTCGTCCATCCGCGTGGCGACCGAGTCCAAAATCGTGCGCGACGAGCCAGAACTAATCTGCATCCGCGCGCCCCGTGAACGCAGTAAGCCCGCCAAGGACGCCAGCAGACGTGGCGCACGGAATTCATCGTGATCGGCGCGGTCTTGGGCGAAGCTCTCGATCCAAGACACAGAGGAAATGAGCTGAAGAACCTGCCAGTAGCAGGCCAGAACCCCCACGAAGAAAACGGCTAAGATGACGCCGTTCAGATAGGGACTAGACAAAAAGACAGACGAAACAGCGGGATAAATCAGGTAACCGCCGAACACCACAAGGCCTAGAATGATCAACATGACCATGATTTGGCGTACGGGCTGGGTGAATTGCGGCGCGTGCTCGCGCTCGGCTAACGTGTCCATTAGATTGTGGCCTCTGTCATGCTCGGACTTCTTTTTATTAAGGGCACAATAGGGGGCCAAAAGCCTTTTTCAAAGGACAATCTAGCCAGCCAACTGGCGGACCCTTGCCACGAGCCACTCCATGTCGGCATCGTCAATCCCGAAGGCGTCGAGCTGCTGGGCCGTGTTATACAGATATTCAGTATTCGGACCGCGCCCACCCACAGCTTTGGCGATAACTTGCGCTTGGCGTTCCAGCTCCATCCCGCCGCAGTATTGGATGTGATCTTGCTCGATCACATAGCACAAGGCTGGCACCTTGCGCCCGTCGCGCAACTCCAAGTCGTGCACCTGCTCAACATAAGCCGCAGAGACCAATTCACGATCCCGCAGGTAGGCCAACACCTTGTCGCGTTCGGCATCCTTCACGCGCATGGCCACCCCGTCGCAGGTGGTGTCGGCTTCGTCCAACGCCAGCACCAAACCCGGTTCTTCTTCCGAGCCACGGTGATGGATCGACCACATGCAAAAGGAGCGGTGAAAACCGCCAAGGCGCGCCAGCACCTGCTCTGCGGGCTCAAAGCCCGGGTTCCACATCAACGAGCCGTAGCCAAAGACCCAAAGGGGCGTGTCAGTCATTGTCTGGTCCTTCCATCTTGCGCCCTGTAAACAACATCACGGGTTTCGGGAAAAGGACATTCCACATGCGCAAGCTGATCATCGTCGTTCTGGTCGCCGCCACCGCTTGGGCGGCCTATTGGGTGATTGGTGCAACCGCGTCGCAAAAAGCGACCGAAAGCTGGCTGGATGCCCGCCGCGCTGAAGGTTGGCAGGTGGAATACTCTGACCTAAGTGTACGCGGCTTCCCAAACCGTTTCGACACCACCCTCACAGACATACAGCTAACCGACCCCGAAACCGGTCTAAGCTGGCAAGCTCCATTCTTTCAGATATTTTCACTTAGCTATCAGCCTAACCATTTGATCGCCGCATGGCCAAACACGCAAACGCTGGCGACGCCGCACCAAAAAATCACCATTGAAACCAGCCAGATGACCGCATCGCTTAAGGTTTTGCCAAATGCGACCTTGGAATTAGATACGGCAACCGTGGTTGTGGAGGGCGCGACATTGACCTCAACCGACGGTTGGAAAGCGGGCGCGGACAAAGTGAACGCCGCCATCCGACAAACTGCTGGCAAGGACATGACCTACGACATCGCGCTACAGGCCGACACCCTGATCCCCGGTGACGCATTGCGAGGCCTGTTGGACGCGGGCGGCACCCTGCCCGACGTCATTGAAGCGATTAACTTTGACAGCGAAGTTGGCTTTGCCCGCGCCCTAGACATTCGCGTCATAGAAGAGAAGCGCCCCGACATCACCACGGTGAACATTAAGGACGCACGCGGCACTTGGGGCGAGTTGCAACTGCGCGCCAAGGGCGAGCTGACTGTCGACCCCCAAGGATACCCCAACGGCGAGGTTGCATTGAACGCACGCAACTGGCGCGAGATGTTGGCCCTTGCGGTTAGCGCAGGCGCTGTACCCGCTGAAACCGCCCCTGCTGCTGAACTGGCACTGGGGTTCGTGGCAAAGCTGTCGGGTGCCGAAAATTCGCTTGATGCCCCGCTGAGCTTTTCCAACGGTCGTATCTTTTTGGGGCCAATCCCGATCGGCAATGCTCCAACGCTTAACCTGCGTTAACGGCAGTAGTTTCCGTTGCCGTGACGTGCGGTGTCAAAGTGGAAGTGATCCTGATGGAAGCGGTTAGCATTCGGTCCTAGCACCGTCCCGAACGGACCACAGGCAGCTTTGTGCATTTTCTTCAATGCAGGGCCGTTCTGCTTGCTGCGCCACCCCTTCAAAACGGTCATAGACGAGCCGTCGTTCAGGTTTATCGCAGAAATATCCAACGCCTTGCCGCGACCGTGCTCTGATATCCTTGCACCCTTTTGGTTGTTCCGTGTCCGACAGTTGTAATGCGCCACGACCTGCAGGGATTTCACCCCGCCGCCGCGCCGCCCTACCGCGGGCTTCACCCCGTTATCGACCCATGTTTTCAGCGCCTTGGCCGTGGTGCAATCAATCTTGGCATGCTGCGTCAACGCCACGCCAGACACTTCGGTGATCTGAACCCCGTTGTTCAAGCCGCAGCCCTTAATCTTAGCGGGGATACGGCTGATATTCTGACCGCGAATGCTAGGGTCCCCACAAACGGATCCCTTCAAACTTTGAACGGCGGGCGTAGGCGTTGCCACAGTGCCCGCCTTAGCCTTTGGCTTTTTCTTGAACACATTTTGAAGCTGCTTGCCGAAGGTGTTCTTACTGCCCGCAGGTTGCGCGGTTGAAACGATACCAGCTTGGCGTACCGCAGGGCGCAAAGATTGTCGCGGGGCCAGACCTGAGGCGGAGACCTCAACGATCACAGCCCCCTGTGTCCCAGCCGTTTCCGGCACCACAACAGGAGTTGTCGCGATAGGCTCACGTGGGATGGGCCGCAGCGACGAGGATGTGTTTGCCCCAGCCGCCCCAGCCGCCCCAGCCGCCCCAGCGATTAACACGCACGCCACAAACAACCGTTTCATTTCGCGTTTCGCCCAAAGTTAGGCACGTCGCTATCTTGACCCGCCTCAAGGATGCCTCGGCGAATAGCGCGGGTGCGCGTGAAGTAGTCGTGCAAATGGTCGCCGTCACCCTTTCGGATCGCGCGTTGCAAGGCGAACAGCTCCTCGGTAAAGCGGCCCAGAATTTCCAACGTCGCGTCTTTGTTCGCCAAGAACACGTCGCGCCACATGGTTGGGTCGGACGCTGCAATCCGCGTAAAGTCGCGAAAACCAGCCGCCGAATATTGCACCACTTCACTGTCCGTCACGCGGCCCAAATCATCCGCGACCCCGACCATTGTGTAGGCGATCAGGTGCGGCGTATGAGATGTCACCGCCAGCACCAAATCGTGGTGGGCTGCATCCATTTCATCCACCATTGAGCCCATTTGAAGCCACAGGGATTTGTACCGCTCCAGCACATCCGCATCCGTGTCTTCCAAGGGCGTCAGCAAGCACCAGCGGTTGTCAAACAGCTCCGCAAAGCCAGAACGCGGGCCAGATTGCTCGGTTCCTGCCAATGGGTGCGCGGGGATGAAGTGCACGCCGTCAGGCAAATGTGGGGCCACGGCCTCGATCACTGCGGCCTTGGTGGAGCCAACGTCCGAGACCAATGCGCCGTCCTTCAGCGCAGGTGCAATCTCTGCGGCAACAGCGCCCATAGCGCCCACGGGGACACAAAGAACCACGAGGTCTGCGCCTTCTACGGCCTCAACAGCGGTGTCCACGATGCGATCACACAGACCAATTTCGCGTGCGGTATCGCGAGTCTCGGCAGAGCGCGCGTAGCCCACGACCTCCCCCGCCAAACCTGCGCGTTTCATCGCATAGAACATTGAACCCGCGATCAGTCCCAGCCCAATCACAGCGACGCGGTCATAGAGTTGTGCCATTCAGAGCACCTCCTTGAGGGCCGCGACAACCCGTTTGCAGGCGTCCTCGGTCCCGATGGTAATTCGTATGCAGTTCGGCAAGCCGTATCCCCCAACCAAACGCACGATCAAGCCTTTGGATTTCAAATGCGCGTCCACTGCTTCAGCTTTTGCCTGATCATCGAAGCGCGCCAAAATGAAGTTCGCGTGAGACGGGTCCACCTCGACACCGACTACTTTGAGTTGGGCCGTCATCCAATCGCGCATGCGTGCGTTCTCGGTGCGGCACCAATCAAGGTAGCCAGTGTCACGCATCGCCATCTCAGCCGCCTTCAACGCCGGCACGCTTAGGTTAAACGGCCCGCGCAAACGGTTCAGCGTATCGACGATCTCTTGCGGGCCGTAGCCATAGCCGATCCGCAAACCGCCAAGCCCGTAAATCTTCGAGAACGTCCGTGTCATAAACACATTGTCACGCGCATCAATCACGGTCTTCCCGCCGTCAAACCCATCTACGAATTCCGCATATGCGCCGTCGAGCACCAGCAAGCAGCCCTCAGGCAAGCCGTCGGCCAAACGCGCGACTTCGGCCTCGTCGATCATCGTGCCGGTTGGGTTGTTCGGGTTCGCGATGAACACCAGCTTTGTGTTCTCAGTCACCGCCGCCAGCAGCTTATCAACGTCTGTCTGCCGTTCCGTCTCGGGTGCGATGACGGGGGTAGCGCCTGCCGCCAAAGCCGAAATGCGGTACATGGAGAAGCCGTGCTCGGTATAAAGCACCTCGTCACCCGGCCCCGCATAGGCGTAGCACAGGAAAGAAATGATCTCGTCAGAGCCAACACCGCAGGTGATCTGCGCGGGGTCCATGCCTTGCACTTCACCAATCGCCTCGCGCAGCTCCGCGTGGTCGGTTGTGGGATAGAGATGCAATTCCCCCGCCGCCTGACGGAACGCATCCAGCGCGCGTTTGGAAGGGCCATGTGGGTTTTCATTGGAGGACAGCTTGGTCACCTCGGACACGCCCTCAATCTTTGAGGCCCCCGACTGGTACAGCTTGATATCCATGATCCCCGGTTGCGGCGTCATTGTCATGTCGGTTGTCCCCAAAAGTTGCGCCCGTTTTAACCAGCCCGAACAGGGTTGGAAAGGACCGCTTTAAAAGAAGCTTTGGGGGTCGATATCAATCTGCAACCGCAGATCGCCCTTCAGACGCACGGGCCTGATCCATTGCGTCAACGCCGCCTGCAACGCGGCACCTTTCGGTGCCTTCACAAGCAGGCGCACGCGATGCCGCCCGCGGATACGCGCGATAGGGGCCGGAGCAGGGCCGTAGACCTGCGCGCCCACCCGTTTCAAGGCACCGTCATTGCGGGCCAATGCATTGCCCAAGTCAAACACTGGCGCTTGCTCCGGCCCTGACAGGATCACACCCGCCATGCGCCCGTAAGGTGGCATGCCCGCTTGTTCACGCTCCGCCGCCTCGGCCCGCCAAAAGGCTTCTTCATCGCCATTCAGGATGGCGGTGATCACTGGATGCTCCGGCTGGAAGGTCTGCAACAGGGCCGTGCCGCGTTTTTCCGAGCGCCCTGCCCGTCCTGCCACTTGGCGCATCAATTGGAACGTCTTTTCCGCCGCACGCAGGTCGGAGCCTTGCAAGCCCAGATCTGCATCGATCACACCCACCAGCGTCAGATGCGGGAAGTTATGGCCTTTGGCCACCAATTGCGTGCCGATGATGATGTCCGCCCCGCCTTGGGCAATGGCCTCGATATGCGCTTTCAACTCGCGCGAGGTGCCATAAAGGTCTGACGACAACACAACCACACGCGCGTCAGGGAACAGCTCTGCCAGCTCTTCGCCCATGCGCTCGACGCCCGGCCCAATAGGGGCCAAACGGTCTTCGGCTTGGCAGGACGGGCAGACGGTTGGGATCGGCTCCGTCGCACCACATTGATGGCACATCAGGCGCTTAAGGAATCGGTGCTCCACCATCCGCGCATCGCACTCACTACACACGATTTGATGCCCACACGCGCGGCAGAGCGTCATCGGCGCATAGCCACGCCGGTTAAGGAAGACCAGCGACTGCTCCCCCTTCTCAATGCGTTTGGCGATTTCGGATTGCAGAGTTGGCGACACCCACCGCGAGCCGGGCAGGTCTTCACTGCGCATGTCAATCGCGCGCATCTCTGGCAGGACCGCATCGCCAAAGCGCGACGTCAGCTCCACGCGTGAATATTTCCCCGCCTCCGCATTCGCCCAAGTTTCCAGCGACGGCGTCGCCGAGGCCAAAACCACCTGCGCGCCACACAGCGAGGCTCGCAAAACTGTCATGTCGCGGGCGTTGTACAAAACGCCCTCTTCTTGCTTGTAGGAGTTGTCATGTTCTTCATCGACCACGATCAACCCCAAATCGCGGTAAGGCAGAAACAACGCTGACCGAGCGCCTACAACCAGCTCCGCCCCGCCATCCGCCACCATGCGCCAGACACGGCGGCGCTCGGTCATGGTCACACCGGAGTGCCATTCAGCGGGGCGTGCACCGAAGCGTTCCTCTACGCGGGTCAGGAATTCAGAGGTCAACGCGATCTCTGGCAACAACACCAAGGCTTGCCGCCCCCGACGCAAACAGGCGGCAACGGCTTCCAGATAAACTTCGGTTTTACCTGATCCCGTGACCCCCTTCAGCAAGGTGGTCGAATAGCCGTCGCGGTCCAATGCCGCTACAGCGGCGGCTTGGTCTTGCGTTAATTCCTTGCCGGGACGCGACGGGTCCAGCCGTGCGAAGGGCAAATCGCGGGGGCTGTCTTCCTCGCGCACGGCACCTTGTGCAGCCAAGCCTTTTACCACCGACGTACCAACACCCGCTTGTTCCGCTAGTTCCTTGAGCGTGAAGGCCAAGCCTCCGAATTCCTCCAAAACGGCCAGCACTTTTTCGCGCGCTGGCGTCATCCGGTCGACCTGCCCCGTGCCCATACGGAAAATTTTTCGCATGGCGGGCGGGTCACCCAACCCCGGGGAGCGCGTCGCCAGTCGCACCATCGCGCTAAGCGGGGTCAACGTATAAGCCCCTGCGCGTGTTAGAAATTTCTGCATCTCCTCGCGCATCGGCGGCACATCCAACACGCGAATGACGGAGCGCGTTTTGGAATAATCGTAGTCGCCTTTGCCTTTTCCCCAAACGACACCGAGCACCTTGCGCGGCCCCAATGGCACCTCGACAAATGCGCCATGGTGGCAGCCACCCTCGGGGGCTTTGTAGTCCAACATGCGGTCCAGCGGCTGGGAGGTGACAACACCGACCAATTCGCCTTCATGGAAAAACCCGCTCACGACTGCCCTTTCACCGTTTGCCCTCACCTATAAAACTGAGGTAAGCCACATCTAACCAGACCAACCGCCCACCGAAAGGCATAGCCCATGAAATTCTTCGTAGACACCGCTGAAATCGACGACATCAAAGAACTGAACGCCTTGGGCATCGTGGATGGGGTCACCACCAACCCGTCGCTGATCGCCAAATCGGGCCGTGACATTCTGGAAGTGACCAAGGAAATCTGCTCAATCGTGGATGGCCCTGTGTCCGCCGAAGTTGTGGCCTTGAACGCCGATGACATGATTGCCGAAGGCCGCAAGCTGGCGAAGATCGCAGACAACATCGCGGTGAAGGTGCCCTTGACATGGGACGGGTTGAAAGCCTGCAACGTGCTGACCAACGAAGGCCATATGGTCAACGTGACGCTCTGCTTCTCGGCCAACCAAGCGCTGTTGGCAGCCAAAGTGGGCGCGACGTTCATCTCGCCGTTCATCGGCCGCTTGGATGATCTGAACCTCGATGGCATGGAGCTGATCGCCGACATCCGCAACATGTACGACAACTACGGCTACGAGACGCAGATCCTTGCGGCCTCCATCCGGTCCGCCAACCACATGTCCGATTGCGCGGCTATCGGGGCAGATGTGGCCACCGCGCCGCCGGCTGTTATCAAGAAAATGGCGGACCACGTGCTGACCGACAAAGGCTTGGACGGCTTCATGAAGGACGTGGCCAAGGCGAACATTAAAATCGTCTAAGCCGACATAAAAATGGCCCCCTCCCAGACGATGAAAACTGGGCGGGGGCCTGCAAAGCCTCTCGAGGGACTAGCTTTACAATTCTTTAGTAGTTCTTGGAGAACTCTCCCTCATCTCCGGACAACAGGCCCCGACCTTCGGGGATGTCGTCAATTGCGCGCAAAGCCTCACGATCAAGGCCGTTAGAGCTGCCGCAGGCCGATACGACCAACGACAGCGCAATTACAAATACAACCCGCATCAGAACTTAAGACGCGCACCGGCAAGAACAGCCGTTACGTCCTGAAACTGCGACCCTGGGCGATCCAACTCGTAGTTACGAACACCTAGGTATAGATCGGTGCCGATTGCATCGATGTGCTGAACTGCTGCGATACCGTAGCTTGTGCCCTCATCGCCAACGGCGGCCACATCATCGCTCACGGAGTAATCGATGGAGAACGCTGTTTGACCAAGGCTGCTAATCGCATCTGTTTGGTAGCCAACTTTTACGTAGCCAAATGTGGTGTCGCGTAGGTCGGTTGCCAACTCGCGGTCACGAGAACCGCCAGCCAATGTCAGGCTAAGGCCCGTGTCTTGGTGCAGCACGGAGACGGAGCCGTTGATGGTTTCATCATCCGCAGTGTCTACGGAGTAAGCCAACGCCGCGCCAACTTTGAACGCGCCCAAGTTTCCGTTGTAGCGTGCGGCGACGTCATAAATGCCGTCCGAGCCAACGGAGCCCGACAACGTCACACCACCGAACGATGGGGTGTCATAGCGTACGCGGTCTTGGCGGCTTAGGCCGTCGAGGTTGGTAACGACGCTGCCGACGCTCACTGTGGTCAAAGCGCCCGCGCCATCGCGGAACAAGATACCACCCGCGAAGTCAGCAACACCGGAATAAGCAACGATGCTCGTGCCCGACAGATCGACCTCGGATGTGGAGTTGGACGCCGTGTCGCCTTGGCCAACTGTCAAACGACCAAACTTGTCGTTCTCGAAGAACAGCTCAAGTTTGCGCTCGGACAGGAAGGACGAACCGCCACCTGTATTCTGCGTAATTTGGTTAACGCTTGCGGTAGAGTTACTTTCCGCCTGAATTTCAATGTTAACACCAGCTGTCCAGCCGTCGCCAAAATCACCTTCACCTGTGAAGCGGAAACGTGTGGAAGAGTTGTCGTTGTCTACAAAGAAGGTCTCGTTGCTGACGCCATCGTCTGCAAACAAAACGCCGCGGTTAACCTGCCCAGAGAAGGTTAGGCGGATACCGGTGTTTGCGCTGGCAACTGAGCTGCTGTCTTGAGCGAAGCTGGGTACGCTGCTCACGGCCAAAGCGCTGGCCGTAACTAATAGTAGTGATCTCATGACTGTCCTCGATTTCATGTGTCCGTGACTGGAACACACTCAGGACTAGGCCCCTTCGATCCCTTTGGATGTAGCGCCAGGGCAACCACACAATCGTATAAGTCAACTCATTGAAAAGTAACGATATAGATGAAAATTTACTTCAAATGAATCGATCAAAGCAATTCACATCCCCTTTCCTTGTGAATCTTTGAAAATGGAAATGGAAATGTGATTTTGAAGGAAGCGCGCCTTACGGGAAATCCAGAATCGTTCCGTCAGGAAATACATAAGAACAACTGCATGAGTAGATTGAGACGTACTCACGCCATCTCACTTATGAAAACGAACAGATGAGGGGAGCGTGACGGTGTTCACAAAAATGCTCGAGTCAAGGTTTAACACCCGCCGGGCGCACACAAAGCGTTTACCGTTTGGTGATTAAAAACCACACGAATCAGATAAATGCCATGGCGCACAGTGTCGTCTCGGCGATTGATTTCGGGTCTGTGCTAAAAATAGGACACTCCCCCAATACGTTAGGTGATTCAGATTTGTGACACCCCTGAATCAGGGCAATCTGGTCGTGGAAAAACTCAATCTCATAGGCTATAGTGCAACAAAACAAAGACCAAAACCGAAGGCATAGAGCATGATTGAGCAGGCAGAAGTGCTAGATGCGCTGCGCAACAAAATCCTGACTGACCCAGAAGTAATTCTGGAAGATCAAGATCTTATGCGCGCATTAATTGACGCCAACGAACGCACATTGGGTGGCAACATTGTCGACCTGCGCGGAATCGCGATGGAGCGCCTCGAGAGCAGACTTGACCGTTTGGAAGACACCCACCGGTCGGTCATAGCGGCGGCTTACGAGAACTTAGCTGGCACCAATCTTATTCAAAACGCGATTTTGAAGGTACTGGAGCCCACAGATTTCCCCGCCTTCCTGACGACGCTTTCCGGCGACCTACTGGAATCTTTGCGCGTGTCACGACTACGCCTGATCTTAGAATCCAAAGAACACGACAGCCCCTCCATCGGCTTTGAAGACGTCCTCTCCATCGTGGAGCCCGGCGTGGTTGATCACTACATCACCGCAGGTCGTGATGTGCCCGTGCGCCCCGTCAGCTTACGGCAAGTCTCCCCCGCCTCCGAGGATGTGTATGGCGATAACGCCGCCTATATCAAATCCGAAGCCCTGCTACGTTTGGATTTGGGCGAAGGCCGCCTTCCGGGATTGTTGGTCATGGGGTCCGAAGACCCGCATCAGTTCCGCCCGAACCAAGGCACTGATTTGTTGACCTTCTTCGGTGCGGCATTTGAGCGAGCCATCAAACGCTGGCTGGCGTAATGCTTATCTCGCCTGCCTGCCGCGATGCGTTAGAGGGCTGGCTTATCCACCGCAAGTCGCTTGATGGCGTGGCTGACAACACGCTTGAGGCTTACCGCAGCGATGTACTGGGTTTCTTAAGCTTCATTACTGTGCATTTCGGCGAAAGCACCGGCTTGGGCCCGCTCTCGAATATCAAACCCACCGATATGCGCGCATGGATGGCACATGAGCGCAAACGCGGAGTTGGCGCGCGCTCGCTAGCGCGCGAGCTTTCAGCGGTAAAAAGCTTCTACCGGTGGCTCGCTGAGCGGGAAAAATTCGAGCCTACCGCGGTGCTTGCGACCCGCTCCCCCAAATTCCAGAAGAAATTACCACGCCCATTAGCCGAAGACGCCGCCCGCGCCATGATCGATACGGTTGAGTTGCAAGCCAATAAAGACTGGGTCGCCACCCGCGACGCCGCTGTCCTGACGTTGCTCTACGGCTGCGGCTTGCGCATATCAGAAGCCCTTGGCCTGACCTTTGCTGCTGCCCCTTTGCCCGACGTGATGCGCATCATTGGTAAAGGCGGCAAAGAACGCATCGTGCCGGTCATCGCCCCAGCTCGTATTGCGGTGGATCGCTACTTGGCCGCGCAACCCTTTCCTATGCAACCCGAAGACCCTTTGTTTCGCGGCGTACGTGGAGGTGCTCTCAGCCCACGCCTGATCGCGAAGGCCATGGAAACTGCGCGCATGCAACTCGGCCTGCCCGCCACGGCAACCCCGCACGCTATGCGGCACTCCTTTGCAACACACTTGTTAGAGGCAGGGGGCGATTTGCGAGCCATCCAAGAACTTCTGGGTCACGCATCCCTTTCAACCACCCAAGCCTACACGGCGGTGGACACCGCAAGACTGATGGAAGTCTATGACAATGCACATCCCAAGGGACGCAAGCACGGGTAGATTTACTCGAAAGTGTAGCCGAACATATCCAAGTCGCGCGCATGCCGCTCTGATATGATGTCGACCTCTTTTGCCGTGTAAAAACTGCGATAATCACTTGCGTTGGAAGTGTTGATTTTCTTGGCCGGCAGTTTGATGCGGAGATTATGTCGTTGCTTCATCTCAGCCAGACCATCCTCTAGTTGCTCTTGCCGCAAGATTTCGTTCACCACAATCTTGCCGCTTTCATCAACGACCCAATCACAGAGCAGACGCCCCATATCGAACTGCACGGAACGCACCCCTTTCGGGTCCCCCAACCAATGCACATAGTCCGCGAAGTCCATAGTTTGGAACAAATGGTGTTCCACATGATATCCAGATCGGCGCCCTCCCAATGGATTTCGAATGTAGTTAAACCACGAGACATGCCAATCGAATGGGTTTCGCACGACGGAAAACGTAGTGAAGTCGGCAATCGATTGATCCACCAAGGCAAGGCGATCACGGTATTTCTGCCAGCTCAGGTGACCTGCAAACAACGGATTTGTGACAGAGAAGCACTTTTTACCACCCGGCCCCAAAGCCGCCTGCACATAGCTACCGCCGCATTTGGGGGTGTGCACGAATAGCAGCTGCATACCCTTACAAGCCGGTCGAAACCGCTCAAACAGGTTACGTACGACTAGCATTATCAACCTTCACAGACATGGATTTCATTGTTTGCGCGTCCCCAAATTGCGCGATTTACACGCGCGTGGAATGGTATTCCGTCGGCTTAAGCTGCTTTTTCTTGGTGATCAGAGGGAATTTTCACGATTTTGTGTCCAATACCGCGTAAAGTAGAGTTGGCGTCTAGCCATCGGTTCTGCGACAATCTGTCTGACTATGACTTCGGGAGAGAAAACTAATGACCATCCGCACGTTTATCGCTGCAGCCGCCACAGCGACTGCCCTCATGGCTACCACAGCCCACGCCGCAGATTGCGCCGTCGACGTCGAAGACCCATTCGACCTTGAAGGCGCTCAGATTGAAGAAATCTATGCGTGCCTCAACGACGCTATGGTCGAAGGCTATGCCAAAGAAGGCGACGAAATCGGGTCCAGCTTCCGCTCTTGGACAGCCACTGCCACGCGCCCTGCTGTTGCTGGTCCACACGGCAACCGTTTGCTGAACACATTCGCGAATGACATTGCTGCCGAGCAGTACCTCAAATTCGAAGAAGAAGGCGTGAAAATGCCTGTTGGCTCCGTTCTTGCAAAAGAATCCATCGCCATCTCGAAAAAGAAAAAGCAAGCGCGCGTCGGCCCACTGTTCTTGATGACCAAGATGGAAGAAGGCTCCATCCCTGAAACAGCTGACTGGCTGTACGCAGGTCTGCAGCCAAACGGAAAAGTCATGAAAGTGAAGCAAAGCTTCTGCCACGGCTGCCACTCCGGCTTCGAAGACCAAGACATGCTGGGTTACCCGCTTGAGGAAGTCCGCGTCAGCAACTAAGCCGACGTTACAGCACGACTAACAGGCGCGTCCAAACTGGGCGCGCCTTTTTCGCATCAGCCTGACTGCCCTTGGACTTTACAAGTTGTCCCCTTTGGGGCCATGTGAGGCCATGACACCTCAGCTAAAAGCCCTTTCTGTACATCTATTGACCGCCACCGGCGCCGTCTTTGCCATGCTCGCGATGCTTGCCGCCGTAGAGGAAGAATGGGCACTGATGTTTTTATGGCTCGTCGTGGCTTTTGGAGTAGATGGCATCGACGGCCCATTGGCGCGTAAATTTGGCGTCAAACAGTACGCCCCGCAGTTTGACGGCGTGCTGCTTGACCTGATTATCGACTACCTGACTTACGTTTTCATACCCGCCTTCGCATTGTTCAAATCCGGACTATTTGAGGGATGGACGGGGTGGTTTGTGATTATCGTCATCACCTTTGCATCGGCCCTTTACTTTGCAGATACTCGAATGAAAACAAAGGATAATTCCTTCTCTGGGTTTCCTGGCTGCTGGAACATGGTCGCCATTGTGGTCTTTGCACTGCATCCAAATTTTTGGGTGATCTTAGTTTTGGTGGCGGGCTTAGCAATCGCGATGTTCATCCCGTTCAAATTCGTACATCCCGTCCGAACGGAGCGCTGGCGCACCGTCACCTTGCCTATGGCGCTGGCATGGACGTTCTTTGCTGGTTGGGCCGCTTGGGTAAACTTCGACCCACAAAGCTGGGCACATTGGGGATTGATCGTGACCTCGATTTACCTGCTATTTGCCGGTATCGCGCAGCAAGTTTTGTTCGGCAAAGACGGCTAGATCAGCAGCGAAGCTGCCCCTTCAAGCTTGAGCAGTTCAACCTTGGCCTCAACGCCGCCAGCCCCCGAAAAGCCACCTAATCCCGTAGCCCCCAGAACTCGGTGGCAGGGGATCAAGATTGCAATCGGGTTGGCACCGCACGCCTGCCCGATGGCTTGAGCAGATACGCCCAAATCCGCAGCCAAATCGCCGTAAGTACGCGTCTCGCCAAAAGGGATAGCGCAAAGGGCTGCGTAGAACTTTTGTTGAAAATCAGAGCCTCGTGGCTGAAGCGGCAAGTCAAACGTCTGCCGCCTTCCTTCGAAGTACTCGAGAAGCTGGGCAACTGCGTCGCCCAACATGCCACTGGTTATGACATCGCCAGAGTCGTTCCACTCTAGCTCCACAATCGCACTGTCCCGCTCAATCAAAGTGAGCGGTCCGACGGGGCTAGCAAGCCTTGCTCGTCCCCCGTCGCCCAATGCTATGCCAACGCCGTATCGCAACGCAGGCAGACACCTACGTTTGCATGCAAGCCCACGTCTGGCAGGATCTTCCAGCAGCGTTGGCACTTCTCGCCATCTGCCTTGTCGAACACAACCGCAACGCCGTCAGAATCCTCCAACGTGAAGGCCCCTTCCGGTGCGGCATCCGTGGTCACTTTGATGCCGGAAGTGATGCACATATCGTCGAAGGCCACTGTGTTCAGCACCGCTTCTACATCTGCGCCCACATAGACCGTCGGCGCCGCCTCTAGCGAGGAACCGATGACCTTGGCTGTCCGCTCAACTTCCAACGCGCCGGTCACCACGCGGCGCACTTGGCGCACGGTTGCCCATTTGGCGGCAAGATCCGCGTCACGCCAATCGGATGGTGTCTCGGGGATATCCGTCAGGTGGATTGAAGAGTCTTCTCCGGGGAAGCGCTCCAGCCAGATTTCCTCGCAAGTGAACACCAAGATTGGTGCCAACCATGTGGTCAAACGGTGGAACAGAATGTCCAATACGGTGCGCGCCGCGCGGCGGCGTTCGGTGTCGCCGTCGCAATACAGCGCGTCCTTGCGGATGTCGAAGTAGAAGGCCGACAGATCAACCGTCGCAAAGGTAAAGATCGCTTGGAACACACCTTGGAAATCGAACTTGGCGTAGCCATCGCGCACGGTCTCGTCCAACTCGGACAGGCGGTGCAGCACCCAACGCTCCAACTCCGGCATATCCGCGGGGTCCATGCGATCCGCCTCGGTGAAGTCATTCAAAGAGCCGAGCATAAAGCGCATGGTGTTGCGCAAGCGGCGGTAGCTGTCCGCCACGCCTTTGAGGATTTCATCCCCAATGCGTTGGTCCTGCGTGAAGTCGGTTTGCGCCACCCAAAGGCGCAAGATATCCGCGCCGTACTGCTGAATGATCTTTTCAGGCACGATGGTGTTGCCCACGGATTTGGACATCTTCATGCCCTTCTCATCCAGCGTAAACCCGTGTGTCACAACATTACGGTAAGGCGCGCGGCCTGTGGTGCCGACAGATTGCAGCAAGGACGAGTGGAACCAGCCACGATGCTGATCGGTGCCTTCCATGTAGACATCGGCGATGCCGTCTTCGGAGCCATCTTCGCGGTCGCGCAAAGTGAAGGCGTGGGTACAGCCAGAATCGAACCACACATCCAAAATATCCATCACTTGGACGTAGTCATCAGGGTTCACGATGCCGCCCAAGAAGCGTTCTTTTGCGCCGTCTTTGTACCACGCATCCGCGCCTTCAACTTCGAAGGCCTCTAGGATGCGGGCGTTGACCTCTTCGTTACGCAAAAGGAAGTCTTCCGCGTCAGGCAAGGCCCCCACTTTGGTAAAGCAGGTCAGCGGCACACCCCAAGCACGTTGACGCGACAGCACCCAATCAGGGCGTGCCTCCATCATCGAATGCAAGCGGTTGCGGCCCGATTGCGGCGTCCATTTCACGTTGTCGATCTCGGTCAAAGCCCGCTGGCGGATGGTTTTGCCGAATTGATCTTGGTCATCCCCAACTTCACGGTCAATCGCAGCAAACCATTGTGGCGTGTTGCGGAAGATCACCGGTGCCTTGGAGCGCCAAGAGTGCGGGTAGCTGTGCGTCAGACGCCCACGCGCCATCAGCAGGTTACCGGAAACCAAAACCTCGATCACAGCCTTATTCGCGTCGCCTTCTTTGCCATTTGGCTTGAGAATGCGCTTGCCGCCAAACAGCGGTAGATCGGCACGGTACGAGCCATCTTCCAACACGTTGTAAGTCATCGGCAGGCCAAACTTCACGCCGATTTGGTAATCATCGTCACCGTGGCTTGGGGCCGTGTGTACGAAGCCTGTACCGGCATCTTCGGTGACGTGATCACCGGGCAGCATTGGCACGTCGTAGTCCCATTCACCTTCGCCACCTGGCACGCCGCGCAGCGGATGCTTCAGGGTTAAGGCTTCCAAAACGGCAGGGGATGCGTCGCGCAGGCGCTCATAGCCTTCAACGCGGGATTGCTCGAAGATGCCTTCGGCAAGTGCGTCGGCCAGCAGGTATTTTTCGCCAACTTTCGCCCAGTTGTCGTCCGCCGCTTCGGTGACGCGGTAGAGGCCATAGCCAATCTTCGGCCCGAAACATACCGCACGGTTTTGCGGGATGGTCCAAGGCGTGGTCGTCCAGATCACCACATTGGTGTTGGCAAATTCAGCGCCGATTTCTTGGGCTGCGGCGGCGGTTTTACTGTCGTCTCCCCCCGTGATCTCATCCACTAAGGCCTCGGTCCCAGCAACGCCAACGATGGGAAATTTCACCCAAATCATATCGGATTTGTGGTCGTGGTATTCGACCTCGGCCTCGGCCAACGCGGTTTTCTCAACAGGCGACCACATCACCGGCTTGGAGCCTTGGTACAGAGTGCCTGTCATCAAGAACTTCTGGAACTCTTCCGCGATCACGCGCTCAGCGTGGAAATTCATGGTCAGGTAGGGATCGGCCCAATTGCCGGTGATGCCAAGGCGTTTGAATTCCTCGCGCTGGATGTCTACCCAACCTGCGGCGAACTCGCGGCATTCTTGGCGGAACTCCACCACGTCAACGGCGTCTTTGTCTTTGCCCTTGGAGCGATATTTCTCCTCGATCTTCCACTCGATCGGCAGGCCGTGGCAATCCCAACCTGGGATGTAGCGCGCGTCAAAACCCATCATCTGGTGCGAGCGCACGATCATGTCCTTGATGGTCTTGTTCAGCGCGTGGCCGATGTGCAGGTGGCCGTTGGCGTAGGGCGGGCCATCGTGCAAAGTGAACGATTGGCGCGTCTCGGTTTTCGCCTTCTCGCGTAGCTTGTCGTAGACGCCGATCTTGGCCCAACGCTCCAGCCAGCCGGGTTCGCGCTTGGGCAGGCCTGCGCGCATTGGGAAGTCGGTTTTGGGCAGGTTCAGCGTGTCTTTGTAGGAAACGGTCTCAGGGGTGTCGGCGCACATGTCAGGCGTCCTTTGTCGTCGGATTTAAAATCGGGTGTGGGGTCGGTGCGAGCAGCTCAAACACCTTTGCCCGGCGTCTCATCTTGATCAGAGCGCCGGGGATATAATTCGAATAATGACGATGTTTTGTGTCATGAAGCGCTTATAGCCTTGGCTAGACGGGTTCGTCCAGTGCACTTGCGCTCTCAATATCCAGCAGTGCCGCCAAGGCCGCGCCCTGCCCGCTGACGTCTTCCAGATTGTAGCCATCCAAGACCTTGAAGAACGCTTCTTGTGCCTCCACCAAGGGGCCGCGCAATCCACAGGCTGGCGTTATCGCGCAGGCCCCGTTCCCCGCGAAGCACTCCGCCACCGATATGTTGCGCGTCAAGCTTCGCACCACCGCACCAATGAGGATGTCCTTGGCAGGTTTCGCCAAACTCAAGCCTCCTGCCCGCCCCCGCGTTGAGGTTACAAAGCCCCCCGAGGCTAGGGCCGTGGCGACCTTGGACAGGTGGTGTTCTGACAGGTCAAATTTGCCCGCAATTTCAGACACCGACGCCCGCCGCTGGCCGCTCACGCGCAGGTATATAAGGACACGAAGCCCGTAGTCAGTGAATTTGTCCAATTGCATGTCGATATAATTAGCATTTGCAATACGCAATTAAAAGCACTAGATATTCCGCATACTAAATACCCATTAAAGGGATAAACCATGACCGCCGAGAAAATCGCAGATATCCTCTTGTGGCCCGGAACCAAGATTTGTCAGTTCTTGGGAGTACCACCAACGGATGACGCGGGCCTTATCCGCTCCATGTTCAACATGTTAGTTTATCTGTGCGTATTACTCCCGATTTTATGGATTGTTCTGTGACCACACTGCCGCCACGCTTCGACATCACCGCTGACCAAATCGACCAAGTGGTCACGAAGTTCTACGCCAAGGTTCGCGCTGACCTCGTTCTTGGTCCAATATTTGCCAGCCATGTTCCGAACGACGGCTGGCCAGCGCATGAAGCCAAGATCGCCAGCTTTTGGCGCAACGCTATCCTTTATGAGCGCGGCTATGACGGCAATCCCATGCAAAAACACATGGCAGCAGGCAACGTCCATGGGGAGCATTTCGCGCATTGGCTGTCCATTTTCGACACCGTCTTGGTGGCAGAGCTGCCCCATGACACCGCACGCGCGTTCTCTGCCCTCGCGCACCGCATTGCCCGTGGGTTGCGTATGGGCGTTGAAGACATGCGCGCACCAGCCGGCGCACCCCCAACTTTGTAGAGCGTACATTTACCCCATGACGCCAACCGCTTAACCGCATAGGTTGCGGCCTATGACGTATAACATTGCTATCGCAGGCGCGGGTATTGGCGGGCTTACCGCCGCGACATTGCTCGCCAACCAAGGCCACCACATCACGGTTTTTGACCAGTTTGACCGCCCCCGCCCCGTGGGGTCAGGCCTTGTGATACAACCTGTGGGGCAAAAGGTTCTAGGTGAGATCGGCGCCCTCGATGCCGCCCGCGCCAAGGGCAATGCCGTGCGCCGAATGCTTGGGCACGATGCCAGCCATGGCCGCCGCGTTTTGGACGTCACTTATGATCATGACCCGAACGGGACGAACGTAGGTTTAGCTATCCATCGCGCCGCGCTATTTGACGCTATACTCCAAGCGGCAACGGCCGCTGGGGTCACAATCACCCCCGCTCATGAGGTCACGTCCCTAAAAAACCGCCATCTGCATTTCAAAGACCACGCACCACAGGGACCGTTTGATCTGGTCATCGACAGCTCCGGCGTGTCATCGCCCCTGTCCCCGATCAAAGCCAAACCCCTGCCATACGGCGCGATTTGGGGCACGGTGCCTTGGCGTGACATTGGGGTTCCAATGGACCAACTCACGCAGGTCTATCGCCGCGCGGACCGGATGATTGGCATCATGCCATCAGGCACTTTACCCGGATCAGACGCGCAGCAAGCCGCAGTTTTCTGGTCCATGCCCCGCGACAGCTACGACGACTGGCGTGCCGCCCCGCTTGAGGACTGGCGCAGGCAAGTAACGCAACTTTGGCCCCAAGCCGCCCCGATCTTTGAGCAGATCACCGACCACGACCAAATGACCATGGCCCGCTATGCGCATGGCACCCTGCGCACGCCCTATGCCGACGGTTTGGCGATCATCGGTGATGCGGCGCACAAAGCCTCGCCTCAGTTAGGGCAAGGGGCGAATATGGCGATGTTGGATGCTTCCGCCCTTGCGAAGGCCGTCGCGCAATATCCGCTGCAAGAAGCCTTGCCCGTCTATGCAATGGCGCGGCGGTGGCATGTGCGCATCTATCAGGCGATGTCTTGGGCGTTCACGCCGCAGTACCAATCCGACAGCAAGATCCTGCCCGCATTCCGCGACCACATCCTGTTTCCGTTCAGCCAAATCCAGCCACTACCGCGCCTGCTGACCCGCCTCGTGCGAGGTGACATGATCCCCCCGATGGCGTCCCTGACACCGCGCGATTAGCCGCTTGGCAACATCCCCGTCAGGGCGCGGCGCATTAGCCCCGTGACCGACGGTTTATCTTGCGTCGCATAAGACAGCGGGCGGCACACATCCATTGCGGCCACGCCTACGCGTGCGGTTAAGGCGCCGTTGATGACCCCCTCGCCAAACCGGCGCGACAGCTTCGACAACACTCCGCCACCAGCAATGGAGCCGATCAGGTCATCCCCAACCGCCACAGCGCCTGTGGCCACCAAATGGGTCAGTACCGCTTTCGTCAGCCGCCAGCTTCCCAAGGTGCCGGAACGGCCGCCATAGATCTCGGCGATGCGACGGATCATACGCAGGTTCGACGTCAAAGCCGCGACCAAATCCGCCAATGCCAATGGCACAAGCGCGGTGACCGTCGCCACTTGCCGCGCGGCGGCCTCGACTTCGGCGCGGGCAAGCGCGTCCAGCGGGGCAAGAAGCTGCGTCTCCGCCTCCCCCAACACCGCATCCGCATCAAACCCATCCCCCTCGCGGGCGCGAAGGGCGGCGCGGCCGGCTTCCAACTCTGGGCGATTGGCATAGAGCGCCATCAGGCGGGACGACACCACCTTCGAGGCCTTTAAATCCCCCGTTGCCAATGCACCGTCCGCCTCCTTGCGAAGCCCGTCAATTTTCTTCAACCGCCCGATTGCCAACCACTCCTTGCCCGCAATCAGCAGCAACGCCAGCACGAACAAACCTGTCAGCCCCAAAGCAATTGCACCCAACACGGGGCTGCGCGCAATCAAACCGTTCACAAAATCCCAAGCAGCAACGCTAGCGACAAAACTCACAAGCGCGAGCAGCGCCGACCAGAAGAACTTGGCCAACCGCGACGGCCTGCGTGCAGCCAATGCCGCGACCGTTTTCATCGCGCGACCTTCGGGCAAATCATCCGCGATTATGGGTGCGGTTGCTGGTGTTATCTCGGCGGGCTCGTCCAATTCGATCAATACAGGGCGCTTGCTCATCTCAAACGATCTCCGATTAGGAACTCGGCTGCGCGTCCCAGCCTGATATGTGGCGGCCCCTCGCCCGGTGCCAAATTCAACTTAGCGGGGGCGAAATTCATCACCGAGTACTCCGCATCCAACCAGCGGTCAGCCCCATCGCGAGCTGCCCCGATGATCTTTGCCGGATCGGAAGGCAAATCTCCGGGGTAGAATGCGGCCTGTTTGCCAGTGTCCTCCAAACGCCCACGCACCACATCAAGGCCTTGCAAATGGTCCTCGGTTGTTGCGCGCAATGCGGCGATCGACATCGCTTGGGTCTTAGCCCCTGCGAAATCCGCACGGTCGCGGGCGTCGCGCAGCAACGCCTCCATGATCGCGGTTAAGCGCCCGTGTTGCGACTGGTGCAAATGGTCGGCCTTGGTGGCCGCAAAGAGGATTTTCTCAACCCGCTTGCCAAACAGCATCTGCGACAACCATGCGTTCGCACCTGGGCGGAATGCTCCCAAGATATCAGCCATCGCCGTGCGCAGATCATCAACCGCTTGGGGGCCGGAATGGATCGCACCCAACGCGTCGACCAGCACAATTTGCCGATCAATGCGCGAGAAGTGATCGCGGAAGAACGGCTTCACCACCTTGGTTTTATACGCCTCGAAGCGACGCTCAAACTCGCGGTAAAGCGAGCCGCGGCGGGTCTTCTCGTGCATCGGCAGCGGCGCGAATGTCAACACGGGGGAGCCTGCAAGCTCCCCCGGCAACAAGAAGCGGCCCGGTGTGTAGTCCGAAAACCCTGCGTCTCGGATGGCCTGCAAATAGGCGGTGTAGGCTTCTGCGATGCGTTTTGCCCGTGGCTCGTCCAACTTCTCGCCGCTGTCCGTCGCCTTCGCCAAAGCGATGAACGACGCACCAACATCGCGTGTATCCGCGCGGCGAAGCGCCTCTTCGGACCACTCAGCGTAGGATTTTTCCATCAAGCCAAGATCAAGCAGCCATTCGCCAGGATAATCCACGATATCCAAATGCACCGTGCGCGGCCCCGAAACCATGCCTCTCAACCCTGTGGGCTGCACCCGCATCGACAGGCGTAATTCGGAAATGGAACGCGTTGAGACCGGCCAATGCGGCTCGGCGCCAGTTAAGGCCGCGAGATGTGTCTCGAAATCAAACCTAGGGATCGTGTCGTCGGGTTGCGGGTGTAGATAGGCGGTTTGTATCCCACCATCCGCCACCGCACGCAGCTGCCCCATACGGTTACGATCCATTAAGTTCGCAATCAAGGAGGTGATGAACACGGTCTTGCCCGCGCGGCTTAACCCCGTCACACCCAAGCGGATCGATGGCTCAAACGCCCCGGTCACGGATTGCGTCGCCCCTTCCACCGTTCGGCCAATGCCATCGACAATATCGTAAAGTATCAAATTTGCCCCTCGGGTTGTTCCCACCTACATAAGGGGCATCGGGCGGCGTGTGTAGGGTCTTGGCACCGCGCATTAGTCAGGATAGCAGTCTGACATGCCTCGTTACGCGCTAAAAATCGAATACAACGGCCAGCCCTACAACGGCTGGCAACGCCAAGACGGTCAACCGACTGTTCAGGGCTCCATTGAGGATGCCTTGCGAAAGCTTCAGCCCGACTTCGACAAAATCGCCGCCGCAGGGCGCACGGATACGGGCGTGCACGGGTTGGCGCAGGTTGCCCACGCGGATATGATCCGTGATTGGGACCCCTTCCGGCTGAATGAGGCGCTGAATTTTCACCTAAAGCCGCATCCGATTTCGATCCTTGAGGTCGCAAAAGTGCATGGCGAGTGGCACGCCCGCTTTGACGCCAAAGAGCGCCGCTACTGGTTCCGCCTGCTGTACCGCCGCGCCCCTGCGACCCACGAGAAAGGGTTGGTGTGGCAGGTGAACTACCCACTGGAGATCGAGCCCATGCGCGAGGCCGCGCAGCATTTGCTAGGCAAACATGACTTCACAACCTTCCGGTCATCAACCTGTCAGGCCCTGTCTCCGGTCAAAACGCTGGATGCGCTTGATATCCAACAGGTTGAGGTGCCTTACGGGCGCGAGTACCGGTTCTCAATTCGGGCCCGCAGTTTTTTGCACAACCAAGTCCGAAGCTTTGTTGGCTCATTAGAGCGTGTTGGTTGTGGCTCTTGGGAGCCGCTCCAAATGAAACACGCATTGGAAGCCTGTGACCGCGCAGCTTGTGGTCCAGTATGCCCTGCGAGTGGTCTATATTTAGCGAGCGTTGAGTATGACAACGATCCCTTCACGAGCGTCGCGGCCCCCAAAGGAAAGTCGAAAAATCAATCGGCGAGGGATTAGCCCGTTCGCCGTTCGAGCCCACTAGGGGGTGCCGGAGCGGCGCTCGAGCTTGCTGCTGCGTCATGTTGGCATCCGGCGACGTAGCGTTTTAACAATCCCACATAAAATTCCATCTCTTCTTGCTGAGTATTCAACTGGTCCAGTCGCGCTTGAATTGCCGCACTGTGAGTGGTCACACAAGAGCGCCCCCCATTCCGAGACAGAGAAAGCATGTCAAATATCGGGGATATGATATCGCTCAAGACGTCTACCGCTATCCGTTCACGAACAGATGCCGTCGATACGTCAAGCGTCTGCTCAAAGAGCAAGACACGGGTTAAATCCCCCACAAATCTTCGAAAATTCAAGGTTATACCGTCGAAATCATCGCCATCATCCGCTGAGTCTATGTTTAGACCTGACACTCCAACGCCAAGCATTGAGAATGAATACAGAGGATTGCAAACCGCTTTTCGGTCTTTCAAAAAATAGCCCAATTCATCTGAGAAGCTACTCACAAACTCGGGCAGCAGTGTTTGCTCAATGGGGCGTCCCAATGCGAATTCATAACGGTGGCTTATCTCATCCAAACCCACTTGAACGAGACGGACTAGAAATCGCCCATCGCGTTCCAAGGTCAGTTTTATCTTAAAATTTACTCGTGGCGTTGGGCCAAGGAGATTTGCCGTAGACATTGTTTTCCTCAATCATCGGGAAGGCACACAGGATACACACTAGAAATTCGGCTAAAGTCGGTTTTTTGAGACTCCAAAGGTGCGTCCAATTCGTTAACAAAAGATTTACGGAGCTTTAATGATTGGGCCGGCGACGGCGTCTCTCAATCCAAGTAAATTCATTAAAATATAAATTTATTTCAACCACTTAACACATACCCCTGAAGCCCATCTCTACATATAATCTCGTACAGCGATTGCACAGAATGAGTTCACGATCTCGCTAGGCGAGGCATTCTAGAAGTTTTTTGGCGTTAACAGCTTTGTGACAAGCCACGTTACATGCATTTTTGTAGGGTCGCATCAACTTTGACAGAACTTCGGAATCAGCACTATGGGGCTTACCCAAACGACAACGGCGATTTACACAGCCTTTGCTTTAGCAATGCTCGCAACTAGCACGCAGGCGCAAAGCGCTGCTCCCTGTGAAGCCGAAGTTCCATGCCAGATCGGGGATCGCTCCTACCACGTTCTTCCACCTGATAACTGGGACGGCACCACCCCGCTTCCCGTTTTGTTGCACTTTCATGGTTGGGGCCGCCAAGGCACCTTGATCGTAAAGCACTCCCGCATTGCAGGGGCCACGCGCCCGCGTGGGGTTTTACTCCTTGCTCCCAACGGGGATGGCCGCACTTGGGACTTTTGGAATGAGGGCAGCCCAGACACCGACTTTGCGGCCGCCGTGATAGAAGACGCCGCGAAGAACTACCCGATTGATCGCGATAACATTATGGTATCTGGCTATTCCTACGGGTCCGCGATGGCATGGCGGTATGCTTGCGAAAACGGGGACGGGGTTCGCGCACTTTTGGCTGTGTCCGGAACAATCAACCAAAACGAATCCTGCGAAACGGCCCCAAATGAAGTGCGACACGTGCATGGGACGCGCGACACCGTAATGGATTTCCCGTTCGGCCCAGGCGGTGACACCAACCATCCTGTGTCCCTATGGCGCGAGCGTTTGGGCTGCTCAGTCCCAACTGGGACCGAGAGCTACTCCACCACGGAAAAAGATCACTTCGAGCGTGTGATCTGGGAAGGTTGTGCAACCGGCAACGTCGTCTTGGACGTCCATTCGCGTGGCCACTTCATCCCGAAAGGTTGGTTCGCACGGCAGCTGGACGACCTGCTAGATACGCCATCCTAGGATTTCAGTCGGTAACCCGTTTTAAATATCCAACCGATCACAGCAATGCAGGCCGCAGTGAACAGTGCGGTCGCCAATAGACTAACCCCTATTGAGACCTCTGCCGTCCCAAAGAAGGACCAGCGGAAGCCCGAGATCAGGTAAACGACCGGATTAAAAAGGGTTATCGTTTGCCAAACCGGTGGCAACATGGACACGGAATAAAATGTCCCCCCCAAGAACACCAAAGGGGTAATGACCAGCAATGGGATCAATTGAAGTTGCTCGAAGTTCTTGGCCCAAATTCCGATAATGAACCCTAGCAGCGAGAAACTGAAGCACGTCAAAACGAGAAAAGCTACCATCGCAACGGGGTGCGCAATTTCAAGATCTACGAACAGAAATGCCGTGCACAAGATGATCACGCCAACTAGCAATGCCTTTGTTGAAGCGGCGCCGACATAACCGATCAGTATCTCGACGAAGGACACAGGTGCAGACATCAACTCGTAGATTGTGCCGGTAAACTTAGGAAAAAAGATGCCAAAGCTCGCGTTCGAGGTGCTTTGTGTCATCACCGATAACATAATCAAACCCGGGACGATGAAAGCGCCATAGCTGACCCCCTCTACCGAGTCGATACGCGAGCCGATGGCGGTGCCAAACACCACAAAGTACAATGACGTCGACAGGACCGGTGAAATGATACTTTGCATCAATGTGCGAAAGAAGCGCGTCATCTCGAATACGTAGATCGCTTTGATTGCTGTCAGGTTCATGTCGCGTCCTCCACCAAACCCACGAAGATATCTTCTAGTGACGACTGCGAGGTCGCGACGTCCTTCAAAACCAACCCTTGCGCGGCCACATCTCCAAGCAGGGTCGTGATGCCAGTTCGCTCGCCACGTGTGTCGTAAGAGAATTCCAAGCAACGCCCATCTGCGCCGATGACCAAGTCATACTTCGCCAATGCGTCGGGAACCTGCGTAATTGGCTCCTGCAACTCAATAGTCAGCTGCTTGCGGCCCATTTGATCCATCAGCTCGGTCTTGTCTTTCACCAACAGGATTTCACCGCCATTGATCACGCCTACGCGGTCTGCAATGGCTTCGGCTTCTTCAATGTAGTGGGTTGTTAAAATGATCGTCACCCCATCCGCCTGCAATCCACGCACGACATCCCACATGTCCTTGCGCAGCTCCACATCCACGCCCGCACTCGGTTCATCGAGGAAAAGGACTCGTGGCTCATGGCTCAGAGCTTTGGCGATCAACACACGCCGCTTCATGCCGCCCGACAGCTCTTTGACGCGGGTGTCTTTCTTGTCCCAGAGCGACAGCTGCCGCAAAATGCGTTCAATATAGGCATCGTTGCGTGGCTTCCCGAACAGTCCCCTTGAGAAGACAACCGAGTTGTTAACCGTTTCAAACGGCTCTAGCGAAAGCTCTTGTGGCACCAGACCAATCAGTCGACGCGCACCGCGAAAATCATCGACAATATCGTGCCCACCGACGGTAACAGAGCCTGAGGTCTTATTGATCATCCCGCAAATAACCGAAATCAGGGTCGTCTTGCCCGCCCCATTTGGTCCTAACAGAGCAAGAATTTCGCCCTGCTCAATTTCCAAAGACACATCTTTCAGCGCTTGAAAGCCGCCGTCATATGTCTTGGTAAGGTTCTCGACAGATACTATCGCAGTCATAAATCCCCGCATTCAGCTTAGGCGGGTTGTAGGTGGCAAAATCACTTTCGAAAACCCAGAGTTTTGTGCACACAGTGAAAACAGATGTGCACAAAGGTCTTCACGTTGATTTATTTAAACATTTTGGTATTTTCAGCTTCTCCACATAACCAGAACATCACATTTACAACGTATAATTGGTAGGTAGGCTAGCAGCAGGCTGTCTAGCGCTGCAGTTTAATGATTGGGACGAGTAACACGTGAGTCTTCAGCAAATCGACACCATGATCGACTTTGCGATCACTCAAATCTCTGGCTCGCCGGAAGGTTACCGTGCGGTTGTTCGAAACCTTACAAAAGAGTGGCCTGATGTGACCGGTGCCCAAATTGTGTTTGTTTTGGTGAGCGCCGCAAACGCAATCGAGCAAGTTTTTGAAGCCTCTCCTGACCCAAAAACCGAAGTCCAACAAACCTTTCGCATGGCTGCATTGCTGGCAAGTGATCTATTCGCATTGCAACAACGCGACAACTTCGCGCCATCCGGGCGTGATTTATCGGCCTATTGGAATGAAAACGATCGCTTTTTTCTAGATCTTTAGGCGTAGGACGCGCGGATGGCACGGATATTGTCGCCATAAGGTGCCGGATCGCTGACCGAGCCGCCTTTAAACACCGCAGAACCTGCAACCAACACGTCCGCACCAGCCTTTACCAAGCCAGGGGCCGTTGCGGGTGTGACGCCGCCATCGATCTCTAAGTGAATTGGACGATCACCGATCATAGCGCGCAATTCTGCGACTTTACCTTCCAACGGAATGAAGCTTTGCCCACCGAAACCGGGGTTCACAGTCATCACGCACACCAAGTCGGCGACGTCCAGCAGATGTTCCACCGCCGATGCGGGCGTGCCGGGGTTCAGGGCCACGCCGGCCTTTGCTCCTGCACCGCGAATGGCTTGCAACGTGCGGTGAATATGTGGGCCGGCCTCGACATGTGCTGTGATGAAATCAGCGCCAGCTTTCGCGAATTCTTCAATGTAGGGATCAACAGGAGCGATCATCAAGTGCACATCCATCACCGTTTTGATGTGCGGTCGAATGGCCGCGCAAGTGGTCGGCCCAAAGCTGATGTTAGGCACAAAATGCCCGTCCATGACGTCCACGTGGATCCAATCCGCACCTTGGGCCTCGACCGCGTCGATCTCTGCGCCAAAATTGGCAAAATCAGCCGCTAAAATGGAGGGTGCGATTTTTACGGAGTGGTCAATTGTCATGGCAGAATCCCCTGATACATTTTCAACCCTTCCCTAACGCGCCCACTGCCGCTTGGGAAGGTATCGCATGCCTTGCAACCATTGCCCGCCCGTGTCAGGTTTCTCGCTTCTCGATCCCAAAGGACGCGCGACGTGAGCACCCTGACCAAAACCAAAACGCAATTGCCGCAAGTGCATTTGCCCCGAAATCCCGGAATGGCGTTGGACCTTGATTGGGTCGCACGGGTTCAGGCGAATACCTCCGCAATCGAGCGCCGCGCCGCCACCCTGCCCGGTCGGCGCAGCGTGAAGAAAGACTACCAAGCCGCGTGGCTGGTGAAGGCCGTGACCTGCATTGATCTGACGACCCTGTCGGGAGATGACACCACCGGCCGCGTGCAGCGTCTTTGCGCCAAGGCCCGCCAACCTATTCGCGCCGACATCCAAGACGCACTTGGGCTCAGCGACATCCAAACCGGCGCGATCTGCGTCTACCACGATATGATAGAGGCCGCCGTCAGCGCATTGGACGGCTCCGGCATCCCTGTCGCCGCCGTCTCTACGGGGTTTCCGGCGGGGCTCTCGCCCTTCCATCTGCGCGTGGCGGAGATCGAAGAAAGCGTCAAAGCGGGCGCGCGTGAAATCGACATCGTTATTTCGCGGCGCCATGTGCTGACGCAAAACTGGCAAGCCCTATATGACGAGATGAAGGCCTTTCGTGCAGCTTGCGGCGACGCCCATGTGAAGGCGATTTTGGCCACGGGCGAGCTAGGCTCCTTACGCAATGTCGCCCGCGCCTCGCTGATCTGCATGATGGCGGGGGCGGATTTCATCAAGACCTCCACCGGCAAAGAAAGCGTCAACGCCACCCTGCCCGTCAGCCTCGTGATGATCCGCGCCATTCGCGACTACTATGACGCCACGGGTTTTCACGTGGGTTACAAGCCTGCTGGCGGCATTTCCAAGGCCAAGGATGCGATCACCTATCTGGCCTTGATGAAGGACGAGTTGGGCCACCGCTGGCTGCAACCCGACCTGTTCCGCTTTGGCGCGTCATCGCTTCTGAACGACATAGAGCGCCAATTAGAGCATCACGTCACCGGCGCCTACTCCGCCTCCTACCGCCATCCAATGGGTTAAGAACATGACTGTAAAAACTATCCTCGAGACCATGGACTATGGCCCCGCTCCCGAAAGCGCCAAAGACGCACAAGCTTGGCTCGATGCGAAAGGTCGCCAATTTGGGCATTACATCAACGGCGAATTCACCACGCCTACGCAAGATTTCACCTCAAAGAACCCCGCAACGGGTGAGGTGTTGGCAGGCCTATCGCAAGCGAGCCAAGCGGATGTGGACGCTGCTGTAGAAGCCGCAAATAAAGCCCAAAAGGCGTGGGCCAAGTCCGGCCATATCCGCGCGAAATACCTTTATGCCTTAGCCCGTGCGTTGCAAAAGCACTCGCGATTGTTTGCGGTGCTGGAAACCCTCGACAATGGCAAACCCATCCGCGAGAGCCGCGACATCGACGTGCCCTTGGCCCAACGCCACTTCTACCACCACGCGGGCTTTGCCCAACTGATGGACGCGGAATTGCCGGACCGCGAGGCACTAGGCGTTTGCGGGCAGATCATCCCGTGGAACTTCCCGTTGCTGATGCTGGCATGGAAAATCGCGCCCGCCTTGGCGATGGGCAACACCGTGGTATTAAAACCTGCCGAATACACCTCCCTTACCGCATTGCTGTTTGCGGAAATTTGCGAACAAGTGGGCCTGCCCAAAGGCGTGGTCAACATCGTCACGGGCGATGGTGCGGTGGGCCAGATGATTACCGCCTCAGATGTGGACAAGCTGGCCTTTACCGGATCAACGGACGTGGGCCGCATCATCCGTAAGGCAACGGCTGGATCGGGCAAGGCGCTTAGCCTCGAGTTGGGCGGCAAATCCCCCTACATTGTGTTCGATGATGCTGACATTGATAGCGCCGTAGAGGGCTTGGTCGACGCCATTTGGTTCAACCAAGGTCAGGTCTGCTGCGCGGGCTCACGGCTGCTTGTGCAAGAGGGGATCGCAGACAGTTTCTACCGCAAGCTCAAGTCTCGCATGGACGGGCTGCGTATCGGTGACCCGATGGACAAATGCATCGATGTAGGTGCGGTTGTGGACCCGATCCAACGCGCAACCATTGCCGATATGGTATCCGCCAACACCGAAGGCGAGACCTACCAAGTGGACGCGCCCGATGGCTGCTTCTACCCCCCGACCCTGATCACGGGTCTGACCACATCCTCCAAGCTGATGCAGGAAGAAATCTTCGGGCCTGTTCTGGTCTCAACCACCTTCCGCACCCCAGCCGAGGCCGTCGCGATGGCCAATGACACGCGTTACGGCTTGGCGGCAACACTCTGGACGGAAAACGTGAACCTCGCCTTGGACATTGCCCCCAAACTGGTTGCGGGCATCGTTTGGGTGAATTCCACCAACCTGATGGATGCGGCGGCAGGCTTTGGCGGCGTGCGCGAAAGCGGCTATGGGCGCGAAGGCGGCTGGGAAGGCCTGTCGAGCTACACCAAAGCCAAAGACGCGCGGAAACCTGCCAAACCGGTGACCGCGTTTGATGGCAAAGGTAGTCTGTCCGACCCGATTGACCGCACGGCGAAGCTCTATATCGGCGGCAAGCAAGCGCGCCCCGACAGCGGTTATTCGCGCTTGGTTTACAGCCCCAAAGGGGATGCATTGGGCGAGGTGTCCTTGGCCAGCCGCAAAGACCTGCGCAACGCGGTTGAGGCCGCCCATAAGGCCAAAGGTTGGGGCACCACCACCGGTCATCTACGCGCGCAAATTTTGTACTACCTCGCGGAAAACCTGTCCGCACGCAGCGCAGAGTTTGCCGACCGCATCAAAGCCATGACCGGCAAGCAAGGGAAGGATGAGGTCGAGGGCGCAATTAACACCCTGTTCACTTATGCCGCTTGGGCCGACAAATACGACGGGCAGGCGCACGGCGTACCAATCCGTGGGGTGGCTTTGGCAATGAAAGAACCCGTCGGTGTCATCGCGGCCCTTTGCGACGCACGGCCATTGGCCGGCCTTGTTGAGGTCATCGCCCCCGCGATTGCTATGGGTAACCGTGTGATTGCCTCGGCGTCCGAACCGTTTCCACTGGCGGCAACGGACTTCATTCAAGTGCTGGAAACCTCAGACATTCCGGCGGGGGTGGTAAATCTCCTGACAGGAGATCACGGCGAGGTCGCGTCCCACATGGGCGCACATATGGATATCGATGCGGTTTGGAACTTCTCGGACCCGTGCCATACATCGGTTATAGAGGACGCATCGGCCAGCAACCTCAAGCGCACCTTAGCGGGCCCTGCTCCATCAGACACCAAAGCCATGTTGGAAGCCTCAACTGAGGTGAAAAACATCTGGGTGCCCTACGGAGAGTGACCCATAAAAAACGCCCCGACAATTGCTTGCCGGGGCGTATATTTTTAGTAGCGCGCTATACCTTATGGTGAGGTAATACGTGCCTTATGAAGAAAGCCGCCCAACGCGCCGCCCAACAGTGGGGCCACAATGAACAACCAAAGTTGTGACAGAGCAGCAGGCCCCGCGAACAATGCTGGCCCGATAGAGCGTGCTGGGTTCACAGATGTGCCCGTCACTGGAATGCCGATGAGGTGGATCATGACCAAAGTCAGACCAATCACGAGGCCCGCCATCGTGGCGCTTCCTGTCTCGGAGGTCACACCTAGGATCACCACCAAGAAAACCGCTGTCGCAACGACCTCGAACACAAACGCCGACATGATGCCAAAGCCGCCAATGTAGTCAGCGCCCCAACCGTTTTGACCCAAACCGTTTGCTGCAACGTCATAGCCAGCGGTCTTACCTGTCGCGATGACATAGATCACTGCCGACGCGATGATGGCGCCAAGAGTTTGCGAAACCGCATACCCGATGAAGTCTTTCATGCTCAACCGGCCAGCGACCAACGCCCCCATTGAGACCGCAGGGTTAAGATGCGCCCCTGACACTTGTCCGATGGAATAAGCCATCGCGACCACCGAGATACCAAAGGCAAAACTAATGCCAACAAAACCGATATCGCCACCCGCCAATACGGCCGAGCCGACACCGAAGAAGACCAGCACAAATGTACCGAAGGCTTCTGCAATATACTTATTCATAAATCCCTCTCATGTTCAGGCGCGAACCGTATCACGCTTTGGCATATGGATAGAGAAGTGCGGCAAGGAGCCACAGTGGGAGAAATCAGCCAGAGTTCCCCTCATTGCCAGCCCTGAGACCTACTTTCGAGGTTTACCCTTCCAAGTATCCAGCCAAGCGCGGAGCCCTGAGCGTTGCTCACCGGCGTAGTCGTCCACAGCATCCCATGTGTCCGAGACGCTTTCTGTGATTGGATCGATCTTGGAACGTTTGAACCATTGTGACAGCCGGAAAAGCCCGAGGACCAAACCTGCCAAGATCACCAAGATGATGATATTCAACCAAGGGATCAAAGTGGCATCAGGGTCATCGGTTGGGCGGATGCCAACTGCATTGGGGAAGATGCTGTAAAACTCGTTGCGCCAGCCATAGTGGGTCAAAACCACCCATTGTGGGTCTTCCTTGCTCGACTGTAGGTCAGTCGCCTCGGTTTGCAGGTTCTTGGTGTCGAACTTAAAGTAAGGCGGCCAACCCCAGCTTGTGTCCTCGTTGCGGTACACCATGGGTTTGCCGTTCTTTTGGATCGTTTGCACGAATAGAACGTCGCGGTTGGTCCCGGTGACATCACTCCCAGAGTCGCCAGAGGCCCAGAACCACGCGTTCTCGCCATAGTCGATCCGCTGCTCAAAGGTTCCCACCACTCGCACAACGTCGCGTTGTGGCAAGGTGTAATGGAACACCGCGACGACCAGCAGCCAGAACAACAAAATAACGGCGTATTTAACCCAACGCAGCATGGCAAAGGCTCCTTATTGAAAATTAACCACGTAGACCAGAACACCAATCACGAGGTAGGGCACCACAAAGACGCCTAGTATGAGTTTACGGCGCAAAGAGCCATCGTATTCCTGCAAGCCCTGCTCGATAAAGGCGTCGCGGTCACCGGTGTGCTCCCCGTCATTCCATTCCTCGCTCAACTTCCCTCGGCGAACAGACCGCGACCAAGCGGACAGAATGAAGTAAACGATCAGCATCACAATGAATGCAATGATCGACAGGCGTAGAACTGCGAATATCATCGTTGTCTCCTCATTGCGCCCCAAGGCCCGACCCGTCTGACGACTTCGTCGCGTTTCTCGGATTGGGGCGGTTCCTCCATAGGCGCGTCGCCGCTGCCGAACAAGGCCTCACGCGCACCGGCCTTATCGACCTGATACTCCCTCGCGAGGAAATCGGCCACGAATGCCTTCTTCTGGTCGGGCCACGTCGCATAGCGCGCGTAGAACAATTGCTTGTGGCAGATGAAGAGTTGGCGCACGTCCAACACCGACAGCTCCGCCAAGAGCATGTTCACCAAGTCGCGGTCCGCATGGGGCTTGGCCCGAAGCGTATAGAAATAAGCCGGATCGTTGGACGATATGCGCGGCCATGCACCACCACCCTCGGCCCAGCGCAACAGTTTAGCAAGAGTGTGGAACTCTGGCGGCAGCAGTTGCGAGTACCGTCGCGCCAAACCGCGTAAATCTTGGCGCCGATAGTCGCTTAAATCAGCCTCCATGGTGGCCGCCACATCGATGATAATGAAATCCATCTTCTGGCGTAAAATCGCGGTGGCGTTAACGCCTCGCGCCTTCACAATCGGTTCGACCAGATCATTGGCGTCAAGGAATTTGGCGATCTTTGTGCGGTCCGTCAGCTTGATCGCCGCCCGACCGCTCCCAATTGGAAGCTTGCCAATATCATCGTCAGAGACTGAAATGACCGCCGGCTTTTCCACATTTCGAAATGCGTATAGCCCTCCGAAATGAGAGGTCCAGAAGTTGTTCTGCTCGTAATCCGCATGCCCCAGCTTGATCGGTAGGCGCGTCACGTCGCCGGTTTTATGGGCCAGCGTGATCATGTCAGCGATTAGCACGTCATCCCACCACCCGTCTTCGCGCGTGCGGAATTCCGAGATCATCGCGTCCAACTTGGCCGCGTCCGACACCATGCCCGAGGTCGTGTCCGCTTCCACCCGTATCTTGCGGATGTCGAACAGATGCGCAGGCTTGGTGACGCTGTAGACCGAGTTCACCAACTCCCCCGCCACCGCATCACGCGCGGTGAGCGAAAACAACTGCGCCTCGTTGGCGTCAATGAATTGGCGCAAAATGCCGCGTGAGGTCGAGAACTTGGCCTCCAGCATCGGGGCGGTTTTCTGCTCCGTCGACAACAATATAAACTGGCGATTGCAGCCTTGCGGGTTCAGATAAAGCTCGTCGCCCAGCTCCTGCCCCACCTCAGGCGCATAGCCGGAAATGTCGATATGGAAATCCGTCAGGCTCGTTTCTTTGCCGGTCAGATGCTTCAGCGCACGATTATAGCGGTCCGCCATGGCCTGCCCACTGACGTGAAACAGGTTGCCATACATCAACCCCTTCTCAATCAAGCGCATCATATTATGTGGCCCTCCGAGCCGAGTAATTCACGTTGCACAAGTAACCGAAGCTCAGCAGCAACAATATCTTCAAAGAGAGAAAGATCGCTACGCATTTATCCCTTACTCTCCAAATACCGCCGCTTCGCCTCTTCGCTTAGGCCAAAATCTCGGACCATGTTGGCGATGGCGACCTCGTCGGATTTATCGGCATAGCGGAATTCGCTGTCCGCGTAGCGGTTGATCTCTTGGATCACCATGTCGACCGTGATCGGCTGGCGCAGCTCTTCGATCATGCCTTTCTTCTCGTCGTAGGATTTGAATAAGAACAGGTCGGGTTCTTCCATCCACTCATCAGGCAGCTCAAAGTCCATCGCGCGCACCTTCACGGCGTCGGTGATGTTTTTAATCGCGCGACCTGTGAAGCGGTGGTCCGCCTCTTGGATTGCCTTAAGGTAGGTGCCCATCTTGGCAATCGTATCCAGCGCGCCGATGTCTTTCGACACTTTCTCGTAGACGCGCAGCAGGCCTTCCTCATGCGGCTTCGCGTGCCCATCGAAAGAGGCGGCGACGGCTTTCTTGATCTCTTGCGCGGCAAAAGGCTCAAAGTCGCCCAGCGGGATGTCATGATTTTTGCCCATCAACAGGTTGAGGATATCCACATAGTCATCCCGCGTTTGCGGCCCATCCACAAGGAAACGCGCCCCTGCACGTTGGCGCAAAGCGTCATCCACATTCTCAGGGTAGTTCGAGAACATCCCGAAGGTGCAATTGCCCCGCACCACAGTGTTGGCGCCTGCGAAGCTTTCCATCAGAACGGCAGTGATTTCCAACTGACCCGCACTGGATTGCCGGTCGCCACGCTTACCGGCAAGCTGGTCGATATCGTCGATTGTGCCAAAGCCAATAACATTGGGATCAATCACGTTGTTGATAAACGCCTTGGCGTTTTGGCCGGATTTGCCCTGATAGCTGTCGATGTTATCGGTGCTCAGGTTTTGGTAACGGAAGGGGTAGCCCGCCGTCTCACAATAGCCCGACATCAGCCCCGCCATCATCTGGATCAAGGTGGTTTTACCCGTCCCCGGAGCGCCGTCGCCCATGAAGGTGAAGATGAAGCCGCCGAGTTCTGCAAACGGATTCAGCTTCCGGTCAAAGTCGTAGGCCATCAGCATTTTGGACAGTTTCATCGACTGGTATTTGGCGATGTGGTTGCCGACAACTTCGTTGGGCTTTTTGAAGCTCATCGTCAGCTTGCTGCCCTTGGCGGCGGAGGCTGGCGTGAAGCCGTTGATCGTCAGGTCGTCGGCCTCCACGCGGTAGGAAGTCGTGTTGAATGCCTCCAAACGCGAGGTGTTTTGCGCGCGTAGGCTGGCTTTCTCCATCACCTGTTCGGCATAGGCCAGCACGGTGGCGACCAGCTTGGCGTCGTCGTCTGCGAAGAGGGTCAGATCTTGGTCCAACTCCCACAACGCACCGTGTAGGGCCAATTGCGCGTTGTCGGTCAGTATTTCCTCAACCGCGCCGATTTCAACCGTCGCCTCGGAGGCTTGGGACGCCAAAAGGTAGGACGTCGCATTGGCAAAGGTGAACAGTGTCGCCAAGGCTTCGGCGGCCAGCAGTTCACCAAACTCGGCGCGGCGCGCTTCGGCCACACGTCCTGCAAGGTTATCTTTTTTCAGCTCGGCCAGTCCGGTGGCCTCCGAGAATGCCTCGCCTGCCGCCAAACCGATGGCAATAGCGCGACGAATGCCGTGAAGTACGCTGGCCTGCACGGCAGATGGCAATGCATCATCACCCACACCTTCGACCCGCTCAATCAAGTGCACCCCTTCTGGGCGCGCAGTGGATCGCGTCACCAAACCCGGTGTGGTGGAACGGAACCGGCGGCGCGTGCCTAGCCCTGCGGATTTCTCGGCCTTGGGAGCTTCTTTCGCGGTTGCTATACGCGGGGTGTGATCCACGCCTTCCAGCATGGCAACAGCCGCGTCATAATGCTTGCGGATGTCTTCTTCGGTCATTTCCATAAAATCGGCTGATTGGCTCACGTCAAACCCTCATCTTTGTTCTTAAAATACGTCAGTACTTATCGGTAACTCACCACGCGGCCAGCGGGGCTGACTACAAATTTGCGCACGTCCTTGAACCCAGCGGGGTTCTTTTCCGCCAACACCTGATAGGGGCGTTGGGGTAAAATGACCGCGCGTTCAATACTTGTCGTACCGGTTTCAGCGCCACGCCCCGCGAAAGGGTCGAGCTTGAAAATTTCGCGCTCTACCGAGCCGAACCATCCTTTTTTCTCCATCTCGACACGCTCGGAATGCAGGTCTTCCACAGTCCACGCCAAAGTCCAATCGTCACCCACAGCGCCTTGCGCCTCCTCCAGCACTTCGCGGATCGGGCCCGCTTGCAGCGTGAAAGCGGATGAGTACATCGGCCCCACATGGATACGGCGCAGCCGTTTTGGGTGCAGGTCGTCGAAGTCGCGGTCGAACCCTTGGGCGATGGTCAACAGCTTCAACCCAGCCGATCCTTGCGCGGTCAGATGCGCCTGTGCCTCGGGCCAGCGGCGTGCGTCTTTGGGCAGCGCCACATCGCCCGTGTCCTCGACATCCATTAGGTAGATCGTCGGCACATTTTGCTGGCTGTCATAAACTGCCCAATGCAGCATATAGGTGCGGCGGTCTTCCTTGTTGCCCGTCCACAAAGCCTGCGGATCATTGGTCGCCCAAAACAATTCGCTGGATTGCAACTGTTGGTAATACAGCCGCTGGGTCATGGCGTATTGCAGCTTGGTCGGCACGGTCAAATCGCCCACGATCTGGCGCACCATCTCGTCCTTCAGCTCCTCAACCGAGCGCATGCCCGCCAAGTGCTTGTCGGATTGCTGCGCGTCATTGGCCATTTTCATCAACTCGGCGAACACCGGAAAGCCGGACTCGTGGCGGTCAATCGAGAGCGATCCAAAGAACACGCCCGTGTCGCGCCCGGTCAGCAAATACTTATGGCTGAGCGCGCGGAAGGTTCGTGCAATGCGGGTAACATACTCGGAAATGATCCCGACATCGGTTTTGGAGAACGTCCGCTCCACCTCCATTTCGGCGGCCACGCGGGCCAGATGACCGGTGATCCGCTCAAACTTGGAGAAATACCGTCGCGCCGCAAGGTCGTCGGTCAAGCCGGAGTGGTCTTGAGTGAGGTTTAGGTCTTCAGTCATGACTTGACCTTAGAAAAGTACCAACGAACATCCTGACGCATCAAGAATGCCCGACCGGTGATAAACTCGAAAACCCGATCGAAGCTAACTTCTGCCGCCTTCTGGAACACCAAACCAGCCATTCCCCAAACACCAAAGACACAGGGATAGACAAAACGCGCGACAAACCAAAAGAAGAACACACCCCAGAAAATAGACGCAGGCGCGATAATCAGCCACTGAATCAGTGTGTTTTCAGTGACTGAAAAAGCAATCACTGCGGATAGGATCCAAGGGATTGCCACTACGAACATTGCAATAACGTAAATAGCGAGAACAGTGATCCAACTCACGATGGTCAAAATCACTCCATTGAGCCAACGTAACATCAAGCCCCGTACAGGTTCTTGTCGTGCTTCTCGACGATCTTCTCGAAGCGGCGTGCGAAGCGTTCATCGGCTTTTGCCTTCTGCTCCAGAACCTTGCGGGCAAAGACCATTTGGTCCTCGTGGGCTTCCATCATCTCGGTCATGCGTGCGTTGGTCGCGGCACCGATGCCGGCCATGGCGGCTTGCGCTTCTTGGTCTGTCTTCACGCCGATTTCGTTGATTTGGTGAGCCACGTCTTGCTGTTGCGCCGTCTTCAAGGATTTGGTCAGCGCATCGTAGAGGACCACGCGCTGCTTGGTATCGGTTTCCAGCTTGTTGATCAGCACCATTTGCGTCGCCGCTTGGTTCTGCAAGCTGTCGATCCAAGTTTTACCCTGCTCGATGTAGCGCTCCAGCGTTTGCGACTTGGCAAGCTTCACTTGCTCGGCTTGCACCTTCTCGTTGTACTCGGTGTTCAGGCCCGCCAGCTCGGTTTCCAATTTGGTACGCGCAGCGGCGTCTTGCTCGACGGAGATTTTGTTCTCCAGCTCGATCATCTTCGGGTCCATCGCCACGATCTCGGCACGTAGAGTTTCCAGCTCGCCCACGGTGAATTCGCGGTCGTCTAACGTGACGGTCAGGTTGCTTTCGACCTTTTCCTTTTGCTCATTGAGCATGGACAGCTGCCCCTGCAACAAGGCCACGATAGTGTCGGACTTGCCGATCAAATCTTGCAGCTTGTCGTCAATCGACGCGGTGCGCATACGTTCTTGGCGCAGGCTTTCGGATTTGCCCTTTGAGAAGATACCAACAAAGCTTTCCCAGCCCGTTTTGTCGCGCATCGCAGAAAAATCTTCGGAGAAGCCCGAAGTTACATCATCAAGCCCCATAATCAGCTCAGCGATATTGGCATCCATGGCAGCAGTATGTGCATGCACATCCTCAAGCGAGGCGTTCTCAATATCCAACTCCAACTCAGTGCCAGCATCCAGCTTTGCACGAGCGCTTTCAATCTTGCTTGTCATCTCGGAAATTTTGGATTGTGCTTCAGCGACTTGAGCTTGGCTTTCGCGGACTTGCGCGTCGAAATCGGCCATGTGTTAATCCCTCTCGTTTTAATGTTATTAGTATTTACATAAGTATGCCCGCAGGCGTTTTAAAGAGTTTGCCATGCCAAACCCACACCGCGCCATAAGAAAAATCGTTAAGAAGGAATTAACTTAGCGCGACCTGCATCATTGCGCTATTGGCGTCGCGCAAATCATCGATCACGTCAAAATGGTGACGTCCGGGCAATATCACATGCCGCACAGCCCATGCCTCCGCCAGCCAACGGGCTTGATCCAAAAACGCAGGTCTTTCTTGCGAGCCAACGACCACGGTTACCGGAATATTTAGCGCCTTCCCCAACGCTGGGCTCTCCGCCATAGCTTCGACGGCGTCTAGCTTGAGATTGTCATTCACCGTCAGCGGCAGAAGCGGGCGCAAATCAGACACCGGTGACACGGATAACACATGCGACACTCGCGCCACGACATCATCCGGCAACACCCCAGCCATCGCCATACGTGCAACCAAATGCCCACCAGCGGAATGCCCTGCCAGAACGATTGGGCCCTCAATCCGTGCGGCCAATGCAGTGATCGCTTTTGCAATGTGAGATGTGATCTCAGTGATCCGCACGTCTGGCGCCAATGGGTAACCGACGTGAGCAATGGTCCAACCTGCGTCAAATGCGCCTTGCCCGTAACAGGTCCAATCATCCTTGTGGCGTTGCTGCCAATAGCCCCCGTGAACAAACACGAAAAGCCCCTTAGACTTACCAACCGGTGCCATCAAATCATATTTGGCCCTGGGATGATCACCATAGGTGACGTCAAATTCACCGCCTTTTTCGCGACGAAAGGCCTCTGATGCGGCCTCCCAAGCGTCTGCATAGCCTTGCGCGCCGGGAATAAATTCGCCATTTTCATATTCTAGATCAAGCTCTTGTTGGGTTTTTGACATTTTCTTAGACCTTTTTCCAAGGATTGACGCGGCCCATACGTCCTACCATCACTATGCGTATGAAAACCAGCGATGAGGCCTTGGCGCAAGCCGCCAGTGACGGGGACAGTGAGGCATTCAGCCTTTTGGTCCGACGTCATTATGACCGACTGTTCCGCCTCTCGTGGCGGTTAACGGGGCATAAGGCCGATGCCGAAGACCTGACCCACGACATTCTAGCCGCCCTTCCCGGCAAGCTGCGGGCCTTTCGCGCGGATGCTACGTTTACCACTTGGCTGTACCGTGTGACGCTGAACGCCGCGACGGATCGCGCCCGCAAGGCCCAACGCCGCAAACGCGCTCGGGAAGGTTGGGGGCAAGACTACACCCGCCGCGCCGCGGAGGCCGCTGAGAACGCAGAGGCACAAGACTGGCTAACCAACGCCATGCGTGCTTTGGCGCCCGAGCTACGCGAAACCGTTGCCCTGACATTGGGCGAAGATTTGACCCAAGCCCAAGCCGCCGAGGTAATGGGGCTGTCAGAAGGTACAATCGCGTGGCGCATGTCCGAGGTGAAGCGCCACTTGCGCGAGATGGCCGAAAAGGAGGCCAAGTAGATGCCCGAATTTGATGACGAGCTAGATAAACTCCGTGCAGTCTTGCATGATGCGCCTGTGCCTGATGAGGCCTCTAAAGAGGCGGCCTTGCGTGTGGCTGAAGAAAATTTCGCAAACCTCCAAGGATCGGTCAATGCCGTGCGTCCTACAGATATTAGCCCGCAACAAGTGGGCCTTCTGAAAGGACTTGGACAGATGTTTTTGAAAACGAAATTGAAACCGATGATGATGGCGACCACGTCAATCGTGGTTGTTGGTGTGGGCGTAGTATTGAGCGTCCCTTACATGCGCGCCGATCAGTCGGCGGTGACCACGTCCCCCGCCTCATCCCCAATTAGTCAGGCAAAAACAGAAGTCCCGGCTGACCCCGAACCGCTAAACGGAATTGTGGATGATCTATCTCCCGAACCGATGCCCTTGAACCTTGATCAAGAAGAGACCGCTGAACTTGAGCAGAGCTTTAGTGAACAAGTCGATGCTGCTCCGGAACGCCGTCCTATTGCAGTAACGGAAGGTCAAAGGCCCGCCTCCGGACCGGCGAAAAAACGTCGCATTGTAAAGGCTGGCCAACTGTTTGCTCCCACCGAAACAGATGGGGCCGTTTCTCATGGTGGTTCACCACACCCATCCTCCCAATTTCGCGACCAGCTACCGCAACCTCAAGTGGCGCAATCGCACGACAAATTCCCAGACGCGTCCCCGAACCCATTAAAGGTCACCTCCGAAGACCCTGTCTCGACCTTCTCCATCGACGTGGACACCGCCAGCTACTCTTGGGTGCGCTCCAGCCTTACACGCGGGCGGATGCCTGATCCAAAATCTGTGCGGATCGAGGAAATGGTGAACTACTTCCCCTATGCCTACGCGCCCCCTGAAGGCGACGCGCCGTTCCAACAGGTCGTGTCCGTCAGCCAGACCCCTTGGAACCCAGACACGCAACTGATGCATATCGCCATCCAAGGCGCGCAGGTAACGGAGCGCCCGCCCTTGAACCTTGTATTTCTGCTGGACACCTCCGGCTCTATGCAGGACGCCAACAAGCTGCCATTGTTGGTGCAAAGCTTCCGCCTGATGTTGGGCCAGCTGCGCCCAGAGGATGAGGTGGCAATCGTGACCTATGCGGGCTCCGCCGGTACCGTGTTGGAACCGACCAAAGCGTCGGAACGTCACAAGATCGAGGACGCATTGCGCCGCTTATCCGCAGGTGGGTCCACCGCGGGCGGTGAAGGGTTACGCGCGGCTTATGCTTTGGCGGACCAAATGTCGCGCGATGGCGAAGTATCACGGGTGTTGCTTGCCACGGATGGGGACTTCAACGTGGGCATACAATCCGACAATGCGTTGAAAAGCTTCGTCGAGGAGAAGCGCAAATCGGGCACCTATCTGTCGGTCTTTGGCTTCGGGCGTGGCAACGTGAACGACGCATTAATGCAAACCCTTGCGCAGAACGGCAACGGCCAAGCCGCCTATATCGACACATTGGCCGAGGCCCAAAAGATGCTGGTGGACCAATTGTCCGGTGCGATGTTCACCATCGCCCAAGACGTCAAAATTCAGGTGGAGTTCAACCCCGCCACCGTCGCGGAATACCGCCTGATCGGGTACGAGACCCGCGCCCTGAAACGCGAAAACTTCAACAACGACAAAGTTGATGCCGGTGAGATCGGCGCTGGCCACACGGTTACGGCACTCTATGAAGTGACACCTGTGGGGTCTGAGGCGGTACTCACCGATCCTCTACGCTTTGGCGTAGTGGCGGAGGATGGCAACACATCGGATCTGGCCTTCCTGCGCTTACGTTATAAAGAACCCGGTGCGGATCAAAGCAAGCTGTTGGAAGAGGTGATTGCAGTCGGCGAGACCGTTGCCAGCTCTGAGGCCGCGTTTGGGGCCGCCATCGCGGGCTTCGGGCAATTGCTGCGCGGGAATACGGCCTTGGGGGAATGGAGCTACACGGATGCGATTGCCTTGGCCAATGCCAACAAAGGCGACGACGAGTTCGGACACCGCGCGGAAGCTGTGCAGTTGATGCGCTTGGCGCAAAGCCTGTCGCAAAACTAACCCTATAAAAGCAAAAAACCCCGACGCCATTCACGGCGCCGGGGCTTTTTCAATTCTATTGATAGACGCTTAGTGCAGCTTGTCTTTCACTTGCGCGATCGCATCATCGATCAAGCTGTTTTGATCCGCAGCAGTCGTCTTCGCAGCAACCACGTCAGAGGCCGCAGCAATCGCCACAGAAACAGCACGGTCGCGAACTTCACGAACGGCGGATGCTTCAGCACTCGCAATCTGGTCTTCAGCAGATTGCAGACGGCGCTCGATGGAAACCTTAAGGTCTTCCTTCGCCTGTGCCGCAGCTGCTTCCGCTTCACGCTTGGCTTCCGCTACGATGCGGTCCGCTTGCTCGGCCACTTCCTTTTGCTTGCGCTCGTAGGAGGCCAGCAAAGTTTGGGCTTCTTCGCGCAGGGCCTTGGCCTCATTCAGTTCGGACTGAATGCCTTCGGCACGTTTGTCGAGCAAACCGCCCAACATGCTAGGAACCTTGAAGTAGAACAGAACCGCAATGAACAAGATGAACGCCAGCAGGACAACAAAGTCAGTGTTGCGCAGCGAGAAAAACGGGCCGTCAGCAGCCAACGCCGGAGCGGGCAGCAGAGCAGTAAGAGCGAGGAGTTTCTTCATCTCTTATCCCTTCATCTTTGCAGTAACAGCAGCAGTGATCGACTTGGCGTCAATCTTGCCCGGTGCCACAGCGGATACGATGTCTTTAGCAATGTCTTTGGCCACTGTTCCGGCGCTTTCTGTAGCGCTGTCACGAATAGCTGCGATTGCTTTTTCGCCTTCAGCCGCGCGTGCCGCAATCTCTGCGTCCGCTTTGGCAATGGCCTTGTCCAAGTCCGCCTGAATGGTGGCTTTGGTCTCGCCAACGATCCGGCCAGCTTCGGCACGGGCGTCAACAAGGGCCTTCTCATAGGCAGCTTCCGCGTCGATGGCCTGTTGCTTCAGGTCTTCGGCGGCAGCAATGTCATTGGTGATGGTGCCGGCACGTTCAGCCAGAACCGATCCGATGCGCGGAAGCGCAACGCGCGACAGCACAAAATAGATAACCACTAGTGTGATCAGCAACCAGACGATCTGGTTGTCAAAGGTCGAGAAGTCCAGCTGCGGCATGCCGCCAGCGCTTTCCGTCTCTGCCCCGTGGGTGTCAGTTGCCATGATGGCCCCCAGATGTGTCTGAATAATGAGGTCTTACACCGGACGAGGCATCATATGCCCCGTCCGGCCGTAAGGATGGTACAGCTTAGTTCTTAAACAGCGAACATCAGCAGAAGTGCTACGAGGAACGAGAAGATCCCCAAAGCTTCCGCGAATGCGATGCCGATGAACAGTGTTGCAGTCTGCGAAGCAGCTGCGGATGGGTTGCGCAGTGCGCCGGACAGGTAGCTACCAGCAACGTTGCCCACACCGACGGCTGCGCCGCCCATGCCAACAGATGCCAGGCCTGCGCCGATGAATTGACCCATTTGTGCGATATCGCCTTCCATGTCTTTTCTCCTTACGATGGAATTGAGGTGATTAGTCTTCGTGACCCTAGTGCTTAGTGCGAAGGATGCAGCGCATCTTTCAGATACACGCAGGTCAGAATTGCGAACACGTAAGCTTGGATGCCGCTTACGAGAATTTCGAGGCCGTACATTGCTGTAATAGCCACGATGGAAAGAGGTGAAATTGCCGCGATAGCTGCAAAGCCCGCGAACACTTTGATAACAGCGTGACCGGCCATCATGTTGCCCGCCAAACGAATGGAGTGGCTAACAGGGCGCACGAAGTAGCTGATAACCTCGATCAGCGCCAAGATTGGGCGCAAAGCCAGCGGTGCCGAAGACACCCAGAACAGACCCAGAAAGCCAGTGCCGTTTTTGACGAAACCCAGAATGGTAACTGCGAGGAATACGAACATCGCCAAAACGCCTGTTACCGCGATGTGGGATGTGGTGGTGAACGCCATTGGCAGCAGGCCAAGGAAGTTGGACACCAAAATGAACATGAACAGCGTCATGATGTATGGGAAGTACTTCACACCGTCTTTGCCGGTAACGTCTTCAACCATTTTGTAAACGAAGCCGTAGATCATCTCGGCGATCGACTGAGTACGCGAAGGCACGATTGCGCGGCGCGATGTGCCGAAAACTAACAGCGCGATGATGCAAACAATGGTCAGTGCCATCCACAGGGTCACGTTAGTGATTGTGAACGCGCCTACATCGCCGTTGCCGAACAATGGCTTAACGATGAATTGGTCCATCGGGTGAAAAACCAGACCGCCTTCTTCTGCGCCGTGAGCTTCTGTCGCCATCGTTTCAGTCCTTCTCGTTGGCCGCTTTGGCCTCGTGTTCGTTTTGAACCTCTTTGGCGGTGCGAAGCATAACGTTCACTCCGGCCGCGAAGCCCAGCAATGTGAAAAGCACCAGAAAGATCGGCAATGTGCCGAACAGCCAGTCGAGGCCGTATCCGATGCTAAAGCCGATCCCAAGACCGGCAACAAGCTCTGTCACCATGCGCCAGCCCTGCTGGGCCCCCGAATAGTGCTCGTCCCCCCGTGGCTTTTCGGCCTGAGTGGTTTTCTTGAGCCCTTCGATCCGCTCGCTCAGCGCATCTAGCTGGGCCTTATCCGGTTCGTTGGTCATCAAAATTACCCCTCGGGAGGTTTGGAGGAGAAATAGGTTGCCCGGGACTTAGAGTCAATTGGTCGATACATCTAAAATAAAGCAGCTAAATTATTGTTTTTAAATGATTTATATAAACTCATAGATTGGAGCACCATCACATCACAGCCCCAATGCATCCAAATCCTTTATTCAACCATTTGGTTGAGGGTTCTGTGCCGCCGTAGAATTTCGTAGATGTTGAGATTGATCCAGCAACCAATTTCTAAACGCTCGCACTGGGGCGCTGCGGCGCATCCCCTCGCCTGTCACCAAGTGATAACTGCCAAGGCTGAACCCATCCGGCCTACATTTCACCATATCGCCGTTGGCACAGACGTTCTCCATAACGTCTTCGGTGCACAAGAATAAACCTTGCCCTGCCAAAGCGGCCTCGAATGCCAATGGAGAGCGCAATCGCCAATCTGGCGTGGGAAAATCACTCGGATCAATCCCCGCACACTCAGCCCATTCTGCCCAAGGATTGCCTCGTCGATCTTGAAACCGTCGATATCTCAAAACGTCTGCGGCCTTCTCCAACCCATCGCCAATCAGTGACGGCGCCCCGTAAACAAACATCTTTGCGTTACTTATCAAGTCGCTCGCCTGTTCAGGGATACCCGAGGCGTAAGACCTAATGGCCAAATCAGCCTCATATCGATTTAAATCGGCCAGTTGATAACTCGCCTCCAATTGCAGTTCGATATCCGGATAACGTTCGTAGAAATCTGCAAGGCGCGGCACCACAAACTTCGATGCAAAGAGTGGCTCGCTATTCACTATCAGTCGGCCAGTGGGCTGTTCATGGAATACTTCTGTGGCATCCGAGATCGCGTCCAACGCAGGTGTTACCTGAGCCAGATAGCGTTCACCCCCCGGTGTCAACGTAACACCACGAGGCAAATCGCGAAACAATTGCGCCCCCAAACGGTGCTCCAACCCTCGGACATGTCGGCTGATCGCAGAATGGCTCACACCCAACTCCGCCGCAGCACCAGAGAAGCTCTGATGGCGACCAGCGGCTTCGAAAGCACGCAATGCGTTGAGTGGCGGCAAGGAACGAGACATGCCTATACGTGACTTTTATGCACAGGTTATGTCAAGCAATTGAAATTGATATGCGCGATGAATTTTCCCATAAACTCATATAAATCAAAAATATATGGAAACGACATGTCACTTGTAACGCGCCTGCGCGAATGGATTAATATACCTAAAAATAACAAACATCAAGGCATTCCCAAAGGACTGTCATATCATATCTATCGCGACATCGGTCTCTCCGAGGACGAAGTGGACCTGCTGCACCACACTTTCCCCTCTCAATCAGGAGACATACCGAAGTTCTAACGTCTGTTCTCTCTGGCACGACAGCGTTAAAAGGTCTGTCATGAGTACTGCCCTCGACACCACCTTCGCGGCCCTCGCCGACGGAACCCGCCGCGCGATCCTGACCATGTTGTTGGAAGACGACATGGCCGTGACGGACGTGGCAGAGCCTTTTGACATGTCGCTTGCGGCGATATCCAAACATCTCGTGATATTGACCCGCGCAGGTCTAATCACCCAAGAGAAGCGCGGCCGCGTGAAATGGTGCAAACTAGAGCCTGAGGCCATGCGCGAAGCGATTGTGTGGATTGAAAGCTTCGGACAGCTGGAAGCGATGAACTTCGAAGCCTTTGAGCAATTTCTAAATCAGGAACTGGACGATTGATCCTTCAACAACATGACCAGCGCCGCCACCGTTAAGACCACCCCAACGATGACCAATGCTGGCGGGGCTTCGCCACCCAGTGCCAGCTCCCACAAGATCACCCAGCTGGGCACAAGATATGTATAGGCCATCACCTTTGACGACGGCAGCCGCAAGGACGCGTATTGAACCAGCACAAATGTCACCGCGGATGCAGCTAGGGCGACGTATAATATAGTGACCCAAACGATCGCCGGCAGCGACGTCCAACCCGTCGACCATAGATCCGACCACGCCCACACTACCAGCAACCCAATGCCACCCAACATGGTGAAAAACGTGAATACCACCGGCGGCTCGCCACGGTTAAGCTTGCGGATAAGGGGCGTATAAACGGCGTGGGAAACGCAACCAATGAAGAAGATGATCTCGCCCTGCCCCACCTCAAACGCGATGAACGCGCCAAAATCAGCCTTAAAGATCACCCACAGCGCGCCGATTGCTCCAAATGTCAGCGCAATCGCCATGCGGCGCGTCAGGATTTGGCGCAGCAATAAATAGCCAACGCCAGCCGATATGAACGGTGTCAGCGTAAAGACGGCTGCGGCACTTACGGGTTGGGCTGTCTTTAACCCCTCGAACATCAGGACAAAATAGGTGGCCAGAAAGCCCCCGAGCACTAGATAACGCCAAGGTGCGGTCATCGCGCTGCGTGGCAAACCTGTCGTCAACAGCGCAACCGCCCCGACGACAATCGCCGCGATGACGAAACGCATCGCATTCAAAGCGGCAGGAGAGATTTCATTCGCCGCCAAAGAGCCTAGCGAGAATGACCCCGCGACCAACACCGAGAAGAGAAGCATAGCGGCATGGCCACGGGCGGTAGGCGTCATTCGGTCTGCCCTAGAACTTGGCCAACTCTCAAAGAGTGGACCATGTCTTAGATTCTTCTTTCAAGAAGTTCACAAAAGAATGCACCTTCGCCGTTCTATGCAAATCGACATGGGTCACGCACCAAAAGGTGTTGGACCAACTTGGGTCCGGTGGCAGCACTTCCTTCATGTCCGGATGCTCGTGCCCAATGTACCCCGGCAAAAACCCGATGCCTGCTCCTGCGATAACAGCGTCCTGAACCGTGTTTGTGTCAGAGCACTTGTAGACCACGTTCTCGTCAGGAACATGTTCTGCGATCCACCGCATAAACGGCGCGCGCGGGTTAAGGTTCGACACCCTACAGAAACGGTGATTGGGGATGTCTTCGATGCCATTCAAGGGACCGTGCCGAAAGATATAGTCTTTATGGGCAAATAGCCCCATTGGCAGCTTGCCCAACTCTTGCACGATATTGTCCAGATCCCCCCCCGGTGCACCTGCACGAAGGGCCACATGCGCCTCGCCGTATTCCAGTCTCAGCGGGCGCGTATCCACGATCAACTCGGCACATATCTCGGGGTGATCAGCTTGGTACTTGGTGATGATGCGGGCCATTAATGGTGACATCTGTGGCAAACAGGTAATGATTAACTCGCCCGAAACCGACGCGCCACGACCATGAATACGCCCTGCAAGTTGTGTCAACTGATCCTCGGTCGCCGCTGCAACCGTTAACAGGTCCTCGCCCGCCTCGGTCGGAGTATACCCCCGTGCATGGCGTTGAAACAGCTTGGCTCCGAGCTTGCCCTCTAGGCTATCTATGTGCCGGATCACCGTTGCGTGGTGGACGCCCAAGACTTCTGCAGCAGCACTCACCGTGCGCAATCGCGCAACCTGATAGGCCGTGCGGTACTCATCCCAATTGTCGATATCCATATCTCAAGCCTTTTCTGTGTGCATTAGCGCGCAGCAATTGACCCATAATCCACGTTACGTTCAAAATTGAAAGAGACTTTTGAATGAACACCCCCAAAGCGCTACAAATAGCCAATTAAATCAAAGACCTCGACTTCCACGTCACCTCGCAGCTAGATTGCGCCCATGAAAATTACGCGCAACAATCCTGAACAACTCATCATTGAAAACCGACCTTGGGTAGTGTCGTTAGGGCTGGTCGCTGGCGGTTTGGTATTTTTGGGCATTGGCTTGATGATCGTCCTTAACGGAGAATTGCTAGGATTGACCTTCATGGGCGGAAGCCTACTCCCCTTTGGAATGCTCTTTATTTTCGCCCGCCGCGTCCAAGTTCTGTTCTTACGGACAGAGGGAAAGCTGGTGTTTCAACGCCGCAGTCTACTGGGCAGCACGAAGGTCGAGCACCAATTGAATGAAATCAGCGAGGCAATCGTTCAAACTAGCCATGGAACCGGCGACAGTGGTCCAACCCACCGCGTCGCTTTGGTTTTCTCAGAAGGTCAAAGCGCAGGCACACACCCGCTGACCATGAGCTACGATAACTTCAGCAACCATGATCAGACGGCCTCCACCATCAACCTTTGGTTGGCGCGAAAGCCGTGATCACAATGAAAACATCACGCGATCAGTTGTTCCTAGATAACAAGCCCGGCTTCGTTATCTGGTTCTTGGCAGTGTTCATTTTGGTTTGGGTATATATAGGGCTTCAGATCATATTGGACGGCGACAACATGGGATACATCTTCCTAGCTGGCCTGATTGCTCCGCTTGCATTCCTAAGCTTGGTAAGTCGGGACACGTTGATGTTCGATCGCCCGACGCAACGCCTGATCATCACCAATAGAACCTTCTATCGAAAACGCCAAACCGTAGAGGAGCTTGGCGCCGTCACGAAGGCCAAGGTCCAGTGGACAGGGCGCGGCACCGACCGCATGGCCAGACTGGTGATAGAACTGGACACCGGCCCAATCCACTTTGGCCCCCCTCAGCGCAAACACCGCACCATGCCGCTGGTCAAGAAGGTGAATGCTTGGCTTGACTCTAAGCCCCCCAAGGCGTAATTCGCGCACAACATCCGGAAGCACCAGACTTCCGGTCCCCGCCTACTGCAGGGATCGCCCCCCATCAGCGCGTCGCGCCCATGGGGGTAAAACCGCATTCGCCGTCCCTATATACTAGGGGCAACAAGAGACACAAAGGAACCGAGCGCTTATGTTTGAGAATCTGTCCGAACGCCTTTCAGGCGTCTTTGATAAGCTCACCAAGCAAGGCGCGCTGTCCGAGGACGACGTCAAAACCGCCCTGCGCGAAGTGCGCGTGGCACTGCTGGAGGCCGACGTCTCTCTGTCTGTTGCCCGCGATTTCGTCAAAGCCGTCTCAGACAAGGCAACCGGCCAGAATGTCACCAAATCGGTCACCCCGGGCCAGCAAGTTGTCAAAATCGTCCATGACGAATTGCAGCATGTTCTGGCGGGCGACAATGAAACCCCCGGCGAGCTGAAAATCGACAGCCCACCCGCCCCGATCTTGATGGTTGGTTTGCAGGGCTCCGGTAAAACGACGACCACCGGTAAGCTGGCCAAGCGTCTGTCCGAGAAGAACAACAAGAAGGTCTTGATGGCTTCGCTTGACGTGAACCGCCCCGCCGCGATGGAGCAGCTGGCGATCCTCGGCAAACAGATCGGCGTGGACACCCTGCCGATTGTCAAAGGCGAAACCCCCGTTCAAATCGCAAAGCGCGCCAAGCAACAGGCGACATTGGGCGGCTACGACGTCTACATGCTCGACACCGCTGGCCGCCTTCAAATCGACCAAGTGTTGATGCAGGAAGTCGAAGACGTCCGCGACATTGTCAAACCGCGCGAGACGCTGCTGGTTGTTGATGGCCTAACCGGACAGGTTGCGGTTGAGGTCGCGGAAGAATTCGACGGCAAAATCGGCATCTCCGGTGTCGTGCTGACCCGTATGGACGGCGACGGCCGCGGTGGTGCGGCATTGTCCATGCGTGCGGTCACCGGCAAGCCGATTAAGTTCGTCGGCCTCGGCGAGAAGATGGACGCTCTTGAGACCTTCGAGCCAGAGCGCATCGCGGGCCGCATCCTTGGCATGGGCGACATCGTCGCCTTGGTCGAGAAAGCGCAAGAAACCATCGAGGCCGAGCAAGCCGAGCGCATGATGAAGCGGTTCCAAAAGGGCCAGTTCAACATGAACGACCTGAAGGGCCAGCTTGAGCAGATGATCAAGATGGGCGGCATGGACGGCCTTATGGGCATGATGCCCGGCATGAAGAAAATGGCAGGTCAGGCCAAAGAGGCTGGCATGGACGACAAGATGCTCAAGCGGCAAATCGCCTTGATCCAGTCGATGACCAAACGCGAGCGCGCCAACCCGCAGCTTCTGCAGGCCTCGCGCAAGAAACGGATTGCTAAGGGTGCGGGCATGGACGTGTCCGACCTGAACAAGCTTCTGAAGATGCAGCGCCAGATGGGCGACATGATGAAGAAGATGGGCAAGGGCGGAATGCTGAAGCAGGCCATGAAGGGCATGTTCGGCAAAGGCGGCATGCCTGATATGGGCGACCCCGCCGCAATGGAAGCGGCCGCCAAACAGATGGGCGCCAAACTTCCTGGTGGCATGGGCGGCATGCCCGGACTTGGTGGCGGCGCATTGCCACCCGGTCTATCGGGCTTCGGTAAAAAGAAATGATCGCTCCCACCCTACACACAGAGCGCCTGACGCTGCGCCCCTTGGCGCTGAGTGACTTTGAGCCATTGGCAGAGTTCTACGCCAGTGACCGCTCGCAATACGTTGGCGGCCCCAAAGCTGCAGACCAAGCATGGCGTACGCTGGCGTGCGAAATCGGTCACTGGACTTTGCGCGGCTATGGCCGCTTTGGCGTGGACGAAACCTCGACAGGGAAGTTCGTAGGCATGGTTGGCCCATGGTTCCCCGACGCTTGGCCCGAGCCTGAATTGGGTTGGGACCTGATGAACGGCTTTGAAGGCCGCGGCTTCGCAACAGAGGCCGGCTTGGCCACGCGCGAATACGCCTACAAGACGCTCGGTTGGAAGACAGCCATCAGCCTCGTGGCCGATGGCAACACAGGCTCGGCCAAGGTCGCCGAACGCATGGGTGCGACTTGGGAAAGCAAGCTCAACCACCACATCTTTGGCGATGTGAACATCTATCGCCACCTCAACTCGGAGGCCGTGTAAATGTCCGATGCCGTGACCAAAGCCGCCGAAGTGCTGAAAGAGCACCGCGCCAGCATCGACCGTCTGGACGCCATCCTTGTCTACACATTGGGCGAGCGCTTCAAGCACACCCAAGCCGTGGGCAAGTTAAAGGCCGAACACGACCTGCCCCCGTCGGACCCCGACCGTGAGGCAAAACAAATCAACCGTCTGGAAGACTTGGCAAAACGCGCCGATCTGGACCCCGAATTCGCCAAATCTTTCCTGAATTTCATCATTCGGGAAGTCATCCAAAACCATAAAACGTTTCAATAATTTCGGACCAAGGTCCGGTACAGCCATCTTAAGGAGAACTACACAATGGCAATGAAAATCCGTCTGGCCCGTGGTGGGTCCAAAAAGCGTCCATTTTACCGCGTTGTCGCTGCCGACAGCCGCATGCCACGTGACGGCCGTTACGTAGAAAAATTGGGCACATACAACCCACTGCTGCCAAAAGACAGCGAAGAGCGCGTAAAGCTCGACATGGAACGCATTCAGCACTGGTTGGACCAAGGCGCGCAGCCTTCTGACCGCGTATCCCGTTTCTTGGAAGCTGCTGGCGTTCTTGAGAAGAAAGAACGTGCGAACATGAAGAAAGCCGAACCTGGCAAGAAAGCTCAGGACCGTGCTGAAGAAAAAGCTGCTAAAGTTGCCGCTGCTGCGGAAGCTGCTGCTGCCCCAGCTGAGGCTCCTGCAGAAGAAGCACCGGCTGAAGAAGCTGCTGCAGAGTAATCTGCACAATGCGTGACTTCGAACCGGATTTCCGGGACGAGCTATATGAGTTGATGCGGTGGCGGCGCGATGTGCGCCACTTCCGTACCACACCCGTGGACGAGGCACTGCTTATGCGGTGCCTCGACGCATTTTCGCACGCCCCTTCCGTGGGCCTGTCGGAACCTTGGCGCATTGTACGTGTCGAAAGCAAAGCCGCTCGCGCTGCAGCCCGTGCGAATTTTGAGACCGCCAACGCCGAAGCCCTTGCCCGCTATGACAGTGACAAGGCAGAAAATTACGCCAAGCTGAAACTGGCCGGTATGGATCGCGCCCCTGTGCAGCTTGCCATTTTCTGCGATGAAAGCACTACAAAAGGCCACGGGCTGGGTGCAGGCTCCATGCCCGAGATGCGCCGTTACTCGGTGGTGGCGGCGATTACATTGCTATGGCTCACCGCCCGCGTTGAAGGGCTGGGCCTGGGTTGGGTGTCAGTTCTAGACCCCAAACAATTAAGCCGCGACCTAGAGGTCCCGACGGACTGGACCTTGATCGGTTATTTTTGCATCGGCCACCCCGAGAAGGACCACGACACCCCCGAATTGCTGCGCGAGGGCTGGGAAGACCGCGCCGCCAAACTAGAAATCCGCCGTGCATGATTTATGAAACTGGAGCGTCCCTATGATCCGACGTCTATTCACATTGGTCTTTATGGGGCTGGCCTTCTATGGCGGCCTCAAGGTAGAGCGCGGGTTAACTGAGGGCCGCTGCACAAATGCGGGTGGCACCATGATCGACGCGGTTTGCATTGGAGCACAACCAAAATGACTAAAGACAAGATTGTTGTAGGCGCGATTGCCGGATCCTTCGGCGTTAAGGGCGAAGTACGATTGAAAAGCTTCTGCGCCAACCCTGAGGACATCGCCCTCTATTCCCCGCTCGTCGGCGACAATGGCGAAGAATACAACGTGAAGATCACGCGCTCCGTCAAGAACGGCTTCGCGGCCCGCCTGTCGGGTATCCGCTTCAAGGATGAAGCCGACGCGTTGCGTGGCGTGAAGCTGTCAGCCGACCGTGACCTGCTGCCCTCCCTGCCCGACGACGAATACTACCACACCGACCTTATGGGCTTGGACGTGCTGGACACCGGCGGCGAACTTCTAGGCAAGGTCGCCGCGGTGTTAAACCACGGCGCGGGTGACATATTGGAATTGCGCGGACCGAACCTGAAAGGTTCCGTTCTTCTGCCGTTCACCTTGGACGCCGTGCCCACAGTCGATCTGGCGGCCAAACGTATCATCATTGATCCACCAGAAGGGTTACTGGATTAAGTCATGGTCACACCATCCAAATCACACGGTCGCAAAACCATCTCCGCCTCACTTACTCCGAGGGATCTAATGGAGGAACCCACCCGCCTAAAAGGCGCATGGGCCGCAAAGATCATCACGCTGTTCCCAGAGGCATTCCCCGGCGTGTTAGGCGCATCGCTTACAGGCAAGGCCCTGCAAGAAGGCAAGTGGACCCTAGACCCGATCGATTTGCGCATTTTTGGCGAAGGCAAGCACCGCAACGTCGATGACACGCCATATGGCGGCGGCGCTGGCATGGTGTTGCGCGCCGATATCGTCGGCAAGGCGCTGGACTTCGCCAACCGCGGCACCTCCGAGCGCGCCAAATGGCCGGTGGTTTACCTCTCACCCCGCGGCAAGCCGTTCAACCAAGCCAAAGCCGCTGAATGGGCGCAAGCCGACGGCATCACCATGCTGTGCGGCCGCTTTGAGGGCGTGGATCAACGCGTGTTGGACCACTACGAGATCGAGGAAGTGTCTTTAGGCGACTTCGTCCTGACAGGCGGTGAAATTGCTGCCCAAGCGATGATCGACGCGACTGTGCGCCTACTGCCCGATGTATTGGGAAATTCAGAGTCGACTGAAGAAGAAAGCTTCTCGGACGGCATCACACTGGAGCACCCTCAATACACCCGCCCCGCAGACTGGCGCGGGATGGGTGTGCCGGAGATCTTAACCTCCGGTGATCATGGCAAGGTAGATGCATGGCGCCGCGAGCAGTCGGAAGCCTTAACCAAAGCCCGCCGCCCCGAATTATGGGCCAAACGCGAAAGCGGTGAAGGCTAAACCTTTACCACCATTTTCCCGAAGCTGCGGCCCAACAACAGGTCGTTCAATGCTGCGGGGGCGTTTTCCAACCCGTCGATCACCTGCTCTTTATACTTGACCTTACCCTCGGCCAGCCAACCGGTCATGTCGCTTGCAAACTCTTTGTAAGTTTCCGGACCAAAGCTGTCGAAGATGATAAAGCCTTGCACCTTCACCTTCATCCGCAAGATCGCCCCCATGATTGCGGGCCCCATGTCTGGGCCTTCCGGCAGACTTGGCAAGTTGTACCAAGACACAACCCCACACACTGGCACCCGTGCAAATGGGTTCAGCAATGGCAGCACCGCATATAAAACCTTGCCGCCTACGTTCTCGAAATATACGTCGATCCCGTCAGAGCACGCTGCAGCCAGTTGTGCTGCGAAATCATCAGCCTTGTGGTCAATACAGGCGTCAAAGCCGAGGTTCTCGACGACATGGGCACATTTTTCGGCCCCGCCCGCGATACCAACGACGCGGCATCCTTTGATCTTGGCAATCTGCCCCACAGTTGCGCCAACAGGGCCGGACGCGGCCGCCACAACAACGGTCTCCCCCGCCTTTGGCTCACCAATGTTCAGCAGCCCCGCATAGGCCGTGTAGCCCGGCATCCCCATGATCCCCAACGCCCAAGACGGGTTGGCAGGGTCCGCGCCCAAGTTGAGAACCTGTGTGCCATCCGAGACCGCGTAGTCCTGCCAGCCGTTACCAGCCAAAACGTAGTCACCAACCGTGAAGCCATCGAGGTTAGAGGTCACCACTTGCGCAACCACCTGCCCTGTCATCACTTCGTCAATGGCAACGGGTTCAGCATAAGATTTGGCGTCATTCATCCGTCCACGCATGTAAGGATCAAGCGACAGGTAAACCGTGCGCAACAACATCTCGCCTGCACCTGCTTGAGGGATGTCTGTGTTTTCTAAGCGAAGGGTGTTCTCATCTGGTAAACCAGTGGGGCGTTCTGCCAGAACAATACGGCGGTTGGCGGTGATTGATTGCGTCATTGGGAGGCTCCGATCTATAATCCACTAAGAATGGGTAGCTTCGCCGTCCGCTTCAAGGATTTAGCGTCTGAGTCAAAGAAAAAAGGCCCATGTGCAGGATGCCCGCTTGATCTGCCTCGCGATCCCTCCTATACCCCGCCAATCTGGAATCAGAATACTGACCGGAGCCTTTGTTTCATTGGACATCTGATGCGCTTTCTTCGGCGCCGACGGCAGATGCGAGAACAACGGCGCACAAGCAACGTCGACCTGTTCTCTGGCGGGCGCACTTTGGCAACAAAGGCGGACCCGGAAGAAGACCAAGAGCTCTTGGGACGCGAGACACATTCACCGGGTAAACCGGGATCATATAAGGAGCGTTTCAGATGAACCTGATCGCACAACTAGAAGCGGAACAAATCGCCGCTTTGGGGCACGATATCCCCGACTTCAAAGCGGGTGACACCATCCGCGTAGGCTACAAAGTGACCGAGGGTACACGTAGCCGTGTTCAGAATTACGAAGGCGTATGCATCGCACGTAACAACGGCAAAGGTATTGCTGGTTCGTTCTGCGTTCGCAAAATCTCCTTCGGTGAAGGCGTGGAACGTGTGTTCCCACTGCACTCCACCAACATCGACAGCATCACCGTAGTTCGTCGTGGTCGCGTTCGTCGCGCCAAGCTGTACTACCTGCGCTCGCGTCGTGGTAAATCCGCACGTATCGCCGAGGATTCCAACTACAAAGCGCCTAAGGCGTAAGGGGAACTGTCATGAAAAAAGATACACACCCAGAATACCACTCCATCGACGTCAAATTGACAGATGGCACAGTGCTTAAAATGAAGTCGACATATGGCGCCGAAGGCGACCAAATCGCCTTGGACATCGACCCTTCCGTGCACCCTGCATGGACTGGTGGCAACCAACGTCTGCTGGACACCGGCGGCCGCGTTTCCAAGTTCAAAAACAAATACGAAGGTCTGGGCTTCTAAGCACATTTCCTTTCGCGAGATTAGCGCCGCTCCCTTGGGGGCGGCGTTTTTCGTTGTGCAACATATCTGTTGGTTTCGCTTCCCCTTGTGCGGCAGCCCGCTTATAACCGCTCCAACCCCCACCAAGGGGCACTCAATAGAATACGGGACAGAACATGGCCGCGCATATTATCGTCTTTGGCAACGAAAAGGGCGGATCGGGCAAATCCACCAACTGCATGCATGTGGTAACCGCACTCGTGCGTGCAGGGTTTTCCGTGGGCGCCTTGGACTTGGATCTGCGTCAACGCAGCTTCTCACGCTACTGCGAAAACCGCCAACGGTTTGCCAAGAAAAACGACCTGACCCTAGCGATGGCAGAGGTCGTTGAGCTGCCGGAGGTTGATAAGTCCCAACTCGCGGCTGGTGAGAACATATATGACCGCCGACTGACTGAAGCCGTGGCCGGAATGGAAGGTCGCTTCGACTTTATCGTCATCGACTGTCCCGGCTCTCATACGCGTTTGAGCCAAGTGGCCCATTCCCTTGCGGATACATTGGTCACACCGCTCAATGACAGCTTCATCGACTTTGACCTTCTGGCGCGCATCGAGCCGGAGACCCAAAAGATCATCGGGCCGTCTGTTTATGCCGAAATGGTTTGGCAAGCACGTCAACTGCGCGCGCAAGCAGGCCTGTCCCCGATTGACTGGATCGTGGTGCGCAACCGTGTGGGCACGCAACGCATGCACAACAAAAAGAAGATCACAGATGCTGTCGAAGCCTTGGCCAAACGCATCGGCTTCCGCGTAGCGCCCGGCTTCTCGGAGCGGGTCATTTTCCGCGAGTTGTTCCCAAGTGGGCTGACTCTGATGGATCTTGGGGATATCGGGATCAAGAACCTGAACATCTCAAACATCGCGGCCCGTCAGGAAGTTCGCGAATTGATGAAAGCTCTACGCCTCCCCGGCGTTACTGTAGATTTTTAACCGCTAAAACTGGGCTTCATTTACGATTCAGCGTTGAAATCGTTACCAAGGCGTCGCCCTGATCTGAACCTAGCACGGCCGCCTGTTCACCGTTGGGAGCCGTGTCGAGCAGGGTCGTGTGGGTTTTCAAAAGTTCGGACGTCATTTGAGCTAAACCAACATAGGTCTCGCTGTTCTCAATCCGACCTGCGGTCATTCCAGAACAGACCAATGAGGCTGCTGCTACTGTGAATGCGAATAAGAACAGTTGAATGCGGTTCAATATAGCGCCAATGATTTTCATCAAACTCCCCTAAGCTAATAAACAGAACCCCAACGGGACCTAAGCACTCCCATGACGGGACTGGCGTATGATCCCTCAAGACTATGGCAGTTCACGGGCGACTTGGTGCCAGTTTCGTGTTGCTGGAGAGCGCGGCGGTTCTTTCTTTCAATGCGGCCCTCCCATAGAACCTTACTACCTCCCATTTATGTACAAGCGCTTACCACGGTCCGTTTCGCCGGATTTTAAGTAACAACTCAATTAATTCAGAATCTTAAGATATCCTCGCTTTGCGAAAATACGGCTCAAAACGGCCCTTATCACAGGCCTTTCCTCAAAACGTTCTCAGAAACTTTTTCCCATACAGACATGAAATATTTATGAAAATTCACCACAACTGGTATTCTAGTCTACAATAGATTGACTCTTGGCAATTCACATGTTCCCTTCTCCTCATATTGACTTCTCAATTGGAAGTTATGGTTTCGCCAAGATGGCGTTACAAATTGTATCTGGGAGGATGCCAATGACTAAACTATCTCTATTCATCAAAGGTGTAGCCGTAGCCGGTGCACTCGCCACTTCTGCAACCGTTGCAGCAGCTGCAGACCTAACTCTGCGCGGCGCAAGCTTGTTCGACAACGACCACGCCTACAGCAAAACACTGATCCGCTTTGGCGAATTGGTGAACAAGCATTCCGGCAAAGACGTTGAGTTCGACCTGCGCGGCAACAGCGAGCTGGGCATCGAGCCTGACTACGTGAACTTCCTGACGCAAGGCACTGCGATCGACTACGCGATCATCGCGCCGTCCAACCTCGCTCGCTTCGCGCCATCCGTTCCATTGATGGACATGCCATTCGTATTCCGCGATCTGGACCACTGGAACGCAGTTCTGTCCAGCGATGTTCTGGCACCACTGGAAAAAGTGCTACTCGACAAGGCTGACCTTGTGGTTGTTGGCTACGCAGGTGGTGGTACACGTAACCTAATCTCCAACAAAGCCATCTCCAACCTAGACGAGCTGGGTGGCCACAAAATGCGCGTTATGGGTGCTCCTATCCAAGCCCGCGTATTTGAAGCGATCACTGCGGCACCTTCCGCAATTGCTTACTCCGAAGTATACAACGCGATCCAAACGGGTGTTGTTGACGGTTTGGAGAACGAAGCCGCGTCCCTGCTGCAGTTCAAGTTCTATGAAGTTGCACCACACGTAACACTGACTGGTCACTCCATCACTGTGCGTCCAATCATCATGAGCGGCAAATCTTTCCGCAAATTGGACGCTGACATGCAAGCTGCTGTTATGAAAGCTGGTAGTGAAGCTGGTGCCTACGGTCGTGAGCTGGAATCCCGCGAAGATGGCGAAAAGCTTCAGCAAATGATCGACGCTGGCAACATCGAAGCACACCCATTCGCAGACCGCGAAAAGCTGCTTGAGCTGGTTGGCCCAGTACAAGACGCCTACGCAGCCGAGTTGGGTGCTGAGGACCTGCTGTCCGCGATCCGCTCGAAGTAATCGCGACGCCTTTTGACGACCCCGCGCTGGAATTTGCGTGGGGTCGTTTTCTATTTGGCCCCATGGAATGAACTAGAATGATAAAGACCGCACTTGAAGGCATTTGCCAACTGTTGAGGGTCCTTGTAGGCACCTTAATGGCCGCGTTGCTGGTGCCTGTCACCATGCAGGTTGTCGCCCGCTACACGGGGATCATCCCTGTCTATTTGTGGACCGAGGAGCTCGCCACGTTCATCTTCATTTGGATTGTGATGCTGGGATCAATGATCGCCGTTTGGGAGGGTACACATTTTGACGTACGCGTTATCCCCGATGCAAAGTCCCCGTTAGGTGCGCTCATCCAAAACGGCATTGTATTACTAATGATCACCGTCTTTGCCGCTCTGTTTGGCTGGTTCGGAATTGGGTACGCCAAATTCGGCTCAATCCAGCAATCCACCATGATGCAAGTCAACCTGTTGGTCACCTACATCTCCGTACCGATCGCGGGTTTCGCTTGGGCTTCATTTGCCAGCTACCGCTTTTGGGAAGCCATCCAAACCTACCGCACCACATCTAAGGGCCTCACAACATGATCGTATCAACTGGCTTGGCCTGCATGATCCTTATTGGGTGCTTTATTGTGCTTGTCGCAATTCGCGTGCCGGTGTCCTTCGCGCTAGGGATCGCCACGATCCCTGTGACGATGATGGACCTTCGCCTTACCCCATTCTTGATCATGGATCGGGTGTTCCAATCGTATAATTCGTTCATCCTGCTGGCGGTGCCATTCTTCCTTTTAGCCGCCAATTTGATGAATTCCGGTAAGATCACGGACCGCTTGATCGAACTTGCCCGCGTGCTGACCGGCTGGCTTCCAGGCGGCTTGGGACAGGTGAATGTGGCAGTGTCCATGTTGTTCGCGGGTATCTCGGGATCCTCGACGGCAGATGCGGCAGGATGCGGAAAAATCTTGATCCCTGCCATGCAAAAGCAAGGCTACGACACGCGCTTCGCAGTGGCCATTACGGCTTGTTCTTCGGTGATGGGCGTCATCATTCCGCCAAGCATCCTGATGGTGGTCTGGGGCGGCGTAATGTCGATCTCTGTGGGGGCTTTGTTCCTAGCGGGCGCTATTCCTGGCATGATGATCGCGGGCGCGTTGATGGCGACCGTGTACGCCTATGCCAAGATTTACAACTACCCTGTCGCAGGCAAACCCAGCCTCAAAGAGTTCTGGGCCGCCCTGAAAGGCGCCAGCCTTGCGATGCTAACTCCGGTCTTCGTGATTGGTGGCATCGTAGGCGGCATCGTGACCCCAACTGAAAGCGCCATCATCGCGGCGTTCTACTCGTTCATTTTAGGCATGTTTGTGTACCGCACGATCACGCCGCGCGAGTTGGTGAGCATCCTGTACGACACGGGCCGCTTTGCCTCGATCTCGCTCTTTGCAATCGGGACGGCGTCGGCCTTCGGGTGGATGCTGGCCTTCTTCGATGTGCCACGTTTGATCGTTAGCGTTTTGACCAGCTACGAGATGGGCCAGATCGGCACAGCCTTGGTGATCGCGGCGCTATTCTTGCTGTTTGGCCTGTTCATCGACGCCATCCCGACGATCATCATTCTGGGTACCGTGTTGTTCCCCGTGGCCACCGCCGCAGACATTCACGCGGTAAACTTTGCGATCATTGGGATCGTCTCGTTGGCCTTTGGGCTAGTGACGCCGCCCTATGGGCTCTGCTTGCTGATCTCATCGTCCATTGGTGGGCTCAACGTGGTGCAGGTTGTGCGCGATGTGGCGATCATCTTGGTGCCGATGCTGTTGATCTTGATCCTTCTGATCATCTTCCCAGAAATCGCACTTTGGTTGCCCAAAATGCTGATGCCTAAGGCAGTTCTATAAAACAACGACGATGGCCGGTGGCCGCGGTTATCCGCGGTTATCGGCCACGTCCGACCACAGGCCGGCACGCGCGCCTTCGGTCATGGCCAACACAACGTGATACATCAAACGCGTCAGCGCCTCGGACCAAACAGCATCCCCTGAAGTGTCCAATTGGTTCACATAGATCGGGCGACCTTTGAACCACGCCTCAAACATCAAACACATCAACGAGCAGGCACGCTGCCCCGCGTCTGCCTCACCAGAAACATGGAGCAAGGCCAGAGCTTTAATCGCCTCTGTTTGCGGCCAAAGAAGTGAGTTGCTTTCCATCACGTCGCCCTGAGCCGATATCGCATCATATGCAGCGCCAACGAGTGGAGCCGTCGTCGAATATCCAAACCGATCCGCAAATTCGAACAATCGCCGCGCCTCGACTTCGAGGCTGGGATCGTCGGCAAGTTGCGCTTCCTCCAGCAACAACCACGCCCATTCGCATTGATGCCCGACCTCACGACGCAAACCATCGCGGCCCACAAGCGGGCTCAAATCGGGTTGAATGAACTCGGCAAGGCTGCCTGTGTCTTGGTCAAAGAAGTGCTTTAACCCGATCGCCCGCAAATCGGCAGCACGGGTTAACCACTTGCTATCTTTTGTCATGCGGTAGCCCTGCAAACATGCCTCGAACAAATGCATATGCGGGTTTTGCGCAGGGTTCAGGTCGTTCCCCACATCGTTGTTCAATAACAGGCCAGTCTTTGTGTCAGTCAGCTGCGTTTGCAACGCCTCCCAGCACTCCTCGATAAGCTGCTCATTTTCTGGGGATGGTGACAGCTGGTTCCACGTTACCAACCCCAAGATAACGAAGGTCTGATCGTAACTGCGCGCCATCTCATCCGCAGGCAAACCTGTCGGGTTGCCTTCACGATCAATCGCGCAGCGGTATAGACCCGGCGCCTTACGAAAGCACTTCAAGAATGACGCAAGCTTGTCCGCCACCTCGAGCAACTGCGCGTCCCGCGACAGCAAAGCGACATGCGAAACCATGAACAAAGTCCGCGCTTGAGCCAATATCGACTTCGTCGCCGTTGGATCAGAATTGCCATCCGCATCCAACGCATCGAACACGCCCCAATCCCCATCTTGGGCTTTCCCCAACCAGTCAGGGAAAAATTCGCTCCAAAACCAAGCGGACCAATACTCCGCGTCGCGGTCAGATGCCGTCATATTGACCACCACAATAGTGTAGTACCAAGATAGGGTTCATAGTGCTGCTCCTGCCAATCAGACGAGAATATCATCGGGACATTTATTAATGACCTGTCTGTAAGGCAATGAGTACCGAAACGGCAGCCCTGTTCAGCACGCTTTTTAGAATTCTCAAAGGTTACGCAGTACGCACGATCTTCACATCTGGACGGATTTGCTTTTGCTGCTCATACGCAAACGATTGTGCAATTTCGGCCAAGGCCGAGACCGCAATAAAATTCGCGTCCCTCAACGATGGGATCAGGCCAATCGGCCCTCTGACCCTTTGCGCATCTTGGGGCGAAACTCCAAGCTCGAGCAAAGTTTCAATACGGGCTGCGTGGGTCTTCCTACTGCCTAAAGCCCCGATAAATCGCGCAGGTGTCGCAAGTGCTGCTTTCAAAAAATCAGGTTCCCAATCATGGTCGTGAAACAACGTCAGGACAGCGCTGTGTGCATCCAGTTTCAACGCCCCAATATCATTCTGCGAACGCATATGGGTCGGGGCTTGGATGCAAAACGGGAAGACTGCCTTCAGGTCAGCTTCATCCGGCGAATAGGCAAAGACTTCTAATCCCGACGCCTGTGCGATCCGGACTGTAGATCGAAAGATTGCCCCCCTGCCCGCGAGCGTCAAAGACACCTTTGGCTGGTAGCATATGGTCAACGGATCGGCGTAATCCTTGCCATGTGGCTCAAACGTCAACGTGGTCGCCCGGCGATCGCGCAACTTCTCATAAGCCGTAAGCAATGCGGGCACATCCGGATCAGGATCAATCCAAACCGCCAGTGCGCCACCGCATGGCAATATCAGATCACTAAATGGGGACCCTGCCCCGTAGCGCAAAAGCTTCGGTTGCCCTTGCTCAAGGCAACTCAAACCTTGCAGCAAAATATCGCGGTCAATACATCCGTTGGACATATAACCCGTCATAAATCCATCTTCGGAAATTACCGCTAGTGATCCAATATCGCGGGCACTGCCGCCTTTGATGTCGACAGACGTGGCTAGCACAAATCGACGTCCCGTTCTCGCGTAGGCCGCAACCTGCGCGAGAACGTCAACAGCGTGGTCGAGATAGGTGATGGGATCAGCCAACTTTTTCTTCGTCCAACACGGCGGCAAAACTCTTGAAGAATTTCGCGGCCAGTTTCTTCGACGTGCTTTGGATCAAACGGCTCCCCAATTGTGCAAGCTTACCGCTGATTTCAGCCTTAGCGTCATAGGTCAAAATGGTCTGATCTCCATCGGCGACCAAAGTGACATCCGCGCCACCTCTGGCGTTACCGGCAGCACCGCCGTTGCCTTGGCCACTCAATGAGAATTGATCTGGCGCACCGGTTTTATCCAGTTCAACATTGCCGCTGAACTTGGCCTTAACCGGTCCGACCTTGAGAACGATTTTCGCCTCCAGTTCGGTGTCGGAGTGTTGGACAAGCTCATCACACCCGGGGATGCACTGTTTCAGGATTTCAGGGTCATTGAGAGCTTCATAAACGCGCTCTTTGGGGGCATTGATTGTGATTTCGTCTTTAAGTTCCATTGTCTTACCTTCTTAACAACATGGGAATTTTATGGTTGCCAATACGTCAGCTTGATCTGACGTTAACGTCCATTTCTTACGGATCGAACCAATGTAGCTACGTATCGTTTTCATGATATGGCTCCTTTTGTTCTGGTCGATTTGAATGTCGCAGAAGCGACCTGTGGGTTGATCATCGCAGCGCTATCCATTTTGAGCCGCTTTCGCCAAAATCCGCCGTTTGGCCTCAACCAATTCGGCAAGTATCGACAAAGCAATCTCGGCAGGTGTCACCGCGCCGATGTCCAAACCGGAGGGCGCTTTGATCGACGCAACCGCATCTGCATCAAGTCCCGTAGCAACAAGTTTCGTGGACAGCGACGCGAACTTCTTTTTACTTCCAACGAAGGAGACATAATCAGGATCGCTCCCCAAAGCCGACGTTAACGCCGCGATGTCCCCAGTACCTTGCGTCGCGATCACCAAGTAACGTGCACGTCCGTTTTGTTTGGGCTGAAGCACGTCATCCGGCGCGGCATTGACCACTGCCCAACCGAATTGCGGTGCCAATTCAACTAGGCGGACGCCCACATTGGATGTACCGAACACCACCAATTCCGGGGCAGGAAGATAAGGCTCGATGAAAATGTCGATGGATCCCTTTGACGGGCAACCATTGCGTGCGAACCTGATCCCATCCATATCGTCGCCCGCAGCGACCCCTTTTTCCGCCAATTCTTCTTCCGGTGCGACTGAGATCAATTGCGGCTGACCTGTCGCATAGGCCCGCAATGTCGCATCACGCACGGCACCCCGCACGCATCCGCCACCAAGCCAGCCGTCCAGAATAGTCCCATCGTCGTGCAACAAAGCCTTCGCACCAGGTTTCGCAGATGTCGTGCCTGCCGTGCGAACGATCGTCGCGATCGCGAAGCAATCCTCGCCTTCTTGTAGGCCGTGATCGGTGATCTCCCGTGGTGTCATAACCTTGCAAGCTCCGGTTCAAGTGCAGCAAGATCGTTCAGCGTGTTGGCCGCACGGAACAGATCTAGATGTGGAAGCGCGTCAGCCATTGCTTCGGCGACGGGTTCGTAGCCGTCCCACCCTTTCAGCGGGTTAAGCCAAATGATCTTACACCCGCGTTTTTTCAGACGAGCCAAAGCGCTTGAAATCTTGTCTGCCGGCTCGGTGTCGTAGCCATCAGACAGGATCAAAACCACCGTGCGGTTATCCACAAAACGACGGCCATATGTTGCGGCAAACCGATCAAGGCTCGCCCCTATCTTGGAGCCGCCAGCAAAACCATCCGCAAGCAGTGATAACCGCGCCAAGGCCCGTAACGCGTCTTTGTCGCGGAGTGCCTCGGTGATACGCACCAGTCTTGTGTGAAACAGATAGGCGTCGGCACGTGGGTCGGACCGCATAAGTCCAGCCAAGAATGCTAGGAACACACGTGAATACACAGTCATGGATCCCGACACATCGCAAATAGCACTTATCCGAAGCGAGCGCTCAGGGCGGCGGCGTTTCGGCAGAGAGAATGGCTCGCCCCCGGTGGCCAAGCTTTGGCGCATGACTTTGCGAAAGTGAATTTGATCACCTTTCCGCGCAGCTTTGCGGCGACGCGAACGGCGATCACGCAGTGCTGCACCAAGACGCAACGCCACTTTTTCGGCTTCCTCGATATCCTCAGGTTGCACGATATCGCGTAGGTCCTTCTTAAACAGATTGGACACGTCAGTCGCGACCAACTTGCCTTCGCCGTCGCCCTCCGCTTCCCCGTCGCCGCCATCCGGCGCGTTTATGTCGCCCGCGCCACCAGCGACATTTGCCTCTTCCTCGGCATGTCGTGAGGAATGCACATTCTCGTTTTCGGTAGATGACATAGTGGGGGTCACCCGTGTCGCCACGCGTCCGCCGTTCATCCAAAAGCTGTCGAACAACCCGTCGAAGCGCAGGGCTTCCTCGCTGCAACCGGTAAAGACAGATTTCAACGCACGTCTTGTGTCAGTCGGATTTGTGGCATCTATTTGAACAAGCGCGTCCAAGGCCGCCGTCGTCTCTCCCACGCCAAGACGCAATCCATTGTCACGCAAATGCGCAACAAAGCCAGCCATTCGTGCCGCTGGCCCGGGATCGCGAGCTGCAAATTTGGTCACATTGCTCATGCCGCTTTACCTGCCAAACGTTGTGCGATTTCTGTGGAGATCGCATCGCGATCGGTTTGGGTTTTGAGAAGTGTGGTCAATGTCGCCTGCAACACGGCTGGGTCAGTGGTCAAATCAGCAACACCAAGCCCCATCAACGCAGCGGCAAAATCCAGCATCTCGGCGATACCCGGCTTCTTCTCCAGATCCTGTTTACGCAGAGCCTGGACAAAACCGACGATTTGAGCACACAGCCGATCCTCAATCTCTGGGCGGCGAGCCACGAGAATACTAAGTTCGGTTTCGTGATCCGGATACGGAACATGCGCATAAAGGCAGCGGCGGCGCAGAGCATCGCTGAGGTCGCGAGTGCCGTTTGCGGTCAAGATGACGATAGGTCGGGTGGTCGCCGACACAGTTCCCATCTCTGGGATAGTGATTTGAAACTCCGAAAGGACTTCTAACAGGTAGGCTTCAAACTCTTCGTCAGCGCGGTCAATCTCATCGATCAGCAAAACAGGTGCGATGGGCTGGCGGATCGCTTTGAGCAAGGGACGTTCTAGTAAAAATTCATCCGAAAAGATGCGTGCCTCAACCGATTTTCCGGTTTCGCCATCCTCTGACGCCGCGCGGATCGCCAGTAGCTGGCGTTGGTAGTTCCATTCATAAATCGCCTGAGACGCATCAAGCCCCTCGTAGCATTGCAGACGGATCACTTGGGTGTCTTGAACGGCAGCCAACACGCGGGCGACTTCCGTTTTACCCACACCCGCGGCCCCCTCAAGCAGCAATGGCCGCCCAAGCGTCAAAGACAGATGAAGCGCCATAGCCAGATCGCCCGAAGCAATATACCCCTGATCAGCCAAGGCTGTTTGTAATGTCGTCCACGTCATATCAGATCTCCATGTGGGGACGGGCCGCAGATGGCCCGTCCCTTCAAGGCTTTAGTCGTGCAAACCAAGCTGGTTTGCAGTCTGCCAAATGCGCCAATGGTCATGGGGCATGTTGGTGTGACGATTACCGAACGGGCGGAACGCATCTTGCACCGCGTTGGAGAAGCAAGGCACGCCACCTACGTGAGGGCTTTCACCTACACCTTTCGCACCAATGGGGTGGTGCGGCGATGGTGTCACCGTGTAATCCGTATCGTAGTTCGGGATTTCAAATGCCGTAGGCAAGAAGAAGTCCATCAGCGTACCGGTTTTCACGTTGCCCAAGTCATCGTAGGCAATCTCTTGTCCCAAGGCGACGGCGAAGGCTTCTGTCAGGCCCCCGTGGATTTGACCCTCAATAACCATTGGGTTGATCCGCGTACCACAGTCGTCCAGCGCATAGAACTGACGCACATCTGGTACACCGGTGTCCACGTCAACATCCATAACGCAAACATATGCGCCAAACGGATAGGTCATGTTCGGCGGATCGTAGTAGCTGACCGCCTCAAGCCCCGGCTCAACACCTGGGATAGCCTGATTATAGGCAGCGTAAGCGATTTCCTTCATCGTTTTGAATTTCTCAGGCGCGCCTTTCACCACAAAACGGTCCACGTCAAATTCTACGTCGTTGTCGTGGACCTCAAGCAGATAGGCCGCAATCATCTGTGCCTTAGCTCGGATTTTGCGCCCAGCCATCGCCGCTGCCGCACCAGCGACCGGAGTGGAGCGTGACCCATAAGTGCCCAAACCATATGGCGCAGTATCGGTGTCGCCCTCTTCAATGGTGATGCTTTCTGCTGACAGACCAATCTCGGTTGCAAGGATTTGCGCAAACGTCGTCGCGTGCCCCTGCCCTTGTGAAATGGTCCCAAGACGCGCCACCGCGGACCCTGTTGGGTGGATACGAATTTCGCAGCTATCGAACATACCCATCCCAAGGATGTCGCAGTTCTTAACTGGGCCAGCGCCCACGATTTCGGTGAAGAACGACAGCCCAATGCCCATCAGCTTACGCGTTTCGCCTCGCTTGAAGGCCTCGACCCGCTCTGCTTGCTCTTTGCGCAGCCCTTCGTAGTCGACGGCTTTAAGCGCTTTGTCCCAAGCCGTGTGGTAATCACCTGAGTCGTATTCCCAACCCAGCGCTGCTGTGTAAGGGAATTGTTCTTTCTTGATGAAGTTGATCCGGCGCAGCTCTGCCGCGTCCATGTTCAACTCAATAGCTAAGACTTCGATCATACGCTCAATGAAGTAGACCGCCTCGGTCACGCGGAACGAGCAACGGTAAGACACACCACCCGGAGCTTTGTTGGTATAGACCCCGTCGACCCCAAGATAGGCCACTGGAATGTCGTAAGACCCCGTACAGATGTTCATGAAACCCGCAGGGAATTTCGTAGGATCGGCACAAGCGTCAAACGCACCATGGTCAGCCGTCACATGGCAGTGCAAGCCCGTGATTTTGCCGTCTTTGGTGGCGCTGATTTTACCCTTCATCCAATAGTCGCGGGCAAAGGCCGTCGACATCAGGTTTTCCATCCGGTCTTCAACCCATTTCACTGGAACGCCAGTCACGATGGAGGCCACGATAGAGCAGACGTAGCCAGGGTAGACCCCAACCTTGTTACCGAAACCACCGCCGATATCAGGCGCGATAACGCGGATATTGTGCTCTTCGATGCCAGACAGAAGCGACGCAACCGTGCGCACCACGTGCGGCGCTTGAAACGTCCCCCACAGGGTAAGCTTGCCGTTGACCTTGTCCATGGACGCCACCGAACCGCAGGTTTCAAGCGGGCACGGGTGCGTACGGTGGTAATACATTTCTTCTTCAGCGACGACTTCAGCGTTGTCGATCACTTGGTTGGTGGCTTCTTCTTCACCTGCTTCCCACGTAAAAATGTGATTGGGGTGCTTGCGGGGACCGTGGGCACCATTGGGAACTGAACCGTCTTCGGCCACAAGATCCTCGCGCAGCACAACGTCAGACTGCAACGACTTGAACGGATCCACGATCACTTCAAGCTCTTCGTAGTCGACTTCCACTAGCTCCACCGCATCCGCAGCTACATAGCGATCGGAGGCTACAACAAATGCCACCTCTTGGCCTTGGAACAAAACCTTGCCGTCGGCCAATACCATCTGCTTGTCGCCAGCCAGTGTCGGCATCCAGTGCAGCGCCAATGGTTCTAGGTCTTTCGCCGTCAAAACGGCTGTCACGCCGGGCAATGCCATCGCGGCATCTATGTTGATAGACTTAATCCGAGCGTGCGCATAAGGGGACCGCACGAAATCACCGTGCAACATGCCCGGAAGCTTTACATCATCAACGTAGTTGCCCTTACCTTGGGTGAAACGCGCATCCTCGACGCGCTTGCGTGAGCAACCCATACCTTTGAGATTGGCGACCCGTTCTTCGCGAGTAATTTCGTCCTTCATTGCGCCGCCTCCTTAGCTGCATTCACTTCGGCGGCAGCCGAGAGGATGGATTTCACGATATTCTGGTAACCAGTGCAGCGGCAGATATTGCCGGCCATGCCGTAGCGCACCTCCGCCTCGGTTGGGTTCGGGTTTTCCTCAAGAAGTTTCGCCGCGCGGGTAATCATCCCTGGTGTGCAGAAACCGCATTGCAAGCCGTGATGCTCTTTGAAATTCTCTTGTAGAACGTGCAGGGCATCTGGGGTTCCAAGACCCTCAATCGTTGTTACTTCGGCCCCGTTCGCCTGAGCAACAAAGACAGTGCAAGATTTGACAGACTTGCCATTCATGGTGACCGTACAGGCCCCACAGTGAGACGTCTCGCAGCCCACGTGCGGGCCAGTGATGTTGAGCTTTTCTCGTAGTGTGTAGATCAGCAGATCGCGTGGCTCAGCAAGGAATTCGTGGTCCTCGCCATTCACGTTCAATTTGACGTGCATTTTGTTCGACATGTTAAATTCCTCCCTATGTTCGTGACCAAGCGCGCGCGATTGCGCGGCTCAAGACAATTCCTGCGACGTGGCGTTTGAACTCCACCGGTCCGCGGTTGTCTTCTGTTGGGTCAATGTCTTCTTGCATGGCAGCGACGGCGGCCTTCAGGGCAGCGCCCGAGCAATCGGAGCCAACCAATGCCTCCCCTGCGGCTTCCGACAAGATCGGCGTGTCGCTGAGGTTCGTCATCGCAATCGACGCAGATGTAACTTTGCCGCCTTCTGCGGTTATCTGTACGGCTGCAGCAGCCGTTGCATAATCGCCGATTTTACGCTTTTGCTTCTCGTAAGCGTGGGCGCCTTTCGGGATCTTGAAGCTCACGGAGATCAGGACTTCATCATCTTCGCGGTCGGTCATAAAGGCCGCCTCGTAAAAATCACGCGCGGCAACCGTACGTTCGCCATCAGGGCCGAGCAATGTAAACTGCGCATCTAGGCATTGCATCAGGCCAGGCATGTCGTTGGCTGGGTCCCCGTTTGCCACATTGCCACCAACTGTTCCCATGTATCGCACTTGCGGATCAGCAATCTGCGTGGACGCTTCCTTCAAGATCGGCGCAGCCTCTGCCAATGCAGCTGAATTAATCAGCTCGTGTTGCGTGACCATTGCGCCGATGCGGACTGTGTCGCCATCAACGCTGATGCCTTCTAGTTCGGACACGTCTTGAAGGTCGATCAAGTGAGGGATGTCAGCCATCCGCAACTTCATCATCGGGATAAGGCTGTGCCCTCCCGCCATCACGCGTGCATCATCACCATGTTCTTGTAATAGAGCAATTACGCCCTTCATGTCCGCTGGCCTGTAGTATTCAAACGCCGCTGGAATCATTGCTTCGCCTCCCGATCCACAAATGTATGTCAGGAGACCAGACTGTACGCAGTCGTATGCAGTGGCTGCTAAATTGTAGCGAAAAGGGCTGGTTTTCTCACGAAATGCGCCTGGGAGCGCACGAAATGCGAAACCTTAAAAACCAAGAGCGTCGCGAACGGCTTTCAAGTGGGAACGACTTACCGGAACAGGCGGCAAATTCCCCCCCTCAAACCGACACACCCCATTGTCTTTGGTTCGCTCGAAGTGAAGCACCTGCGCGGGGTTCACCAAATAGCTGCGATGCGTCTTCAAGAAGCCGGCCTTCAACAAGCGTTTGCTGGCCTCGGCAATCGGCCACGCGCAAAAGTGCTTTGTGTCCTGCATGTACACATGTGTGTAGTGCCCCTCGGCACGAACAAAGGCCACTTGTTTGGGGTCAATGAACTGCGTGGCACCATCTTTCTCACACGGAATACGGACCGCAATCGGTACTGCACTAGGTGCTGGTACCGGATCTACAGGTTCGGGCACTGTGGCCGTCATCACGGAGGGCACGAAGAAGGTCACACTCATCGACAAAAACGCACCAAAGATAACAAAGCTGGTTAGGATCACGCCAAGCGCCAATACCTCGTTGCTCATCGCTGGGCCGAACTCGTTGAACGATGGCACCGCAACAAAACGCGTCCCCGAAATCGCCACAAAATGCACCGAGCAGACCGCAAACCCAAAGCACAGCGTCCCCAGCAGAATGTTGCGGTTTGTGCGTTGCCCGTAGGCGATCCAAAACGCGGCGATACATAAGCCAATGGCCGAGACCACCGCCAGAAATATACCGCCCGGCGTATAGACCGCTCGGCACAACTGCAGGCCCGCCATCCCAATGTAGTGCATCGCAAGAATGCCCCCACCGACCAAGGCCCCAGCTGCACTTAATGTGACAGGTGTCCGTTCCACAAAGTGCAAGATCAGCAAGGCTGCCCCTACCATCAAGATAGCAAGAAGCGCCGACGCCAATGTGATGGCCGCGTCATAGAAAAACAGGATGGGCATTTGAATGCCAAGCATGGCTACGAAGTGCATAGACCAAATGCCGCCACCCAATGCGATGGAAGCCATAGCGATCGCGCCCTTACGACGCGCGACGCTATGCTTGGAGATATCCTTTGTCAGCGTCAATCCGGTGAAGCCCGCGAGGACTGCAATCACAATCGACGCCGCAATCAGATAGGGGTTATGACCAACTTCTAGAAATTCCATCCCGCCTCGATGCCATTAATCCCTGCGCAAATCAAACACCCCTTCTCTTAGGTTTGTTAAATTTTGCGCGACCAACATGATAATTGCCTCAACAGCTACCCCAGCATCTGTCGACGAGACACGATACTTCGCAATTCAACCTGCACGCCATTGATCAAATGCGCGATCAGCTTTGCCCGATCCGGAAAAGCTGATGAAGATGCTGAATTTATTGGATCTATTTTATGGGCACAGGCGTCAGCTAGAAGCAACATGCTCGGCATCGTCGATCGGAATTAAACGCTATACTAGGTCAGTCATCTAGCAAAATTCGCGCGGCATTCCCTTTGTCGTCGTCATATTGGTCGCTACGCACCGTCCAGACAAAAGCCAACAATCCGATAAACCCCAGAAGCAAAGAAATGGGTATGAGAACAACAAGGACGTTCATTTTGTGTACCTGACACGTTGGGAATTCAACAAAACGGTGATGGAAGACGCAGACATAGCAAGTGCCGCCGCAAGAGGTGTTGCAAGGCCAGCAAGGGCTACCGGGATTGCGATGCAATTGTATACCGCAGCAATTGCAAAATTCTGTTTGGAAAGTTTTCTGGAAAGCCCCGCAACTTTCAAGGCCAGCGGTAGTTCCGCAAAACTGTCGGTCAATATTACCACATCAGACGCGGCGCGCGATGCATCTAGGGCGGATGCGGGTGCCATTGATGCATGCGCCGCAGCAAGAGCTGCCGTGTCATTCAACCCGTCCCCGACCATTAGAACACGGTCCGACTGATCGGACATGGCTTTAACAAGGCGCAGTTTTTCCTCGGACCGGATATTGAATGAAACGGGTAACTCAAGACGCTTACCAAAGGCCATTGCGGGCTCTTGGGCATCTCCTGTTATGATTTCAGCAGGCAAGCGGAGTGTCCTCACTGCATCTTCGGCACCCGCACGCGGACGCTCGACGACATCAATCGGAACAGGCTCCGAATTCCCTGCCCTGAACCCGAGGCCATCAAAATCGGCACCAATCCATGCGCCGCGACCCAAACGCACAGTATCTCCCAGACTTGTCCCGCTGATACCCTGCCCTGCGGCTTCATGAATGTCGGAGACGTCTGCCGCGTCAACACCTCCCAACGCGGTCACCAATCTGCGCGATGTTGGATGATTGGATGCCTGCGCCAAGGCCTTTGCCACTGCACGGTCGGTTTGTCCCATCGCTTCTGGCAGGTTAATGGTTGGGATGCTTAACGTGCCTGTCTTGTCAAAAACCACACGGGTAACTTCGGCTAGCCGTTCTAACGCTGTCGCATGCTTAACCAGATACCCCATCGCAAACAAACGGCTGATGGCGGCTGTTGAAACCGCTGGAACAGCAAGCCCAAGGGCGCAGGGACAAGTGATAATCAGCACCGCAATTGCCACATTCAAGGCGTGCCGAGCATTGCCTGTCGCAAGTACCCATCCGACAAAGGCGATCAAGGCCAACAAATGAACTGCGGGGGCATAAATTTGTGCAGCTCTATCGGCCAGCGCAGTGTAGCTGTTCCGGCTGTTCTCGGCGGTTTCAACCATCTGAGCCATACGGCGAAGGGACGTATCCTCGCCTACGGCTGTCGCTTGAAGGGTTATGGTCGCTCCAACATTAATCTCGCCAGCTTGCAGGGGGGCATTCTGCGTTGCGTTAACTGCAGCTGACTCGCCGGTTAAAAAGGACCGATCCATCAAACCAGTCAACGATAAGAGCACCCCATCCACCGGTACGCGGGCTCCGGTTGGAACCGATATGACATCGCCGACAGCCAAATCAACGACGGGAACTGTTTCGATATTTGCACCCACCACGCGTTGGGCTTTCTGAACTTCCAACGCCGTCAGTTCTTTAGCGGCAGATCGCGCTGCGCTACGCGTGCGGTGATCCATGTAGCGACCGATCAGCAGGAAGAAGGTCAACGACAATGCCGCATCAAAGTAGGCCTGGTGGCCACCGTTTAACGTTTCAAACAACGACATACCCGACGCCAAAAGGATGGCGAGCGAAATGGGGACATCCATATTTAAGCGCCGCACCCGCAGAGCCGCCCATGCGTTCTGAAAAAACGGCTGCCCAGAATACGCGACAACAGGCAGCGCGATTGCTGCCGAGATAAGATGAAACAGATCACGCGTGGCGTCTGCCGCTCCCGACCAAACTGCCACGGACAACATCATGACGTTCATCATCGCAAATCCGGCCACAGCCATACGCGTCAAAAGCGACCGCCCGACAGTATCACGGGCGGTGTTCAAAGCCTCGATATCAAGCGGGTAGGCTTCAAATCCTAGATCTGTAAGTGCGTCTTGGATATGCTCCGGATTGGCAGCCCCCACCACGGTCAGGCGCTTTAGGGATAGATTTACGCGCGCGGAATTCACACCGACAACGTCGCGCAAACCACGCTCAATTTTGCCAATGCAAGCCGCGCAATGGATCGCCGGTATAGAAAACTTCAGACCGGGGCCTATCTCCAGATCCTCCACATCGGGGATCGCAACACAGGCGGGGCATGCGGCCGTCATGATGTCACTCGAACGACAATGCGTTGTTGAAAGAGTGTGCCATCTGTAGCGCGGGCTTTTAGCCTAAGATTCCAATTGCCATCCCCAGCGACCACAGGGGCACGTAATGCTGTGCCGTCAAAGACAAAGTCGGGAGTTTCGTCGAAGGCGACATTTGTCGCTCGGCCAAAAATGGCCTCTTCAATTGCGGGCGCAATGGGTTGGCCATCCTTTAGAATGGTGAGGGTTAACGTATGGCCGTCCAGATAGGCCGATACATCCCAATTCAAAGCCAACTGCGCCGCGCGGTTCGCATCAAACGATTGGCTTGCGACGTAAGAATTGCGCACCTCAAGCCCAGGGAAAGTCGTGATAGATTTATAGGCCAGCGTCAGGTTCACCGCGATAATCACACCAAAGGCCGCAGCAAACCCTGCAAAGACATGCCATCCTTTAATCTCGGTCATTTGCTTTCCTTTCCGTTAAATACCGTCGCTTGGCTGGCGCTATCGCCGCTCTCAACATCTTCAACCCAAAGCCGCAGCGGTGTCGCCGCCTGTCCTGCGGCATCGTCTTGCGGGCGTGCTGTTACATAAACGCGTTGCAAAACCGTGCTGTCCGCGGGCACATCAATAGACAACAGGCGACCTTCGCCTTCCAGTTCGATCCGAAGGATTTCAGCGCTCGTCAAATTCAAGTGGAACTGCCGATCTTCACCTAGCTTGTTGCGCAGACGCACGTCATAGATGTTTCGGATCGCGCCATCTGATTGCAGCACATAGGTTGGGTTTCGGATCGGGCTGACTGTCAATTCGATGTCGCTGCGAATGAACAGTGCATAAACAAGACCCACGCCAATCGCCGACCACATTACCGTGTACAAAATTGTCCGTGGCCGAAGAATGTGTTTCCAAATTGGCCTTGGCTCGGTGCCTGCACGCTCGACGTTTTCGTCGGCTAAAGCGAGGTAATCGATCAAGCCACGCGGCTTGCCGATCTTTGTCATTACATCGTCGCAGGCGTCGATGCACAATCCGCAAGTGATGCATTCCATTTGTTGGCCGTCGCGAATATCGATCCCCATCGGGCAGACATTTACGCATGCCATGCAATCAATACAGTCGCCCTGCGGCGCACCATCTTTGGCCGCTTGTGAATTCTTACGATCTTCACCACGCCAGTCACGATATGCGACCGTGATTGTTTCCGGGTCCATCATGGCTGCCTGAATTCGCGGCCAAGGACACATGTAGATACACACTTGCTCGCGCATGAACCCGCCAAAAAGGAATGTCGTCGCAGTCAGAATTGCAATTGTGATGTAGGCCACGAAATGGGCCTCAAATGTTACCAGATTGGACAAAAGAGATGGCGCATCTGCAAAGTAGAAAACCCAAGCTCCCCCCGTGGCCAAAGAGATGCCAAGCCAGACCAGCCACTTGGTGAGCCTGAGCCGCCATTTGTGTATATTCCATTTGGCGTTCCAAAGCCGGACACGGGCATTACGATCACCCTCGATCCAGCGCTCGACCAATATAAACAGGTCCGTCCAGACCGTTTGTGGGCACGCATATCCACACCAAACCCGCCCCAAAGCGGAGGTAAAAAGGAACAATCCCAGCCCTGCCATAATAAGCAAGCCAGCTACAAAGTAGAACTCATGCGACCAAATTTCGATCCAGAAAAAATAGAACCGATGATGGACCATGTCGATTAACACCGCCTGATCAGGCAGGTTCGGACCACGGTCCCAACGTATCCATGGGGTTAGGTAGTAGATCCCCAAGGTCACAGTCATGATCCACCATTTGAACGTACGAAAAAAACCCTTCACCTTGCGTGGAAAGACGGGTTCTTGAGCGGCATATAAACTTGGAGGTGTGTCTGACATCTATTTGGCTTCCTGTTCGCACTGTCGACATAAAACAACTGCGAAGGTCTTGCCTTGATCTGAATCAAAAATGCTCCGAAACAGCACGTTTTGCGAACAGGGCCATTTCGGAGCAATCAGCCGGCTGGAGAGAAATCCACCGGCCAATCTCGTTTATTCACCGCCGCCTAAGGCGTGAACATAAGCTGACAAAGAACGCACATCTTCTTCGGACAGTCGCTGGCCCCACGCGGGCATGACACCAAAGCGTGCATATTCAACCGTCTCGGTCAGCGATGCACGATCGCCGCCGTAAAGCCAGATTGCGTCTGTAAGATTGGGGGCACCAATGTCTCGGTCACCCTGCGCGTTATCCCCGTGACATACCGCGCAATTGTCGCTGAACAGCAACGCTCCAGTATCAGCCAAAGACGTATCATACTCAGTGCTAGAGAGTGACACGACATATTCGACCGCAGCTGAGATTTCCTCGCTTGTCAGTATTTCCCCAAATGCGGGCATCTCTGACCAATGTGCGTCCGGATCGGTTTCGTTGCGCACACCGTGGCGGACTGTATGCATGATTTCGTTCATGCTACCGCCCCAAAGCCAATCGTTGTCGAGCAGATTGGGATACCCAACCGCACCCGCAGCACCCGACCCATGGCATTGCGAACATTGCGCGAGAAATGCTGAACGCCCACGCGCAATTGCATAGCGGTTCAAACTTGTGTCTTCGGCGATCGTTTCCATGTCGGCAACCACCAATGCGGCCACAAGTTCCGCGTTTTGCTCTTGGTGGGCGGCGATATCCTCGGCGACTTGGTTTCGTGTGGACCACTCCGAAATGCCAGCTGTCGCCCCTGTGACCAGAGGCCAAGCGGGATAGTAAACAGTGTATCCAATTGCCCAGATGATCGACAGGTACAAAGTCCAAAGCCACCAACGCGGTAACGGGTTGTTCAATTCTTGAATGCCGTCCCACGAATGACCGGTAGTCTCGACGCCGGTTTCTTCATCGATCTTTTGATCAGACATCGTCAAACCCTTTCAGCTTTTCCAAAAGACCTACGCACGAGCAGGTTTCGCAAGCACCCGAGCATACCTTCTTGTCGACATCGTTACGCAGAGGGATCATCCTTGCGTCTTCCCGTGCATCACCTTGGCTGGGCAAAAACGCCCAGATGCCCGCACCTACAAAGAAACAGAACATCACAAGCAGAACCCAGCTGTCTGCGACTTCTCGAAGTAATGAGTATGTATCCATCATGGCCTCCTATCGGCTTGCGTCAGGTGTGAAGGTTGAGAAATCAACGAGCGTGCCAAGCATCTGCAAATAGGCAATCAATGCATCCATTTCTGTCAGCGCTGATTGACCGTCAAAGTTGGATACAACCGCACCTGGGTACCGCTCAACCAAACCATCCCAATCCTCGTCAGGATCTGCTTGAACGCGAAAATCAGCGTAGGCTGAAGATATCTGCTCATCTGTATATGGCACGCCTACCAGCTGGTGCGTCGCAAGCAGATCTTCGATGTGTTTACCGTCTATGACAGTGTCTGCAAGGAACGCATATTTGGGCATGATGCTTTCGGGAACAACAGATTGCGGGTTCATCAAATGATCAACGTGCCACGCATCTGAATACCGGCCTCCCACGCGGGCCACGTCAGGCCCTGTACGCTTTGAGCCCCATTGAAACGGGTGGTCATATTGCGATTCAGCTGCCAGCGAGTAGTGCCCATAGCGTTCTACTTCATCCCGCATCGGCCGGATCATCTGGCTGTGACAGGCATAGCAGCCTTCGCGGACGTAGATATCGCGACCAGCCAGTTCCAACGGGGAATAAGGTCGCATTCCTTCAACGTCTTCGATCGTATTCTCAAGCCAGAACAAAGGAGCGATTTCGACGATACCGCCGATTGTCACCACCCCAAGACTGGCCACCAACAACAACGTCGGGCTTTTTTCGAGGATTGCGTGTTTATCAAGAAAGGCCATCTTGGAGGTCCTTATTCAGCAGGAATTGCATTGGGCAGCGGCTTGTCGGCTGGCTTTGCGCCACGAATGGTCATCCACATATTCCAGACCATCACGAGGGCTCCGCTTAAGAACAGGACCCCGCCCAACCCACGCACCACATACATTGGGAACTTTGCGCTGACGGTGTCGGCGAAGCTGTTGACCAAGAAGCCCTGATCATCGACCTCACGCCACATCAAGCCCTCCATAATGCCTGTGACCCACATGGATGCCGCGTATAAAACGATACCGATTGTGGCCAACCAAAAATGCCAACTGATCGCAGACATTGAATGCATCTTTTCGCGGCCCCACAGACGCGGCGTCAGGAAATACAGGCAAGCGAAGGTGATCATGCCGTTCCAACCAAGTGCGCCGGAATGAACGTGCCCGATGGTCCAATCGGTGTAGTGGCTAAGCGCATTCACAGCGCGGATCGACATCATCGGTCCCTCAAATGTGGACATACCGTAGAAGCCAAGTGAGAGGACAAACATCCGCAAGATTGGGTCGGTGCGCAGTTTGTCCCAAGCACCTTGCAGGGTCATCAAACCGTTGATCATGCCACCCCAGCTGGGCATCCATAGAACAATCGAGAACACCATGCCCAAGGTCGAGGCCCAATCAGGCAATGCAGTGTAGTGCAAATGGTGTGGCCCGGCCCAAATATATAGGAAAATCAGTGCCCAAAAGTGAATGATGGACAGTTTGTAACTGTAAACAGGGCGGTTCGCCTGCTTCGGGACGAAGTAGTACATCATCCCAAGGAAACCCGCCGTCAGAAAGAAACCCACCGCGTTGTGGCCATACCACCATTGGGTCATTGCATCCTGTACGCCCGAGAAGACTTGAACGGATTTGCTGCCCCAAATGCTCACCGGAATGGACAGGTTGTTGACAACGTGAAGCATGGCCACGGTGATAATGAATGCAAGGTAGAACCAGTTGGCGACGTAGATATGGCGCTCTTTGCGCTTGAAGATCGTGCCCAAAAATACAGCAAGATAGGATAACCAAACGATGGTGAGCCAGATATCGATATACCATTCCGGCTCGGCGTATTCCTTGGATTGGGTTGCGCCCAAAAGATATCCGGTTGCGGCCAAAACAATGAACAGCTGATATCCCCAGAACACAAACCATGACAGGTTCCCGCCCCATAACCGTACGGCGCTGGTGCGTTGGACGACATAGAAAGACGTCGCGATCAGGGCATTGCCCCCAAACGCAAAAATAACCGCGCTGGTGTGCAGCGGACGAAGGCGACCGAAGTTTGTGAAAGGTTGTCCCCAATCAAAATTCAATGCGGGAAAGGCCAACTGAAATGCGATAAACGTACCGACAAGAAAGCCGGCAGTTCCCCAGAATGCCGTTGCGATCACGCCAGCGCGGATGACACCGTCGAAAAATATCCCATCTTGTTGCGGGACTTTGGTTTCGTCTGTTCGACGCAACACCCAAATGAACATGCCAAATGCAATTATCATGATGAGAAAGGCATGGACTTGATAGGCTAGGTCATGTGCCCAGTTGGTGGCAATCGCGGCGATTAGTGTAATCAGCCCCAATATCGTTAGTTTCAGATAGTCCATAAAATGCCCTCGCAATTGGCCGAGCATCAAATGACGCTCCTGTTCGCAAGGGTGTTTTAGATGGGTTTTCTGGAGGTTCTTTGATCTGTGTCAAGAAACGCTGAATTCTAGACGATCATTCCGCCATCAGCGTCATCGCCTGTTGCCAAGCGCAATGCGAGCAAATCGATGACATCAAGTTGCTTACGGCCTGAGAATGAAATCACACCGTCCTTCTTCAACGCATTCATCTGGCGACTGACGGTTTCAAGCGTAAGACCCAGAAAATTGGCGATTTGGTCGCGTGTCATCGGCATATCCAACGACACCTGGGCCGCGCCATTGTTCAAGGTGCCACGTCGAGCAAGCAGGTCAAGAAACGTCGCTATTTTTTCACGAGCGGTCTTGCGTCCCAACAAGATCATCCAATCTCGCGCAGCATCCAGTTCATCCAATGCCATTTCCATCAGGCGTTGGGCGACATGGGGTGTCTCAACAAGCAATTTTTCAAAGGGTAGACGCTCAAAGCGGCACAAAGTCACATCGGTTGTAGCGGTCACATCAAACTCGACATTTTCCCTACCAGGCCTACCGATGAAATCTGAGGGCAGCAGAAGCCCTACCATCTGCGTACGACCATCTTCCAAAGTTTTGGATAAATTGGCGACGCCAGACACGACAGAGGCCACGAAATCAAGCGGCTCACCACGCCACAAGATAACTTCACCCGCAGAATAGCTGCGATAAGACTTCATCGTTTCAAGTAGCGACAACTCGTCCACCTCGCAGCGCGAGCAAACCGCGCGATGACGAATAGGGCATTCACTACAATTCTCAGACGATAGGTTAAATTTGGACATGTTGATCTGCATCAAATTCTACATTCAAAATACGGTGTACCGAAGGTCATGGAAAACTACGAGACCCTTTCGCGCCATGGCTTGTTTGATGTCAAAGTGCCGCGGTACACGAGCTACCCGCCAGCCAACCACTTTCAACCTGATGTTGGGCACCGATGCCAAAAACCTTGGATCGAAAGCCTAGATCCCGGCGAAGAAGTTTCAATTTATATCCATATTCCTTTCTGCAAGCGCCTATGCTGGTTTTGTGCATGCCGAACCCAAGGAACCAAGACTCTTCGACCAGTCGATGCCTATGTCGCCGTTTTAAAAAAAGAGCTGCGAGCCCTCGCAACCGCCCTACCGGGAGACGTCAAGATGCGCCGGCTACATCTTGGCGGAGGGACGCCCACGATACTTTCGGCTGAAACCATGGCGGATCTTTTATCAACGGTTTTCGACACAATCCCGAAGGCCTCGGAATTTGAGTTTTCGGTAGAGATCGACCCAACCGAAGCAAAGCCCAGCCTTCTTCAAACTCTAATCGAATTCGGAATGAACCGCGCGAGCATCGGCGTGCAAGATTTTGAACCAACCGTGCAAAAGGCCATTGGACGGCTCCAGACGTTAAGCGAAACCAATGATGTTATCGCGTTTTTGCGCAAAAACGGCGTTAAAGCGATCAACCTTGATTTGCTCTACGGGCTTCCGCATCAAACCTCGGACAGCTTCCGAAAAACGCTCGATCATGTTGTTGGTATGGATCCGGACAGGTTGGCAATTTATGGTTATGCGCATGTGCCGTGGATGTCCAAACGCCAAATCCTGATCAAACCAGAGACCTTGCCAGATACAAAAATGCGCTTTGAGCTGGCTTGTTCTGCAGCAGATACATTATGCGTCGTTGGCTTCAATGCAATTGGAATCGATCACTTCGCAAAACCAACCGATAGTCTGTACCTTGCCCATCAACAGGGCAACCTACGTCGCAATTTTCAGGGCTATACAGATGATCAAAGCCAAACCTTGATTGGCCTAGGGGCCTCTGCAATCTCACGGTTTAAAGGCGGGTACGTCCAAAACGCAGTCGCGACATCGGCATATCTTGAGAGAATTCTGGCAACCGGATTTGCAGGTCACAAAGGGTATCAAATGACCGCAAACGATGATTTGGTTGCCGCAATGATCGAAGCGTTGATGTGTCAGTTTAACTTTCCCGTGCAAGATCTTAAGCAAGCGTTCCCTGATCAAGAAGTTATCATCAACCAAACTGCGACAAAGCTTATGACTCGTTACTCAAGCGTCTTCCAATTGGCTCCTAGAGGTCTCGAGATGAGCCCTGGTACGTATCCACTGGCGCGAATTATTGCCAAAGAAATAGACGCATTCGTGAGCACTAAAGACGCACACGCAACAGCCATATAGGGCCGGTTTAAGTTCGCTTTGTTGTCAACGTGCACTCGGCAATTCGTACGGTAAGCTCATCACGCCTGCGGTCCATGAAAGTGACGTCAGAGGAAGCCCCGCGGTTTCAAACTGTTGCCACATCAAGCAATCGTTCTGCTGTTAAGGGCACTCGCCCCTCGTGGGTCAAATTATGACCTGACAGCTTCGATTTACACCTGACGTAGTTCGGGGCTAATGTCCTAAGATCTGACTTATGAATAGTTTAGTGCGCTCGTTTTCTGGGTTCTCGAAAAACAACTCAGGTGTTATTTCTCTGACGAGTTGGCCTTGATCTATGAAAACGACCCGATCAGCAACTTGACGGGCAAATCCCATTTCATGGGTAACACAAAGCATCGTGATACCTTCCTCGGCAAGAACGATCAACGTGTCTAAAACCTCTTTGATCATTTCTGAATCAAGCGCAGATGGCGGCTCATCGAACAGCATAATCCGAGGCTTCATATCCAAAGAGCGGGCGACTACGACGCGTTCTTACTGATAGGGCCATTTCAAAAACACCACATTCAATACCCCTCAAGGAACAAATACAGACATCATCGAAATAAACTCAAGAGAACCGTCAAAGCGATTTATCGCCATATAACAGAGAAAAAGGCCGCCCAAGACGACCCATTCAAAACGTGTATACATGTGTGGAGCGACACATAGATCTTCCTTTTTCAGATTGCTAAGTCATTGACTTTGAAACATCGGGGAAACGCGCTACGCACCAGTCTTATTATTTGCGACTCATAGATTTACCTTTTTTACGAAAGCCGCCGTTCGTGCAAAATGCCGCGAAGGGCTCCTTCGAGCCCAGACCTACATAAGTCAGGAGTTCAGTTGATAGGTAACCCAATTACTCTTTGTCCCATGTCGATCATAAACTGACCTTGCCCGGTAGTTGGTTTCGGAGGTCATCCATCGAACGATGTCCCAACCTTGTTCTTTGGCATAAGCGCCGACTGCCTCAATCATTTTATCAACTACACCTTGCCCGCGAGAAGAAGCGGCTACAAACATATCGTCGATGTAAGCACCTTTGGTAGCTGGCATCGGACGCTCGAATGATCTAAAATGAACGAAACCAACTATTTTACCTTGGTCATTCTCTACGACGAAGCATAGAGTTTGAGCTGACTGATCATGTATCCAGCCCCAAACGCGATCCCTCATCTCGGGTGTCTGTTCGTCTCCGCCAAATTTGCAATATGCCTCGAATAGGATATCCCATTCATCGCGATCTTGTTCTGCAACCTGTCGAATTATCACTGCCATTTTTAAACCCAATCATCCTCTAAAATGGTAGTTTCTGATATCCTCCGACCGGTCGCAAGCGACAAGATTCTGAACGGCAACAAAGTCCGGCGCACCAAGAAACCAAAGGCCGCTCTCGTCAAACTTTTACAACTCAAGACGGAAAACGCCAAATACAACGAACCATGAACATCTACTAACGGGTGTGATGTAAAGCGCCTTCAGGTTGATCAACTACCTCTTATGCCCAGCTGCGCGTAAAGATCGTTCCATCACCCAAAGTGTTTCTAACATTGCGCCCTCCGGCAATCGCAAACCTTACGTCAGTGTCAGCGTACGGGCCATGTGCTCTATCTCCGTATTTCGCGAACCATAAAGGCACCAATCATTAATTGTCGTTTGATCTGGATAACCTCCATTCTTCTTTTTATCCTCATCCACGTTCTGTCCTTCCTTCGTCATTCCAGCTATTCTCAAATCTTAATTTCGGCCTTGAGGCATTGTCAGCCCTGCCTTGCGTACCCCCCCTCAAGACCCTGACGTTCATAATACCAACTTACACCTGAAGGCATCTCTAACGGACAAACTGAGGTGCCCCTAGGTTTTTAGACGCTTTGTGTGATGCTCTTCGGCAGGGGAAAGACATTGAGGCTGCAGATCAACTGCAGATGAGTTAAACTTGGCGATGGAGCGGTTGCTGTATAGCGTGGCGCAAATCATATCCAATTGAAACACTCAGATATAAGAATGCGCCCTGATGTTCTTTTTGTCAGAGATCAGCTCTCTGACCACACCATCGTCTTGAAATCTTCTCAGAAGGCAAAGCGTGCCAGATGCGTGTCGAGCATCTGTTGGGTTGATAGAGCGTCGGAACCGTCGTTGAGTGTTATCTTGATGCCTAGGATTGTAGTGTTCGCCTCAAAGTAAATGGGATCGAATCCCAACGCAGCGGATCCGTATACTTCATCACAATTGGTCTCCACCTTGTGGGCGAAATGTTTGCAAAGCTGTTGCAATTACTTTGATGCGTTTGGTGTTTTGAAAGTGCGGATCAGTGTAGTTTTCATATAATTCTGATTATTTTTATCAGAATTATATAGTGAATGCCTTTCCGCAACCCGTTTGTTTCTAGCCTAACCCCATAGGAGGATGATCGCCACCATGCCACACAGCGCACATCAGCCCTTGCATCGGTGAAAATTGCGCCCTATCCAGGAGCCAATCGCCCGGTAGGCTATGCGGATCTTACGTCCAAATCGCCCGTCCCAGCCACAACTCATGGTGGAGAGCGGTATGAATATTCCCTTTAAAGATTTGGGCGCTGGCTCAAAGGTTGATGCCCCTAAGGCAACCACTGAGGGTGGGGTAGATATACGATTTAGCGACATCTATGGCCTACTGAACTGGAGTGATGATCTTTTGTCTGTGGCGGACAATGGCGACTTATGTTTGTGCAATCCAATTGGTGATACGCCGCCTGTGTCCATGCCACAAATCATGGATGCTTTGGCGCAGCGCGGAATTTCTGCGCCGATCCAGTTGCGTGTGCAGCCGTTTTTGGATCGTGCCCTTGCGCGATTACATGACGCGTTTGAAACCGCTTTTCGTGATATCCAGTATCAGGGCGCTTATCGGGGTGTCTTTCCGGTCAAAGTCAACCAGCAGTCTGAGGTTGTTGCGCGGTTGACCGAAGCAGGCCACGCCTATCATTTTGGGTTAGAGGTAGGATCAAAGCCGGAACTGTTGATTGCCCTGTCCCAATCCATGTCACCCGAGGCCTTGTTGATTTGCAACGGTGCCAAGGACGAGGCCTTTGTTCATCTGGCAATCCTGTCCCAGAAACTGGGATTCAATACGATCATTGTGTTGGAAAGCTTGCATGAGTTTGAAATCGTACATCGTATTTCGCAGCAACTAGATGTGCGTCCGATGTTGGGCGTGCGGATCAAGTTGACGGAAACCGTGACGGGCAAATGGCAGGACTCATCAGGGGATCGTTCTGTGTTCGGCCTGGGCCCGCTGGATGTCGTGCAACTGATGAGCCGCCTGCAAGAAACCAAGATGATGGATTGTCTTGTTTTGCAACACACCCACCTGGGATCGCAGGTGCCCAACATCATGGATGTACGGCGTGCGACGACCGAAGCCAGCCGGTTCTACACGGAACTTAGTCGGCTGGGTGCGCCGTTGCGCTATCTTGATCTGGGCGGCGGTCTTGGCATTGATTACACTGGCGAACGCCGTTCTGATGACAATTCGGTCAACTATACAGTCTATGAATATTGCGCCAATATGGTTGAAACCGTGCGTTATGCGATGGACGATGCTGGGGTAGGCCATCCAACAATCGTGACCGAAAGCGGACGGTTTGTCGTAGCGCAATCGGCGATTTTTGTGTTCAATATTCTGGACGCCACGCTTTACGATAAATCCGACAAACCTGCCGTGGAAGCCGGCGATCACCATCTCTTGTCGGATCTGTTAGCTGTCGAAGGCTATATCGTGGGTCACCGCCTGCAAGAGGCCTTCAATGACGCGATTTATTACCGCGATGAAATCCGCGCCCTGTTCCGGCGCGGTCAGATTGAATTGCCGTTGCTGGCCCGGGCAGAGCAGGCATTTTTGTATCTTCTGTCCCGCTTCAAGATTGAAGCCCGCAAGCCCGAACACGCTGGCCAGGTCGATGAAGAACTGACTGGCTTTGTGGATCATTATCACGGGAATTTCTCACTGTTCCAATCATTGCCGGATGTCTGGGCCATCGATCAACTGCACCCAATCATACCGCTACAACGACTAGATGAAAACCCTAACCGCAATGCCGTGTTGTCCGACATCACGTGCGACAGTGACGGGAAAATTGATCAGTTTGTCCTTGCTGATGGGATGGTCGGTGCCTTGCCGGTACACCCGCTGAAGAAGGAGGAGGATTATTACATCGGGGTCTTCTTTGTGGGTGCCTATCAGGAAACCTTGGGCGACTTGCACAATCTATTTGGTGACCCCAACGTTGTGACCATATCACTTAATGGCAAAGGTGGGTTTGACATCGAAAATGAAATCGAAGGCGACACGATCGCGCAGGTGTTGTCCTACGTCGAGTATGACCCCAACGACTGCCTGACGACGTTCCGCAAAACGGTAGAGCGGGCGGTGAAGGCGGGACGGGTCAATGCCACCGAGCGGCGTACAATGATAGCAGCCTACAAAGATAGTTTGGCTGGTTCGACTTACTTTGGCGCGGATAACTAGATCGAGATAAAGGATCAAAATAATGGAAAAAGTTCTAGTTATTGGGGCGGGCGGCGTGGGCGCCGTGGCTGTTGTCAAAATGGCGATGCACCCTGAAATCTTCAAAGACATTACTCTGGCCAGTCGCACCCTGTCCAAATGTGATGAGATTGCGCAGAACGTCGAAAAACGGACCGGTGTTGTAATCAAGACCGCGCAGATTGACGCAATGGATGTGACGGCTACCGCTGCGTTGATCCGCGAAACCGGCGTAGAACTGGTGGTGAACCTTGCCTTGCCCTTTCAAGATTTGGTCCTGATGGATGCCTGTCTTGAGGCTGGCGTGCATTATCTGGACACCGCCAATTACGAACCCGAAGATGAGGCGAAATTCGAATATCATTGGCAATGGGCCTATCAGAACCGGTTCAGGCAAGCGGGTCTGACAGCCGTTCTTGGTTCGGGCTTTGATCCGGGCGTAACCTCCATTTTTGCGACGTGGATTCGCAAACATAAGTTGGATGGTATTCGCTTGATCGACGTCTTGGATTGCAACGGTGGTGACAATGGCAAAGCATTTGCCACTAACTTCAACCCTGAAATCAACATTCGCGAAGTCACAGCCGTCGCCCGTCATTGGGAAAGTGGCGATTGGATCGAAACCCATGCCATGGCTCGCAAGGTCGCGTTCGACTTTCCCGCTGTGGGCGAAAAGAACATGTATCTGATGTATCATGAGGAACTGGAGAGCCTCAAAACTCACTTTCCCGAGATCGAGCGCGCCCGGTTCTGGATGACCTTTGGTGATGCTTACATCAACCATGTCACCGTATTGCAGAACATCGGCATGACCGGGATTGATCCGGTCATCTATGAAGGCAAAGAGATTATTCCGCTGCGGTTCCTCAAAGAAGTGCTACCTGATCCTAGTGATCTGGGCGCGCTGACTAAGGGCAAGACCTGCATCGGTGATATTATCACAGGTCCTGCTGGCGACGGTGAGAAAACCTATTACATCTACAACATCTGCGATCATAAGGAATGCTACGCCGAGGTGGGCAGTCAAGCAGTGGCCTATACCACCGGTGTGCCTGCGATGATCGGTGCGGCGATGATGATGACAGGGACTTGGCTTGAATCCGGCGTCTGGAACACCGAACAGTTAGACCCGGACCCCTTCATGGAGATGCTCAACAGCGATGGCCTGCCCTGGCAGGTCGTTGAACTTGACGGCCATCCGGAGTTCTAAGAATGGATATCGCGGCCCTTTCCCGTGATGGCTTCGCGCGATTTGACCTGTCTCGGGTTCCATCGCCATGCTTTGTCGTGGATGAGGTGGCGATTGAACGAAACCTGTCTATTCTGGCTGATGTTGCGGATCAATCAGGGGCGCATATCCTGCTGGCGCTCAAGGCATTTTCCATGTTCGCGGTGGTCCCATTGGTGGATAAATACCTGTCAAGAACCAGTGCATCGGGGCTGTACAACGCGCGGTTGGGCCGTAATAAATTTGCCGGCATGGTCAGCACCTATTGCGCGGGCTTCAAGGCGGATGATCTAGACGGGATCATCGCGCTGTCCGATCATCTGATTTTCAATACGCCGACGCAGGCCCGACGGTTTGCCGAACAATTAAAGACCGCCCGAAACCGGGACGAAAGCACCAGTTTTGGACTGCGCATCAACCCCGAACATTCAGAGAGTTGGACCGAAAAATACGACCCCGCCAGCGCTTGTTCGCGGCTTGGCACCCCAATTATCCAGATCACCGACGCCGATCTGGATGGGATCGAGGGGCTGCATATGCACACGCTGTGCGAACAGAGGCTTGCCCCCTTTCAGCGGACATGGGAGGCCATCGAGAATCGGTCAGCTACGTGGTTGCCAGGTATGAAATGGCTTAATCTTGGTGGCGGCCATCACATCATCATGCCGGATTATGATCGGGACGGGCTGACTGAACTGATCCAAAACATCAGAGAAAGATATAGCATCGATGTCTATCTGGAACCCGGCGAGGCCTGCGCATTGCATGCAGGCATTCTAGTGGGCGCAGTGCTGGATGTCGCACAGAACTCTATGCCACTGGCCATTACCAATATCTCGGCAACATGCCACATACCCGACGTCATCGAAGCGCCTTACCGGCCCGAGTTTCTGGACGAGGTTGAGGGAGATACGACAACACGTATCGGCGGCCCGTCATGTTTGGCAGGCGATGTCATCGGCGATTACACAACGGCCCATCCCCTACAGCCTGGCCAACGCATCGCCTTTCTGGATCAGGCCCATTATTCCATGGTCAAAACAAACACCTTCAACGGTGTGCCACTGCCCGGCATCGCCTTGTGGAACTCCGAAACCGACGATCTGCAAATGATCCGTGAATTCACCTATGGTGACTTTTTGGAGCGGCTGTCATGACACATGTCCTTGAGGGTGAGCTAAGCGCAGCAGAGCGTGATCCGCAAACAGCCAGATTCCGGGTGATGCCGGTTGACCACACTGGCGCATTGCCGGAGGTAATCTCCGCCCTCACCGAAGCTGCAATAAAATGGGGTGCAATCCCCGCCACCTTGGGCGGAGAAATCGCGCTTAGCTATAAGGCCGTGCGTGGTGCGGCCCGTGCGTTGGATCGCCGCACCGGCGTCGTGCAAATCGACGCGCATGCGGATCTACGCAAGGCCTATCAAGGCGAACGTCACTCGCACGCGTCCGTCATGCAATTGCTGACCGAAGAAGACTGTATCCGCATTGCGCAATTCCGTGTCCGGGCATTTTGTGCTCAGGAAGTCGTGAGACGCGCTTCTTGTGGAGTTTCCTACCGCGATGCCGAAGACCTAATGACGCAAGACATTCACACCGTCGATCTGCCTGATGACTTTCCACAGGACATCTATGTCAGCTTAGGTGTCGACGGGCTTGATCCATCCATCCTGCCCGCCACCGGTACACCAGTCCCAAGCAGGCTCAGCTACTACCAAGCAATCGCAATGCGCTTAAAGGCCGCCGTCTGGTTGGCTGAGACATCGTTGAACTGGCACCTGACGCAAACAGCACCGTCTCAAACTTCACGACTGCGCAGATCAACTATGCGCTGATGTCCCTCGCGAACTGAGCAAGGCCAAAAGCCCAGCCAAAATCCTTTGTACCGATTCCGTCGGATCAATTCTGGGTTATTCCCAAGATTGGCCGAGTTTTCCAATCATCGCTTGGCCTTTTGGCCATTCCGAAAGGCTATCTCATATGCGAACTTTGGCACATCCCCTGCCGACCTCACTTTGGCAACCACCTTTGACTATGTTGCCCGACGCGCGCGATCCAGCGGCGCGGGCGACTTTCAAGGCGTTGTTGAATTGCTACATGCGTGAGGTGTCGCCGGGTGTTGTGGTCCCCTGCGACCATGGCGCACCAATGCAAATCGATTTTGAATTGACCAGTAGTTTCACCCGGCTGCGGGTCGAGTTGATTTATTGGTCCCTAACCGGACCACATGATTTTGGTGCTTTGCAGCTTTACGATCTGGCGGGACAGGTGTGGCGGAAGGCCACGATTGGCGAACTGATCCCGATGCTCGTGACTGATTGTTTTGCACGCATGTCCGTGGCCACCGACGACAAAATGTTGGAACTATTGCGCCGAGTTTTGAACAGCTACGACCAGATCAGCAAAACAAGCAATGATGCGGCAAACCCCGAGGCCAATTTCCTGTCCGCAGAGCAAGGTCTGCACTTTGGGCATTGGTTGCATCCCACCCCCAAAAGCCGCGAAGGCATGACGGACCTGCACCAACAAGCCTATGGACCTGAGTTCGGGGCGCGCTTTCAACTTCACTATTTCGCAGCCCACGACAGCATCGTCAAAACCGGCTCTGCGGATGAGCGTGGCCTGCACGAAATTTTGCAAGATATACCCGAGCTGGACCTAGACGTGTTGCACCCAGACGAAACGCTGATCCCAATGCATCCTTTGCAGGCAGATGCGCTGCGGCTGCGCCCACTGGTGAAGGGGCTCATCAAAGATGGATTGTTACGTGATCTTGGCACCGCCGGTGATCTGTTTACGGCCACATCATCTGTACGCACTGTCTATGCAAGGCACTGCCCGTGGATGCTAAAATTCTCGCTGCCTGTACAAATCACCAATTCGCATCGGGTCAATTTGTGTCACGAGCTTGAGGCAGGCGTTGTCATGGCCCGGCTGCTGGATAAGCTGGGGCCGTTGCCGCCAAACTTCCAGATCATCAACGATCCGGCCTATGTAACCCTGTCGCTGCCCGATCAGCGTGAAACCGGGTTCGAAGTCATCCTGCGCAACAACCCGTTTATGGATGATGATGGAGAAGGCGTCGTCAACATGGCAGCATTGACGGCGGACCCACTACCTGGTCAGCAGTCGATGTTGGCACGCATTGTGATGGGACTGTCTCGCCGCCAGAACGCGTTGCCCAGCAAAACCGCGAAACACTGGTTTACGGCCTATCTGGATTGCGCGCTCACACCGGCTTTAGCACTTTATGATAGGGACGGGATCGCGCTAGAGGCGCACCAGCAAAACAGCCTTTTGGATGTCAGCGCAGGCCTACCCAGTTGCCATTACTTTCGGGACAATCAAGGGTACTACATCGCAGAAAGTCGGTTGGATGCGTTAGCCGCGTTGGAACCGTCATTGCGAGATATCGACGCGCTTTGCTTTCCTGAGGCCGAAATCAACGAGCGTTTCTGCTACTATCTGATCGTAAATCAAATCTTCTCTGTCATCAGCCGGTTGGGCCGGGACGGGTTCGCCGATGAAAGTGCTTTAGTCGCACAGTTGCGGCAGTGTTTGCAGGATGCAGCTGCCATATCGACCGGACCTGCCGTGTCGTTCATCGATTTTTTGCTGAACACGCCAAAGCTGTCTGCGAAAGCCAATCTTCTGACACGCGTGCATGATGTGGATGAGTTGCAGGCCGAGGATGAAAAGGCCGTGTATGTACGACTGCCCAATCCACTTGTGCAGGGGGTATAATATGCCCTGGCATGAACCGTTAACAGCGGAGACGAACGAAGGCCGCGTGCTGCGACAATTGTGCGAAGCGATTTTGTTCGAGGGGCTAGGTTCCCCAATTGGCGAAACCACTGACCGGAATTGGACCTGTGGTGCAGCGCAATTTCGTGCGCGCATGGAAATCGGCAGTTTTGATCGGCCACGGATTTATCCCGGATCCATCATGACCAAGGCGACGGATACGTGGCGTCCGGCCACGCTTGACGATGTGGTGGATGCTTTGCAGGCCAAAGATGCGTTGAAAACCGAACTGAATGACGATCTGCGCCGCACCGCCTATCTGACAGACTTGACCCGCGCCACAGTCGCACAACGCGGTCCGCGTATTACGATGACCTATGATGCGTTGGAAACCGCAATAGACGAAGGGCACCCCTACCATCCTTGCTTTAAGGCCCGCAGCGGGTTTTCTGATGCGGATCACCTCGCCTTTGGGCCAGAGGCTGCGGCAGCATTTCAATTGCATTGGTACGCAGTTGACCGTCAGCTTGTTGATCAGGCCGCCCCCGATAGTTTTTGTAAGGCTGCACTTTGTAGCCCGACTAGGTTAAAGCTTTGTGATCGGGCGATCACCGCTGGGATTGATCTGTCCCTGAACGCGCTGTTCCCTATCCACCCATGGCAGGCTGAAAAGCTGAAAGGCGAACCGCTGTATCAAACTTGGTTTGAGATCGGAAAAATCACGCCCTTGGGCGCCTTTGGCGACAAATACAGGGCGACCCAATCGGTCCGCACATTGAGCAATGCCAATAACCCAAACCGCGCCCACGTCAAAACCGCGATGGCCATGCGCAATACATCGTCCTTGCGCACGATTGAGCCACATTCGGTTTGCGTCGCCTCCGCCATCAGCGATTGGCTAGCTGCTGTTTTAGACACTGACCCGCTATTTTCAACCGAATGTCGGCTGACGATCTTGCATGAATATGCGGGCGCGATCGTGGGGCGTGATACACCTTTGGCGGGGCATTTGGCGGTTCTGTATCGTGAAAGCCCGCAAATGCGCGGCTTTGCGGCGGATCAGGTGATGCCACTGAACGCCTTGTCACTGATCGAAGCGAGCCGTCTGCCCTTGATCGACCCATGGGTGCAAAAACACGGGTTGCATGCGTGGCTTGATCAGCTGCTTCAAGTCGTTGTTCTGCCAGTTTGGCACTTGATGGTGGCGCATGGTATCGCACTAGAGGCGCACGGCCAGAACCTAATGCTAGAGCATGATGATGGCTGGCCCACCGGGTTAATTGCGCGTGATTTTCACGAAAGCGTCGAATATATGCCAGCGCTGTTGTCACAACCTGATCTTGTCCCTGATTTTGTGGCAATTGACCCCGCTTATGCAGACGCGGACCCAGACCAGTTTCATCAGATGCAATCAGCCGAGGCGCTGCGCGAATTGGTGATGGATACGCTGTTTATCTACAATCTGGCGGAACTCAGCCACCTTTTGCACAAACATTATGCGATGCCGGAAAACCTGTTTTGGCAGCGCGTACGCTGCTTCTTGGACCAGCATGTCACCGATCATGATCTGCAGGCTCGGCAAGCACTGTTTGATCCTTTTGCCCCGCAGATTTTTACAGAATCCCTGATGACCCTCAAATTGAATGGCGGGAAGGGCGTGTTTCGGCACGCTGTCACCAACCCGCTAAACCTTACGAAAGGATAACGGATGTTTATTCTCAATGATCAGCTTGTTGATTTGACACCTTTGGACGAGATGGCGTTTCCCGATCCGCAGCCCCATCGCTATGGGCTGCATCTGCAAAAGACCGACAATGTGTTGCGCCATATTGTCGGGCTGCGAGATGCGGATGCGGGCGTCTTCCCCATTCATCCGGACATCCCCGCCGAAAAGGCACGCAAGATGGCTCTGCAGGCAGGGTGTGACCGGTTTGTGGATGAAGATGGGGTCACCGAAATTGCCCAAACCTCCGCCAATCTTGACGGTGTGCTGGTGCAGATGAGCTCGGGGACAACGGGAGTGCCAAAAGTCACCACACGCACTTGGGCAAATGTGCAGACCGAGGTTACCAGTTACGTCCGGTTCTTCACCCAGGCGGCCCCAATGACCCCAGTGATTGCCTGCCCGATTACCCACTCCTATGGGCTGATCGCCGGTCTGATGGTTGCGATGGAACGCGGGCATGTGCCTGTGGTGATCGATACGCTGAACCCCAAATACATCCTGCGTCGAATGCGCGAGGTCCGCGACCCGTTGCTATACACCTCGCCTGCGATGTTACACATGTTGGCGTCCTTCCTGCCAGCAGAGCAGCAGCTTAATGCAGCAATGACATCCGGCACGATCCTATCGCGCCATTGGTTCGAACAGATACGCTTGAAAACAAAACACCTTTTCCAGCAATACGGCTGTTCCGAGGTGGGGTGTATCGCCATCAACCCGGAACTGCGGGATCCAAGAGATGTGGGATATCCGCTGCCGCACCTGCAACTGACCGGCGGTCAGAGTGCAGGGCAACCCGCCCCAATCAACGTCACTATTGGCGGCCAGCAGAATGAAACCGGCGACCTTGGGTTCCTTAGGCCGGATGGGATGCTTGTATTCGTGTCCCGGCAAGATGACGTGATCGATGTAGCGGGATTGAACGTCTACCCCCATGACATCGAGCAAGCGGCTTTGGCGATGGATGGCATCACCGATGCCTTGGCATTCCGGATGCAGGATGACCTGGCAGGGGACCGGGCGGGACTGATTTTTGAAGGTGTAGGCGTGGCGCCAGATGCGTTGCAAGCGTGGTTGGCAGATCGGCTTGCACCTTACCAACAACCTATGGCCATCCACCAAGTGCCGCAGCTTCCGCGGCAGGCCAATGGCAAGATCAACCGCCGCGATGTCGCCCGTCAGTTCTTCCAGTCCGAGATGCCCGCATGACCCCCGATCAGATCGTCCGTGCGATTGAAGCTACATTGCGCGGCCCAATGAAGAACGTCCATATCGCTGATTTCGGTCCAGATGCGTATTTGAACGAAGATCTGCATCTGGATTCCGTTTTGATCCTGAATCTGTTGCTCCATCTCGAAACCAATCACGGTTGCGATGTCCCCGAACGCGAACTGTCTAAGGATAGTTTCAGAACCGTCCGCGATCTGGCGTGTTTTCTCGCAGGCGAAGAAACGGCAATTGAACCTGAAGACGAGATCGATATCAAAGTCCACTGTTTTGTCAGCTGCTTATGTGCAGCGATCAAGGCCCGGCCTGGTATGGACCATAGACCCTTCTATTTCGGGGTCTGGGATACTGGTTTTCATCTCGATGAAACCTTCCGGCTTTCCTACCACGGCCCCACCATAAAACACGATCATTTTCGCCACTGGTTTAGGCGACTTTACGGTGTTGATGTGATCGGATGGTACAACAAAGACGACAACAAAGCGGCCAATCTGGCCCGGTTCGAAAGGCTATTGGATGAAAAGCGCGAGACCGAGCACTTGATGGTGATGCTGGACCTCTATCACCTGCCGGAACGTGAAAATAAGTTCAATCAAAATCCATTTCCGCATTATGTGATGATCGAAAAGACCGATAATCCCGACATTTGGTTCATGCATGATCCCGACTATCGCTGGGAAGGCACATTGCCTCGCGCGGCGATACTGAATGCAATCGGACAACCCACGGTCGAAGGGGGTTACATCTTTGACCGAGCCAAAGCGACCGATCCTACGGATGTTGATTTACGCAATTACTTCAACGCGGTCTTTGATGATACCTGCAATCCGCTGATTGATGTCACTCGCCAGATCGTCCAGGCACATGTGGACCCGGGCACCCTGCTAGATATCGCAGCGTTGGACCTTGCCTTGCGCGAACTACCCGTTATCGCGATCCGTAAATATGCCTATGAACATGGATTTGCGGTGTTCTGGCGAGCGCTGAATCTGCCAGACCAAGATTTTGAAGATTGGTGTGACGAAATCGAAGCGCTGCATCAAGGGTTCCGAGCGCTGCAATACAAGATAATCAAGTTGGCAGCGTCTGGGGATGCCGTGCTCACTACACAAATATTTGCGGATCTTGATGCGCTTGACCGTCGCGAATTCCGCATCAAGACAGGCCTGAAGGCTTGGTACATCAAATGGCACGCAAAGGCCTTTGCCTCCGATAAATCTTTCTTTGCGATGACAGGGACAGACCGATGAACATTTCTCTTTGTACAATCACCTTTCGACATCACTTGTTGAGCCTCGAACAGATCGCCGATTGGGCCAGCCGCAATGGGTTTCAAGGGATTGAGATTTGGGGGGCTCATGCCCAAAACATCCCCTTCGCCTCTGGCCATGACGGTCGTTGGTTGGCGGCTTTTGGGCTGCGGGTGCCGATGATTAGTGACTATTTGCCGTTGGAAAATCCTGCCGCACTATCCCCCAAGACAACCGCCGTTTTGCATCAAGCCCGCCGATGGGGCAGCGATAACATCCGAACGTTTGCAGGAAAAACCAGCAGTGCGGTGATCTCAGTAGATGATCGTGCGCAAATTACGGACGCGCTGCGCATGGCCTGCTCGCAAATCGCAGATCAAGGATGCAACTTACTGATCGAAACGCACCCGGCTACACTGGCCGACACGTTGGCCTCGACCGTTCAGCTTATCGAAGAAGTCAACCACCCCGCACTCTCCATTAACTTTGATGCGCTGCATGTCTGGGAAGGCGGCGATGACCCTGTTGAAGCATATAAAGTTTTGCAACCCAAGATCCGGAACTATCACTTCAAAAACATCGGACACCGAACAGAACTACCCGTCTTTGGCCCAGATAATATCTACAATGCAGCCGGGTCACGCCAAGGGATTGTGCCATTGTTTGAGGGGGCAATGTCCTATGATGGGCTCCTGTCTGAGCTGAAAGACGCGCCTGATGCGCCAATCTCGCTGGAATGGTTTGGAGGCGATGTGTTCAACACGCTCAAACGTGACTGCGCAGCATTGCGCCAGATGGTGTCACAGGGTGCAAACACCCAACTACAGCACGCATCCTAAGGGACACACCATGTTATTTCGTTACTTTGAAACCCGTATTGACCCATTTTCGAGCGCCGTCGAGGGGCCGCCACCAGCAACTGTGTTGAGCTATCTGACATCCCATCTAGCACCCTACAGAGGTTGGTTACCGTGGATTGCGCTGGTGGGGCTTTTGACTGCACTGATGGAAAGCGGGCTGATCTTCTATTCAGGTCGGTTAATTGATCTGATGACTACCAGCGGGCCAGAAATTTTTTGGGCACAGCATGAGACCGAAGTGTTACTGGTGCTGTTTGCAGTGCTTCTGATCCGGCCCGCGATTGTGACATTGAACCACCTGCTGTTGGAACAAACGTTATCCTCGAACCTGCAAGAACAAGTGCGCTGGCAGGCTCATAAACATCTGTTGGGGCAGTCGGTCGGGTTCTTCCAAAATGATTTTGCTGGGCGGCTTTCAAACCGGGTGATGCAGATGGGGCCAGCAGTGCAAGACAGCGTGCATATGGCGTTTGAGGCTTTATGGTTCAGCTTGACCTACGTCATTGGCGCGATCTTGATCCTTAGCCAGATTGATCCACGGCTTGGCCTGCCGTTGGCGCTTTGGGTGATCGGCTATACTTTCTACGTACGCTACATTGCCCTGAATGTGGGCGTCGCGTCAGAACGGTGGGCGGATGCGCGGTCGCTTACCACGGGTCGTGTGGTGGATGCCTATAGTAACATCGAAACGGTTAAACTGTTTGCGCATGAGGCGCAGGAACAAGATTATGCTCTGTCTGCACTCCGACTTCTGCGACTTCGGTTTCAGCGATTCCTGCGGCTGATGACGATGCTGGCCTTCGGCATGAACGCGATCAACGGCATTCTGATCACAATTGTCGTGAGCCCCGCCGTTTGGCTGTGGACCAAGGGGGCCGTTTCTGTTGGTGAAGTTGCCGCCGCCGCCGCCTTGACGATCCGGCTCAATGGGATGAGCAATTGGATCATGTGGGTCACTATTCGACTGTTTGAAAACATAGGGATCATTCAGGAAGGATTGCGGTCCCTTGCGGCACCGCATCAGATTATTGATGCCCCACGTGCCGTCGATCTACCTGCGCAAGCCGCTGAAATCCGGCTTAAACAGGTGACGCATAGCTACGGCAAGCAAGACCATGGGCTGGATAACATCAGCCTGACAATCCCCGCAGGACAGAAGCTGGGGCTGGTTGGGCGGTCTGGTGCAGGCAAATCCAGCTTGGTGAATTTGCTGATGCGGTTTCATGACGCCGAAGCTGGACAAATATTGATCGATGGCACGCCGATTGACGCGTTGACCCAAAAGGGCTTGCGACAACAAATCGGTATGGTCAGCCAGAATACCGCCCTGCTGCATCGGTCGGTCCGGGACAATCTGCTATATGGAAATCGTCAGGCGGATGAGGCCGCGGTGATACGCGCAGCAAAACAGGCCAAAGCGCATGATTTCATCGAAACGCTTTGCGACAGCCAAGGGCGCAGAGGGTACGATGCGTACGTGGGCGAGCGCGGAGTGACTCTTTCGGGCGGGCAACGCCAACGTATCGCAATCGCACGGGTGATCTTAAAGAACGCGCCAATCTTGATCCTGGACGAGGCCACGTCAGCGCTAGACAGCAATGTCGAAGCGGATATTCAAAATGCCCTTTACGCAGTGATGCAAGGCAAAACAGTGATCTCTATCGCACACCGCCTGTCCACATTGGCGCAAATGGACCGCATCGTGTTACTCGACCAAGGACAGATTGCCGAAGATGGAACGCATGATGCCCTACTGCGCCGTAGAGGACTCTATGCGGAACTTTGGAGGCGACAAAAGGGATGTTGAACTGGCTCAAGCATGAGGTACTAGCACGCGGCCAATATTGTCCTTACCTCTTTGTATAGAAGAGCCCACATTCCGACTCGCGATGCAACGCTTACGTTTATTCAGTGCCAGAGGCTTGCTCGATGAGTTCAATCAACACATGCAACTCCTTAGTCTGCTCTGGGGTGTCGGCTGGTTTTTATAATTCAACACTCAGACATTCGTACTTGTGCGCGCACAACGCATCGTCTCTACAGGACTTTGCAAAAGTCTCCACGGTGTCTGCCATCTCGTCCCGTCTTAAAAGGGTTAGCGAACGTTGGATATCCGACCGAAGGCAAGGTTTCAGAGCAAACCGCTAAAGCGGTTGTCTTGAAAATTGCCCCAATTGGGAACGCTGAGGGTACGGCAGGTTCAAACTCTTCAGCCTCGATGTCAGCGATCCACTTGTCGCACACATCGTGCGCCAAAAAGTTGGGTAATTCAAAAACATGGTCATCGAGATATTCCATGAAAGAGACCTATAATAAGACTCTCCGCCCATGGGACGGGAGGAGTTGATTTTATTCTGGTTAGGTCGTTGTTGTTTCGGCAAGGCGGCGCTACTCGACACAAACGTCAGCCAGCAGGCGCAATGGCCTTACAAAAAGAACGCAAATTCAGATTCAAATCTATCATTTGCAGACCCTCCTTGTTCAGATCGATTATACAACGGAAGCGGCGTTTAGCGGAAAAAGGTCTCTGTGTTAAGAGATTCATTTTCGTACCACCGTCAAAATTGTGAAATCAGCCCTGTTCATTTTTCAGAAAGCAGCCGTTCCTCCAAGGCGCAGCATCGGTACTTTTGGACTCTTTGTTGAGCTCGATTTGTACACGGCGCTGCATGTCGGTATTTAGCACCCAATCGATCATGAATAACGTTCGCTCGACCCGGCAACTTCACGGAGGGCAACAGCAAGATCATTCTGACGTAGATAGGAAGCCAGTTTGCGTAGGATCTGGCTGGGCGCAATCGTGCTCGCAATCATCGTCGCTACAACCCTCGGAATATCTGGATAGTTGGACGCGATGTATGCACAAGGACACCTTAAGTCGGCTTCATCGGCGGCTGTCGCGAGGCGCCGATGAAGCCATTGGTAAAAAAATGCTTAATGTCGGCTTGGTCCACAATCCATACTTTCGCCTAGACAGCGATGTGGGTCTGGTTTGGGTCAGATATGCTTGACGATTGGGTCAATACTACCTGACGCGGAGCATTGGTAGGACTCAGAAAATCCAATCTATCGAGTCAAAGGTATTCGACGTTCCACAGTTCTTTGTGAAACAACACATAGTTCTGCTATTAGCGACAAAGCCTTTCCTTTTTCAACCATAGGTTTGCCTTTGATCGATTAGGATGATTTTTGACATGTTTTCCCTTTCAAAACTGGTTTTGAGCAAAGTGCTTTAGCGCGCCTGCCTCTAAAACCTGCTCCCGGCAGGGATTCGGGGTAGCAAGTGCAATACAATTCGACAGGGTTGGTGCAATCCACAGGCGCAGCCGAGGACACGGCCCTGTCTAATTGTGTTGCAGGCGCGTGGGGACGACGTCCCCTAGTTCTTTTTGTTGGAAAGGGCGGAAACCTGACCTTCGCTGCGGGTACAAACCAGATTGGCCAGCACGAAAAAAGCGGACATTCCTAGCGACGATCCGGTCTTTTGAATATGCAAACACAGCTCGGGTCAGCAAGGAACCCACTTTGCCTGATACTCCGGTACGAGTGAATTGTGCCATGTGCAGGTGTGTCTTCCTTTATTGTTGGCCGGCAATCTTGATTATGAAGGGCATTTCTATCCTAGAACAGGCGTTAGTTGGCCAAAAGTACCGCGAGCTGCGCAGCTGATTGGACACCGTCAATTAACCGTACAGTTTCGGGTTCATTAAGAAATTCTGGGATATGGCCCATACCGGCGCAGCCAAGAACGACTGTCTCAACTTTGTCTTCAGAGACAGCACGATAGATTTCACGCACAACGGCAGGTGCGGTTCTGGTTGGGTCTGTCTCTAGATCTAAAACAGGTACACCACAGGCGCGGACGCGGGCCAGTTGTGACGTGAAGCCGTAGGCATCGATGTTGCTTTCCAGAATAGGCACAGAAACAGACAAGGTGGTTACGACTGAAAACCGGTGCCCTGAAAGTACAGCCATGTGATATGCGGCTTGGCCGATACCAATGACTGGACATGATGCAATGTCGCGGGCGGTGTCCAGCCCTGTATCATCAAAGCAGCCGATAATAATGGCCTTTGCGCCTGCATCAGATGCTTGACGCACCAGCGTCAGTAAAGGCGGGATGCAGGCTGCGCCGTCCTCAGGGCCTTGGATGGCGGCTGGTCCCTCGTGAGAGGTCCAGCCTTCCAGCGCGACCCCCGCTTTCGATGCCGTTTCCACCATCGCTTGGGTCATAGCCTCTGTGCGGTTGGGGTTGATCAGGACAATCATCAGACGGCCTTTCCCGCGTCGCTGCCTGCGCGCGCTTTACGGCGATTGCTGAGGAGTGCGAGGGCGAGGAACACACCGATGATCAAAAGCGAGAATAGCGTTGTCAGCGTGCCAAGGGCATACAGCACGGGCGAGGTCACATTGGTCGTCATCCCGTAAATCTCAAGTGGCAAAGTGTTGTAGCTACCCGCCGTTAACAAAGTACGCGCGAATTCGTCATAGCTGAGCGTGAAACCAAACAAGGCGACGCCAATCAACGAGGGTGCAATTATCGGCAACACAACATGGCGGATTGTTTGCCAAGGTGATGCCCCTAGATCGCGGGCGGCTTCCTCATAGCTTTTGTCGAAACGGTTAAAAACGGCGAACATGATCAGCAGGCCGAAGGGCAGCGTCCATGTCAGCTGCGCGCCAAAGCCGGAGGTCGACCAATGCACGTCGAGCCCACTTTGCGAAAACAGCAGCCCAACGCCCAGCGATACAAGGATTGACGGAATCACCAGCGCCGTAATGATCAGGTAGAACAGAATGCGAGAGCCTGCGAATTTCTTGCGAAAGGCTAAGCCGCCAATAACTGAGACGACCACAGTTGTGACCATGACCATGAAGCCCAATACGATTGAACGGCGAAAGCTGCCCCAAATGTCACCGACGGCCTGTTGTTCGAACAGGTCATAGAACCAATACATGGACACGCCACGCATCGGAAATGTAAGCCCACCACCCTCGCCTTGGAACGAAAGCACACCAATCGTCAGGGTCGGACCGTAAAGAAACAGCACAAACAGCGCGAAGAAAGCTGAGAGGACGTAAAATGATTTTGAGCGCGGCTCCATTACAGTTCCTTCCGAATGTCGACAAAGCGTAGAAGGATGCCGATGGTGATTAGTACTGTCGTCAGCAATACAATTGCCGTGGCCGACGCGCTTGGGTATTGCAGCAAAGCGATGTCGTTTGAAATCAAACGACCGACGTTCGCGGATTGGCTGCCCGACATGAAACGAACTGTTATGAAATCGCCCATCACGAGTGTGACCACGAAAATGGTGCCGATCATAATGCCTGGCTTGGTCAACGGGATAATGACGTTCCACAATATTTGTGCGCCGTTTGCACCTGCATCCCGCGCAGCTTCGATCAGGGATTTGTCGATGCGCATCATAGTGTTGAAGATCGGGACGACCATGAACAAAGTGTAGAGGTGAACAAATGCGACGATGACGGCGAAATCTGAGAACAACAGCCATTCTACCGGTTCGTCTATTACGCCCCAAGACATCAGCGTGGAATTGGCGATACCATTGCGACCGAGAAATGGGATCCAGCTGATCATGCGGATGATATTAGAGGTCCAGAACGGGATTGTGCACAGCAGGAAAAGTGCGATTTGCCATGTCAGGCTGCGAATGTGGAATGCCAAATAGTACGCAACAGTGAACCCGATGACCAAGGTAAAGGCCCATGTAATGAATGCATATTTGAACGTGTTGAAAAAGACGGTGTAGGTGACGGGTGACCCAAACAGGAAAGCATAATTGTCCCATTCAAAGGCGGGAATGATGGAAAATTCGGTCGCACGCCAAAAGCTGACGATTACGATTAGAACAATCGGCATCACGAGAAAAATCAGCAATACAGCCGCAAGGGGGGACACCATCAGCCAGCCGGTTACATTGTGATTTTCTAACAGCTTTTTCATGAACATTCTTTGTATTGGTTGGAGTGGGTGCGCCGCATAGCGCACCCATTGGTAGTTCTTAAGCGGCGATAAATTCGTTCCACTTGCGGACCATGTATTGGTTTTCGTCCATGACGGAGTTCCAGCACACAACTGATCCCATGCGATCAAGGAAGGCCCCACCATCGCGAACTTCGCCCGCACCGGCCAGTTTGTCGCCGGTTGGGGACAAGATATCACCTTCGGCGGCTTTGCCTTCGTACCAGAAGCCCCATTCGTCTGCGGACATGAACTCTTTCGACGTTTCAGGCACGGCAGAGTAATAGCCCTGACGCATAAGATAGCCGCCAACCCAGCCGGACAGATACCAGTTAATGTATTCATAGGCTGCATCCAGTTCGATACCGGACAGCGCTGCCGAGATACCAAGGCCGCCACCCCATGAGCGATAACCTTCTTCCAGCGGCTGGTAAACGCAGGGAATGCCTTGAGATTTCACTGCCGTAATCGCAGGGGACCACATGGACTGAATCACAACTTCGCCGGACGCCATCAGGTTGACGCTTTCATCAAAGGACTTCCAGAACGCGCGGAACTGGCCGTTTTTCTTGGCTTCAGTAAAGATGCCGAGTGTCAGATCAATCTCTTCTTTCGTCATGTTGCCTTTGTCGGGGTAAGTGTATTCGCCCATGGATTCCACGACCATCGCCATGTCCATGATCCCGATGGATGAGATATCAAGGATCGAGGCTTTCCCCTTAAACTCAGGGTTCAAAAGTTCGGACCAATTTTTGATCGGACGTCCGATCAGATCGGGGCGGATGCCCAGCGTATCGGCGTTATAGATCGTCGGGATCAAGGTCATCCAACCGGATTCTTCTTGCACAAAGTCCGTACCGTTCGGGCCTGACGTAAAGCCAACCGTATGCGGCGCAGTACCTTGAGCGATTGTGCTCTCAGGTGTCAAAAGGCCGCTGCGGAACGTGCCGGCGATCTTGTCGTAATTGGCGATTTTGGACGTGTCCATTGCCTGCATGTTGCCGGCAGCCCAAACCTTTTTACAGATAAAATATTCGATGTCAGCAATATCAAAGCTGTTGGGTTGTGTGGCTGCACGTTGTGTCACGCTGTCGGTATCCAACGCGGTCATTTCAAGCGTAAAACCAAGATCTTCTTTAACTTTATTTGCGACATCATTGAGGTTGGACACACCGGTGCCGAACTGGCGAATAGTGACATCCTTGATGTTTTGCGCCCAAAGCATGGGTGCGCCCAATGTTGTTGATCCGGCAGCGATTGCTGTGGACGCGGCACCTTTCAACAATGTGCGGCGGCTTAAGCCTGTACGGGAAGTAAACTTTGTCATTCGTCGTCTCCTTGTCGGTTGTGAAATGCCGTGTTTATGCGGTCAGTGGGTGAAGGTTTTTGGCATCCCAATGCAGACCAATCTGGTCGCCAGGCTGATGCGGGGTCGTAAAATAATCTGCTTCGGGCACGATGGCCGTTACTTCTTGGTCGTCTGAAATACGCGACCTCAAAGAGACGTGGGTGCCTTGGTATTCAACGTCAGTCACCTGTGCGTTCAATGTGCCCTTTCTTTGCTCAGTGACGGTGACTGCATCAGTGCGAATTGCGAAGCTCCCATTGGGCAGCGCGATAACGTTGTGACCGCCCATAAACTGCGCCACGAAACGGGTTTTAGGCGCGTTGAACACATCACGCGCAGGGCCTGCCTGTTCGATCACTGCGTCATTCATCACGACGATTTCATCTGCCAGCGCTAGAGCTTCGTCTTGTCCGTGGGTGACATGGATAAAACTGATCCCGAGTTCCTTTTGTAGTTTTTTAAGTTCGCCACGCATTCGAATGCGTAAAAAGGGATCAAGTGCAGACAGCGGTTCATCCAGCAACAAGACCTCAGGGCGCGTGATCAGCGCTCTGGCCAGCGCAACACGTTGTTGTTGCCCTCCTGACAACTGGTCAGGCAGACGATCGGCCAATACGCTCAGGTCTACCAGTTCCAGCATCTCGCCTGCTTTGGTGTGACGTTCTTTTGTATCGATCCCCTTCATTTTCAAACTAAAAGCGATGTTGTCGCGTACGTTGAGATGAGGAAATAAAGCGTAGTTCTGAAACATCATCGCTGTGCCACGCTGCGCGGGCGGAAGGGTGGAAATGTCACGGCCTGACAGTAAAATTGCCCCCGCGGTCACACTTTCATGGCCAGCAATCATCCGTAGCGTCGATGATTTTCCACACCCTGAAGGACCAAGCAAACAGGTGTAAGAGGACGGCTGGAACCTATGCTGAATCCCATCTACCGCAATCGTCGGTCCATAGCGTTTGGTAACGTCCACCAATTCAAGATCATGTTTTGCGGTCATGTACACTCCTGTGTTGAAATCACCGGAACGCCCTGGTGACGTGATTTCAAACAGTGCGTTCGTTTTCTAAAGTAAAGTCTGGGAAATGGCTAAAAAATGAGCGGATCAATTCCATAATGCGCAGTTATTGAACACAATAATTGTGCATTATTGTATACAATAGTGATGCGCCTTGTTCACGCACTATGTCTCTGGCATCAGTGATTCTGAAGGAAACACCTATGTCGGCAATGCACATTTCCACGCCCAAACCACAAAACGCCACACAAAAAGTGGTTGATGCGCTGGCCTTGGCGATCCATGAACATCGTCTAGCGCCGAGAACAAAGCTGGGCGAGGATGAAATCGGTGAAATCTACAACGTGTCTCGCACGGTTGTACGCGCAGCACTCCAATCTCTTGCGCATATTCAGCTTGTGGAAATCCAGCGTAATAAAGGGGCCTTCGTCGCAAGTCCTACCCCACGCGAGGCTCGCGAAGTATTTGAAGCGCGTGCTTTGTTGGAACCGCGCACGGCCCGTTCCGCTGCAGGCCGTGCCACGCCAAACGACATTGAAATTTTGAACGATCACATTATTCAAGAGCATGCAGCTATCGATGCTGGTGATAATGGTCGTGCGTTGAACCTGTCAGGCCGCTTCCATATCGAAATCGCGCGGATTGCGGATCAGGACACAATTGGGCGGTTCGTCGAAACGCTGATCGCTCGCTCCTCGCTGGTCATCGCGCTCTATTGGCGGCGCGAAAGTGCTTTGTGCGAAAGCCACGCCCATCACGCTCTGGTGCAAGCTATTGCTGATGGGGACGATCAAAACGCGGAAGAATTGATGCAAAGCCATCTCGTGGATCTAAACTCGGCTCTCGATTTACGTGATCGCCCAGTTCAAGCGCAAAACCTGCGGGAATTGCTGCAAACGTCACATGCATAGACAACCGGTCTGCACGTTTTCTACGGAAGGTTTCTCTTGAGAGCGATCATGCTGCACTGAAGTGGTTGTTTGGATATAGCCAAAGCTTTCGATCTCTGCGATCTGCGAAAGCAACTTTGCTAGGTATGGAGACGATCAGAACAATCTACAACTGCCACATCAACAACCGACTACCTGGCGTATGAGGCGAGATTGCCTTCGATCAAAATCTGTTTGGGCTCGCGGCAGAGATCGCCACCAGAGACAGGATGCCATCAAACTTAATAGCTTGCCGCAACAATCCTTGCGTTTCGAATGTTAAGGATTAAAGCCACGGCTCGGCAAATATTCTCGCTGAAAGCTTCGGAAAGATTCCTTCTGAAGCGTCCATTTTATCGGAAGTTATTATGCGTCTGTATCAATCGTTTCGCCAAAGGCCTTAAGTAATTGATTCAAACTGTCGCGTTGTGCGGCAGATAGTCCTTTCAAAAGCCGGTGCTGCGTCTCAACATGGTCGTTGACCGCATTCTCAATGGTGGCAAACCCCTGTTGGGTCAGTCGAATTAGGAAGCCGCGCTTGTCTTCCGGATTTGACACGCGCTCTACTAGGTCGGCCTTGACGAGTTGGTCAATTCGATTGGTCATTGTCCCTGATGTCACCATCGTCAGGTCAAGCATTTCTCCTGGCGACAAGCCTTCGGGCTTTCCGGATCTACGCAGCGTCGCCAGAACGTCGAAACTGGCGGGGTTCAGCCCGTAGATTTTCCATGTTTTTTCCATTTCGCTCCGGAGTTTGGCCGCCAGCCGCGAGAGGCGTCCGATCGTTTCCATTGGCCCCACATCGAGGTCGGGACGGGCCTTGTTCCATTGAGTAACGATGCGATCTACGTGGTCCATAGGGCCATATTGCGAAATTTTATCTTGACGTCAAGAGATGGCAATGTATCTTGACGTCAAGATAATTGGAGATTCTTCATGAAACATCAAGTCGACATCGCTCTCACGGCCGTTGCGCCGCTGGTCTGGGGTAGCACGTATTACGTGACGACAGAATTCCTTCCCGCTGGGCACCCAATAACCGTGGCCGCGCTGCGCGCGTTGCCTGCGGGCCTTCTGTTACTCCTACTGGCGCGGCAATTGCCACAAGGTATCTGGTGGTTGCGGGCCTTCATTCTTGGGGCTCTCAATTTCACCCTTTTCTGGGCGCTTTTGTTTGTGGCTGCGTACCGGCTGCCAGGGGGAGTAGCGGCAACAGTCGGGGCGATTCAGCCTCTGATCGTCGTTTTTCTGGCAGCGCTGCTCCTTGATAGTACCGTCAAAGCCTCAGCAGTGATCGCCGCCCTGATCGGGATCTTCGGGGTCGGGATTCTTGTGCTTGGCTCAGGGATTTCGCTGGATCCGATCGGATTGCTCGCCGGGATTGGCGGCGCGGTCTCGATGGGGACGGGCACGGTCCTGACCCGGAAATGGCAAGCTCCGGTTCCACTGCTGACCTTTACCGCCTGGCAACTCACGGCGGGTGGTCTGTTGCTGGTTCCGCTCGCACTGTTTTTTGAACCAGCTTTTCCTGTTTTGAATGCGCAAAACATCACCGGCATCGTTTATCTCACTCTCATTGGGGCAGCGCTGACTTATATTTTGTGGTTTCGGGGAATCTCCCGGATCGAGCCCGGCGCAGTCTCTGCCCTTGGATTTCTCAGCCCGATTTCCGCGGTCCTGATCGGCTGGATCCTTCTGGGTCAGGCCCTGACGCTCATCCAAATTGTAGGAGCTGGAATAGTGCTCACTGCAATCTGGCTTGGACAGCGCGCAGGGCGCGTCAACCCTCCGATCCTTACGAAACTTCCCATTCATACCCCAACCTAAAAGGAGAATTCCTATGAAACTCATCGTATTTGGTGCCACTGGCGACGTCGGCTCTCGCGTTGTGACCGAAGCGCTCTCGCGTGGCCATGATGTCACTGCAGCCGTCCGAAACGAAGCAAGACTCGATAAACTGCCCAAAGACGTGAAACTCGTTGTTGCAGATGTTGCGGACACCGCAGCTCTGACCGCAGTCATGGCCGGACAGGACCTTGCCATCAGCGCGGTGCGGACACCTGCCGGGCGAGAGGGCGAAATTGTTGCTCTCACCCAGTCCATCCTTGATGCCGCATCGCAGAGCGATCTTCGGGTGATTATCGTCGGCGGGGCCGCACGTTTGTATCTCCCCGATGGTAGCCCGCACACAGTCTTGTCCGATCCTAGTTTTCTGCCTGAAAGCATCGTTCCAACTGCGCGTGCGTCCATGGCGCAGTGGGAACTTTGTGCATCGGATGCCTCGGCAAACTGGACCTATGCAAGCCCGTCCGCGATGTTGCGGCCAGGCATGCGCAAGGGCGCCTTTAGAACTGGCACAGACAATCTGATTGTTGATGATGATGGTAAGTCGGAAATCTCGATGGAAGACTTTGCAATGGCAATCGTCGATGAAGCTCAGTCAGCCAAGTTTCCGCGTGCGGCCTTTACAGTAGGATACTGATACATCAATAGTCGTCGCCTAAAAACACCCCGCCTGCAGTTTGCGAACGGGGTGTTTTTTGGATAACTTCTCGAAAATCGGCGAGTCAAATTCTAAGCCAAGTGCGAAACACAGTTGACGGCATCGAAAAACGGACGAGACAGACAGTGGGAGTACCAAGTCTTTCAGTCTTGTCCATGCTTTGCTGAGTACACACAAGCCGCTGCTCAAGAAGACGATGGATTCGGCAAACGAAGCCCGTGGACTGCTGAAGTTCTTCGGCACTTGTCTGCCCCTTACTGTAAAACACTGCAGCTTTGACGGTATCGTCCGACCATTGATTGAGATGGATAGCTTTCTGACCCATGCATTGGTGCCGCTTTTGGATTCACGTGCGGTTTTGTATCAACATTTTCTAGAACTGGATCTGGTGCCTCAAATGCGCCGCCAGCCATGATGAAGTTTGCATGCGGATGACGGCTGTTCCGAGTGTCGGATCAATTGCTCATGTCGTTTTTCGAAGCGCCTGAGCTCAGCCGCTGATTTCAAGAAGCTGAAGCCGTGCTGTTGTTTGAGATTTGATGGAATTGCAACGGCGGCTTCGTCTTACGAACTGATCAAAAGCCCCATGACAGAACTTCTCTGCCACAAACGGTCGTTTTTGTCACTCTCGGTATGGTCATCTGAAACGTTGAACAACCTTGCGGCACAAATCTTTGGCAAAACTGCCTCTGATTTTGTCACGTTTTTGATCGTCTTTCTGAAGAGCGGACATTCGTGCAACGCGCAGCACCCGGCAAAATGGACGTTAAAGAGACCTTCACTGCATGCGCGAACGGTTCTGAGATCGCTCTCTTCCCTCATGGTTCGCAATGTAGATTTTACGAACATTTATTGACGCCGATTGAACGTCCGTACCCTAGCCGCGCTAGACAACTTGGACGGTCGAAATTAGAGAAAGGCCAAAGTCTACGACTTCGACCCTATTCAATTGTTGAACGGCGGCAATTGAGAGCCACGCTGCTCCCACGGTTATATCATCGTCTGTAAAATCAGTCTTGAGTTCACCTACGCAGTTCCGTGCTTGGAATATCAAACGAAGTGCCAATCCGCGCTGCCCGCATTCTGACGTCCTTTCGTCAAACCACTCTGACTGTGCACCCAGTAAGGGGCCGATGTCTGCGGATAGACCAGTCTCTTCTCCTAGCTCGCGTAGTGCTGTCTCGTGTGCCTGTTCGCCCCATTCCACCGCCCAGCAACGTCCAGGCCCCCGACTTGGGATGTCCGGTCTTGCTGAATTGCGCCAATAGAATCTGCTGTTGGGAATCAACAGCAACGACATAAGCTGCTGCCCTTTGCCAATCGATATTCATTTCAGGGCCCTTTCAGCTTTCAAAAGGAGACTTTGGCGGCAACGCAGCATTCCTGCAAGATGGGCTCTTTCCTGGCCATTCGCTGCGCTTGCGAACATTGTTTGGTTCAGTTTTACACGCCAAGGTCTGCAATGCGGGACTTAGCTGTCGTTTTCTGTAGCTGCGCCAAAGTCCACTTTGCTGGAAGCCCACTACCTAAGCATAGCCAGTCCCATCATTGCTTCTGGCCGTTAACTTAATGGCAAGACAGACCAATGGACCGGTATAAAGGGGGTAGTGGATGTAGTTGACGATGTGACCTAACTTCGCTGTATGAGCAAAGAATCAAAGCATGGCGGTGTCCAAAGTCAATATGCTACACCGCGCCACCTCGCGACGCGCGGGTCGTTTCAGGCGAAGTACGCATCTGTCAGTTGGTTTGACTGGCTGATTGATAAGATCGAGTTAAAAGAAGGCGCATGTATCTTAGATGTCGGGTGCGGCCCCGGATGGCTTTGGCGGGCGTCAAGGGATCGGTTGCCAAACGATCTGCGCGTTTCACTTGTCGATACGTCTCAAGGCATGATCGAGGAGGCCACGACAAACCTTGCGATAGTGAAGCAGGTCAAAGTTATTGAGGCAGGAATTGCGGATGCTGCCGCTCTGCCTAACGCGTCTGAAACTTTTGACGTCGTCTTACTTTTGCACGTTCTCTATCACGTCAGTGATCCGCGGGCGGCCATTCAAGAGGCCAGTCGTGTCTTGCGCCCGGGCGGGCAATTGTTCGTTAGCACGAATACTCTCGATAATTTAAACGAACTGCATGTGCTCGGCGCACAAGCGTTCGGGGGTCCTCCCGTCGACCCGGGGGCCGCTTTGTTCTCGCTAGACGACGCGGAAAAGATGGTCGGGGACGTATTTGAACAAACAGAACGATATGATTTGACCGATGTTATGGCCTGTACAGACCCAGCTGATGCAGTTGCTGTTCTTTTGTCTATGCCACCGGGCAACACTGCGTCCTACGAACAACGGAACCATCTCTCCAAACTGATTAACGACGAAAGCGAAAGAACTGGGGGGGTGCTACGAGCCACGCGCAGAAATGGGCTGATCATGGGCATCAAGGCGATTTAGCAGACATTCATGCATCTTGCAGCATCGGCCAAGTTCGACTTTTTTTCCTCTTTCGCTGCGATCCGCACGAACGTCCGCAAGCCTTAAGCCGAGCATCTCTCCGCTCGTACAGCACGCCTAGACGTCGTCAACGCAGGGGGGAGCGCCAAATGGATCGGCACGACATGTACTACCGGACGGATGGCAAGCCGCTTACGCGCTTTCAAAAGGTGGAAAGCCTCCTTCACCAAATCAGCAACCTAAATAAAGTTGGAGCCGCTGCGATGGAGAGTGACTTGAAAATTCCCCACTTGGATAAAGCGCACGACACGCTACACGAAGTCATCCACCGCCTAGCCTCCGAAGCATTGGAACACCTAGAAAAGCTTGAACAGGTAGAGGCGTCAAACACCCTTAAAGCGATTCACAGTACCATTTTCGTATTGGCACACAAGATGGCGCATAGGTGGCAAATTTTCACCTAAGTCACTGTTATATAAGGGGTGCGGAACGTCGTGAACCTTTGACTCTTTTGGGAGCCAAAACTTCAAGAAATAGGAATATTACGTCATTCAATTTTGACCCAAACGTCAAGCATTTCTGACCCAGAACTTAAGACGCCATTGGTGCGTTGGGCCAAGGTCCTATGAAAGTTGTCTCAGACCCGGACTATCTGACCGAATATGACCCGTTAACAATTGAAATGGATCCGAAAGTCAGCTGGCTCGCGGATAAAGACCACCCAGAACTAAGTTTCCAGTCCGGTGAACGGGTTCCACCACCATGCCTGATATGGCTCTTGAATACTGCTGTGGCGCACGGCTCACCATTTGGATCCGCATACGTGGATATGGATCGAGTTTTGCGATCTCTCGCTCAGTCTTGCGCTTTGAGGGCACCTTGAGTAGCGGCAATCCAAGCTCGGCGCGCCGCACATTTTCTGCTTCAAATTTGACTTTTGCATTGTCTGCAACGCGCCGTTTAGATTGCCTGCTTCGCGTAAGATAGCTACCGCTCCGTTGCAGATCGATTGCAACGGGCGGTTTAATTGCTGAAATCTCCGAGAGCAGACCTTGGCGCAGCCGCAGCGAAATGGTGGTATGTCCGCACAGCGGAAGTTGGTGCATCGCGCGGCGAATGTCGGGAACGAGCCCCACTTTGACGAATGCTGCAAGATGGATCAATGGCATCAGAGCGCAGAAGCAGACTTTGCGACGCTGCAAACGATAACTCACGACCGACAACACATTAAAGCTGAACAAAGCTTATAGGAAGTTTTGAGCGAACCTGCGTCCGATAACGTCTAGCCTGTCGAACCTAGGAGGCGCCTGCAAAGCAATCCTAAATACTATTAAGAATAGTATTTATCCAAGTGCTCAAGTAGTCGAAAGCGGCAACTCAGCAATTGACAACTAAGTCACTACACCCGTGCGATGCGCCTCTTTAAGAGTCGAATGATAACATCATGGCTATCTTCATCATCAAGGCTTGCAAGAAGAAGTTCAGCATCTTGATTAGACAAAAGATCAAATTCATCAGAGGCTAAGTTGAGGATCCGGCTGGCTTCGCCTTTGAGGTCGTTTTGCACATTCGAAAGTACCAAAACGGTGCGCCCAATCTGTTCGGCATCTGACAGCAAGCGTCTTTGGCTTGCGTCGCGGCCTTCTAAATCCGGGAATTTGGTCGGATTGATCCGATGGGCTGATTGCCACGCGTCTTCAAGCCGCACGGCCTCTGCACGCAAACGTTCTTGTTCGCCGCTCAGCCTCGCAACTTCCGCGTCGAGCCGAATGCTTTCACAGAGCAAACGCGTGCCCTCGGCTACGAAAGACAAGGTTTTCTGAACATTGCTGTTCTCCCCGCTGTGAAGCTCGCGGTATTCCATTTCCTCAGAGCGGCAGGCGGCTTCTGATAGCGACAGAATTCTTTGAATATGCTCATCAGCAGGCGCTGCTTTTACAGGCACTGCAAAGCAAATCGAAACCGCGCATAGGGCGCCTCTTAGTTGGACCATGGCAGCACTCCTTTAAGTAAATACATCCTTAAGACCTTTCAAAAAATCTTCGTAGTACTGCTCGATAATTCCGTTTGATATTATATATTTAGGTCGTCTTCCACTGATCTTTAGGAGACCAGCCTTGCCCAGCACATCAAGATGCGAATTAGTAGATTGTTTGACCATTATCTCATTCAGAAGCGCCCCAATAGTCGATTGATCAAAGCGAAAAAAGCCATCCTTGGCGGCGGCGACCATTTCTTCGATCTTCCAGTCGTCAATTAGGCTTTCCTGAAGGCGGGATTTTGTTAAGCCACTGTGAGTCGCGCTGCGTTTTCCCTCTCGCAGAGCGGCGATTTTCCGGCCAACGCTTTCGTTGTGATCCTTCAAATAGGCTTCTAGCCCTTCGGAATCTTTGGTCAAATCTAGCTTTTGAATTACGAAAAGGAACTCGGCGATGAAAAACACCGCGGCAGAGCGCAGTTTCTTGATGTCGTCGCTCGACAGTTCATTCCGACCGAGGGTTTGTTGATCCTCAGGGTTGGGCACTATGGCTTGCAGGAAGGCACGTCGCTTTGCTCTCATTCCCCCAACAATATCTAGTAGATCGACACTCACTTTCCGCCCCACGCAAATTTATTTCTAAATTCTAGAGATACGTTCAATACAATGCAAATTTTACGAAAACAAAGTGCTTGCAGATAAAAACTAGTGGCGGCGACTTACCCTCAGAGCCCAAGGATCAGACGTAGACAGCTCCTTGCGGCAGTTAAAAATACAACCCTGGGGAGTTATACAATGCTAAACATCAATCCACGAACACTGTCGGTACTGGTTTTCGCCGCTTTCCTATTGTCTTGGTACGGGTCGGCCACAGGTATCACTCAATTCGTTGAAGACGGTCAAGACGATGGGGGCTCAATCCTTGCCTTAACGATTGCCGCAACCGGCTCGGTCGTCATTCAGGCCCTGATGGCGGTTTTTCTCACTGTCTTGATTGGCGCCTTTGTCGACCATATGCGCACCCGTGCCCTATATTTCTTGGGCTACAGTATCATGGCCACGCTTAGCATCGTGCTGGCGGTCGCATTCTGGGTCAACGTGATGGGTTTGCGCGACGCTGAGGTGCGCGATGTCTTTGCCACGCAGCGCGAGGTCGCGGTGTCTGCTGGGCAGACCAACTTTGCTGAACTTGCACGCTATCACACCCGTTTGGCCACGCTGGTCGAAGCGGCCCGCAAGAACCAGCAGATCGAGGCACGCTCAGGCGAGGGTGATCGCCACGACGTTTGGGAGCGCATTGCCCGCGACACTGATTTTGCGATGACCGAACTAAGCCGCATCGAGCAGACGCTGTCAGCGGGGATCACAGCGGCACGCGCCGCAACAACGCTCGACGATGTGCGCGCGGCACTGGAAAGCCCGTTGCGTCAGACCCGTTCAACCACCGCGCTGACCACCCTGCGCAATGCCCTTGGGCGCGAAGCCTCGTTTGCAGCGTCGCTGTTAGGGAGCGACCACCAGCAGCGTTGGGGCCAGTTCGCCCCGCAACTGGCGGATTTGAATGCCGAGATGGACGCCTTTGCCCCCGTCGCGATGCCGACACTGCAGGACAGTGCATTCGTCGTCACCCACGGCGACAAACACTATGCCCTGATGCTGGTAAAGAAGCTCGTCACCGGTCAGCCGATCAGCGCTCAGGAAGCGATTGCCGTGGGGCTGGCCGTAATAACCGATCTGATCTTTGCGATCCTGATCATGCTTCGCGCCGAGCGACGCCGCCGCGATGATGTTGCGGAGTTTGTCCATCACTTTACCCCAAGCGTGCAGGCGTTGAATGCGCGCCTAAAGCGCAACGACTTTAACTGCGGTGTGTCGGAGCTGGCAGAAACGCTGCATGCGCATGGCAAAGGATTGATGGGTTTTGACCGCCTGTTCGGTCTGGTGGTTCAAATGCCTGATAGCGCAAGCAAGTCGCAACTGGCGAAAACCACAGCGTTCTTGAAAAGCAGCGGCATGGCGGTGGATGTCAGCGGGATTGCCGCCAGCATCGGTTCGCTGGCCGCCTGGGGCAACACCGCAGGCCACACGCCGAATAACGGCCGCACTCGTCGCCCGGTGACCATCTTGGTGCCGCCCGCACAATGGCGTCTAATCAACACCTACAAACAAGTCGAGGACTTGATGCCACTACCTGAAGACAAAGGCACCCTGGCCGAGTTCGTACGCAAACAGCGCCGCTCCAAGCCGCGTGTATACACCGCGACAAAGCTCAAGACGCTGGACACCTATTTCAGCAGCGCGATGGAAGCATCACTAAACGAGCTGGTCCCCGCCCGCATCGAGCGCATCGTGGATGCCTTCCGCTCGGACCCGCGCACCAAACGTCTGGCCCGCAAGACAAAGGAAAAGCACGAATCCACATTCCGTGACGTGGTCGACGCCGTGCGTACCGAAGGGCTTCTGCCGCCCGCAGGGCGGTTCCTGCGCGTCGCAAGCTAAGCACGATACCTAAATGCCGCCCGCGAGAAAGGGCGGCATACCACCCACAACTGATAGTCCTGGAGGATAAATCAATGGCACAGTCTCTTGTTCAAACCGCTCCCGCCGTTGCAGCCGCAGCACCCATTCGCGCCACCGTCATTCAAACGTTGTGGTTTCTGGTCATGCTGTCGTGGTTGCCCGTCATTGGGGCCCCACAGCTTAATCCGCTGGCCGTGACCGATGGAACGGCGGTGTTGCTTATGCCTGTCCCAAATGCCGACCTGTTCGCGGGTCTTGGCGACGTTTTTCAGTGGCTAAACCCGCTGTCCGCGCTCCTTATCGGCTCCGCAGTGGTGGGCTGGCTTCTGGGTCAACGGGCGCTGGCCTATGCACTGTGCCTTGGCTTGTCCGTCGAATGGGTGCCGGCCCTGTCTGGCCAAACCCTGCCAGTTGGGTCTGCCGATACTTTGCGCTATTGGGCCACAGCGGCTGGTGTCGGTCTAGCTTTCGCCCTGTCCGTGACGCTAACAGCGATCTATGCTCGGATACTTAGCCCTGCTTTTCTTGGGTTTCTCGGCTTACTGATTTACGAATGCGTGATAATCGGTGCATTAGCCTCTGCGACCGCGTCGACCGAAGGAGCCTGGCAGGCCCCCGCGCTGTTGGGCCGCCTCTTCACCGGCTTTGCACCGAAACCTGCAGTTCTGATCGTGCTGCTGTTCACCTTTGCGGCGCTGCGGCTGTTCTTCAAGGCGATGCAGGACAACGCCGAAATCCTGCTGCACCTGCGCATGGATGGCCGTCTTGGCGTGTCCTTGGTCCGTGCGCTGCGTCTGTGGCTGCCGATACTGGCAATTTTTGCGGTCCTTGGTGTCGGGTATTCGGCAATGTGGCGTAGCTTAGACCAGGTCGCCGCTGATACGATACTGGAACATGCGGGCGTGCCTCTGCCAGCAGAGCCGATCGGACTTGAGGCCACACTGGTCCACATCCAGAAAGAGCAAACCCGCCAGTGGCAAGCCGAGTTGAACGCGCAGTCGCTGGCCACTCAGGAACAGGTCAACGGGCTGGTGCGCAGCAACGCACAGGACACGCATGACTTTGTGAAATCCAAGCTGCCGGTGCGCGCACCAGGCACCCATACCCAAAGTTGCGGCTGGAACCTCAAGTGCCACTTCATGAACCTTGTGAAGTCCATCGCCAACTCGATCTATCAGGGTGTTCGCCAAGGGATCCTCGATGGACTGAAAGCGCGGCTGGATCGCGCCGAAGCTGAGGCTGGTCGCGGCACGGAAGCCTTTCGCAAGCGCGCGGTGGCCGAGGTTGACGCTGCATTAGTGATCTACCGCGACACCACCACCGCGTCGATTGGGCATAGCTTTACTATGGTAAATGCGGTGAGCGCGGTGCTGTTTTTGTATTCGCTGATGGTACTGTTCAAGACGTATCTGATCGTGCTGGGCCGCGTGATCCTGCATCCTGACGAAGGCATTGTGGCGTCACTTGTGACTGGCCGGGTGCCACGCAGCCACGGGATGACGCGCGCGTCCGAACGCGGGTCGCTGCCCTTTAGCAAGGCGCGTCGTGAGGTGCTGTATCTCAAACGTGACATCGCAGTAACCAACGCGCCCACAAGCGGTCGTCTGCCAATGCCGTTCAAGGCCGTTCTTTCGCGCATCGCGCACCGCGCGTGGCGTATGCAAAAGGTCGACCTGTCTCAGCGTTCGGCAGTCACAGGTCTGACCATGCCGCCGCCTGCCAGTCTGGTAGAATGGACGCTGCGGTCTGACGAGCAGGTGGTGTTTGAGTGGTCGCATTTCGTCGGCATGAGCAGCACGGTGCAGATTAAAAGGTTGCTGAGTTTCAACTTAGCCAGCCTGATTTTCGGGCGTGCCATGCTGCATTTCGCTCAGGGTCCAGGTGTGCTGATTCTAAAAACCAACGCGTCGGCTATTCTGCCACGCGGAACAGGGGGCAACACCTCGACCAGGGCCGCGCGGTCCTATGGGCCGGGGTGCTTTGTTGCCCGCGACGTGCGAGCAGGGTTTACGGTTCATTCTGATCTAGGCGAAGTGATGCGCGGTAACTACTTGGTGGCCAAATCGGCGGGCGACACTGTTTTGATCGACTCGATGCCCAACAAAAATGGTTCTGCGCAGTTTGGTATCATGCGCTATGCCCGCACGTTCTTGCTCCCGTTTTGAGGTAGCGTCTTAGGGTGGGCCGGCTCAACCAAAGTGGGCCCACCTCTTCTGACAAATTTGCAGTGTAACATGGTGTATCGCGTAACTAAGCTTTGCGAAGTCTTTGTGCAAAGCCGTCCTTCTCTATTCGAAGCATACCTACCTCAACAAGTTTTCAAAACCACTTGAAAGAATGTGTTTCAGGGCGAGGCGCAAGAGCACTTGGGATGTCATGGTTTAAGTGCTTGTTCGATGTCCGATTTGGCTAGCGGCAGACATTGGCAAATTCCAAGCGAACGGCCGCTTCGTCCGCGCAGCGGACATCTAGCACGTCACCCGGCAACGTCCGTTTTGCCCGATTGCAGACCTTCGTGGCTGTGGTCGTGGACGGCGGTAATGCGGACTTTGCCGCCATTTGTTTTGCTCACTTCGCTGACGCAGCATTTGCTTGCGGTCGAGGCACACTTGTTGCCGCAGAGCAGCGTGTGTCGCCAATCCGGTAACTCACAGTCGTTGTTTTGGCGGGAGGGGAGACTGAGTTTTCGCGGCACGCTTTCAGACAGACAAGCCGTGAACAGAAGCGACCTTGAATTTTCAATGTTTGCTCTTGCGGCATGTATCTACATTTGCAACAGCTGCTACACTGCGACGTAAGCGGGGCATACACATTGTCCGAACGACTGCTTGCGGACAAAAAACCCATGACCGAACCTTCCTGCCACAAACGGTCCTTTGCGCAACACACCTCATAACTGCCAAAAGTTGTTGCAGAAATATGTTGCGAATTAACTTGATTGAGCGACATGAAAGCGCAACGATACTTCTATGAACTTAGGCTATGCCCGTGTATCCACTGACGACCAAGCAACCGCTGTCCAGCTTGAAGCATTACGCGCGGCTGATTGTGGTCGCGTGTTCGAGGAACGCGCTTCTGGCGGTCGATGGGATCGGCCTGAGCTGCACCGAATGCTCGACCAGCTCCGTGACGACGACGTTGTGATCGTCTGGAAACTCGACCGGCTGTCCCGGTCGCTGAAAGACCTTTTGTCCATCATGGAGAAGATCGACGCGGCTGGAGCTGGCTTCCGGTCTCTGACCGAGGCAATCGACACCACGACGCCAGCGGGACGCATGATGATGCAGATAGTGGGCGTCTTTGCCGAGTTCGAGCGTGAGATGATTAGGGAGCGCACGCGTGCGGGTTTAGAACGCGCACGAAAAAAAGGCCGCCACCCAGGGCGCAAGCCAAAGCTGACGGACGATCAGCGCAAGGAAATCCAAGACATAGTTCGATCTGGAAAGCATAGTGAAGCGGACGTGGCACGCTTGTTTGGCGTCCATCGATCGACGATTGGCCGCGTTGTCAAAGAATGACCCATTCCAGGCCCTAAAAGCCTTGAGACTTCTATTAGGCCCCTAACGAAGAGATACCCATGACTAGTTCCCCACAATCCGATGTAGATGATGATACGCCGCCTAGCCGCTATGATTTAAGACCTTCTGTCGAGAAAGGTGCGGCGGGCTACACGAATCTGATGACTAGGTTACTACTTGGAGTGACTGGTTTAGGTGTAGCAGGAAAACTCGGTGAGTTGGCCTTCAGGGGGCTGGAAACTGGCCACTGGATCGGAGTTCTGATCTGGATACTTTTGCTAGTCGCCGGACTAGGAATGTCTGTTCTCACAGTTCCGCTCTTCATATTCGCAGCAGCTGGGTGGGTGGGCGATCGGCGGTTTAACGGACGTCAGGGCTTCAAAGACCCAATAGGCATTGCATTTAGCACGTTTGCCGTTTTGATTTTCGCTTCTTTGGTATACGTCTTGATGTCGGATGTCGCTGATAATGTGCAGGCAACAGCAACCCAAACCTTAGAAACCAACTAATCGGGATAACGTATGTGAATGACCAGCTTTGGCTGTTCAAAACGATTACTTTGCGACAGATACCCTTAAGGAATGATCCCCTTTCTGCACCTGATTTATGCACCAGTACAACACGTTGAAATAGCGGGCTGCAGCAGCATGGAGCACAAACCATAATATACGCACCGGAAGGCCATTAAAAACAACTCCTGACTTCAGGCACGTCCGAGTTCGACTACCCGATGGCCCACCGATCACAAAATTCAATGCCCTGGCAAACTTTGCCTAAGCGCTTCAACGATCAGATTTTCCACCTCAGCAAGCCGTAGCCCATGGCCAATCGTTAACTCCCTGACTAGGATTTCAATCTCTTGGTTCTTCGGGCCATATAGAAACCAATCATCGATTTTATGCTGATCAGGGTGTGTCTTATTACCGCTATACTTCATGATCATTTGCTTTCTAACTGCAATTACCTTCGTTCCGATCCCATACCGAAACTGAAAGGCGCACATCTGCCAAGTGTTAGTTGATTACGTGCCGATCATATACGCGCACGAACGCGCCCGCGCATGTGATGGGCCAAATCTCATCCCTATCTAAGCGACGCGCTAGGTGGATCGGCTCAACCTTCTGTAGAGACGCCATTTGGCCGAGTGTGATATATAATTTTTCAAATTCCTGAATACTCTCTCTAGTGATGTAATTTTTTAGGTGGTTGGTATCTGGGTTTCGCCGGAATATTTGGATTAGCTGGCCTCCATTGCGAAGTTTCCGGATAGCCGCGATGTTTATTTTCAAATATTTTGCAGCTTCAATTAGTTCTAAGTCACACGCCAGCACCTGCCCAGCCTTGTGACAACAAAGGTTACAATCCACCTCAATGGATTGAAGGCTATTGCCTGTTCCCCGGCTTAACCCTCCATCTAACAGCCCCTTAACCCAAAGATCGATTACGTGTGCCAAGGGTACACTCTTTGAGCGGCAATACTCGTTGATAGGAATTAGATTTTTGTCGGGGAGTTCGCTGGGCAACTCCTCAAGCTTCTCTAGAAGCCGGGCGATCTCATCCTTCTCAAAGTATCTGAGAGAAGAATTGATCTTGATCATTTTTAAGACGCCTTTGCTTTGAAGGGCTTTAATTTGCGTTGGGTTCACTCCAAGCCGAGATGCCGCATTCATTAAGCTCATTAGGCTTTCCCAGAATGCTTGGACCGCAGCCAATTCATCGATGTGTACGTCTGTACGGGAAAGGGCCTCAACTTCATTTTCGCCAGTCATATGTCCCAATAATTTCTTGAGAAACACTCTGCCAAACCCAGACTTTTTTCTCGCTTCATAAAGAGAAAACCACTCTTGCCGAGATGGTTTTTGGCCAAACACCTCTTTACGCAATGGGATGGGATAAGTTCTGAACACATGCTCCCGGGTGGTTTTGGAGAAAGTTTCTAATCCTGGCTCATCGTGCGAAGCTCTTAACCATTTATAAAGCTGAGCCAAATCGACACTGTAGTACGGCCGCTCACCTGCATTCTTCCGATAAACCGCCGACAACGCTTCTTTGTATGCAATTGGGCCCTCTAGCAAACAGGATAACCCAGTTTGGCAAAGACCCTGTAACTTCTCTGGCGGTAAACTTTCCAGCGCTAGGGTTTCGACCTTTTCAATAACGGCGCCTAAAGTAGAACTTGCTCTATAAAGATGAAACAGATCGAGTGTTTTTAGCCAATCATCTTGCGGTCCGTCCTTAATCCGCTGGCGAACATAATCCTCAAAATCCGTTCGAGGCAATATTGCGGGCTTAAGGGCTTGCGCACATATGAATTCTTGATGTTCTAAGACGCGCGATACGAAATCGTAGGTTGAGTGTGTATTTTTTGCAGAAGGTACTGTGATCAAAGGGCACTTATGAATGCCACATGAAAAGAGACAGTCGACTGACCATTCTAACTTTTGACAAAGACCTGCCCCACCAGTCGAAGAGAACGTAGGCGCAATACACTTTGGGCAAAGCCTGACTGAGGTTCGACTGAGCACACCTTTTCGTGCAGTTGTTTTACCCAACTGATAGATCCCAGCACCAATCTTTCGTGGGCTGTTTAACATTAACTCATTCGTACGCCCCCCGATCAGCCAAGCCAAACGTTCAATTTGATCTCTTCGGCCACTACATAGAAATGGCCAACTCATACCGAGATCGGAGCAAAAATCGCGTGGTGTCGTCTCATGGATATATGCGAGACGACTTATGTACCCCGAGAGAGCTTCCCCCTCATTCAAGGGAAGACTGGAGATCAACGGCCCTCTCATTCGTTCACTCCATCATCAGAATCGTTATCTAAAAGCCTTTTCGGGTCGATGCGGCCATAGTCATCAGCAATGAAGATGTTCATCCAGTCATCTGCCCCGTTACGCTCAGCGTAGACGTCAGAAAAATGGCTCATCTCAAGTGTCGCATCGCCACCCTCTGAAAATAGGGCATGTGAAACAGCCAGTACTATGATCTCTGCAAGCAATCCAAACTGATAATCAGCCGCATGCATAAGCCGCATGGCGAAGGCTTCACTTTGAACGGATTCGTCAGTATCCATCCGTCCCCGTGCAGCATATTTCTTAACAATTTTGATCACCGGCCCGACGTCTCTGATACTGTGCAGTCGGCCAATTTCGACAGGATCAAGCCGCCTTGCCAATTGGGCATCTTGATTCACAATATGCTTGAGATCAGGCATTCCGGACAACACCAACCCAACAGGCCAAACTGAGTTCTCCATAAGCGACTTTAAAGTATTAACGACAGATTGCCGTTCCTTGTCTGTTTGATAGCGCGCCAGATCTTGGGCTTCATCGAAACCCAAAAACTTGGTGCCTCGCAGCTTCAATTGCACTTTGACCTGATCCCAAATTGCTGGTCCCTGCTTGTTGCCAGAATAAGGGTATCCAAGTGCCCGCAGCGTTGCTGCACCCACAAACTTCATGGTGGCAGGGCTTGGAACCTGAAGACCAATATATTCACAAAACTCCAAAGATGAATCTGTCGTAATCAAAGTGCTATGTTTTCTGATAAGCTCGCGTATCGCTGTCGTTTTTCCGCTGCCTGATTGGCCAACTAGCATAAGTCCCCGTGCCCTAAATGCCTCTCCGTCAGCCTCATCTGCACGTCGTTGCTCAATGTGTTTTTGAAAACAAACATCCAGCTTATTGAATTCAGGCCGCGGGATGTAAAGTTTACGCAGTGCTTGTACCCGCTTGCGAATTTCGCCATCCGCCCGCAAATCTTTACTTAGCTTATTCATTGCTGTTCTCCTCCCCTGTCGCGTCACTCATCGCACGACCATCGCCTTCGGCTCCGAGTTCATCACTGAAGAGCCACTCCTCGACGATTTCCTCCGAACGCGGTGACAGGACAGAAAGTTCCTCAGGCAAAATACTTGGTTCGACTTCGATTTCATCAGAAAGCAAACCCACATCTTGGTTTTCTGATGCTGAACGCCCTTTTAGAGAAACCTGCGCCTCAGTGCCCAAAGACAACCCCCAGAAGGTCTCGCGCTGTGCACGTTGAATCTGCTCAACAGTGAGATTGATTGGCCCTAGCTGACGCATTGCACATTGCTCTGCATCAATTTTCTTAATCCATTCGATGGCCCGATCCATCACATCTTGCGTTAAACTGGCAGCAGCGCGATTATTTTGGCGCAATTCAAAAATTGAACGCTCCCAAGACGCGAAGGAAATACCTTCGAGACCTTCTTGGCACGCGCGAAGGGTGGACCACCCGCCATCGACGCCTCGATCCAGCCACACCGAAATGTGCCCAATGTTTTCAGGATCAACGCTAACTTCGACGTTTTGCCGTCCATGTTTTTGAAAATGCAGTGCAAGGCGATCTGAATGGTAATTTATACCGTTCATCAAAACGCCGTGCGGACCGGTTTTCCTATTGAATTTTAAGCCGAGAATATGTCGCAACTTGTGCTGGCTCATAGGGGGTGACCAACCGAACTCAGCAATCAACTTGTCCCACATGTTGTTCGGCGTCGCGTACTCAAGGCCCCGATGCTTACGATTGTGGTAAACATCAACGGTAAAGCGAACCAACAGCTCTACGATACTCTCGGCCGTGTGCACCGCGTATTGTGTTGACGGGTAATCCCCCCGTTCTTGAGGGTTAGAAAACGTTCGTCCCGTAAGAAACGGAATCAGGAGCATAATGATTGAACGAAACACTCGCTCAACGCGCGCACGTAACTTTGGAACCCCCGCTGGTAACACTGAGTAATCGATCGCTAAGTCCGACAGCGCGGCTTTAAAGTCGGCATTCACAAAAGCTGGACCGTTATCCACGGCGACATGATAGACATGCCCATGTTGCGCCCAGGGCGTTTCACACCCTAAACTGGCTGCGAGCTCGGTTTTATCACGCATGGCCATCCACAGAACTGACTTCGCATCCATCGCGTTCGGTTTAACTGAGAGCTTTAAACCTAATATGGTGCGGCTCCCTGCATCCATCGCAACGCACACCCAATAGCGACCAAACTCGAGATCGCGCAAACTGGGATCTGAAACATCAGCACCAGCAGCCTTCAACTGGGCCATCAGATCCATTTCCCACTCATCCATCTCCATATTAAACAAAGGAGCCTGAAGTGTTAGACCGCCGCCATGTGCACCCAACTTGTTCTTCGCATAGGCAACGCCTTTTCGCGCTGCCAGAATCTCAAATTGGTCCAATTCATCGATACGGCGTTCAACCGTGCTCAAAGAGGTTTCAGTTAAGAGCTCTTCGCCCGAAACTGCTCGTGCTAAATTTTTCCGCCGCACCTCCGCGTTAACCGCATCTAACACCTGTGATGGATAGATCTCATTCGGATGCAAAAAATGCGCCAACTCAACTTGAATGGCGGATTCGACTTCTGGGTGAACACGTTTTGCATTCTGACCATTGAAAATCGACTTCTTGACAAAAATCATGGGGTCTTTTGTCTTCTCCCAAGCTCGTAATTGTCCCATCGCTTTGGTTCTACTTGGAACATGGCTGAGCAGTTTTGGATCTATCGGAGAGTCTGCGTGCGTTTTCAACAATCCATGCTCAAGTCTGGACCTTACTTTCTCATGCAGCTTTGGCACAAATTCGTTCCAACGCGCAGATGATCGATTGAATTCGCCTTCTGTTTCAGCCTCAATCATCACCTCACACCAGGTTTCACATTGGAATGCTCCAAGCTGTGCTTTTAAGGACAACCGTGACAACAACGACCGACCGGCACGGGCCCTCCGCGCCGCCTGCCGATCGGAAAAGTACCCGTACTCGATGGCAAAATGCCCCTCATCAAGCAATTTGGCGAGCTCATCATGGGTGAACGATTGAGGGACTGCCCCAGCATATTTAGCAAGCAGCGTTACAACGTTAGCCGTTACTTTTTGAACGAAATGGATGTCGCCTTTCCCCAACACCGCATCAGACGGGCTTAGGTTTAGTCGAATAGGCATATGTTTCATCCGTTCCTCTTTCTTGGTTTTACGATGGAATTTATTGAGATGAATTCACGAGTGTTCGCTTGCAGAAGCCCCCCATAGATCGCACGGAACGCAGCACGATAGCCGCGAGCGCCAAGTCCCATTGGGGATATCAGGTCATTGATTGAAACCTCTTCCGTGAGTGTGGCAATGCGCTCCAACGTCAATGCATCTGCATGTTCATCAGGGCTGCGCCGGAAAAAATTCAACATCTGTGCGTTCTGCACTTCTTTCGGGTGACGGTTATTTTCAGTTACAAGACAAACCTTGTCAGCAAACCCCATTGGCAGGTCACGACGAATGGCCTTCAACGTTGTGCGGAAATTTATCCGATCTACCCGCGATGCCGGTTTGACAGCGAGAGCGACCTTCAATCCGTCACGGTACTCAGCAAGGTAGTCAAAACGGTGTGTCCGTTGGCACCCATCAACGTCGACAAACGCAACTGTTTCCGGCTGGTCATGCAAATTCCACAGATTGGAATCCGCCAAAACCAGCAAACAGGTCTCTCGCTCACCCTGGCTTGCAGAGATGATTTGACGCCATCGCTTTTCAGCGGGTGTCTGTGCCAACGTAAATCCACGCACAGTTAGTTTTGAACGCGCAGGAAACATCAACCCGGCCGTCGTCGATTCAGGTGGGCGATAGAAATCGTCATCATAGTATTTTGTCATAATCTTTACCGCAGCGGCTAGGCCTCACCTAGCGCCGTCCGGTTCTCCATAATCGTTGAGACAAAAAAGACCCGTCCGCAGAAAGCTCTGCAGGCTTGACGGGTCTCCAAATTTGGATCATGAAGGGTGCGCATTAGGCGGCAATCTTTTGCACAAGCCCCTTCGGAAGTTGGCCCTTTCGTGGGGCTTTTTCGATCTTAAGACATTGCAATTTCTCCATTTGTGATTCCCGCACAAACATTGCGGAATTTTACAACAAATTCAAAATCTTAAAATCAGGACCAAATTGGTTTGGGTAGGCATGAAAGAACCGCGAGCGTTTCTAAACGCCTCGCGAGAACGACCATTAAGGTGCTGAATGGATGAGATTACGGCGGAAAATTTACATGATTTCGCATGAGAATCGCGACACGATTGTCGTCTGTAAAAGCCTTGCCGACATTAAGATTTTCAGCCCCGCAGACGTAAAAATGGAATACGTGGGCACGAATTCAATTCTTGAGATTGGAGAACAGCTTGGCCTAGCCAGTGTCTACGTTATTCAAATGCTTGACCTGGTCCAAATAGATTTCTTGACGCCCCTTCATAAGAGGCACCAAAGGGGAGAAAACTGCGTGGATCTGGCACGAGAAATCGGCATTTCTTCAAAGAAATTGAGGCAGTTATTTGCGGAGAAGAGCCTTCCAGTCAACCGAGGTCGCCCAAGACGGCGATTTTCACAACGTGAGTTGGCTGAGGCCGCGATGAACAACAAAACGGTTCGAAGCTTTGCAAACCACCTCGGTGTCCGCTGGGCAACCGCGCGTATGCTTCTCATGCGGTATTCGTTAGCTACGCATACAAAGTGTGGGTGGTTTTTTGAAACCAATACGGTGTTGTCTAGACGGAGTACCGATGAATTATTGGTTTAGGCTCCTAGGGCGGAGAGCAGCCATTCGTTGCAGGTGCAAAAGGCTCGTCTTTGGAAGGAAAAAGCGGTCGTTGACGCATTCTGGTTGCAAGATATGTTTTTTGATGTGCCTACGCTCGCGATGAAAATGATACTCATCCCATGGTATCAATTGATCCGAGAAGGGCTTTAGCGTATGAATTTCCGGCCTCTTTTACCCATTCTTCACCAACCACAAATAGCCACCAAAGTACTAGTGCTGCGGAAACACTTAAGCCTATCAAATCAGTAGGACGGGTTTCAGATAGAGCTGGAAGTTGGATATATAACTGGGTGCCCCAATATATTGCGCAGATCATAGAGATAAGTGATCCTATCGGTTTCATACCAAGGCAATTACGCCGAAATCCATAGGAAATGTTTTCTTTAAAAATCAAGCCATATGCGGAAGTGTCTCTGGTGTTTTCGAGAAGCCAACGCACAGCAGATTCGACTCCCTGTTTTGGATCTTCACCTAAATTCCAGTCTGGCACATTCTTCGAGAAATGTGCCAGATATCGATTGCGGGTCTGGTCGTCCAGCTCGCTGTTGTCGTCCAAAAGAAACCGTGTTGTTGGTTTTCCACCCCACTTCGCGTTCAGTCGTTGTTCAACCTTTTTTCCTCTGGTTCTGGCGAAATGACTGGCAATTGTTAGTACGCCACAAACCAACGCCAAACCAACAAATCCGACTGCTGTCTCGTACAGTTGGGGAAATGCCAATGCCATTATCAGAATGGCAGGAAACAGGCTCAATAGGGCTGGGGCCAACCGAGCCTGTAAGCTATATTTGTCGAACCAATCACTAATCATGAATTTGGTGAGAGGTTCCAGCCTCCCCCGGATTTCAGGGTGAGTTTCATCGTTCCTTTGGTGTCGGTTCGAAACACCTTGTTGCCCTTGTCTGAACCCGTCGAAAACTCGCGGTAGTATCCAAGCGCGGTCTCATTGGGGTGACCGTGGCTGTTTGGCCCAACCGAAACAACGGTCATTGCTGGTTTGATCGCAGCCATATGATCTTTGTAATAATAGGTTAGATTTGGATCGTCGAAGAATGAGATCGACCCGTGGTGCGCGGCCATCATGATATTCGAAGAAACCTCGGATTTATTGTAATCAGCAAAGATGCCCTGACGCCAAGTTTCCGCATCGCTGTCAGCGGGCAACATTGCACTACCCTCGATCCGATCCATAGCATCATTTCTTTGCTCAACCTTTATTACTATGCCTTGAGCGTTCGCATTGCTGGCTAACCGATCATCCTTGGCGCTAAGATACCGGAACCGTGTACGTCCAAAGTCCTGATACGTGGCCTTTTTTATGACTTTGCTGCCCAGCTGCCGTCTCAGGTCCATGTATGCACGATATTCGGATGAGTCCGTGGTTGTTCCTGGGTAATCGCTGTCCCAAATGGTTTTGATAGGAAAGCGCGCATGCAGCTTTTTCACGCCACGCATATGGTCTGCGTCCCGATGCGAGCATATGAAGGCATGTAATGATTTACCTTCACCGATTTGGTCTGCAACATAGTCCAAAACGCGATCTTCATTCTCGTCGGTTATATTGCAGTCAAATACGAACTTAGAACCACTGGCTGCTTCAATTAGCACCATGTTTCCCTGACCAACATCGATAAAATGTACTGTCGTCGGCAAATTTCTCTCCTCAAAAGTGTAAATCTATCATCGAATTCTAGATATTGGTGTGGTAAATATCAACCACCCTAAACCTAGTGCATAGTCTAGCGGCATTGTTGATGGAACGATGTACAGCTTGGCAGAATCGACTGCGTGCAAGACTGGTCAGACGATCAGTTCTTCGCCCACGGCATGCACAGTTGGTGATCCACGCTGTGTGCACGTTGTAGCGCATATGCTGGAATGTTTAGCAGACAACAGGACCTGGACGAATGAGTGAAAATAAAAAAGCAAAGATTTCCGACAACCCGACGGCAAAGGAAATGAAAGACGTTTTGCCGCTGGTTAAGGCTGCGGGCGGTGCATTTGGGATTTTGGGTCGCCTTGGCATCAATAAAGAGAAATTCGGAGAACTCGGGGCAATGGCGGCAGACTTGGCGGAACAATCTAAGATCATTGAGCTTCCCGACCGTTTCAACGAGTTGTTTGGGCCGAAGGGGTGGGTTTGCGTAGGTTCTGCTTTGTCGGTCACCTTGATGCAGGAAGCAATAGCCCTCGCTGAAACAGGCAAGGAGGAAGAGGCAGAGCAAGCGATTGTGGATTGGTTCACAAAAGAGACCATCGAACTTTTTGCAATCACCCGAGCGCGCCGTTTTCACCAAGCCATACTCCGCGACGATCAGTTGAGAGAGGCGCTGAATCTCTATCTCGAAGAACGTTACATGGCAGCCGTTCCATTGATTTTGATTGCATGCGACGGGTTTGCCTCTGACATTTCAGGAGTAAGCCCATTCGCCGAAAAGGCAGACTTGACAGTATATGACTCAATTACTGGCCACGCCACCGGGCTGCCCTCTATGATTGGTTTGCTGGTTAAAGGAGCCTACAAGTCGCGTGACGACGAAGTGACGATGCCAGAACGTCACAAGATCATTCATGGTCGCGCCCTTGGCTATGCCAATAAAACGGTCTGCGCAAAAGCTTGGCTTCTCATGATAGCACTGGTGGATTGGGCCATAGATAAATCGTCTGAGGATGAGCGAAAGGCAGAAGCCGAACGCAAGGCCAACCATTCGCTTTCAGACAGTTTGAAGCAACTCCAGAAAACCCAAGCCGATAAACGGGCTATCGGAGCGTTTGAACCGCACTCTTTGGACGGCCCGTTTGACGAAGAATTCGGAGCGGATACACCTGAGAAAGCAGTGAATGAATTTCTGTCAGGCTGGAAATCCAAAAACTACGGGAAAATGGGTAAGTACGCCGTGAACCTCACCAAGAAGCCAGTCAACAAGATGGCTGGCGAAATGCGTACCATGGCCGAATTTGTGGAGCTTGAGCAGTTCGAGTTTCGGAAAATTCAGTATTCCACTATTGCCCGCTGCGATGCACGCGTTTGGGTTAAGGCGAAGACATTGCGTGAAACTGTTGAGGGCGAGCTAGACCTTTTGATAATCCGCTACACTGAGGACGGCGACATGGCGATGCCGAACGACAGCAACTGCACTTGGACCGTTCAGCAACTTTGCATTTACAATGTAATGAATGCGAAGTTTGTTGGGAAAGAACTGTGAACTGAACAATCGACGGCATATTTTCCGATTTTGTTAGGCTACTAACATTCCAACTAGCAAAAATTCAGTTCACTCCATGAATGCCAGCTATTTCCTACCGCGTTAATTCCTAGTGCCGGCCAGAGAAAACCCTAGGAATTGAAGCAAAGGAGTGCTGGGCTTATGCTTTTTGTAGTGCTTCTTCGATCTGGCGAACGGTAAGATCAATTTGCTTTGGCATGACGCTGCAGGTGCTTTCCCAGCGCTCCAACTCTGCCACGACCTGAGCGTTTGCGCCCTTTTTGCTTAGTAGTTCACGGTTTGTCGTAGCCATTTCGCCTAACTGCTCATTTTGTTCAGCCATTCTGAAAAGTGGGCTGATGGCTTGGTCTGGCGGCACCCTCATCTCTTCGGCAAGTTGGGAGAGGCGTTGGATTTCATAGTTCAGTTGGACACCCGTTTCCAAACAAATGCGTTCGACGTTTGCCAAGTGTGAAGATGCAATCGCAAAACGATCTGAAGACCTGTGACTCTGCGATTGCCCTAGGCCAATAAGTGCTAACAGTGTGTCAATCATGCCAATTCCTCCCGTAGTGCCCACCCAAAGGCTAAACAAACGCACTATACAAGCATATCAGCAACGTCTGCTTTTATTTTCTGCTGCGCAGCGAAGGCTGACCCTTTCGAACGGCAGCATTGGGCCGTTCCGGTTCAGGCTGGCAAGGTGTGCAATCACCGAGCCAACCCGAACCGACACCTGGGCAGCATACCCAGGAATGACTATGGCCCGGCTAACATGCAGTGTGCGGGTCGTGCAACTGCGCATAGAGAGCCGCTTGTGGATGGAAAAATAGAAGACCGGTTAATGTCTGCTTCCGGGAAGCTGCAGCGTGGCATGCGACGGTCGGTCAAAGCCCGGAAAGGGCCGAAAGCTACATCGCATCAAATCACTGGAACCGACAGCGTCGGATCTACTCGGTATTCATACATTTCATTTTGAACATTTCGATATTGGTCCAACTGTGACGGTTGGGTCAAGTTCGTGTGACGTTCAACAAGGGGTAGTGGCGGACCGAGGAGGATTCGAACCCCCGACCCCCTGATTCGTAGTCAGGTACTCTATCCAGCTGAGCTATCGGTCCACTGGGGGCGATGTACCCCCGCCCAAACGGCAATGCAACCCCAATTAAGTCAGTTCTGAAAAGAACATCGCACGATTTGCGGAAAACGTCTTTTAACGAACCTGAAGAAGAGTATCGAAGCTATTATTTTTCCTTAAACAGCGATGCCCTGCAGTTCAGATCACATTGTGTTTAACAGATTAGTTGCAACGCACTCAGCCTCTCACCTCTTGGACAATCATGAAGCTTTTCAAGCTGGTTTTGGGATTCACCTACTCGCTCTGCGAAAATCCGTTACCTTGCACCTCACCACTCAGCAGCTACGTCATGGAGCATAACCCAAAGTGAGCATCATTATTTTGACCGGAACTCGGCCATGATGATCATGATTAATGTCAGCAGGCCCGCCAAGAATGACGGTCTGGAAAGTACTTACCATGCGAATGGGTCAACTGAGATTGATTTTCATAAACAAGGTCTTAATCGAGAGAACCCTCAGCATTATGCTAGCAGGTCTTGGCTGCTTCTACTCGGCAGCTTCTTCGAAGATCGCACTGTCCTTGGGAAGGAACAGTTGAAATTCGGTCCCATCCTCATCAGAGTTCAGCAGGGTCAGTTCCCCCCCATGCCCACGGCTCAACTCCGAAGCAATTGCGAGCCCCAAACCTGAACCGCCGACCCGAACGCCCCCTTCAAAGGCCGTGAACAGGTTCTCACGAGCCTTCAGAGGAAGCCCAGGGCCGTTATCCGACACTGTCAAACGCCACCCATCCAGCGCCTCACTTCCGGAAATTGTTATCTCTCCGCCCAGCCCCTTCGCATCAAGCGCCTGACGAGCATTGCGCACCAAATTGCCCAAGATGCGATACAACTGCTCACCATCACACCGTACGATCATTTGAGGTGAAACGTCCCCCTTAAAACTAATCTCAGTCTTCGTGGACAGCTGCTCGCTTTTCAACACGTCATCAACGATGTCATGGATTTGCGTCATCGCAAGTTGCGGCGGGGCTTCGTCGACACGACCAAAGGCCAAAGTTCCTTCACATAGGTTCACGGCGCGGCTCAGCGAGTTCACCAATTTTGGTGCAGAACGTTGCACCGCTGGGTCGTCGGACCGCTCCATTCGGTCAGCCAGCAAGGTGGCCGTCGTCAATATGTTTCGAAGATCGTGACTGATTTTGGCGACCGCGCCGCCCAATTGGGCCAACCGTTCCTTTTGCTTCAACGACCCAGTCAAACGGGTTTGCAATTCCGCCAATGTCTCTTCCGCCGCACGCAGTTCCGTAATCGATGAGGTCGGTTTTATCACCAACCGCGCGTCCTCTGGGGTCAGCGCATACGCCTCCATCGTACTCACAACCCCCTTGATCGGGCGCACCATGAAGCGACCAACCGCGAAGAAAAGCAAAGCAGCTGAGACCACGGAAATAATGGCCGACAACGCCAAAATCCGAAGCCCATAGTCGATCATCGCGGCCCTGAGGGGGGCTTGCGGCATCGCGACTTCAATTAACGTGCCTGTGGCCTCGGATGGCTCACCCAATACACGAATGACCCCTTCAGGTTCGTCGAAAATTTGCTTCATGGCCCCCATGATCAAGTACCACGCGGATGGATCTCTGAGGTCGACCATCGTGGTGACGGGACCGGGGACCGGGGAAGACAGCACCAATTGGCTGGCCACGTCTCGGCGCAATACCACGTTATAGACGTCAGCAAGGTCCAACAGTTCCTGCGCTAGGCCCGAGGAGATCCTTTGCTCATCCGCGGCAAGCACAGAAAGCGAGGCGATCTGAGACTTCTCCAGACGCGCCAGCAGATAGTCCTGCCGAAAACGGGCGACCGAAGGCACGAAGATCAATACCTCTGCCAGCATCACGAAGATGACGGTTAATAGAAGAAATCTACCTGAGAGCGAATTTATCAATCAACTGCCTCCAGAAGTGCGCTTACGGCAAATATTTTTGCACGAAACCAACCACGCGCTTCACCATATCGCTTTCAAACAATCTTGGCGAGAAATAGGCACCCGCTGCACGTTTATTGACCTCTCCAAGTGTAGGATATGGCGCAATCATACCAGCGACTTGGCTCATCTTCAGGTTATTCGCAATCGCCAACGCCCAGACCCCGATCAGGTCGCCTGCACTTGCGCCAACGATAGACGCTCCAACAGGGCGCCCTTTCACAACCATAACCTTGATAAGGCCAGTGGTTTTTCCCTCAGCAATGGCGCGGTCATTTTCATGGAACGGGAAGCGATACACTTCCGCTTTGTCGCCATGCTCTTCACGCGCTTGCGCCTCGGTCAGACCCACTTGCGCCAACTCAGGATCAGTATAAGTGGCCCATGGGATGTGTCCTTGCTTGGCCTTAGACGGCAGGCCAAACAGAATGGAGCGAATAACCACGCCCGCGTGGTAGCCCGCGACATGGGTAAATTGCAGCTGCCCAGCCACGTCGCCGATCGCATATACCTTCTTATTGGAGGTGCGCATTGATGCGTCCACATCAATGCCAGTACGAGAATACTCGATCCCCGCCTTCTCTAAATCCATGTCATTCACATTTGCCGCGCGGCCAACGGCCATCAACAAATGCGTTCCTTTAAAGACGCGGCCATCCTTGGCCTTCACCGTGATATCGCCTGCTTTGCCGCTAATTTCTTCGGCCAAGGCATCCTCTTCGATGACCATGCCCTCTTCGCGCATCCGCTCCAACACGATTGCCGCGAGCTCTGGGTCATCTTTGCCCATTGCCTTCATGCCTTCGATAACCGTCACCTTCGCCCCAAGGCGCAAATGTGCCTGAGCCATCTCGATGCCAATCGGGCCACCACCAATTACCAACAGATGCTCGGGCAGCTCACGTAGATCCCACAAGCTTTCATTGGTTAGGTAGGGAACTGTTTCAATCCCAGGGATAGGCGGCACAAATGGGGAAGACCCCGTGGACACAACGATCCGTCGCGCCGTAATCTCCGTGTCTCCGGCTTGAACCGTATTTTCCCCCGTGAAGCGCCCACGCTCGAGAATAACATTCACACCCAAGCCTTCGAATCGCTCTGGGCTATCGACCGGTTCGATCGTGGCGATCACTTTGTTTACGTGGTCCTTGGCCGCTGCGTAGTCCACCTTCGGCTTCACGTCAGCCACGCCAAACTTTGCACCATGTTGCAATGTGTAGGCTTGCTTGCCAGCTGCGATCAGTGCCTTCGAGGGGACACACCCATAGTTTAAACAGTCGCCACCCATCTTGTGGTCTTCAAGCAAAACAACATCAGCGCCCATCTGAACAGCGCCCGCAGCAACAGAAAGCCCGCCCGAGCCGCCGCCAATTACCAACAGGTCGGTTGTAATCTTAGTCATGCTCAAAGTCCCTCTTTGCCGCGAACGGCCTTAATAATGATCGGAAGCAGCGCCAAAACGCTCAGCCCCAGAATTGGCAGCAGTATATGCGGCTCAAAGATGATGCCAAGGTTAGGTGTTTCGCCACTTGCGAAAACTTCGCCCAAACCAGCGCCCACAGATGTCAGCACCAAGGATCCGGGGAGAATACCAAAGAACGTCGAAATCACGAAACGGCGCAAAGGCACGTCGACCAACGCAGGTACCAAGTTAGCCACGAAGAACGGGACGGCGGGAACAAGCCGGATCAAGAACAAGACGGACCACTGATTCTCATCAATGCCGTCCTTCAGCTTTTTGATCATTCCCGAACCGCTTTCCATTTTGGCTGCGAGTTTGTCGCCAAACCCCATGCGCGCTGCGGAAAAAATTGCGGTCGCCCCAATGGTTGCCGCCGTGATGTTATAAAGAAACCCAGGAAACGTCGCGAAAAGAAAGCCTCCCGTCAGCGTCGCAACCCCCGCCCCTGGCAAGGAGAAGCCCACTATGACAATGTAGATAGCAATAAAACCCAAGACCGCGGTTAAGTAGTTGGCATCCCGAAACTCGATCAACGCCTCACGGTTATCGCGCAGCGACTCAAAACTTAAGTAATCACGCAATGTGAATGCCCCAATGAGGGCCACTGCAACGATTATTATGATTGGCAGCCTTTGCTGCAGGGTTGATTTTTCTGAGTTTGCCATCATTTCCGCCATATTCTTGGATGTTTGCATGCTACAAGTTGTAACCCTATTGGGCGATATACTGGTCATTTGATACCGTGGTTCACGGGTGCTTGATCATGGGTGAGCTAAATACCCCCTAGATGGCCGATAAATGCAAACTAGGTTACAACGTCACTGCGAATTGTTGCAGGTTTGGTCTTGTTTGCCCGTTGACGCAGAACGCAGGGCTGTCTATGACGCAGGCTCTGAACACATATGGGTTCGAATCCTTTGTAGATTTGCCCCCGATCCGCAGGAGCCTCGCTCATGAGCAAACGTACTTACCAACCGTCGAACCTGGTTCGCAAACACCGCCACGGCTTCCGTGCACGCATGGCAACCAAAGCTGGTCGCAAGATCCTGAACGCGCGCCGCGCGAAAGGCCGGACGAAGCTGAGCGCGTAAGCGCCCTTCTTCTTCCGATTGATCTAGATGCCGCCGGAGGCCCGCGTGACAGGACAAGACGTCCCCGTCGCGGACGTGCCACCGGCGGTTTTCGTTCGTCTAGATGTTATCAGCAAGCGAGCCGACTTTCTGCGCGCGGCGCGCGCCAAGCGTTCTGGTCAACCGGGATTTCTTCTTCAAGCGCGCCTTCGTGGTGATGAAGACGGCCCGCGCGTGGGTTACACCTGTTCCAAGAAAATCGGCAATGCGGTGATGCGCAACCGTGCAAAACGCAGGTTGCGTGAAGTTGCGCGTATCGTCTTGGGTGTTGAAGCCCTAAATGGTTGGGATTACGTCTTGGTTGGGCGACCCAATGAAACGGTGTCCCGCCCCTTCGATCAACTCGTCTCTGAACTGAAGCGCGCAGTTACAAAGGTCCACTCATGACCCCTCTTGCGTGGATATGCGCCCTACCGGTACGTGGCTACCGCGCAATGTTCAGTCCTTGGGTCGGGCACAATTGTCGCTATGACCCCACGTGCTCCGCCTATGCACTACAAGCGTTAAAGAAGCACGGCGGCATTAAGGGATCTTGGCTTACAATGCGCCGCATCTCCCGTTGCCATCCTTGGGGTGGCATGGGGGTGGACGACGTGCCGGACTGATTATAGCCCCTCTTTCTTTGTTACTCACCTGTGCCTATAAGCGCGGCCATGCTGGATAAACCTGACACGCCCGACGAGCCACTGGACGACATTCACGCGCTGTTTCACGGCGCGCCCTCGACGACCGAGTTCAAAAAGCTGCGCAAACGCATCATCCGTGACACGCGTCAAGCAATCGACGACTTCGGCATGGTTGAACGGGGCGCTAAATGGTTGGTCTGTTTGTCAGGCGGCAAGGATAGCTACACCCTTCTGGCCGCCCTAACCGAGCTTCAATGGCGCGGTTTGCTGCCTGTCGAAATACTTGCCTGCAATCTGGATCAAGGCCAGCCAAACTTTCCCGCAACGGTGTTGCCAGAATTTTTGGAAAAAATGGGCGTTCCAAACCGGATCGAATACCAAGACACCTACTCAATCGTGAAAGACAAGGTTCCGGCAGGACGTACCTATTGTGCGTTATGCTCACGTCTTCGCCGTGGCAACCTGTACCGCATCGCCCGCGAGGAAGGCTGTTCCGCCGTCGTCCTTGGCCACCACCGCGACGACATTCTTGAAACCTTCTTTTTGAACCTGTTCCATGGCTCGCGCCTGTCTGCTATGCCCCCGAAGCTACTAAATGAAGAGGGTGACGTATTCGTCTACCGCCCGCTGGCCTACATTGCAGAAGCCGATTGCGAACGATTTGCGCGTGACATGAACTATCCGATTATCCCGTGTGATCTATGTGGCTCGCAAGATGGATTGCAGCGACAAAACATCAAGCAAATGCTGGATACATGGGAGCAAAGGGCCCCTGGCCGCCGTAACAAGATGTTCCGCGCGCTGACCAACACCAATCCATCTCACCTGCTAGACCCAAGCCTGTTTGACTTCGCGGGGCTGACACGCGATCCGGTAAAAGTTGAACAAAAGCTTCCGAATTTGCGTGGCGAAGATTAACGCTGCTGGGATATCTCGCCCTTAAGTTCGCCTTGTTAGGGTGCGAGAGGGTAAGCGATGAAATATCTAAAATTATGGGCCTACAAACTATTTGAATCGAAGGCAGTAACGCGCTTTGGGCTAGCTGCGTTACCTATGATTGCAGGCATCTCATATGCGACAAGCCAATGGCAATTCATCGCCTTCGCGAGTTTCTCTATTCCTTTGTTATTGCTTGGTATTCGCCCAGTACAAGCGCGCCCTTACAGGCTTCAGCTATCCACAGATGGCGAAGCTGGAATTGACGCTGCGTTGAACGACGGGTTGGCGAAATCCGACGCCCACACCCGCTGTGCTGCGATCATGTTGGAATTGGATTCGCCGGAAGAGTTACGCAATGCTTGGGGCCCCACGGGTATAGAAACCATCATGTCCGAATTAACAGATCGCCTTTGCGCCGTTCTGCGCGAGGGTGACACTGTCGCGCGTTTAAACGAGACGCAACTCGCTTTGTCAGTGCCCAAGATTCGCACGCCGGAATTGGGAGCAGTTATTTCATTGATTGAGCGGCTGCAGGTGTCAGCTCGCGAAGCCATATCCGTCGACAACTCAAATGCCTACGTCACCGTAAGTTCGGGGTTCTGCTTGGAAGCTCAAGCACCTGAGCACACAGCGGCATCTATGCGGCAATCGGCGATTCTCGCTCTCATGGACGCCAGATCAAAAGGTCCCGACAACCTTAGGGGATTTTCCTCCAACACCCCTACTCACATCAATGATTGCTCCACTATGTCCAACGATGTCCTACGGGCATTAACCGATGGTGAGATTGTTGCGTGGTATCAACCGCAAATTTCGACCGACACCGGAATGATCACCGGGTTTGAGGCCTTGGCAAGATGGGACCACCCGACACGCGGGTTACTTTCACCCGCAGAGTTTTTGCCGAGCATCGAAGCTGGAAATGCGTTGGAGCAATTAAGCGAAACCATGCTCCAACATGCTCTACGAGCCATTCGTGCGTGGGATATCGCTGGGCACAAAATACCTTCGGTTGCCGTCAATTTCGCGACACAAGACCTACGAAACCCCGGCCTCATTGAGCGGATAAAGTGGGATGTTGACCGGTTCGATCTACGTCCAGAGCGACTGACCGTCGAAATACTGGAAACTGTGATCTCAGAAGATGATGACATAGTTACCCGCAATATCAGGGCATTAGGGAAACAAGGCTACCGCATCGACCTAGATGACTTCGGAACGGGGCATGCGTCTCTTGCCAACATTCGCCGCTTCGCCGTTGATCGTGTAAAGATTGACCGATCCTTCATCACGCGTGCCGATGAAGACCCTGATCAGCAGCGAATGGTCAATGCAATCATCAGCATGGCGGATCAATTACAAATCGAAACGCTCGCTGAAGGTGTCGAGACCGTGGGCGAGAAAAGCATTCTGTCACAATTGGGCTGCACCCACATGCAGGGGTATGCGATTGCCAAGCCGATGCCATTTGAGCAGACAACGAACTGGATTACGGAGCATCAATCAAACGTGTCCCACACAAGTTGTTTCCCGCGCCGAATTGGGTAAATGCGCCTCACTTTAATGGACGCTTTGTCACATTCAAAAGTGGGCGATTCAACCAATACTGCTTGACCTTTCACTCCCCAGCCTGTTGAACCAGCCTGACTTAAAATTGACAGGTGGCGGCCCGATAATGGACGATCAAAACAAGAACCTCATTCTTGCTACTGCGCTCAGCGTTTTGGTGATCATTGGTTGGATGTACTTTTTTCCTCAGCATCAGCCTGCGGTTGACCCCAACGCCAATCCAACGGCGACAGTGCAATCTGACGGAACAGCGGCCCTGCCACCGGCGACGGCAACTGCAACACCTGCTCCGGCGCCTGTATCGGTCGCCGAAGCACGTGCCACCGCGCTGGCGGAAGACACGCGCATCACAATCGAGACACCTAGCCTAAAGGGATCAATCTCTCTCACTGGCGGCCGCCTTGATGACTTGTCCTTGTCCTCCTACCGCGAAACGCTTGAGGATGACTCCGAAAACGTGACGCTCCTCTCTCCCGTCGGCACCGATCAATCCTATTACGCTCTTTATGGCTGGGCCCCATCCGGCTCCCTAACCTACGATCAAGTTCCCGGCGCGAACACGCCATGGACATTGGCCGAGGGCGAAACACTTGCGCCCGGTGCGCCTGTCACCTTGGCTTGGGACAATGGCGCGGGCTTGATCTTCAACCGCACCTTCGCCGTTGATGAAAACTTCATGTTTACCATTACCCAAAAAGTGGAAAACGCCACCGGAACAGCACAACGCATCCAGCCTTATGGCATCGTTGCACGTCACGGCGAGCCTGAAATCGAAGGTTTCTTCATCGCGCATGAAGGCGTCGTTGTCATGGCTGATGGCGTGTTGAGCGAGATCGACTACGACGACATGCCGGACTTCCCAACGGTTCCGCGCGAAGCCGCGAACGCTGAGGTCACAGCCGTCACCGAAAACAGCTGGGTTGGCTTTGCCGACAAATACTGGATGACAACCCTGATCCCCGACAGCGCAACTCCGTTTACCTCGGTTGTGAAATACGTGCCTGGTGCGGACATCTACCAAACAGAGGCGCGCTTGCAGCCTGTGGATATTGCAGCGGGCGAAACGGTTGAAGTGAGCACGCGTTTATTCGCAGGCGCCAAAGAGTGGGAAAAAATTAAAACCTATGAAGCTCAGGGCGTCCACAACTTCATCGACAGCATCGACTGGGGCTGGTTCTTCTTCCTGACCAAGCCAATCTTCTCAGTATTGCACTGGCTCAACAGCATCATTGGCAACATGGGCTGGTCGATCATTGTTTTGACCCTGTTGATCAAGTCGGTCCTCTTCCCACTTGCATATAAGTCCTACGTCTCCATGGCGAAGATGAAAGAGCTTCAACCGCAAATGCAGGAGCTTAAAGAAAAAGCTGGCGACGACCGCCAAAAGCTTCAGCAAGAGATGATGGCGCTCTACAAGAAAGAGAAGGTAAACCCTGCCGCTGGTTGCTTGCCGATCCTTTTGCAGATCCCAATTTTCTTCTCGCTCTACAAGGTGATCTTCAACACAATCGAGCTGCGCCATGCGCCATGGGTTGGCTGGATCCGCGACTTGTCCTCGCCTGATCCATCTTCGATCCTAAACCTGTTCGGCGCCCTGCCCTATGCAACGCCCGAGCCCGGTTCTCTGTTCTTTATTTTGTCCTTGGGCGTTCTGCCAATCATCTTGGGCGTTTCCATGTGGCTGCAGCAAAAACTCAATCCAGCACCCGCCGACGCAACCCAAGCGATGATCTTTGCTTGGATGCCATGGGTCTTCATGTTCATGCTCGGTAGCTTCGCATCCGGCTTGGTGCTCTACTGGATCGCGAACAACATCATCACGTTCACGCAGCAATACACCATCATGCGTAGCCAAGGGTACAAGCCGGACATTTTCGGCAATATCAAATCTGGCTTTAAACGGAACAAAGCTCCGGCAGGTGACAAGGAATGACCACGACTCTTGCCCATATCTGGCGATACCCCGTCAAAGCACACGGGCAAGAGCCATTGGACGAAGTTTCGCTTGAGGCGGGCCGCACAATGCCATGGGATCGCACATGGGCCATCGCCCATGAGGGGGCTCGCATTGACGGCAAAGAGTGGGCGAAATGCGCTAATTTCTCTCGGGGGGCCAAGGCCCCCCAACTGATGGCTGTTCGCTGTCAGCTGGATGAAGCGACCGAAGCCCTGACCCTAACGCACCCGAAGTTAGAGACAGTGACCCTGCACCCCGAACGCGACGAAGCTCAACTGGTCGAGTGGGTTCGCCCGCTTATGCCTGAGGACCGCGCACAATCTGAACGCGTCGTGCGGGTCGATGGGCGCGGCATGACGGACACTCCGTTCCCGTCCATCTCCATTGCCAATGTCGCAACCCACCGTGCCGTAGAAGGCAAGCTAGACACTGAGCTGTCAATGAACCGTTGGCGTGCGAACCTCTGGTTAGATGGGCTAGAGGCTTGGAGCGAATTTGACTGGATCGGTAAAACCCTTCGCATTGGCGAGGTAGAGTTCAGCATCGAGGAACGTATCACACGTTGCCTCGCGACCACCGCAAACCCTGACACGGGCGAACGTGATGCAGATACTTTGGGCGCGCTCAAAACTTGGGGTCACCAAGACTTTGGCATCTACGGCGTCGTCAAAAACTCTGGCGTCATTCGCAACGGCGACAAGGCACAGATCATATGACCAGCTTTACTTTCACCGTTGTAGAAGAGCCGACACCAGAAGAAATCGAGAAGGGCCGCGTCATGTTCGCGGGCGAGACCGATTTTCTAAAGGGCGTCGTCGCGATGGATGGCATGCCCCCTGCCGATCGGCTTGAAATCTGCTTTGCCGGGCGCTCGAACGTCGGAAAATCAAGTTTGATCAACGCACTAACCGGCCGTAAGTCTCTGGCACGTACGTCCAACACCCCCGGGCGCACGCAAGAAATTAACTTCTTCACGCTAACGGACAGTCACTACTTGGTCGACCTTCCGGGTTACGGTTTCGCTGAAGCCCCGCTAGCGGTTGTGAAAAAATGGCAACGCCTGCTCAAAGCGTATCTGTCGGGCCGTCAAACGCTGCGTCGCGCGTTCGTTCTCATCGATTCGCGCCATGGGGTAAAAGCTGTGGACGAAGAAATCTTGTCCTTGCTGAACAAATCGGCGGTCACATTCCAAGTTGTGTTGACCAAGACCGACAAATTGAAAAAAGGCGAGCTGGAAAAAGTCATCGCCCAAGTTAGCACCGCGTTGCAAAGGCACCCGGCCGCCTTCCCAGAGATCGTCCTGACCTCCTCGGAGAAAGGCATAGGTATCCCGACCTTGCGCCACATCATTGGCACGCTGGTGTAATTTCGCGCGACTTGGCAGCGACTTTGACACGCTGTAAAAGCCCCTAAACCCGCAACTGACCGGCTCAACATGAAAAAGCAAACCGCTATGAACAGCAACTGGATCGACACCGCGCAAACCTTGTCTGCTGCACTGCCCTACCTGCAGCGCTACGACGATGCGATCATCGTGATCAAGTTGGGCGGCCATGCCATGGGTAGCGACGAGGCAATGGACCTCTTCGCGCGCGATGTCGTGTTGATGCAGCAAGTCGGGATCAACCCTGTGATCGTCCACGGCGGCGGGCCAATGATCAACGATATGTTGGCAAGGCTTGGGGTGAATTCCGAATTCGTGAACGGCAAACGTGTGACAGATGCCGCCACGGTAGAAGTCGTGGAAATGGTGCTGTCGGGCTCCGTAAACAAGCGGATCGTGCAAGCGATCAACCGTCAAGGTGGTCGCGGTGTGGGATTGTCAGGAAAAGACGCCGCAATGATCCGCTGCGAGCCCTCGCAACCTGAGCTGGGCTTTGTGGGCGAGCCCGTTGACGTCAACGCAGACGTGTTGCGTGAGATGTTCGACGCCAACATCATTCCCGTCATCGCCCCATTGGGCTTTGGCGACAACGGCGAGACCTTCAATATCAACGGCGACACCGCTGCGGGCGCGGTGGCCGCTGCCCTTAAAGCGGACCGGCTGTTGTTGCTGACAGATGTTGCTGGCGTGAAAGACGCTACCGGCGAAGTGGTGACGGAGCTTACCGCGTCCTACATCCGCCAGTTGACCGAAGAAGGTGTAATCGCAGGCGGCATGATCCCAAAGACGGAAACGGCTCTTGCGGCATTGGACGGCGGCGTACGCGCTACAGTCATTCTGGATGGGCGCGCGCCCAATGCCTGCCTGCTTGAGCTGTTCACTCCACATGGGGCAGGCTCGTTGATCCGTCAGGACACCTAAACCCTCTTCCTGCACATTCATGTTACCGTTTGCATCTGCGTCACCGCGGCACTTGTCACAGTCGCGGAACACAGTAGTTTCGCCTTATGGAAAACGAAGCTCTCATCCGCCTAGTGGTCTTTGCGGGCCTGTTCTCACTCTTTGCCGCGCTGGAGGCTTTCGCGCCGCGTCGTGACAGAACGCAAACACGAAAGGCGCGGTGGACCACCAATTGGGCCATCATCATCATTGATTCTGTCACCCTTCGTGCCTTGGCAATCTTCCTGCCTTTGCTGGCCGTGGGGGCCGCCTATGATGCTGCAAGCAAAGGCTGGGGCGTCTTCAATGCCACCGATTGGCCCGTATGGCTGGAAGTGACACTTGCTATCTTGATCCTAGACTTCGCCATTTGGGCGCAGCACTTGGTCTCACATAAGGTTCCGGTGCTTTGGCGTTTACACCAAGTTCACCATGCAGATGTCGACATCGATGTGACCACAGCCATTCGGTTCCACCCCATTGAGATTGCCTTATCGATGATCCTTAAGATCGGGCTCGTCTATCTTCTAGGGCCAGCAGGTGTTGCCGTGATCTTGTTTGAGATCATCTTGAATGGCACCGCCATGTTCAACCATGCCAACATCAAACTGCCCCTGAAACTGGACGCCTTTGTGCGCGTGTTTCTGGTTACCCCCGATATGCACCGTGTGCACCATTCGGTACATCGCCACGAGCATGACAGCAACTACGGCTTCTCGCTGTCCATTTGGGATCGCATGTTCCGTACCTACATTGCTCAACCTGCCGAAGGGCATGACGACATGAAGATCGGACTGCGTTGGCAAGATGACCGCCCCGCGAAGCTTGGTTGGTCTTTGAAAATGCCATTCCGTCAGTGGTAACCCTCGCGAGGCTTGAGGAGCTGTGCGATGCACAACACCTCAGCATCCTTGGGGCATTTCACCCCAAGCCTGACGACCTAGCCCCCAAAGACTGCCGCACTGTGGTTCTCCTAGGCCCTCGCGAACCGGGATTTTGGGCCACGTTCACCGACAGCCCCGAATGGCGGGACAAGACCCCAGATCCGATGGATCGTTGGTCGACCCGCGTCATATCCTCGCTAGCACTGGAAACAAATTCCACCGCGTTGTTCCCTTTTGGCGGCCCGCCATATCAACCGTTCTTTCGGTGGGCCTTAGCATCAGGACAAGCATGGCAAAGCCCAGTGTCCTTGCTGGTGCACAAAGACGCCGGTTTGATGGTTTCCTACCGTGGCGCATTGGCCCTCTCCGAACATATGGAATTACCGCCCATAAGCGCCAAGCCATGCGGTAGCTGCGCGACACAGCCCTGCCTAACCGCTTGCCCCTCCGGAGCACTTGGCAGCGCGGGATATGACGTCCCGACCTGTCACGCGTTCCTTGATACCGAAGCGGGCCAAACCCAGCTCATGAGCGGCTGCAATGTGCGTCGTGCTTGCCCGCTGTCACAAAGCTATGGCAGGATGGAGGAGCAATCGGCGTATCACATGTCGATATTCCACAAGGGGGCCGCTACTTGAAACTCATCCTCACCCGCCACGCCAAATCCAGCTGGGACGACCTGATGCTGGACGACCATGACCGCCCACTCAATGAAAGGGGCCAGTCAGCAGCGCAGCGAATGGGAAAATGGGTAGTGGGTCGCAGGCATGTCCCCGCGCAGGTAATTTCTTCCAGTGCTATCCGCGCCCGCGAAACTGCGGAATTAATGGTCGAACACATGGGCGGCACGCCCAGTTTGACCTTGGACGATGACCTGTACCACGCATCCTCTGACGCGATCCTGTCGCGCATCCAACGCGCGCCTAAGGGCGACCTGATGGTCGTCGGCCACAACCCAGGAATGGCAGAGCTGGCGTCACGAATTGTCGACGTAACCCCCACCCACGACCGATTTGGCGTCTACCCCACCACTGCAACCTTAATCGCAGAGGTTCCTGTTGAGGATTGGTCTGAATTGAAGTTAGGCATGGCCCATGTCATCCAATTCATCGTTCCGCGCGAACTGAAAGAACTGCACACCGCTTAGGAGCACCCTCACAAACGCAAAAAGGCCCCGAGAAATCTCGGGGCCTTTTGCATTGGTCGTCTCGGTCTTAGTGGCCGAGAATCTGGCTCAAGAACAACTGGGTCCGTTCGGACTTCGGGTTGTTAAAGAACTCTTCCGGCTCGTTTTGCTCAACGATTTGTCCGGCATCCATGAAGATCACGCGGTTGGCGACCTGACGGGCAAAGCCCATCTCGTGGGTCACGCAAAGCATGGTCATCCCCTCTTCCGCCAGCTCGATCATGGTGTCGAGCACCTCTTTGATCATCTCTGGGTCAAGTGCGGATGTCGGCTCATCGAACAGCATGATGCGAGGCTTCATGCACAAAGAGCGGGCGATCGCCACACGCTGCTGCTGACCACCGGACAATTGGCCAGGGTACTTCAACGCTTGGTCAGGAATTTTCACCTTCTCAAGGAAGTGCATCGCGATTTCTTCGGCTTCTTTCTTAGGTGTTTTGCGAACCCAGATCGGCGCCAAAGTGCAGTTTTCCAGAATGGTCAGGTGCGGGAACAGGTTGAAGTGTTGGAAACACATCCCCACTTCCGACCGGATCTTGTCGATGTTTTTCAGGTCCGAGGATAGCACGGTCCCGTCAACTTCGATCTTGCCCTTCTGGTGCTCCTCCAACGCGTTGATGCAGCGGATCAGCGTCGATTTGCCCGAGCCAGACGGCCCACAGATAACGATACGCTCGCCACGTTGCACCGTCAGATCAATGTCGCGCAGCACGTGGAAAGTGCCATACCACTTGTTCATGTTGGTGATTTCGATTGCGACCTCGTCGGAGACCGTCATTTGAGATTGTTGGTTCATGGTTCAGGTCTCCTTAGTGATGGCTTGTGTTGAGCTGACGCTCGAGCCACTGGGAATATTGCGAGATCGAGTAGCAGACGACGAAGAAGAGTAACGCGCCGAAGCCGTACACTTCCCAGTAAACACTGGTCCACTCGGTCGAGTTCTGGATCGGGCCACGGATCATCCCAACCAGATCGAACATCGAGATGATCGACACCAGCGTGGTATCCTTAAACAGCCCCACCGCCACGTTCACGATGCCCGGGATCGAAATCTTCAAGGCTTGTGGCAAGATGATCAGACGTGTTGCTTGGCCGTAGTCCAGACCAAGGCTGTCCGCCGCTTCATACTGACCTTTTGGCAAGGCCGCGAGGCCCCCACGGATCACCTCGGCGATATAGGCTGCCGAGAAGAGCGTGATCATGATGATAACGCGCAAGATCAAGTCGAAGTTGGAGCTTGGTGGCAAGAAGTACGCCAACATAACGTTCGCCACGAACAGCAGCGTGATCAACGGAACGCCACGGATGAACTCGATGAACACCACGCAGACGCCTTTGATCAGCGGCATTGGCGACTGACGGCCAAGGGCCAACAAGATACCAAGCGGGATCGACAGCGACACACAGATCGTGCCCAGCAGCATGTTGAGCATGAAGCCCCCCATGTCGCGCGACGCAACTGCCTGTAGCTCGATTGGAACCACCGCATTCAAGGCCATCCAAATCGGGGCCAGCAAGAAGGAAAACACCAAATAGCCGAATAGAAGTGACGTTACGATCGAGACCAGCCCGCCGTCTTCATAGCTGTTGTAGATGGCGTAGCCGACGAAAATGCCCATTGGCACACAGAAGACAAAGGCGAAAATCGCCATGACCCAGAATACACCGTAAGCGATGGTTGAGATCAAACCTTCGGTGCCTACTGATCCAGCGATGAACACCAGTTCTTGCGCGCCGATGAACAGCAAGTAAGCCAAGCCCGCACCACAGACCAAACCAATGGCCGCAGCAACTCCCTGACGGATGTTCACCGGTATCTGAGACGATACCATGCGGAACACATACATCGTGGCCAAGATCAAACCGAGGATCGTGAGAGGCAACCAAAGGGAGCCGCCCCAAATCAACCAAAAGGCCACAAACGGATAGAAGGCTGTGAAGAACAGCATCTTGCGTGGCAAAGACCCGAACAGCGCCGGAGCTGCCGCCACAAGAAGCAGCACGAAGGACAGCAGAATGCGCCAGTAACCTTCTGGTGGATACTTGAAGCCAAACACCAAGTGATCCCAGCGATCCACGAGAACCGCAAAACAGGCCCCGTTCACACCGTCAAGGATTTCAAGGCATTCCTTACGGCTCGCCGCCTCCCAAACGCCATTATAGAACCATGGGAACACGAAGACCGTGAAGCGAGCCACTACGTAGAAGGCAAGCAAGGTTAGAATGGTGTTGAAAACACCAGAGAACAAATTGTCCTTGATCCATTTGACAGGTCCGGCGGCATTCAAAGGAGGGGCCGACGGTGGAATTTGTTCTGTGCGCACGAAGGCGACGTTGGATGTACTATCAGACATGATCAGCGCTCCTTCAGCTTCATTGAGTTGTTGTAGATATTCATGACGAACGAGATCGACAGCGAGATGATGAGGTAGAACAACATCAACAGCAGCACGGCCTCAATGGCACGACCAGTTTGCAGCAAGGTGATGCCACCCAACGTACCAGTCAGATCCATGTAACCCACCGCAATCGCGAGCGAGGAGTTCTTGGTAATGTTCAGGTATTGAGAAATCAGCGGCGGAATGATGATCCGAAGCGCTTGCGGCAAGACCACAAGATTCATGATCCGTCCCGGACGCAAACCCAACGCGCCAGCGGCCTCGCTTTGGCCTTTAGAGATAGCAAGAATGCCAGCCCGCACGTTCTCGGCGATGAAGGCACCTGTGTAGATCGCCAATGCGAACCACAATGCAATCAGCGAGCCGCGAATTTGCGCACCACCTGTGAAGTTGAAGCCTTTCAGCTCTGGGTATTCCAAAGTGATAGGCGAGCCCAAAACGATCTGCGCCAGAATGGCAGGAATGAAAAACAGGCCGATGGTTGGCCATAGGGTTGGAACCATCTTGCCGTGATCAAACAGCTGCTTGCGCGCATAGCGGCGGTACAAGAAGATACCGATGATGGAGGCAATGAAGACCCCAACAACCAGCAATGACCCTGTGCCCCAAATCGGCTTTGGCAGATAAACGCCACGGTTCGTGACCGCAACGGAGTCAAATAACCACATAGACGCGGTGGCGTTATCCCCCCTAAAGGCGCGCGGTGCGGGCGTTGCGTTGATCATGATCGAGAAGATGATCAAGATCCAAATCAGCACTGGCACGTTGCGGAAGATTTCCACGTAGAACGACATGATCTTGCGTACCAACCAGTTGGGCGACAGGCGCAAAACCCCTGCAACCACACCGATAACGGTGGCGGTGATACAGCCTAGGAAGGCTACGATCAGCGTGTTCAGCAATCCTACGATCGCCGCGCGACCGTGGGTATCTTGGCTGTCATATGAGATTGGGCGCTGGTTGATATCATATCCAGCCTGCGCTCCAAGAAAATCATACGAGATGTTCAATCCGGCTTCGGCCAAGTTGCGAACGAGGTTGCCGCCAATGAAAGCCATGGTGGCGATGATCGCCACGAGCGCAATGAATTGAAATGTGAGAGAGCGGTAGCGCGTGTCGTTCAGCAGCATAGATAGCTTGAACGACTCCTTGTGGGGGTCGGCTATTGTCGTCATCTGGGACGTTCCCTGTCTTGGCTGGCGCATTAGTAGTGCACGTCATTTTCGCGTGCGTTGCTTCCAGCTCTTTTTAGATGGTTAGATGGGTAGATAAGAAAAGGGCGCGGTAAAACCGCGCCCTTAACTCTAAGTATTTAGCGGAACGGTGGCGAGTAGATCAGGCCGCCGTCAGTCCATTGAGCGTTCAAACCGCGGGCCAGACCGATTGGGGTCGCAGCGCCGATGTTTTGCTCGAAGATTTCGCCGTAGTTACCAGCAACACCAAGTGCAGCTTTCGCCCAGCCAGCTTCCAGACCCAACATGCCGCCAAGTTCACCTTCGGTGCCCAGCAGACGGTTGATTTCTGGATTGTCGGAACCGCCGGAAAGCTCTTCGAGGTTCACGGAAGTCACACCCAGCTCTTCAGCTGTGATCAGTGCGTTCAGTGTCCAACGAGCGATGTCAGCCCATTCATTGTCGCCGTGACGTACCAGTGGGCCGAGTGGCTCTTTGGATACGATTTCTGGCAGCAGAACGTGTGCAGCAGGATCTTCGAAGTTTGCACGCTGAGCAGCCAGAGCGGATGCGTCAGTAGTGTACACGTCACAAGCGCCAGCGATGTACTGTTGTACAGCTTCTGCACCGGTTTCGATTGGAACTGGCTCGTAAGAGATGCCGTTCGAGCGGAAGAAGTCCGCCAAGTTCAGCTCTGTTGTTGTACCAGTTTGGATACATACAGTCGCGCCGTCCAGATCTTTAGCGGATGCAACACCCAGATCTTTTGGAACCATGAAGCCTTGGCCGTCATAGTAGTTCACGCCAGTGAATTCGAACTTAAGGTCGACGTCACGGGAGAATGTCCAAGTTGTGTTACGTGCCAGCAGATCGATCTCGCCGGAAGCCAGCGCTGTAAAGCGTGTCTTACCAGTTGTTGGAACGAATTCTACAGCGTTGCCGTCACCCAGAACAGCAGCAGCAACTGCGCGGCATACAGCCACGTCAAAGCCCTGCCATACGCCGCTTGCGTCTGGCTCAGCAAAGCCTGGAACGCCGGTTGTAACACCGCAGTTCAGCTTGCCGCGTGCTTTTACTTCGTCAAGCGTGGCTGCCTGTGCGCCACCAGCAATGATGCCAGCAACTGTCAGGGCGCCAAGAAAAACGGATTTTTTCATGTTAACCTCTTCCTGATGGTCCACTCCTTTAGCGGAGTGGTTTTTTCGGCCGAGTGAAGGCCGTGAGCGATACTAAGGAGATGTGACTCTCCTCGGTGAACATGAATAAGGCCAAATCAATGTAGGAACGTCAAGCCAATACCCGAGATTGACTTTAGGTAAGGCGTAGCAAAATAGTGTAAGAGTTTTTCGTTTTCTCTAAATGCAGCACAATGCGTCGCAAAAGGGCCTGTTTCGGCCCCATATTAAGCGCATAGAGAGAAAAATACGGCCGCTCTTAGAAGATCCTCCTTTTTCTTCCCTGCTTGTGCATCCGCATCCTCATCGCGACCCCATTGCGCAATCTGCCATTCTTCATCGATTCGGCTTAAGTCCCACGCGGTTTGTGCGTCCAGTCGTCCTCGCGTGATCGCCAGCCCTAAAATCAAAGAGCCGGTAATCGCCACCAGATCGTGAAAGGCCGTCAACCGAAACGGGTCAAGTTCAGCGACGAGCGCCTGTAGAACCTGAATTGACTGCGGGTCTTGCGGTTCATGCATGATGCCCGTGCGCAGCTTAAGTGGTGCCTTTAATTCGGTCGCCGCCCAATCGATCAGCGGATCCCATCCGGTCGCTTGTTGCGCAACGAGCGCTTCAGGGGAATCAGCGCGGTAGCACAGCAGATCACTGTCACCGTAAGCCGCAAGCATCTCGACCACTTCGGCATGCTGCGTCGACACCTTGTCCAAGGCGGCATTTGCAGCCCTCGTCACAGGCATGGTCAGCGGATCAATCTTCTCATCTTGCGCCTCCCATTCGTCCCGCATCGCGTCCGCCATGGATTGGGTCGGCACAACAACCAGCGTCTTTGCAGGGGTGCGCACGGGGCGGCCGTCTAGATGCACTGTGTAACCGCCGTCTACTTTATCGGCGGTGGTGGCTTTCCAGAATCGCTTTGCGGCCCATTCGTTCATGTTGTCTTGCTCCAAATCTTGTCCAAGGCGGCGTCCAACGCGCCGAAGTCATCAATCACAACGCTTGCCCGTTCCTGTAGGGTCTGCACCGTGTGGTAGCCCCAAGCCACCCCGACAGACGCCATCGATGCATTCGCGGCCATGTCCATGTCGTAACTGGTATCGCCAATCATGACGGCCTGCGACGCCTCAACACCTGCGTCATACATGCATTGCTCCAGCATCGACGGATGAGGCTTCGACGGGTGGTCATCCGCCACCTGTGCCGTCACAAAATACTTCCGTAGATCATGTGCATCCAGAAGGTGATCAAGTCCACGGCGCGATTTTCCTGTCGCAATGCCCAATAGCACGTTGTCTTGGACATGCAGGCGCTTAATCGCGTCCAGAGCGCCCGCATACAACGGGCTGCTTTGCGTGCTGTTTCGCAGCTTGCGCGATGTCATGAAAGAGGTCTTGTAGCCCTCCACCAACGTCTCGCCATGCTCCGGATACAACTCCGGCGCGAGCTTCTCAAAGGCTGCGGGCAATGACAGGCCAACGATGCCCAAAACATCTGCGCGTGACGGCACAGGTTTCCCAATCCCCTGAAACGCGGTCGCCATCGCCGACACGATGTCGTCTTGGCTATCTACCAGCGTTCCATCAACGTCAAAAACAACGAGCTTTAGCTCTGCCATTTCTCATCGCCATCAAATGGATCATGCGGCACGTCGTTCTCGGCCCAACCAAGGAAGTCCCAGGTACGCTTCATATGAACAGGTAGATCCGCCTTCAACGTGATGATCTTGCCAGTCACGGGGTGCTCAAACTCCAACGAGCGCGCGTGCAGGTGCAACTTCTTGCTGATCTCATCGCCCAGTTGGGAGCCCCAACCGTCGCCCATGTTCTCTTGGCCAGAGCCGCCATACTTACCATCGCCCACAATCGGGTGGCCCATCTCGGCCATATGCGCGCGCAACTGGTGAGTACGTCCCGTTACTGGCACAAGCGCCATCCAAGATGCCCGCTGGCCAAGGAAGCACAGCGTTGCGTAATCGGTTTGCGCCCGTTTAGCGCCCTCGGTCGTGGCGACATCACGCGGGTGGACGCAATGCATCTTCTCGCCCTCGCCGCCCTTGCCGTGGCCGCCTGCTTTGACCAGCCCGTATTTAACCGTGCCGATTTTCGGGTAAGGGACACCAGCAACCATCGCCCAATAAATCTTACGCGTGCCATGGTGCCGGAAGGCGGCCGTCAGCGCGGTTGCCATCGCAGGCGTGCGTGCCAGCACAAGAACGCCAGACGTGTCTTTGTCCAAGCGGTGCACCAGCTTCGGTGTGTCGTGGCGATCAAAGCTCAATGCACCCGCCATGCCATCAACGTGGCGCGTGGTCTTCGAGCCGCCCTGCACTGCCAAACCCGGTGGCTTGTTCAGCGCAATGATGTGGTCGTCTTTGTAGATCACGCAGTCACGGATCATCTTGGCATCCGCCTTGGAGACATGCTGCATGCGAACTTGCGCTTCCATGTCTTCCTCAGTTGGCAGCGGCGGAATGCGCACTTCTTGCCCCGGCCCCACACGGGTGTTGGATTTGACCCGACCACCATCGACGCGGATTTCACCCTTACGGCACATCTTCTCGATCCGCCCTTGTGGGACGTGTGGAAATTGCTTGCGGAACCAGCGGTCCAATCGTTGCTCGGCCTCATCGGGGCCAACTTTAAGGGTCTGAACCTTGCTCATGCGAATAGTCCTCTGGCGATCATAACGCCTGCGATCAGTCCAGCGATGGACAGAATAACGGAAGCCAGCACGTATAGACCGGCGGCCCCCGTCTGGCCACGCTCAAATAACGTATATGCCTCTAGGGAAAAGGCGGAAAACGTCGTGAAGCCACCCAAGAGGCCCGTCATAACGAAGGGGCTCAGATGGGTGTTTGACGTCTTGGCAGCGAATACCACGAACATCCCCATGACAAAGCTGCCAAGGATGTTCACCGACAGCACAGCCACGGGAAAGCCCGGACCAGTCAGCTTGAAGATGCCAACACCGGCAAGGAAGCGGAGCGATGCTCCGATGGCCCCGCCAAGGGCGACTTGAAGAGTGGTATAAAACATGGCCGTTCTCTCTGCCTTGCAAGGGGCAGAGTCAAGTTTCGCGTTTTACCCGCAGTTTAGCGAAGTAATCCAAGCGGCGCTTCAACTCGCGCTCAAATCCCCGCTCTACAGGTGTGTAATACACCCCGCGCTTCATGGTTTCGGGGAAGTAGTTCTGTCCTGAGAACCCATCCTCCGCGTCATGGTCATATGCGTAGCCGTCCCCGTAGCCTTGATCTTTCATCAGCGCCGTGGGGGCGTTTAGAATATGCTTAGGCGGCGGCTCCGACCCAGTTTTCTTCGCGGCAGCCATCGCGTTCTTATAGGCCGCGTAGCCAGCGTTCGATTTAGGAGCCAAGGCCAGATAGGTCACCGCCTGCGCCAACGCCAACTCCCCCTCGGGTGAGCCTAGGCGCTCATAGGTTTCCCATGCGTCCAAACACACGCGGTGCGAATGCGTATCTGCAAGGCCAATGTCCTCCACCGCCATACGCGTGATCCGCCGCGCCAGATACCTAGGGTCTTCGCCCCCCGTCAGCATACGTGCGAACCAATAAAGCGCCGCGTCAGGGTCAGAGCCGCGCACGGATTTATGCAGCGCCGAGATCAGGTTGTAATGGCTGTCACCGGATTTGTCGTATTGCGCCGCGCGGCGCATCAGGCGTTTGCCCAAGCCTTCGGGGTTCAGCTTGCCGTCGATTTTCCACGCGCTGACCTGCTCTATCAGGTTCAACAGCGCCCGCCCGTCCCCATCCGCCATTTCCAGCAGGGCTGCACGCGCATCAGGGTCAAGCGGTAAGGTCTTGTTCACATCCTTTTCCGCTCGTTGCGCGAGACGTTCCAAATCAACCAATGATAGGCGCGATAGGACCAGCACTTGAGCGCGCGACAGAACCGCAGCGTTCAATTCAAACGACGGGTTTTCTGTCGTCGCACCCACCAACAAAATGGTGCCATCTTCCATATACGGCAGGAACCCGTCCTGCTGGGCCTTGTTGAAACGGTGTATCTCGTCGACGAATAGCAGCGTTCCCTGCCCGTTTTGGCGGCGAATTCTGGCGGCCTCAAAGACCTTCTTGAGGTCTGGCACGCCGGTAAAGATCGCGCTGATTTGGACGAAATGCAGGTCCGTTTCATCTGCTAGTAATCGTGCAATCGTGGTTTTCCCGACACCCGGAGGCCCCCAGAAAATCAATGACGACAAGGCATCCGATGCCAACATGACCCCTAGCGGGCTGTCTGGACCAAGGACCTGTTCCTGCCCGATCACCTCCTCCAGCGTTTTCGGTCTCAACCGATCCGCTAGAGGTTGCATCTTGGACGGGACCGCAGCACCTGTATCGAACAGATCGGCCATTAGATACGGAACCGGTAAGAGAACCGCTGCCCGCCGCGAACACCGTCGATTTGCCAGCCCCGAGAATCTGCCTTTGACGCGTCTTCGACGTCAGCGGTACTTTCAATGTCTTGGCCGTTTATTGAGCTCAAAACATCGCCCACACGAAGACCAAGACGTCTAAGAGGCCCCAAGACCCGCGTTACGACAACGCCTTCATCCACGGATGTCGCCAGCTTCATTTCCTGCTGAATCGCGGGGTTGATGTTGGCAATACCCAGACCCGCCAATGTGCCGTCCTGAATAGTCCGAGCGTCTCGGTCGGGGGTATCTGGTGCTTCGATCAATGCGACCTCAGCCTCTCGGACTTCCCCGCCTGAAAGGTATTCAATGTTAATGTTCTCGCCCACAGGGCGCACCGACATGCGAAACAGCATCTCTGCCGGAGTATTGACCGGCTGACCATCAACCGACAACACGATGTCCCCCGACGACAACCCCGCAACCGCAAACGGGCTGACCGGATGCATCGACGAGATCACCACCCCTTCAGGCACACTTAGACCAAAGCCTTCGGCCAGCGAAAAATCCACGGCTTGGCCGTAAATCCCCGCCCAAGCCTGCGTGAACGTGCGGTTGCCCGCGCGGGCTTGTTCCACATAGCGTGCAACAAGGTTTGCAGGGATCGCGAAGCCAACACCGTTCGACCCCCCAGAGCGCGTCAGGATGGATGTATTCACGCCGATCAACTCACCGTTCACATCGACCAAAGCCCCGCCAGAATTCCCTGGGTTAATCGCAGCGTCCGTTTGCAAGAAATAGCCACGCGCGTTGCCCGTCGCCACGCCAGAGCGTGCCAATCCGGAGATGATGCCGGAGGTCACAGTTTGCCCAATACCAAAGGGGTTACCAATCGCCAAAGCAAGCTCCCCAACTTCGACACTATCGCTATCGCGAAGGTTCAAATGTGGAAGCGCTGTGTCGGCGCTAATTTTCAAAATGGCCAGATCACTGCTCTGGTCCGCCAATAGCACCTCGGCCTCGAATTCACGGCGGTCAGTCAGCACAACGCGAATAACGGTCGCCATACCCACCACGTGATAGTTGGAGACGACAATCCCGTCTTCAGACAAGATCACTCCCGACCCGAGCGAGTTTTGAACCCGTGGGCGCATCCTCTGCTGGCCGTTAAACATACCTTCAAACATGGGATTGCCGCGAAAGGGGCTTTCGGATTGCTGAACGACACGGTTCGCAAAGATGTTCACCACTGCAGGTGCGGCTTCTTTCACCAATGGAACGAAGCTCAAGCTTATTTCTGTTTGGTTCGTGGGAACCTTGGTTTCCGCCGTGGCGGATGACATCAAGGCAAGGCTAATGAAGGCGGATAATAGCAGTCGCATGCGGGATCCCTATTTGGTGCGTCTCTTTCATATGCCGCGCCAGCGTTAGGAATTCAATCTTCGTGCTGGACTACAGGTCGCCTTCGTAGGCCAGACGGCGACGCTGGCGCTCCGTCAGAATTTCCAAGCGCGGGTACCATTTGTAGCGCTTATCTTCCTTGGTCTTACTCCAAAACAGCGTGCCGCTGTGGCGCCAAGGATCCAAGACAATGGCGTCATACATGGTGTCGCCCTTCGCGGAGATCAGCGCGGTGCTATGCGAAAGCAAGATCGGGTTCAAACCATTGGCGATGGCGCGGTGCACATCAAGGGTTTCGAAGTTTTCTTGGATCAGTCGCGCTTGCAGGTCTTCTGCCCAATGCCAGCAAAGACCGCGCGGCTTTTTGCCAAGGTTGACCTTGCGATTGTGAGCAATCGGCGCGTCCTCAACGCCGTATTCCGCCGCCAACGCGATTGGGTACTTGTAGGCGATATTTGCGGCACGGGTCGCCTCGACAGGGTCAACGTGATCACCAAGGGAGCGGATGGTCGCGGCCAAGGCGTTGATCTGCGCATCAGATGGGTCGAGGATTGGCTTGGCGCTACAACCCGCCAAAGCCAAGGCCGCCACGGGCGCTATAAGGAATGTACGTCTAAGGATGGTCTCGCCCCAACTGATCGTCGTTTTGTAAGAATTATTCTGCAAAGCGGCAGTTGTCGAGCGCATGACACAAAAGTGAAAAGCCCCGCCGGTTAGGGCGGGGCTTTTCAAGATGCCTCAATGAAGGGGCGAATTATTCAGCAGCTTCTTCTGCTTCAAGGCGGGCTTTGTCAGCAGCACCTTTAGCGGAGACGTCGCGGTCGACGAATTCGATGATCGCCATTGGCGCCATGTCGCCGTAGCGGAAGCCAGCTTTCATTACGCGAACATAACCACCTTGGCGGTCTTTGTAGCGTGGGCCCAAAACGTCAAACAGCTTGGCGACGTCTTTGTCTTGAACCAGCTTGCTTGCGGCCTGACGGCGGGCGTGCAGATCGCCGCGTTTCGCCAATGTGATCATCTTTTCGATGATTGGGCGAAGTTCTTTGGCTTTCGGCAATGTTGTTTTGATTTGCTCGTGCTCGATGAGCGAGCCACACATGTTGATGAACAGCGCTTTACGGTGTTCGTGTGTGCGATTTAGGCGGCGGTAGCCTCGTGAGTGACGCATTTGGTCGTTCCTTCAGTCTATACTTTGTACGGGTCACCGATGCGTGTCGGTGCCTCTGTTGGGGCAGGATTGCCCATATGTTCCCGGTCATTTCGCCGGCATTTTTGGGGTCTGCGCTGCGTCGGCATTGTGTCGGACTTTCGTCTGGCACGCTTCGGCGGCGCGGTAAGGCGGGGAAAAACCCCGCCCTACAAATTTCTTAGAACGCGTCTTCGAATTTCTTAGCAAGATCTTCGATGTTCTCTGGTGGCCAATCCACGATGTCCATCCCGAGGTGCAAGCCCATGCCAGACAGCACTTCTTTGATCTCGTTGAGGGATTTGCGGCCGAAGTTTGGAGTGCGGAGCATCTCGGCTTCGGTCTTCTGGATCAGGTCGCCAATGTAGACGATGTTGTCGTTCTTCAGGCAGTTTGCCGAACGCACAGACAGTTCCAGCTCGTCCACTTTCTTCAGCAGAAGTGGGTTGAACTCGAGTTCGTCTTCGTCGTCCTGCGCACGAGCAGACTCTGGCTCGTCGAAGTTGACGAAGATGCCAAGTTGATCCTGAAGAATGCGCGCTGCGTAAGCAACTGCATCGTCAGGTGTCAGGGAGCCGTCAGTTTCGACTTTCATAGTCAGCTTATCGTAGTCCAACACTTGACCTTCACGGGTCGGCTGTACGTCGTAAGACACTTTCTTAACCGGCGAGAAGATTGCGTCGATCGGGATCAGGCCGATTGGTGCATCTTCAGGCTTGTTCTTCTCAGCGGAGACGTAGCCTTTGCCAGTGTTCACTGTCAGTTCCATGAACAGCTCAGCGCCGTCATCGAGGTGGCAGATGATGTGGTCGCGGTTCAGGATCTCGATGCCAGCGGAATCAGAGATGTCGCCAGCCGTTACAACTGCTGGGCCCTTCGCGGAAACCGACAGGCGCTTTGGCCCTTCGACTTCCATGCGGATTGCCACGCCTTTGAGGTTCAAGATTACGTCAGTGACGTCTTCGCGAACACCTGCGATCGAGGAGAACTCGTGCAGAACGTTGTCGATTTGAACGGAAGTAATAGCCGCACCTTGCAGCGAGCTCATCAGCACGCGGCGCAGGGCGTTGCCCATTGTTAGACCAAAACCACGTTCCAGCGGCTCAGCAATAACAGTCGCTTTGCGTGCAGGATCGTTGCCGGGCTTAACGTCCAGTTGGGTTGGCTTGATCAGCTCTTGCCAGTTCTTGTGGATCATAAGTGTCGCCTCCATGCTCGGCCCGGATCATGTCCAATATCGGGGCCACTCGAGGTTGAAATGACAAACACGGACCCCGTCCAAAATAAGACGGGGACCGCGCGATAGAATACGTAGCTTTAGACGCGGCGGCGCTTTGGTGGGCGGCAGCCGTTGTGGGCCATTGGCGTCACGTCGCGGATGGACGAGATTTGGAAGCCAGCAGCGGCCAACGCACGAAGCGCGGACTCACGACCAGAGCCTGGACCCTGAACTTCGACTTCCAGCGTTTTAACGCCGTGTTCCTGAGCCTTACGGCCTGCGTCTTCGGCAGCCATCTGAGCGGCGTAAGGGGTCGATTTACGCGACCCTTTGAAGCCCATGGTCCCTGCGGAGGACCAAGAGATTGCGTTGCCCTGAACGTCAGAGATCAGGATTTTTGTGTTGTTGAAGGAAGAGTTTACGTGCGCAACGCCAGCGGCGATATTCTTGCGGACCTTTTTCTTCGTACGAACTTTTTCACGTGCCATGGATCAAATCTCCCCTTACTTCTTCTTACCAGCAATGGCCTTTGCAGGGCCTTTGCGAGTGCGTGCGTTCGTGTGGGTCCGTTGACCGCGAACAGGGAGGTTACGACGGTGGCGCAGGCCACGGTAGCAACCCAGATCCATCAAACGTTTGATGTTCATGGTTGTCTCACGACGCAAGTCGCCTTCGACGTTGTAGTGCTCGTCGATGTACTCACGAATTTTCAAGATCTCGGCGTCCGAGAGCTCGTTCATGCGGCGAGTAGAGTCGATGCTGATCGCTTCACAAATCGCTTTCGCGGAAGTGTGGCCGATACCAGTGATGTATGTCAGTGCGATGGGGACGCGCTTTGCGTCTGGCAGGTTAACGCCGGAAATACGTGCCAAGTGGCAATTCCTTTTTCAGTCGCGGTTCCGTAGCTCCGGAACCTTTTTTCACAACGTAAGCCCGAAGGTTTTTCATAACCTGCGGGCTTGGCTTAGATATGGTCAACACCGTCTCAGCTAGCTAGGCCGTGGTGCGATTCCCCTTGGGGATGATGCGACTTAGGGGGTTTTTAACTTATGGTCAATAGCCCCCCACCCAGCCGTGGGGGTTACTTGTCCAAAACACCCGAGATGGCGGAAGCCACGGCGTCAATTTCGCCTAGGCCGTCAATACTGCTCAGGTCACCCTTGGCGTAGTAGTAGCCAATCAGCGGGGAGGTCTTTTTGTAGTATTCCATCAGGCGAACCTTCAGGCTTTCCTCATTGTCGTCTGCGCGGGCGGTCTTGCCTGCGGCACGCGCCTCCTCGGCGCGGCCAACGATACGGCCAACCAGCACTTCGTCATTCACCGCCAGCTCAACCACTGCGTCCAACGCAGCGCCATGCTTAGCCAACAAAGCCGCCAATGCATCCGCCTGTGGCAGGGTGCGTGGGAAACCGTCAAAGATAAACCCGCCAGCGTGGTCGCCTGCGAGCTTCTCCTCGATCAGGCCAATCACGATCTCATCGGTGACCAACTGCCCCGCATCCATGATCGCAGCAACTTTGTTGCCCATCTCGGTGCCAGAGCTTTTGGCCTCGCGCAGCATGTCGCCCGTCGAGAGTTGGATCATATTGCGTTGGTCCACGAGCTTAGCGGCCTGTGTCCCCTTCCCCGCGCCGGGCGGTCCAAGCAGTATAATATTCATCGACGCGATGGCCCTTTTGCCTTGTTCTTGCCGCCACGTTTCTTACCGCGCAACTGAGACTTCTCAATAAGGCCCTCATACTGGTGGGCCAACATGTGGGACTGAACCTGTTGAATAGTGTCCATCGTTACGGACACAACGATCAGCACCGACGTACCACCGAAGTAGAATGGGATCGCCAACTGGGCACGCAAGATTTCAGGCAACAGACACACAGCGGCCAGATAGGCGGCACCGACTACCAAAATGCGGTTCACCACATACTCGAGGTATTCGGCCGTTTTTTCGCCTGGGCGAATGCCTGGGATAAAGCCGTTTTGCGACTTCAGGTTTTCAGCCACTTCGTCAGGCTTGAAGGCCACGTTGAAGGTGTAGAAATACGCGAAGAACACGATCATCACAGTGAAGAACAGCAAGTTCAGTGGCTGGCCTTGGCCAAACAGCGGCAGCACGTAAGCCATGAACTCGTTCGTCTGCCCACCAGAGAAGGTGGAGAACGTCGTTGGCAACAGCAGCAAGGACGATGCGAAGATCGCTGGGATAACGCCCGCGGGGTTAACCTTAACTGGCAAGTGCGAGGAGCCGCCATCATAGACCTTCATGCCGACTTGGCGACGCGGGTATTGGATGTGGATCTTACGCAATGCGCGTTCCATGAAGACCACGAACATGATTGTCAAAACAACCATCAACATCACACCCACGATAACCGCTGGGCTGATGGAGCCGGAACGGCCTTGGGCAAAGAACTGCGCCAATGCGGCTGGAATTTCAGCGATGATGCCCACGAAGATGATCAAGGAGATGCCGTTGCCGATACCGCGCTGAGTGATCTGTTCACCCAACCACATCAGGAACATGGTGCCGCCGACCAGCGTGACAACCGCGCTTATGCGGAAATAAAGACCCGCTTCCGTGGCAAGTCCCGAGCCCTCGAGCCCGGCTGCGAGGCCATATGCCTGCAATGTCGCCAAGAAAACCGTGCCGAAGCGGGTGTATTGGTTGATCTTTTTGCGGCCTTGCTCGCCCTCTTTCTTCAATTGCTCCAGCTGCGGGACCATAGCGGTCATCAGCTGCACAATGATCGAGGCCGAAATGTAAGGCATAATACCTAGAGCAAAGAGCCCCATGCGGCCAATCGCGCCACCGGTGAACATGTTCAACACGCCGCCGATGCCCTGCTGGGCTTGCTCGACAAACGCCTGCAAGGCGTCCGCGTCGATGCCCGGAATAGGAATATAGGTGCCCAAACGGTAGACAATAAGCAAACCGATGGTGAAGAGAATGCGTTGGCGTAACTCGGTGGCCTTCCCGAAGGCGGACCAGCTCATGTTTTGTGCCATTTGCTCGGCGGCTGAAGCCATGTGCTTGGGTATCCCTGTCTAAATATGCACAGCGCCGCGAACGGGGCTTCCCGTCGCGGCGCTGGAAAACTTATCAGATATGTAAGGGGCGTATAGGCCCCTCACAAGGCTTATTCAGCAGCAGCCGCAGTGTTAAGCTTGCCGCCGGCCTTTTCAACAGCTTCAACAGCCGTTTTAGAAGCGCCAGTAACAGTCAATGTCACTTTGGATGTGATGTCGCCTTTTGCAAGAATGCGAACGCCGTCAAGCTTACGACGCACGATGCCAGCTTCGATCAAAGCGTCCTCAGTGATGTCGCCTTTGGCGTCCAATTTCTTGGCGTCGATGAATTTCTGGATCATGCCGAGGTTCACAACAGCGAAAGACTTCTTGTTGCGGGAGTTAAAGCCACGCTTAGGAAGACGCATGTACAGTGGCATTTGGCCACCCTCGTAGCCGTTCAGGGCAACACCCGAGCGGGATTTTTGACCTTTGATACCACGGCCACCCATCTTACCTTTACCGGAGCCAGGGCCACGGCCGATGCGTTTTTTGGTGCGGGTTGCGCCGGGATTGTCGTGCAGTTCGTGAAGTTTCATGTCGCTTCTCCTATTGCCGGAAGGGTCCTCGAAGCGAAATGGACCAAACGCGGCGTTTCTTGTTGATTCTGTAGGCCGGATGCCCACCGGCGTGGCTATAGACCGCTGTGCACTCTGTTGCAAGGCTTAGCTAAATTCAAACCAACTCATCAACTGTAGGCAGCCACCCGAGAAGGCGATGGCATAGCTTCAAGCTTAACTTCAGAAACACTCGCAGCAAATACTAGAGCTCCTCTGTCGGAGCAGGAAGCTCCTTTGGTGGAGCAGGTAAAGCCTTTGGCTGTTCAGGTCCGGTTATCGCCTCTTTAGCTTTACGAACTTTATCGGCAATTCCAAGCACCTCCTTCATCCGATCGAAAACGGGCTTAACATTTTCGCCTGCGTCTCCAAGTGCTTCGCTTGCTTCAACCATTCCATCTAAGAAGACGCGAAAGTCACTGTACTCTTTGTCCACTTCTGACTGGAGGCTGTTAACAACTTTAAGAAGCCTTCTCCTGTGATCTTCACTGATCGCCTTACTGCCACGAATGATGTCCCTAATTTCCGCCAATAGACCATCTATTTTCGCTGTCTCACCGTCTGAAAGCTCAACAAGATAGATATTTACTAACTGAGGATTCATAATAGTAGCTCTTGCCAGTAATGCCTTCACATGTCGGTGAATCAGGTAAATTTTTCGCTCTGAATTCGAAAGTTGTGGTGTCGTCAACCCCAACACTGCTCCAAAGAATGAAGTTCTTATTACTTCCTTTTCCCACCCTGCAGGCATTTGCCCCTCCAGCAATACTTCAAGAGTGTAAGCTACATCTCGTGGTGCTTCATTTAAGTCTCCACCTAAGAAGTCAGTGCAGATTTGGTTCGCTGCCAGAAGTTCATTTTTGGGAAGTTTACTAATGTAATCATTGTGCATCATTGGAATAGTTGTCTTTCAAAAAACTATGGAACTGATTTTAAATAACACTACACAAATTTTCAAAAAAACGCCCCGCTTTTCAGCGAGGCGTTTCTAATTTTTAGACTGTCGAAGTGCTAAGCGTGACGCTTAGCCTTTTTCTTCGATGATCTCGACCATGTGCGAGATGCTATCAACCATGCCGCGGACGGAAGGTGTATCTTCCAGCTCGCGTGTGCGGTTCATCTTGTTCAGGCCCAAGCCGATCAGCGTAGCGCGCTGTTTGGCGGGACGACGGATTGGCGAGCCAACCTGTTTTACAACGATAGTTTTAGCCATTGTTCAGCTCCTTACGCTTCAGCTTCGGCAGAAGCAGCTTCTGGGGCAGCTTCAGCAGTTGCAGGGGCGTCCGACTTCAAAATGTCGGCAACTTTCTTACCACGACGCTGCGCAACCATACGAGGCGACGCTTCGTTCACGAGACCGTTCAAAGTAGCACGGATCATGTTGTAAGGGTTTTGCGAACCGATGGATTTCGCAACAACGTCCTGTACGCCGAGCATCTCGAACACAGCACGCATTGGACCACCAGCGATGATACCAGTACCTTGTGGTGCAGTCCGCATCACAACTTTACCAGCACCGTGACGGCCCGATACATCGTGGTGCAACGTGCGGCCTTCGCGCAGTGGAACGCGGATCATTTGGCGCTTAGCTTGCTCGGTGGCTTTGCGGATGGCCTCTGGGACCTCTTTCGCTTTACCTTTACCAAAGCCTACGCGGCCTTTTTGGTCGCCAACAACGACAAGTGCGGCGAAGCCAAAGCGCTTACCACCTTTAACGGTTTTGGATACGCGGTTGATCGCTACGAGACGATCTGCAAATTCGGGTGTTTCTTCCCGATCGCGGCGACCGCGATTTCCTTGTTCTCTTGCCATTGGGCAATTCCTTAAATTCATGCGCCTAGGGCGCTTTTGGTTCAATCGCAGTGGGCGTGAGCCCCCCGATCATCGAGGCCATAGGTGACCTGCAAAAATGGGCGCCCCTCAAGAGGAGCGCCCAAAGACTTAGATTTTCAGACCACCTTCACGGGCAGCTTCGGCCAAGGCCTTCACTTTACCGTGGAAGAGGAAACCACCGCGGTCGAAATACGCCTCGGAAACGCCAGCTTTTTTGGCGCGTTCCGCAATAGTCGTACCGACTTTAGTTGCAGCTTCGATGTTGTTCTTGCCAACGATGCCCAGATCCTTCTCGAGAGAAGAAGCCGAAGCGATTGTTACGCCGTTCACATCATCGATCAGCTGCACGCTGATGTTTTTGTTCGAGCGGTGAACGGACAGACGAACACGTCCAGCGTTAACCTTGCGAAGTTTGTTACGAACGCGCAGGCGGCGTTTGATGAACAGATCGCGTTTAGTATTAGCCATTATTTCTTCTTCCCTTCTTTGCGGAAGACGAACTCGCCTTTGTAGCGGATGCCTTTGCCTTTGTAAGGCTCTGGCTTGCGCCACGCGCGGATGTTGGCAGCCACTTGGCCGACCAGCTGCTCGTCAATCCCCTCGATGGTGATCTCGGTGGGCTTAGGAGCCACAACGGTCACACCCTCAGGCACTTCGTACACAACGTCATGCGACAGGCCGAGGTTCAGCTTCAGGTTTTTGCCTTCCATCGCGGCGCGGTAACCCACACCTTGAATTTCAAGCTCTTTCTTGAAGCCGTCAGTCACGCCGGTCACCAAGTTTGCGACCATAGTGCGGCTCATGCCCCACTGCTGGCGCGCGCGCTTGGAAGAGCCGCGAGGCGTGATGGTAACTGCGTTGTCTTCGACGCCGAAGCTAACATCATCAGTTGCTTTGAAGGTACGGACGCCCTTAGGGCCCTTAACTTCGATGGTCTGGCCAGAAACGGACGCGGTAACGCCGGAAGGCAGATCGACTGGTTTTTTACCAATACGAGACATACTAGGCGCTCCTTAGAATACCGTGCAAAGAACTTCGCCGCCAATGTTTTGGCTGCGAGCATTTGCGTCCGACATCACACCGCGAGGCGTGCTGACAATCGACACGCCCAGGCCCTGACGGACTGTTGGGATGTCTTTGGAACCCACGTAAACGCGACGACCAGGTTTAGAAACCCGCTTCAGTTCGCGAATGACAGGAGTGCCTTCGTAATATTTCAGCTCAATGTTCAAAGCCGGGTGACCGTCTTTGCCCGTAGTCGCCTCATAGCCACGGATGTAGCCTTCGTCTGCGAGGACGTCCAAAACCCAAGCGCGAAGCTTGGACGCTGGTGTCTCGACAGTGGCTTTGCCGCGAAGCTGCGAGTTACGGATACGTGTGAGCATATCTGCGATAGGATCGTTCATAATCTAATGCCCTCCTTACCAGCTGGACTTAACCATGCCGGGGATCAGGCCAGCAGAGCCCAAGTCCCGCAACATGATCCGCGAAATCTTCAGCTTACGGTAGTAAGCGTGAGGACGTCCGGTCAGTTGGCAGCGGTTATGCAAACGGGTAGCCGAGCTGTTGCGCGGCAGTTCAGCCAATTTCAGACGTGCTTTGAAGCGCTCTTCCATTGGTTTCTCTTGGTCGTTTGCGATAGCGAGCAGAGCAGCACGTTTAGCGGCGTATTTCTTCACCAGCTTTTCGCGCTTCTTTTCGCGTTCGATCATTGCTTTTTTAGCCATGTCTAATTCCCTCCAGCGATCAGCTGTTGAAAGGCATGTTGAAAGCTTTCAACAGGCTCTTTGCTTCAGCGTCGGTGGTTGCGGTGGTGCAGATAACGATATCCATGCCCCAGGCTTCATCAATCTTGTCGAAGTCAATCTCTGGGAACACGAGGTGCTCTTTGAGACCCATGGCGTAGTTGCCACGGCCGTCGAACGACTTGCCAGATACGCCGCGGAAGTCACGGATACGAGGCATTGCGATTGTGATCAGGCGATCAAGGAATTCGAACATACGCTCGCCGCGCAAAGTAACCTTGGCGCCAATAGGCATCTCTTCGCGGACGCGGAAGCCAGCGATGGATTTCTTAGCACGGGTCACCATGGCTTTTTGGCCAGCGATGGCGGTCAGGTCAGCAGCAGCACCAGCGGGCTTTTTGCTGTCTTTAACCGCAGCTTTACCAGCGCCGATGTTCAGGACAATTTTGTCCAAGCGCGGGATCTGCATGTCGTTTTTGTAGCCGAATTCTTCTTTCATGGCGGCACGGATTGTGTCGGCATAAACAGTCTTCAGGCGTGGGGTGTAGTTTGCGTCGTCAAGCATCAGATCACGTCCCCTGTTGTCTTAGCAAAGCGCACCTTCTTGTCGCCGTCCATTTTGAAGCCCACGCGAGTGGCCTTACCGTTGGAGTCGATCAAGGAGAGGTTGCTCAGCTGGATTGGCATCGCTTGTGGTACGCGACCACCTTGCGAGTTCTGGCTTTGCTTCACGTGGCGAATGGCAATGTTGATGCCTTCCACGATGGCTTTACCGGTCTTAGGGTTAACGGAGGCGATAGTGCCCTCTTTGCCCTTATCTTTGCCGGTCAGCACGACGATCTTATCGCCCTTTTTCAATTTAGCAGCCATATCACAGCACCTCCGGCGCGAGCGAAATGATTTTCATGAAGTTTTTGCCGCGCAACTCACGAACAACTGGCCCAAAGATACGTGTACCGATTGGCTCATTGTTGTTGTTCAGGATAACCGCTGCGTTGCGGTCAAAGCGGATGGCTGTGCCATCTTCGCGACGAACTTCTTTAGCTGTGCGAACAACGACGGCCTTACGAACGTCGCCTTTTTTCACACGGCCGCGTGGGATGGCTTCCTTAACCGACACGACAATTACGTCGCCGACGGATGCGTACTTACGCTTGGAACCACCCAAAACCTTAATGCACTGAACACGGCGAGCGCCGCTGTTATCAGCCACATCTAGGTTGGTCTGCATCTGGATCATTTGATGTCTCCCGACCTTTGGGGACCCGTTTTCAGGCCCCAGGGTTTCGAATAAATCGAAAAGTTATCGTTTAACCGACGATAACTTCCCAACGCTTGGTTTTGGACTTCGGCGCGCATTCTTGAATGCTAACCTTGTCACCCACGTTAAACGTGTTCTTCTCATCGTGAGCCCGGTACTTCTTGGACTTACGGATAATCTTTTTCATCACTGGGTGCTGAAAACGGCGCTCAACGGAAACTGTTACAGTTTGCTCGTTCTGGTTGCTGGTGACGACACCACTCAGGATACGCTTAGGCATTAGTTAGCCTCCCCAGCTGCAGCTTGCGCTTTTTCGTTCAGGATTGTTTTCACACGTGCAGCACCGCGCTTAACGTCGCGCATACGTGCAGTGTTTTCGAGTTGGCCGGTGGCCTGTTGGAAGCGCAAGTTAAATGCTTCCTTTTTCAGTGCGACAAGCTCTTCATTGAGCTGGTCAGCAGTCTTCTCGCGAAGCTCGCTGGCGTTCATAGCCTTTTCCTTTTTCATACATCGGAGGGCCCCTAAAGAGGTCACCCTGATTCCAATGGAGTTCATGATGAAATGTGGCTTTAGACCCCTGCCCGACTTATTGCAAGCCCTGTCGCTGACTCTGCGCATATATCTGTAAAATAGGGGCTTACTTGCGTCTTGGCCTGCGGTATCAGGTGTTATGAACATACGCTCCCTCTTCGTGACCCGCCTGTACCAAGCCCGCCTTGCCGATCATGGCACCCCCATTGATCCAGAGGAGCTGGAGGACGAGTGCCTTGGCACCGCTGAGGATGACGAGGCCGGTCAGGACTGGTGCGAGGAGAACCAATTCGCGGGCTACACAAGCTACGCGTCGCTGACGGACCTGCCGTGGCGGTCGCCTATCTTCAAGGCAGTGGTCGAGGCGCTGGACAAACACGTCGCCGAATTCGCAGCGGATCTAGAGCTGGACCTAGACGGGCGCGAGCTGAAGCTAGAGGACATCTGGATCAACATCCTACCCCAAGGCGGCATCCACACCTCCCACATCCACCCGCATTCGGTGATCTCCGGCACCACCTATGTGGCCATGCCCGAAGGCGCGTCGGCGTTGAAGTTGGAGGACCCACGGTCCCAAATGATGATGGCCGCCCCTACCCGTCTGAAAGATGCCCGCGAGGAACTGCGGCAGTTCATCTATGTGAAGCCAGTGGTTGGGGATGTGTTGTTGTGGGAGAGTTTTCTGCGGCATGAGGTGCCGATGAATATGTCTGAGGATGATAGAATCTCGGTGAGCTTTAATTACGCTTGGGGGTAATAGTCGACAGTGCACAGCTTAGGCAGTAGTGAGCAAAGCAACACCACGAACAAAAGGGAAGTGAGCTAGCTATTGAGGCGAGCCACAGGCCCTAGCCGCTCTTCTATACACGCGATGGCAGATGTGATTTCGGAGCCAAGTTCATCACGCTTAGAAAAGCTACCATACATATCTTTCTTCAAAGATTTCATGTGGTTTTTTTCGTCGTCTGACAATTCGGTAGAATGATCGTCCGCGTAATCAGCCAAAATCTCAACGGCCACGGCAACACTACTTCGCGCAGAAAAAAGAACCTCAACCGCTTCGTCAACCTTCGGATCATTCACCACAGCGCGTACACGGATTTGTGCGTCTCGCAAGCTCCTAAATAACTCGTTATAAATAACTATCCTTTCATAGCGACGCTGATACGGATAGCGGTTATCCTTAAGCTTTTCTTGAGGGATGGAGCTAAAGGGGTTTCGTATATCCTTCAAAGCATCCTCGACGTTAAATGCAATCGCGATCAACTCTTCTGCCACCTCAGACTTTCTGAGTTCACGTGCTGTATTGCGACTTTCTTCAATCGAATTTTTTGCACCGAACAAACCTGCTACAATCGCCAGCGCACCTGTCGCAGCTGCAATCGCATTAATCCAATCTGGGATACTGGGCTCTGTCATGACCATGTTACTCTCAGTAAAGTCTAATTCTACCTACCATTGTCTTATCAAAAGAATAACCCCCGCCGTTTTCTCAGCGGGGGCTTCCTTAAGTCTACCATGGCGGAACGCCCGTTTTCGGGAAAACACGCCGCGTCGCGCTAAAGCGCGACAGCTTCGTCAGGATATTCCAACCGCAGTTCGGCCTTCACCTTAGTCAACGTCTTGCCCAACAGGTTCTGCCCCGGCCAGTCCGACGGGGGCGTAACGGAGGCCGTCGCAGCGTCCAAACCTATGCCCCAAATGGTATCAACTGGACTTGCCTCGACCAAAAGCTTCGCACCCGTTTGAAACAGCTTGCGGCGCAGACCTTTGTTCTGGCGAAACTTCGCGAGGTTGATCCGCAGAACGATCTCGCCCTTGTTGGCATCCCATGTCGCGTTGTCAAAGCCAGCCACCTTTTGGCCAAGCGCCTTTTGCTTCCCCGGATCCTCTGCGAGTAAAATTTGGGTCGCGATCTCATCATCACCAAAGAGCTTGGCTTTTAGGTACATCATCGCCTGCTCGGCGCTGTTGAACACAACCTCGTCCAACTCGATCGTCGAGGGCTGCCATTGGCTAAAAGGGCCAGTCCAATAGAAATGATATTCGTCATGTAAATCAGTCATCCCTTCTTCTAGCCCTAAGTCTAAATACAAAAAAGCCCCCGCCGATTTCTCAGCGGGGGCCTTTATTTCTACGTCGTCATTTCTACGTCGTCGCGCCAAAGCGCAACGGGGTTACCAATCCTCGCGGACAACAACCCGTGTTTTGATAGGCAGCTTCATCGCAGCAAGGCGCAGGGCCTCACGGGCGATTGGCTCGGCCACACCGTCGATTTCGAACATCATACGGCCAGGTTTGACCTTACATGCCCAAAAGTCCACGGAACCTTTACCCTTACCCATACGAACTTCGATAGGCTTGGAGGTTACTGGCAAGTCTGGGAAAATACGGATCCAGACACGGCCTTGACGTTTCATGTGACGCGTCATTGCACGACGAGCAGCTTCGATCTGGCGCGCAGTGATACGCTCAGGTTCAACTGCCTTAAGACCGTAGGTGCCAAAGTTCAGGTCTGTCCCGCCCTTTGCTTCGCCCTTGATGCGGCCTTTGTGCATCTTGCGAAATTTAGTACGCTTTGGTTGTAGCATTGTTCACGCCCCCCTTAGCGACGACCGCCAGCACCGCGAGGTGTTGGGCCGTCTTGGAGTTCCTGTTGCTTACGGTCACGCGCTTGTGGATCGTGTTCCATGATCTCGCCTTTGAAGATCCATGTTTTGATCCCGATGATGCCATAGGCAGTCATCGCTTCAACGTGTGCGTAATCGATGTCGGCACGCAGGGTGTGCAAAGGCACGCGGCCTTCACGGTACCATTCGGTCCGAGCGATCTCGGCGCCACCAAGGCGGCCAGCGAGATTGATACGGATGCCGAGGGCGCCCATGCGCATTGCGTTCTGTACCGAGCGCTTCATAGCGCGACGGAAGGACACACGACGTTCCAGCTGCTGGGCGATGGACTCGCCAACCAGTGCTGCGTCCAGTTCAGGCTTACGAACCTCAAGAATGTTGAGGTGCAGTTCGCTTTCAGTGAACGCGGACAGCTTCTTGCGCAGACCTTCAATATCGGCGCCTTTTTTGCCGATGATGACGCCTGGGCGTGCTGTGTGGATCGTGACGCGGCACTTCTTGTGCGGACGCTCGATGATCACACGGCTGATGCCGGCTTGTTTGCACTCAACTTTGATGAACTCACGCATCCGGATATCTTCCAGAAGCATGTCACCGAAGTCTTTGCTTTCAGCGTACCAGCGGCTGTCCCAGGTGCGGTTGACCTGAAGACGCATGCCGATAGGATTTACTTTATTACCCATTATGCTTGCTCCTCAGCTTGAACTTGGCGCACCTTGATTGTCAGCTCGGAAAACGGCTTAACGATCTTGCCGAACCGGCCACGGGCCCGAGGGCGACCGCGTTTCATGGTCAAGTTTTTACCAACATAGGCCTCGGCCACGATCAGATCATCCACGTCGAGGTTGTGGTTGTTCTCAGCGTTCGCGATTGCGGACTGCAGGCATTTCTTAACGTCGTCAGAGATACGCTTCTTGGAGAAAGTGAGGTCGGACAAAGCCTTGTCAACTTTCTTGCCACGGATCAACTGAGCCACGAGGTTCAGTTTTTGCGGGGAAGTACGGAGCATGCGCAGTTTTGCCATTGCTTCGTTGTCTGCCACGCGGCGGGGGTTCTTATCCTTACCCATGGCTTACTTCCTCTTCGCTTTTTTGTCAGCGGCGTGACCGTAGTAGGTCCGAGTTGGGGAATACTCACCAAACTTCTGACCGATCATGTCTTCGGTAACGCTTACTGGGATGTGCTTCCGGCCGTTGTACACACCAAAAGTGAGACCAACGAACTGAGGCAGGATAGTGGAGCGGCGCGACCAGATTTTGATCACGTCGTTGCGGCTGCTGTCTTTGGCAGCTTCGGCCTTCTTCAACACATAAGCGTCGACGAAAGGACCTTTCCATACAGAGCGAGACATATACTAGCGTCCCTTCTTCTTGGCGTGACGCGAGCGGATGATCAGCTTTTGCGACGCTTTGTTCTTGTTGCGAGTACGTGCACCTTTTGTTGGCTTGCCCCATGGGGAAACCGGGTGACGACCACCAGAGGTCCGACCTTCACCACCACCGTGTGGGTGATCAACGGGGTTCATAACAACACCACGCACAGATGGGCGGATGCCCTTGTGACGGTTGCGGCCCGCTTTACCGAAGTTTTGGTTGGAGTTGTCTGGGTTCGACACGGCACCAACGGTACACATGCATTCCTGACGGACGAGGCGAAGCTCGCCGGAGCTCAGACGGATCTGAGCGTAGCCACCGTCACGGCCCACAAACTGAGCGTAAGTCCCAGCAGCACGGGCGATCTGGCCGCCTTTGCCTGGCTTCAACTCGATGTTGTGGATGATTGTGCCGATTGGCAGACCGGAGAACGGCATCGCGTTGCCCGGCTTCACGTCGGCCTTGGCCGAGGCTACGACGGTGTCACCAACGCCCAAGCGTTGTGGAGCAAGGATGTAGGCCTGCTCGCCGTCTTCATATTTCACCAGTGCGATAAACGCAGTCCGGTTCGGGTCATATTCGATCCGCTCGACTGTAGCTGTGACGTCAAATTTCGTCCGCTTGAAGTCAACGATCCGGTAAAGACGCTTGGCGCCCCCACCCTTGCGACGCATTGTGATCCGACCGGTATTGTTCCGTCCGCCATTCTTGGTCAAACCCTGCGTGAGGGCTTTGACCGGGCGGCCTTTCCAAAGTTCCGAGCGGTCGATCAGAACCAACCCACGTTGGCCTGGCGTCGTCGGCTTATACGACTTAAGTGCCATGCTTTCTGTCTTCCGTTTTGGAGCAAGCGGGACTTACCGCTGCTTGGTTTATAGGGCCCCGAAGGTCCCCGAATTAAAGTGTTCTTGCGAACAACAGCAAAGCCCCAGACGAATCTGGGGCTTGGCCGATGTCGGTGTTTAGGTTGGAGGGTGTTGGGGGTCAAGAGGTTAGTGACGGCTTGAAGCATGAATGGCAGCTATGCGGACTAAGCCGCCATTACCTATACCGTGAGAATCCAAAGCGGCTTACCACCTGTCAGGCTCTTTGAGAAGAAATCAATTAGGTCGCGTGCGAAGGCTTTGGTTGAAGATGGGGCAGACTTTGAAAAATCGTCCAACGCCTCGATGAAGACCTTTGTGTTTTGCGGCTCAACAAAAAGTGGGGGCCCGTATAAATCAAATTTTTCAAAGCAGTGTACGAGCACATCCAGTATTTCATACATGCTATCGAGTGATGCATAGGCGGATGAACTCTGCCAATGTTCGAACTTTTCCGAGCTGCCAGAGATATTAAACTCTATCCAACACGTTCCAGTTATTTCAGTTTTTTGGTGCAACTTAGTCATGCTAAAATTCGTAAACTGGATCGCGAAAATAACCAAATACTATGTGCAATTTGGGCTCGAAGCAGACATTCAGTCAAACAACCGAGCATCGCTGGACCGGGGGATGGTGATCTGACCTCCCGGTACACCACTTTATGGCAGCCAGGCACGTCCCCTTTCTCAAGGCCAAACCCAGCCTCAGAAAATCGCCAGCCCGTGGGACGGTCCGGCGATGCTCGGCGCCTGCGGCTTGAGTCCGAGCAGGGCCGGAGGCGGAACGGGGCTACTTGTTTTCAAGAAACGCGTACGCGTCCAGAATAGTCGCCATTAGACCTTCAAAAAAGCTCGGTGCGGTGACATCGACAAGCGCCGCCTCGGGGGTCGTCTCGTCGAACGGCTTTACCACAATCAGCGCGCTTTGCGTATCCAGCAGCTCGCGCAGGCTCGCGCCTTTCCCGTGCTTCAGCACATTCACCGCGAGGTAGTATTGGTGCAGCCGCCCGGCGAGGTCCGCCTGCCCCTCCTTCAACAACACCGCGCGTAGCTTGCGCGAGAACGGGCCGCGCTTGAAGTGGTGCTGCATCCGCGCCTCGAACGCCGAAAAGACATCAACGGCAACCGCTGCCAGCTCCTCTGGCTTTGCATCCTTCGCCGCTTCGCGCGCCGCCGCAACTAGGTCTGGTACGCTTTGTGACGCTTCCATTGTGCATTCTCCTAATGGGTTCCACACCCCATACGCTATGGAGCGAGGAATGATAGGGACCGAGCGGATTATTTCGAACCTGGGCCTTCGCAAACGCCCGCTTGATCGAAATGCCAATCCGAGACATGATGCCCGCGAAGTTATTTACTTCATCCGTTCCGAGTACCCAAATTTTAGCAAGGAAAATTCAATGTCAGGAAATATGAAACTTGTAGCCGAGGTGAAACGCCAGACGGCGGCACACCACAACTTACCGTTCGAAGAGATCAAAGTCAGATACCCAACGCTGGATCCTGCGGGATTACAACGCACAGGTCTTAGTCCTCGTGGCGCGAAGGAATTGTCTTCGGGTGCTGCGCTCAGCAATCCAAAAGATCGCAAGATTGCGGCGCTTATCATTGCTGTTGCTTTGAAATAGCCGCTTTCTAGAGGATCGACCTCAAACATACCCGCGCGGGCGCGCCAAACTCAATCATCGGACCGGCACGAACTTTGCCCCTCCAAAAACAAAGCCCCGACTGCTTTCGCAGCCGAGGCTTCATTGCCGTCGCAAAGCGATCCTCTAGAAAGAGGACCGCCTCACCTTACACAAGATGCTTCTTAAAATGCGCGATGGTGCGATCCCATGACAGGTTCGCCATCTCTTCGTCGTAGCGGGGCGTGCTGTCGTTGTGGAAGCCGTGGTTGGCCTTCTCATAGATATGGGCCTCGTAATCTTTGCCGTGCTCTTTCAACGCGGCCTCATAGGCAGGCCAGCCCTCGTTCACGCGCTGATCGAGTTCGCCGTAGTGCAACAGCAAAGGCGCCTTGATTTTCGGCACGTCTTCGGCAGCCGCTTGGCGACCATAATAGGGCACCGCGGCCTTCAGCTCAGGATAGGCCACCGCCGCCGCGTTGGACACGCCGCCGCCGTAGCAAAAGCCGGTGATCCCGACGTTGCCGGTGGAGCCTTCATGCGCCATCAAGTGCTCTACGGCTGCAAAGAAATCGTTCATTAGCTTCGTGCGGTCCACAGTGCGCTGCAACTCGCGCCCCTCCGCGTCATTGCCGGGGTAGCCGCCCACCGAAGTTAAGCCATCCGGTGCCAGTGCCATGAAGCCAGCCTTGGCCAAACGGCGTGCCACGTCTTCGATGTAGGGGTTGAGGCCACGGTTCTCGTGCACCACGACCACTGCGGGCAGTTTGCCCTCAACACCAGCGGGGCGGACCATGTAGCCGCGCACTTCACCGTGGCCGTTGGGGGATGGGTAGGTGACGTATTCGGGTTCAATATCAGGGTCGTTGAACGAGACCTGCTCGGCCAGCGCATAGTTCGGGGACATCAGCCCGAGGATGGTCGTGGCGGTCATGCCAGCCACTGCGAACTTGGCCGCCCCATCAAGGAACTGGCGTTTGGTGATCTGCCCGTGGGCGTAGAAATCGTAGAGTTCTAAAATTTTGGGATCAAAGTCTTTTGCGGTTAACCGTTTCATCTTGCCATCTCCGTCATTGAATATGAATTTGAATGTAGCGGCGCCTTGGCAAATGTCTCGCAACATTTTTGTGTTTGGGCGGCTCTATGCTCAATTCAACGGGCAACAAAAAACCCCAGCCTGTTTCCAGACCGGGGTTTCTAATTCTTTAAGTGGTGCGCCTTCTAGCGCACCAACCAATCAAAGACCGGTAGAGACGTCGATTGTGTTACCTTCTTCGAGGGTAACATACGCCTTCTTCACGTCCTTACGACGACCAGGCTGGCCGCGGAAACGCTTAACCTTACCTTTAGTGATGGAGGTGTTAACCGCCTTCACCTTGACGCCGAAGAGTGTTTCCACTGCTTCTTTGATCATCGGCTTGTTGGCCTCAATAGCGACCTCAAATACAACCGCGTTGTTCTCCGAGGCCAATGTGGCTTTCTCGGTGATCAACGGCTTGCGGATCACGTCGTAGTGCTCAGACTTCGTGCTCATGACAGGCGAGCCTCCAGTGCTTCGAGACCAGCTTTGGTGATAACCAAAGTGTCGCGTTTCAGGATGTCGAAGACATTCGCGCCCATTGTTGGCAGAACGTCCAGACCAGCGATGTTGCGGGCAGCTTGAACGAAGTCAGCGTTCACGTCGGCACCGTCGATGATCAAAGCGCGCTTCCAACCCAATTCCTTAACCTGTGCGGCCAAAGTTTTGGTTTTCACGTCTTTCACGTCGATGCTGTCGATGATGACCAGCTCGCCTGCAACCGCTTTCGCGGACAGAGCGTGCATCAGGCCAAGCTTACGAACTTTCTTAGGAAGCTCGTGGCCGTGGCTGCGAGGTGTTGGGCCTTTGTAGACACCACCACCGCGGAAGATCGGAGCCGAACGAGCACCGTGACGTGCGCCACCAGTACCTTTTTGACGGTATATCTTCTTGGTCGAGTAGTTAACTTCGGAACGGGTCTTCACCTTGTGAGTACCAGCCTGCGCGTTGTTGCGCTGCCAGCGAACCACACGGTGCAGAATGTCTACACGTGGCTCGAGGCCGAAGATGGCGTCAGACAGCTCTACGGAGCCGGCCGATTTGCCGTCAAGTTTGATTGCATCAGCTTTCATCGGACGCATCTCCTTCTGGGGCAGCAGCTTCAGCTGGTGCTTCAGTTACAGCGGCGGAACGCAGCGCGGCAGGGAAGACAACGGTGTCAGCCAAAGGCTTCTTCACGGCGTCTTTAACGGTGACCCAGCCACCTTTGGAACCAGGAACGGCGCCTTTGATCATGATCAGGCCGCGCTCGTTGTCAGTTTTAACAACTTGCAGGTTCTGCGTGGTCACGCGGACGGCGCCCATGTGGCCAGCCATCTTCTTGCCCTTGAAAACCTTACCCGGATCCTGACACTGGCCAGTCGAACCGTGCGAACGGTGAGAGATCGACACACCGTGAGTAGCGCGAAGGCCCCCAAAGTTGTGACGCTTCATAGCACCTTGGAAGCCTTTACCGATCGAAGTCCCTGCTACGTCAACGAACTGGCCGTCAAAGTAGTGCTCCGCGATGATTTCTTCACCAACGGGGATCAGGTTGCCTTCGGTCACACGGAACTCAGCGACCTTGCGCTTAGGCTCCACCTTAGCAGCGGCGAAGTGACCGCGCATGGCTTTGGACGTCCGTTTAGCTTTTGCTGTGCCTGCACCGAGCTGAACAGCTGTGTAGCCGTCCTTCTCAATTGTGCGGTTGGCCACAACTTCCAGCTTTTCGAGTTGAAGAACGGTGACAGGGATCTGCTTGCCGTCTTCCATGAAGAGGCGGGTCATGCCGACCTTCTTCGCAATTACACCAGAGCGCAACATTCAGTAGCCCTCCTTAAACCGAGATCTGGACGTCAACGCCAGCAGCAAGGTCGAGCTTCATCAGCGCGTCCACGGTCTGCGGAGTTGGGTCAACGATGTCGAGCAGACGCTTGTGCGTACGGATCTCGAACTGATCGCGGGATTTTTTGTCTACGTGTGGACCACGCAGAACGGTGAATTTTTCAATCTTGTTTGGCAAAGGGATCGGGCCACGAACGTCAGCGCCGGTGCGCTTAGCTGTGTTAACGATCTCTTGTGTGGATGCATCAAGTACCCGGTAGTCGAATGCTTTCAGGCGGATGCGAATGTTTTGGCTTGCTGCCATGACATATATCCCTCGAATGAGGTCTTAACGGATTGGAAGATACCGGCTCATCCGGCACCCTCATCGCGTCTATTTTCCAGAACAAAAGAAGGGCACGCATCGCGTACCCCTGTTCCGTGTGGGTGCTATAGGGGGAGTCGGTGGGTGTGGCAACACCTTTTTTGACGGGTTTAAAATCCCCAGAGATTTTAAAGCCCATGCGCAAGGTCATTTTGCGAATGCAAAGTGACAGCGACACCCCGTTGCTAATCTGGGCGCCGTGCAACCTCTCAGTTGGTCACAAGTCGGGCATCGCCAGACCGCGGGGTGGCGATGCAACACTGGTTCACACCACTTTATGGTAGCTGAGCACATCCCCCGTTGAAATGGTGAGCTGTGGTTACAATATCGCCACCCCGCGGTCTGGCGACGCCCGGCGCGCTACGCGCTTGATTCCGGGCTTTGGTGTTATTTCGGATGACTGCTTTGAGCCCATTGTGTGAATTCAGTTTTCGCGCTGCCTGCGCACCCAGCGCGAAATTTGCTGCGCTTGCGTAATTTTCAATGCTGCTGAGTGGCGAGAAAACCGGTCATTCGTGCAATCTGCAGCGAGACATGATATACGAATTCACAAAGTACGGCCAAAAAAGTCTGTCGCTGCAGCTGCGCCAACCACCCTTTCGTGTTTTTCAATGATGTGAGAAATGAAAAAAATCACAGTAAAATTGTTTTCAATGCATCTCAGCAAAGAGTAAAATCAACTACTTTAAACCGCACTCATTGCTTTCAACGGTCGAAAAATAGTCGCGGAACAGTTTGACACAGGGGGCTAAGTCAAAAGTGTCTGCACCCTCACTGCCGATCGGAAGAAGTGGCTTTAACTGATCACAAAGGGCGCGTTGTGCTTGTCCCAAATCCTCGACTGGTAGGTCGCGCCGATCTATCGCCCATAGTGCAACGATCGTTTCGAGTGTTGCGATCTTGAAGCAAGCCTCAATTTGTCGGTTTAGATCAAATGCCGAATGAACGGCATTGCTGGCTGTATCCTCAACCCCGTCCGCCACTTGACCGACAGAGTGCAAAAGATGGGGCGTAGCCCAAATTTTCACGGAAGTGACGAGTGATGCCGTAATATGCCCGAGATTAAGGAATTGAACCCCGCCCGTTGGGGCGTCATCTTGTGCAAGCCCGATTGGTAATCCCGAAAACGTTGGCCACTGCTGCTTCTGAACACGCTCCCCCACGACATCAGCAACCTTTGCTAAGGCTTGTCGCATCATGTCGATCGCCAATGTCAGGCGTGTCGTATCCATATTGCCATGGCTTACAGCCGAACTATCGGACCGGACGATCATTGGATTCACGACCGAACTGGCCATTTCATCGGTTAATACCCGTTCTAACCAGTCGGCACATTCCAATGCGGCACCGAGGACTTGTGTGACATTACGAAAGCTAAGCGGATCCTGAAGAAACCGGGCCTTGCCTTTTTCTAGCAACGCGCTGCCTTTGAGAAGACCCGCGAGGTTGTCAGCAACCTCACGCTGCCCGACACGGGCAGTCATGCATGCAACATCTTGGGAAACCGCATCGAGGTTGGCGCGAAACCCTTCAAGAGAGAATACTGCGGCATGTTCGAAGCCCGAGAAAAGAGATTTTAAATCGGAGGACCCGAGCGCGGCAACGGCTAAACTGAATGCATTACAATTGATGAGACAAAGCGCATCTTTGGCCTTTGGCAATTCTGCGGCGATGGAACGCGGATCTGACAGTATCCATTCAGCAATCTGTGCAAGGGGCACGAGGTCTGATGCACCTACGGAACCGCTGGCATCAATCTTGGGCATAATGTCTGCATTGGCCAGTTCCGCCATCAGACTTAGTAACTCAGGGGAGATACCTGAAAGCCCATGACAATGCTCGTTTATCATGACGATCAAAGTCGCGCGCACCGTTTCCTGCGACGCATGGGGTCCCGGTACACGGGTGCCATGAGCGCGGATCAAGGCGCGGTTATAATCGGTGATCGCACTCAGATCGACGGCGTGCGCCTTTTGCGATCCGACACCGGTGTTCACGCCATAGACCGGCGCATCTTCCAAAAGAATATCATCCACGACCACCCGTGCACTTCGCACACGAACCATTGCGCTCTCTGCGATCCGAACGCGGTGCTTTTCGCGAACCGCTCGATCTAAGGCCGTGGGTGTCAGGGCTGCGTCGCCAATGATTAAGTCGATCATGTCACAAAATGCCAGGGAGGTTCAGGCCGTTCTCGCGTGCGCAATCCAGTGCGTCCTCATATCCAGCATCGGCATGACGCATGACGCCCGTCGCCGGATCGTTCCATAACACATTCTTGATCCGGCGGTCTGCATCCTCGGTTCCGTCACAGCAGATGACCATGCCGGAATGCTGAGAGAAGCCCATGCCAACACCACCGCCGTGGTGCAGAGACACCCATGTGGCCCCGCCAGCGACGTTCAGCATCGCATTCAAAAGGGGCCAGTCAGATACAGCATCTGACCCGTCTTTCATCGCTTCCGTCTCGCGGTTGGGCGAGGCGACGGAGCCGCTGTCGAGGTGGTCACGGCCAATCACAACAGGCGCGCTGAGTTCGCCAGTCCGGACCATTTCGTTGAACGCAAGGCCTAGCTTGTCACGCAGCCCCAAACCAACCCAGCAAATCCGTGCAGGTAGACCTTGGAAAGCAATACGTTCGCGCGCCATATCGAGCCAGTTGTGCAGATGCGGATCGTCGATCAATTCTTTCACCTTGGCATCGGTTTTGTAGATATCTTCTGGGTCACCAGACAGGGCGCACCAACGGAACGGGCCAACGCCGCGACAAAACAGCGGGCGAATATAAGCAGGCACAAATCCGGGGAATGCAAACGCGTTTTCTAGCCCTTCTTCCTGCGCAACTTGGCGAATGTTGTTGCCGTAATCCAGCGTCGGAACCCCTGCGTTCCAGAAATCCACCATCGCTGCGACTTGGGTTTTCATCGACGCGCGAGCTGCTTCTTCGACTTCCTTCGGCGCGCTCTCTTGTTTTTCACGCCACTGTGCTACGTTCCAACCTTGCGGTAGGTAGCCGTGGATCGGATCATGGGCAGATGTTTGATCGGTGACCATGTCAGGCTTTACGCCCCGCTTGACCAGTTCGGGGAACACATCGGCCGCGTTGCCAATCAACGCAACTGATTTTGCCTCGCCTGCTTTGGTCCAAGCCTCGATCATGGCCAAAGCTTCGTCCAGATCGTGGGTCTTTTCGTCCACATAGCGCGTGCGCAGGCGGAAATCTGCGCGAGTTTCGTCGCATTCGACGGCCAAGCAGCATGCACCAGCCATCACCGCAGCCAAAGGTTGTGCGCCGCCCATGCCCCCCAGACCGCCAGTCAAAATCCAGCGCCCTGTCAGATTGCCATCGTAGTGCTGACGACCCGCTTCCATGAACGTCTCATAGGTACCTTGCACAATGCCTTGCGTCCCGATGTAAATCCACGACCCCGCCGTCATCTGGCCGTACATCGCGAGGCCCTTTTTATCGAGTTCGTTAAAGTGGTCCCACGTCGCCCAATGCGGCACGAGGTTGGAATTGGCGATCAGAACGCGCGGTGCATCTTTGTGGGTATTGAATACGCCAACCGGTTTGCCTGATTGAACCAGCAATGTCTGTGTATCTTCTAACACTTTGAGGGCAGCGACGATGGCATCAAAATCCTCCCATGTGCGTGCGGCACGGCCAATGCCACCATACACCACCAACTCGTGCGGGTTCTCTGCCACGTCGGGGTGTAGGTTGTTCATCAGCATTCGCATGGGCGCTTCGGTTAGCCAGCTTTTGGCCGTGATCTCAGTGCCTGTTGGGGCAAAGACATCGCGCAGGTTGTGGCGGGAATTGGTCATTGGGTGCCTCCTAAAGACGGGGCCAGTTCGGCCAAAGCAATGAGAATTTGTGTCAGGTGTGGTCGCAAGCGATCCGCGCGGGCTTGATCATAGGTCCAAGGTGCGGCTTCGTCGGTTAGGTAAACTGATTGGGCCAGTTCCATCTGGATTGCATGAATACCTAAGGCGGGATGTCCGTAGTGACGCGTCGTCCAACCGCCTTTGAAACGTCCGTTCAACGTGTTGCTGTAGCCTTCGGCGTGCTTGCAAATTTCAACTGTTGCAGCTTCGATCCGGTCTGCGCAAGTCGTGCCCAGATTTGTTCCGATGTTGAAATCGGGAAGGAAGCCTTCAAACAAATGTGGGATGTGGGAACGGATAGAATGACAATCGTACAAGATTGCTATGCCATGGATATCGCGGACGCGGTCCAGCTCTGTCGTGAGGGCGTTATGATAGGGCGCATGGAACGCACTGCGCCGCGCCGCGACGTCGGCTTCGGTTGGGGGCGTATCCCAAATGTTCAGACCATCAAAATCAGTCAATGGTACCAGCGTCGTCGTGTTTTGCCCGGGGTACAGGCTGGCCCCCTCAGGATCGCGATTGGCATCAATGACGTAGCGGTGAAAGTTAGCCCTGACCGTTGTTAAGTTTGGAATTAACCCATCATAAAGCTTGTCGATATGCCAATCCGTATCAGCCAGTTTGCGCCCATTTTCATTGAGATTTGCGCTTACATCATCGGGCACAAACGTTCCTGTGTGCGGCAAGCCTAAAACAATCGGGCTACACCCTTGGGTGACTGACACAGGTGTCATTTTGCATGCCCTTTCACGAAAGGTGGTAGGTCAACTGCACCAGTCAGCTTGCCTGAAGCAACCATTGCTGCGGCGGCTTCAATCGACAGCGCCATGTAGCGGTCTTCTTTGATTGTGGGAACCTCTGCGCGCAAAGTACTCATCGCTGCCTGCAATGGTGCACTTGTTTGTAAGGGCGCGCGAAATTCGATTCCTTGCACACCGCACATTGCCTCGACCCCGAGGATTACATTCAGGTTCGCGTTCATTCGCAACAATCGCCTTGCCGCGTGGGCGGCCATGGACACGTGATCCTCTTGGTTGGCCGAGGTCGGCGTGCTGTCGGTTGTGCACGGATTGGCGAGGTGCTTGTTCTCGCTCATCAACGCCGCAGTCGTGACTTCGGCGATCATAAGGCCAGAATTCAGGCCCGGATCAGGTGTCAGGAATGGCGGTAGATCAAAGCTCAGCGTCGGGTCCACCATTAAGGCCACACGGCGCTGTGCGATTGCACCGATTTCGGACACGGCAACGGCGATTTGGTCGGCAGCAAACCCAACGGGTTCGGCATGGAAATTGCCCCCCGAGACGATCATATCATCGTCGACCAAAACTAACGGGTTATCTGTGACTGCGTTTGCTTCAATCTCAAGCGTGCGGGCTGCGAAATGAAGCACGTCCAATGCAGCCCCCGTGACCTGTGGCTGGCAGCGAATGCAATACGGGTCTTGCACGCGCGCGTCGCCCTCAACGTGGCTTTCGCGGATCACCGACCCTTCCATAAGGGCGCGTTGCGCACGTGCAACGGCAATCTGTCCCGCGTGACCTCGGAGCGTATGGATCGCATCTTGCAAAGGTGCCGTGGACCCCATGATCGCGTCGGTGGATAACGCACACGTCAGCACAGACGTCGCCGCGTTTTGCCACGCCCCCCACAAGCCCACAAGCGCGCAGGCGTTTGAAAACTGCGTGCCGTTGATCAGTGCGAGGCCCTCTTTGGCCCCCAGAACAATCGGCGTGATCTCTGCCTTGGACAGTGCCTCACCCGCTGGCATGCGTGTGCCGTCAAACACCGCTTCGCCCTCGCCGATCATCGCTGCAGCCATATGTGCGAGCGGGGCCAGATCGCCGGACGCTCCGACAGAACCTTGGCTGGGGATGATGGGTGTCACGTCGCGGGCCAGCATTGCCTCGATCATCTCAACGGTGGACATCACCACGCCCGATGCGCCGCGCCCCAGCGATAACAGCTTTAGCACCATCATCAATCGTGTGGTCGCCGTGTCCAACGGATCGCCCACGCCACAGCAGTGCGACAGGATCAAATTACGTTGAAGGGTCGCCACGTCTTGGGCTGCAATCGTGACACTCGCGAGCTTTCCAAAACCTGTGTTGACGCCGTAGACAGCGGTATCGCTTGCGGCGGCTTTAGCAACGACAGCGGCGGCGGCGTGGATGCCGGCGTGCGAAGACGCATCAAGCGTGACGGGTTTTTGATGGGACCAAATATCGTGCAACTGCGCTAATGTCGCGGCACCCGGTGTTAACGAGACTGTCATAGCGACCCCTTAAAAATGCGTGTGTGCAAAGGGTTGAACCCGATGCGATAGGAAAGTTCAGCCGGATGCGCGACATCCCAGATATTGAGGTCGGCGCGGTTGCCCGCGATGATGCGGCCACGGTTGGTTTCGCCCAGTGCACGGGCGGCGTGGGTGGTCATGCCCAGCAGCGCCTCTAGTGGTGTCATACGGAACAGCGTGCAGGCCATGTTCATCGTCAGCAACGGTGACGTCAGCGGCGAAGACCCGGGATTGCAATCGGTGGCCAACGCTATGCGGACACCGTGGTCGCGAAAAGACTGGATCGGGGGCGCTTGTGTTTCTCGGAGTGTGTAAAACGCGCCAGGCAGAACAACGGCGACAGTGCCCGAATTAGCCAGAGCTGCAGCATCGTCGTCCGTTGCGTATTCAACATGATCAGCGCTCAGTGCATTATGTCGTGCCGCAAGTTGTGTGCCACCTATATTGGATAACTGTTCAGCGTGCAGTTTTACTGGCAAGCCAAGCTCCTGAGCCACGGTAAAAACGCGGGCAATCTGGGACGTATCAAATGCGATGCCCTCGCAGAACCCGTCGACCGCGTCGATCAACCCCTCACCGTGGGCTGCGCGCAATGTCGGGATGCAAACCTCGTCGATATAATCGTCGGGGTGTCCCGTATATTCCGAAGGAGCCGCGTGTGCGCCAAGGAAACTGGTGCGCACGTCAATTGGGCGCACTTCGGAAATCCGACGCGCCACCCGCAGCATTTTCAACTCAGAATCGCGGTCCAAACCGTAACCAGACTTCACTTCAAGAAGCGTCACGCCTTCGGCGATCATAGTATCAACCCGCTTCAAAGCATCTGCGAGCAGAGTTTCATCGGATGCGGCACGCGTGGCAGTTACGGTCGAGACAATACCGCCGCCTGCCTTTGCAACCTCTTCATAGCTGGCACCATTTAATCGTTGTTCGAACTCCGCCGCGCGATTGCCGCCGAATACGACGTGAGAGTGGCAATCTATCAATGCAGGCGTGACAAGCCGTCCTTCTAGATCATGGGTTGGCAAGTTTCGGTAGGTATCTGGCACATCAGCCGCAATGCCGACCCAGGCGATTTGTGCACCATCCAATGCAATCACGCCATCTTCGATCAAGCCAAAGCTATCGTCGTCTTTGAGGGTCGCAACCTGTCCATTGGTCAAAAGCATATGTATCGCCTTGCTTGCAATAATGAGCACTTGGTGTTTTTATGTGCATACATAATAAACTTGTCAAGCGAGAGCATCATGAAAACTATTTGGGCTAAATCTGCGTTACTGCCATCGGGTTGGGCGTCCGATGTGCGGGTCGACATTGATGTCGACGGGCGTATTTCGGCGGTGCAATCGGATGCGGCCGCTGCTGGCACGACAACCGACATGTTGCTTCCTTCACCCGTGAATGTGCACAGCCACGCGTTCCAACGCGCGATGGCCGGCCTGACCGAAAGGCGCGGTCCGAACCCTAGCGACAGTTTCTGGACGTGGCGGCAATTGATGTTCCGGTTCTTGGACCGCTTAAACCCTGATCACGTTCAAGCCATTACAGCGTTCGTCCAGATGGAAATGCTAGAAGCAGGTTATGCGACGAATGCTGAATTCCACTATCTGCATCACCAACCGGGCGGCGTGCCCTATGATAACATTGCAGAGATGTCATCACGCGTGGCCGCTGCCGCATCGCAAACGGGAATTGGGTTGTGCTTGCTCCCCGTACATTATCAATTTGGCGGATGTGATGGACGAGCGCTGACAGACGGCCAGATCAGGTTTGGCAACGATCTGGAACAATTTCAAACCTTGCATGACGGAGCCATCGCTTCTCTCTCATCGTTACCTACCGATACCAAGCACGGGGTTGCCCCTCATTCACTGCGGGCCGTTGGTGTCGAGACGTTAAAATCTTACGCAACACTGTTTCCAACAGGGCCAATCCATATGCATCTGGCAGAACAGGTGCTTGAGGTTGATGAAGTGCAAGCCTATTGGGACGCTCGGCCCGTGGAGTGGGCGCTGGACAATATGGGGCTGGATGCACGGTGGTGCCTGATCCACGGCACCCAGATGACGCCGAGCGAGACAGTGCGCTTGGCGCAATCAGGGGCAGTGGCAGGGTTATGCCCGATTACCGAAAGCAGCCTAGGGGACGGTATTTTTGACGCGGTACGATGGTTGGATACAAACGGAAAGATTGCGATCGGTTCCGACAGCAATGTCCGAATTGCCCTGAGTGAAGAGCTGCGTACGTTGGAATATTCGCAACGCTTGCGGGACGGCACGCGCGCTGCGCTGGCAACGAGTGAACTCTCGACCGGTCATAGGTTATTTGAAGAAATTCTTCGCGGCGGGGCGCAGGCAGCCCAACGCCAAACCGGACGGCTTGAGGCAGGTCATTGGGCCGACATGATGGCCCTTGATACGGACAACGAACATATGTGGGGCCGCAGCGGCGACACCGCATTGGATGCTTGGATTTTTGCGGGTGACGACCGCCTTGTACGTGATGTTTGGTCTGCAGGGCGTCATATGGTGACGGGTGGTGAACATGTTGCACGCAAGGCCATCATCGCGGCATACAAACGCACCATTGATGATCTGAAAGAAGCCCTATGAACACGCCGAAATTTCGGAACTGGCAAAGTGTGCAGACCGAAGTCCTTCGCCGCATCCATGCACGCGAATGGCGGCCTGGTGATCTGATCCCGAATGAGGCAGACCTCGCGTTAGAATTTGGATGCGCGCGGACCACAGTCAACCGCGCATTGCGCGCTGTAGCAGAAACTGGCGTGTTGGACCGCAGGCGCAAGGCAGGAACGCGGGTGGCGGTTCAGCCCGTTGCCAAAGCTACTTTGAACATTGCCGTGATCCGTAACGAAGTCGAGGATGCAGGCCATTCTTACGACTATCAGCGGATCAAACGGCGCGAAATTGCACCGCCGCCATCTGTTAGCAAAGCCATGAAAACGCCACCGGACCAGTGGTTGCTACATGTCTGCGCTTTGCACTTGGCCGATGGTGCGTCCTACGCCTATGAGGATCGGTGGATCAACCCAGCCGTAGTTCCCTCTATCTTAGACGAGAACTTTGAGACGATCAGTGCAAACGAATGGTTGCTCAAACATGCACCCTACACGCACGGCGAAATAAAGTTCTCAGCGACATCAGCAACGCAGGGTGAAGCAGATGTCCTGCAATGCCCTCTCCAGAGTGCATTGTTCACAATCGACCGCATTACGTGGGATATCGACACGGCAGTTACCAGCGTGCGCCTTCTCTTTGGACCAGGCCACCAAATCCGCACCGACATTTGAGATTACGCGCAAATGCAGACGTCCGCGCTATTCGAAATAAATGCAACTTTGGGCTGATACTGTTGAAAAACTCCGTTTTGGCCCAGATCAGAGAACTTCTTCGCCGTACCGGGTGACCAGATTTTGGTTGCGATTGAATATGGGCATGAGGAGCATACAAAAGAAGGTCATGAACACGGCGATGAAGATCATGGTCACGAAGAACATGCCGAAGAGACAGGCCACACAGAATTCCATACGGAATATCTGCTAAATTGCTTGGATACCGAGGTAGCGTCTTTGATCACTTTTGCCTACTTTGGCCCATTCCCGAACGCACTGGAGCTAGAGGTTCAGATCATCTCAGACCAAGGTGCCACAGCGTTCGAAATTGAGCGAGACGCTCCCACACTCGATCTTCGCGACATGTTCTAAGCGCAGCAAGATGGCTGGCATGTAGCAAATCGACATGGCTAAATTGGATGTTCGATGCAGTAGACTGGATCGAACATCTCGATCGCGGAGCATCGTTGCTTGCGATTTTCAAAATCCCCGCATGGATGGCCGCTCTGGTGAAATCCGCTGCACTGCAAAATGCATGCCGCTGCAAGTGCGAGGAAATGCTGCGTTAGCGAAGGCAAGAAACTGAAAGTCCGCGTCGTCCGCCAAGCGGAAGTTTAATGCTCCCACAACTTAACCAACGCAAAAAGGCCGCCTCCTTTTGGAAGCGGCCTTCTGTTTAGTAACAACCGAGTGGGTTCTCTGCTCTCATCGTTCTTACGAACGACTGCCCCAGGTCACCCACGTGGTGCGCGGGCCTAGGCCCGCACCCCATTACTCAGTGATCTTGGATACAACACCAGCGCCAACTGTGCGGCCGCCTTCGCGGATCGCGAAGCGGAGGCCTTGCTCCATCGCGATTGGTGCGATCAGCTCAACGTCGAACTTCAGGTTGTCGCCTGGCATAACCATCTCAGTGCCAGCTGGAAGCTGAACTGTGCCGGTGACGTCAGTTGTACGGAAGTAGAACTGTGGGCGGTAGTTCGCGAAGAACGGCGTGTGACGACCGCCTTCTTCTTTGGTGAGGATGTAGGCCTCAGCTTCGAACTTGGTG